>NZ_CADIKH010000001.1 GCF_902859855.1 Paraburkholderia humisilvae
CCTCGTCCAACGGCTTCTTTGCCATGGCGCGTATCTCCATTCAATCCGTTAGAGATATAACGCGCCAGCATCGAATCGGTTGTCATGTTTTATGGGAAACTCAATAGCATGGCGAGACTGCTATCGGTAAACGTCGGATTGCCGCGTAACATCGAGTGGAAAGGCCGCACGGTCTACACCGGCATCTGGAAGACCCCTGTGCAGGGTCGCTGCCGGGCCGGCCGACTGAATCTTGCCGGCGATGGTCAGGGCGACCTCGGCGGGCACGGCGGCGAGCAGCGCGCGGTATTCGTCTACCAGATCGAATCGTATCGACACTGGCAGCAGCAACTAGAACGAAACGACTTCGCGTACGGGCAGTTCGGCGAGAACTTCACGATCGAAGGCCTGCCCGACTCCGATGTCTGCATTGGCGACCGCTTTCGGATCGGCGACGCGCTGTTCGAGGTCACGCAACCGCGCGTAACCTGCTATCGGGTCGGTATCCGGACGAACGAGCCGCGCATGCCCGCGTTGCTCACTTCCAGCGGAAGGCCGGGGTTCTACCTGCGCGTGCTGCAGGAGGGCGACGTCGCTGCTGGCGACGAAATCGTGAAGATTGGCGAAGCGCAGGAACGGATAAGCGTCGCCGAAATCAACGCGCTGTTGTACTCGCCGCATCATCCGCGTGAGCAATTGGAGCGTGCGTTACGAATCGACGCGCTGTCGCCCGGATGGCGCTGGTCATTCAACGCACTGCTGCGCGATCAGGCGCATGGCGTGAAGAACGGCAACGCCGGACTGGCGCCGGCGGCCGCTGCGCATCCGGTTGCACCGGGTTTCCGTACGCTGCGGGTCGCAGCACTCGATCAGGCGTCCGCCGACGTTCTGTCACTCACGCTCGAAGCCGTCGATGGCCAGCCGCTGCCCATGCCGCTGCCCGGCCAGTACGTGGTGTTGCGGCTGTGTCGGCCCGCGGACGCGTCACCGTTCTTTCGCAGCTACTCGCTATCCGGCGCGCTCTCGACCCAGCGCTATCGGATCAGCGTGAAACTCGAACGGAATGGCGCGGGGGGAACGTATCTGCACCGGCAGGTCCGAGTGGGCGATACGCTCGACGTCAGCGCGCCGCGCGGCAGCTTCACCTTGCAGCCTGGCGACGCGCCGGTGGTGCTGCTCAGCGCCGGTATCGGCGCCACGCCGGTACTCGCGATGCTGCACGCACTGTCGGCGGCAAGCTCGACGCGGCAGGTCTGGTGGCTACACGGCGCTCATGATCGGCAACACCACGCGTTTGCCGACGAGACCCGGCATCTCGTGCGGGCGCTTGCTCGCGGCCGCGGCTACGTCTGTTACAGCAGGCCAGATTCCAGCGATCGGATTGGTGAAGATTTTGACGCAACCGGGCATCTGTCGCGATCGGTGCTCGACGAAGCCGGTGTGCCGCGCAAGGCCGATTTTTATCTATGCGGGCCGCCCCGTTTCATGTCGGAGATGAAGGAAACGCTTGCCGCATGGGGTGTTCCGCCCGAACGGATCTACGCGGAAATCTTCAACGGCGGCCCGTCAAGGACGCCGGGCATCGTCGGTGCCGCGGCGCGCGCGCCGCATCCACCCGAAGATGACGCGAAGACCGGCCCGCTGGTATCGTTCGCGCGCAGCGGCATCGCCGCGCACTGGAATGCCGCTGTTTATCCAAGCATCCTCGAACTCGCCGAGGCGTGCGATGTACCGGTTCGCTGGGCGTGCCGCACAGGCGTATGCCACAACTGCGAAAGCGGTCTGGTATCGGGAAAGGTCGCTTATGGCCCCGAGCCGCTCGACCAACCCGCCGACGGCAATGTGCTGGTTTGCTGCTCGCAGCCTGTCGACGATATCGTCATCGATCTTTAATCGCAGCGCCGTTTCACCTTGCTCCGTCCCGTTCGCACAGCCAGTCAGATACGGTCAGGTCCACGCGTTCCCACGCTCGTAGCCTAACTAGCAGCCGTCCCGGTCCAACGTGATCGATCCGGCTGCTCGCATTCCTGTTCGTCGCTAAACCGGCATGCGGCGCAAAGGCCAGGGAGCGTCGGTACACGCTAGCCCGCTTCGCTCACGACAACCCGCGCACCTTGAGGCCGACCACGACTCACTCAAGAGAATTTTTAAGGAGCACTACCATGATTTTGTGGGGCAAGGAACATGAGGCACGTGCAAAGGCGCTGGCAACCGCGTGCCGGGAAACGGCTGCCGATATCGCGGGTCTATCGGTTTCCAACGAGGGCATTCAGGCGCCGGCGTGTGCGGATGCGACGTTGACCATCTGGGGGCACGGCGATCAAACCACGCTCGCCGAACTGATGGACGTCCAGATGGGCCAGTTGATCCAGAACTGGCGCACCCGCAATAGCGCGCTGAAGACCGTGGAACTGGTGACCTGCAACGCGCAGCACAACCAGGACCCGTTGGCTGGCTACGCGAAGCGTGTTGCGAAGTTCGTTCAGCGCAAATACAGCGATGTGGTCATCAAGGCGCTGCCGAAGGGCCAGCACGCCGACGACTATTCCATTCTGTGGGCATCCGCTAATCCACCGGCATTTTTCTATCTCACCGCGCCATCCAAAACGACCTTCGATAACGCCAACCAGCTTCTTCTGAGGCTGGACACGCAAAAGAACCACGACGTGGGGGCGATCGCAACCGAGATGGCGAAAGCCCGCACGCTTGCGGAGCCGAACAACTTCACGATCGTGTCGAGCACACTCGATCAGTTGCGCCCGATGCTGGCCACGATCAAGACCGATTGATTCGTACACCAGCGAACACACGACCGCAAGCGACCCGCGACAAGGGGCACGTCCCTCTCGCCGCGGGCACTGCCTGTATTGCGCAAAGCGCGCACCGTGACCCATCAAACCAAAGCACCCTCGCCTTGCGAAACGCCTTCTAGCAGGTGTCGATCGATCGACGATCGATTTCATCGAAAGGCAACGGTCAATCAGTGATGCTCAATAACTTCAAAGCTTATCGACTGTAAGCAGATTGCCTTTGCGTTGCCATACAGGCTTTGCATGATCGTCGAGGTTCCTTGCCGGCTGCATTCGCCGGTTACCCCGTGCGTCGACCTCTGGCCATAAGCCTCGAGGCCGCGGCGCGGCTCGCCTCACGTATCCCGCTCCATCCCTTGTCCCGATCGGCTTTCCGGCAGCCGGTGCATCGGCTCGCCTAAACAACCTTTCATCGCTCCCACGGAGACATTACATGCAAAGCCATCCCCGCCGTCCGATTCCGCTGCGTGTCGCTCGCGCGGCATCCCTGTCGTTCTGCACAGCCGCGCTCGCGATTGCCGGCTCGTCCGCTCAGGCTCAATCCCCATCGGCCGCCAGCGCAAGCTTCGGATCGGGTCCGGCCTCGGGCCCCTTCGACCCAACCTTGCTGGTAGTCAGCCGAAGCGTCTATGACAATCAGTCCAGCAATGTGCAGGTCGGCGAGGTTTTGCCGCCCAATTGTGCGGGCACACAGGCAGGCTGCCCGGCTGGTGGCGCGACGTCCGACGGTACATATCCGTTCGTATGGAACAACGTGATCGGCGATCCGAGTTTCGGCATCACGTCGAGAATCTTCCTTGACCAGATCACGCCGGCCGGCGGCCTCGTGCGCACGCTCGAAGTGCCGAACAACCTGAATGGAGGGGACCCGAAAGGTCAGCTCGTCACCAGTTTCAGCTCGAAGTCCGAGCTCGCGCTGAATCTGTCGACCGATGGCCGGTCTCTGACCTTTATGGGCTACGTCGCGCCCGTCAATACGATCGACGCGTCGAACTCGAATACGCCCGGTGTCATCGATCCGACCGATCCGGTGGGCGAGCAGTTCTTCCGCGCGGTAGCGCACGTCGACCGCGAAGGCCATTTCACGTTCACCGAAACCAACGCCTATAGCGGCAATAACGGACGCGCCGCGATCCTGAATGACAGCAACGGCGCCCACGTCATTTACACGGCCGGCAATGCGGGCAACGGCTCGAATCCGCAGCCTGCCGGTGTGGTGCTCGGCGCAGGCGCGCAGTTGATCGACCCGTCGAATCAGCCCGAAGCACAGCAGAAGCCCGGCACGCCGACGCCCGTCGCGAGCTTCTCCGTGACTCAGCTCGGCGCGCCGGCGGACAAGGTCGGCAAGGACGACAACTTCCGTGGCCTGACTGTGTTCAACAACGTCGTCTATTTGACCAAGGGCAGTGGCAGCAATGGCGTGAACACGGTCTATTTCATCGACACGACCGGCAAGGCCTGTCCGTCGGGCGTCGGCGTGCCGTCGCCGCGCGCGGCATTGCCGACCAGCCCGCTCAACTTCAACGCCGCGACGCTGCAATCGACCGGCTTGCCGAGCAATATGTGCGTGCTGGCGGGTTTCCCGGTCACGCCGAACAAGACCGCGACCACGCAGGCGTTCCCGTTCGGTATCTGGTTCGCGGACGCGAACACGCTGTACGTCGCGGATGAAGGCGATGGCTTTGCCAGTGACGCGACGCTCTATACGCATGCCGCGGCGCAAACGACGGCCGGCTTGCAGAAGTGGATTTTCGATGCTCGCGCGAAGACATGGAAGCTCGCGTATACGCTGCAAAACGGGCTGAACCTCGGTATCGCCTATACGGTGCCAGGCTATCCGGGCGGGAACAACATCGCGACCGGATTGCCGTGGTCGCCTGCGACTGACGGTCTGCGCAATATCACGGGCCACGTCGGCAACGACGGCACAGTGACGATCTGGGCCATCACGTCGACCGTCAGCGGCAACGGCGACACGGGCGCTGATCCGAACAGGCTGGTGGCGATCCGCGACATCCTTGGCAATACGACGGCCCGCGGTGCGGGCCAGGAGCGGTTCGTGACGCTGCGTAATGCCGGATTCGCCGAGGTGCTGCGTGGCGTGTCCCTCGCGCCGAGCGAGAATGGATCGCAGCGCTTCTGATATCGGAAACGGCCACTCTCCTTACCGGAGAGTGGCCGAGCCGACAGATACGTTCAGAACGTGTGACGCAACCCCAAAGTGACCGCGACCTGGTTCGGGGTCGTCGAGGCGGCAGGCAAGCCGCTGATGATCGCGCCGAGCGCCAGCCCATCCTGTGCGACGTGCTGGTACTCCGCCTGCACGTACACCTGCGTGCGGACCGATAGCAGATACGCGGTCTGGATATTAATCTGATCCCAATGCGGATGCGCGGCATCGACGCTGCCATCGGTATGCACGTAACCCGCGGCGACAGTCCACGGCGAGCCGAGCGTGTACCTGCCGTTCACCTCATAGTTGTTAAAGCGCACGCTGCCGCCATTGAGCGCAAGGCCATTGGCGACGCCCGACTCTCCCGCCGATATCCCAAACGCGTTGTCGAGCAGCGTCTGCGTAAAGACGAAATCGGTTGTGAAAGGACCGAATGAGTACTTTACGCCAGCGCCCCAGGTTCTTTGCCGGTCCGCGAAGAACGTCGCGTCGCCGTTGAGTGCGCCATTGGCATTGGAGATCACGGCGGACGTCAGATTCTGGTTGATCTGCAGATACGCAGCCGAGAACGTCAGGCCGCTGAACGCGTACGACGCGCCAAAACTGTAGGCGCGATTGTTCGCGAAGTCTCCGGCCGCATTCGAAAAGCTATATAACGCACCGAAGTGCAGACCACGAAAATCCGGGCTTTGATACTTGACCGAATTGTTGACGCGGAAATCGTTGTCGAGATTGTCGTTATCGAATGGGTGGGCGAAGAACGTTCCTCCATATTGCGTGCCGGTCAACGCGAGTGGCCCGAGATAATCGACGACGCTATCGTATTGCCGCCCCAACGTGAGCGTCCCGTATCTTGACGACCCTAGGCCGACGAACGCTTGACGGCCAAATTCGCGGCCGCCCTGGCGCAGCGTGCCGTTGCTTGCATTGAAGCCGTTTTCGAGGGTGAAAATCGCTTTGAGGCCATCGCCGAGATCTTCACTGCCTCGCAGTCCCCACCGGCTGGTATTGATCGCACCATCGGTCTGCTGCCAGGTGCTATGGCCGGCCTGATTGTTCGTATAGGTGATCCCCTCATCGATGATCCCGTACAGCGTGATACTGCTCTGGGCATATGCGTGACCGGCGAATAAGCCGGCCATCGCAAGGCCTACCGTCATCTTCTTCATCTTGTCTCCGAAAGCATGGACGTGAAACTTCAGCCAGCACGCGTCGCATGCGCCGTGAAGGACGCGACGCACTGCGAACGCGTTGCAAGGATTGATTGATGGATCGCCAGGCGCGTTGCAAACATCACCCTGTGCGTGCTGCGGCGGAGGGGGGTCGCGCTTCTTGATCGCTGGCATAGAGAGGACGGGTTGCGGTCGGGTTCCGGGCATTCGGAGTGCGTCCGCCTCTGTAAACACACAAGCGCCGTAGCGTTCCGCGCTAAGAAGCACGCGAGACGCTTGATTTGCTTGAACAAGCAGCGGGATCTGATCGGCAACGCGAGCGGAAGGCTCAGCGGTTACTTTCAGCGGAAACGTCGCTATACCGCTCAACGCTGCGCACCGGCAGAAAATGCGTGGATTGTCACCGGTGTCGCTTTCGTGATCGGGCGACTGGATCGCGCCATCGATGCGGCTGCGAAACTGCGCCGCAACCCACACGCCGAATTGACCGTTAACGTGCGTCAGCGCACATGCACGCCAGACACACCGTGATTTCCCTGAACGGACAAGCGCCGCTGACCGGTTAAAATCTCGCTTTCAGGTCTTCGCCACACGCGAATGCACCCGGTTAGCCCGAAGAACGGGGCGCCTATGCCTAAGCCTTCCGCCGCTGCAATCGCGCTCTGTGCGAGCCTCGACATGGGGTCGCGTGCGAGGCAGGCTATGACACGGAACCAACAGATAGTGAAATCGATTTACTGGAACACAGCTGGCGCCGCGCGCTTTTCCGGCGGCTTGCAAAGAATTGACTCAACGATCCCCGAACTGCCGCGCCGCCTGTCATTCAGCGCAATCGGCAGGCGCCTTGTATTCGCATGCGGATTAGCCGTGAGCCTGTGTGCGATGTTTCCGCCGTCCGCGTTGGCCGCTCAGGATTGCCACAGCGAAATTCCGGCCGCTCAGCTGTCGGGGGCGGGTGAGTTCCGGATTCTCGGCCTGCACCTGTACGATGCGCAGCTTTGGGGTTCGCGGCTCCCGGTGAACTACAACACCGGCTTCGCGCTGCAATTGACCTACACGACCTCCGCCACGCGTGAACGTCTCGCCACGCTGGGGCTGAATGAGATGAAACGCCTCGCGCCGACACCGTTGCCCGATTCGCTGATCGCGCGCTGGCGCAACGACATGCTCAAAGCGTTCGTCGATGTCGCGCCGGGCGACTGGTTGTGCGGTGTGTTCCTGCCGGGCACAGGCGTGCGTTTCGTTGCGAATGGTGCGCCGACCGCGACCATCGAAGACCCCGAGTTCGCGAAGGCGTTCTTCAATATCTGGTTTGACCCGGCAACGCGAGCCAAAACGCTCAGGACGAAGCTGCTCGGCGGCGGTAGTTAGAGCCCGCTTTAAAGCTCGCTTTAAACCCCGCTTCCCGCGAAAGATTAATGGGCCACCGTCGCCAGGCGCGAGCCAGCGAACGGGTCCTGGCTCCAGTCCACCGCCGCACGGCGCTTCTCCGCGGGCTTGACCGCCGCTGCAACAGCGAAATGCTCGAGCGATTGCCCGGCGCTAATCGCCTGCGTCAGCCATTGCGGCATGCTGCCTTTGCCGTCCCAGGTGTCGCCGAATGCGTTCCGGTAACGCACCGATTTCTGGCGCATCCGCTCCTCCGCGAGCGCGGCCGCCACGTCAGCGGCCTTCATGCCCACTTTCGCCATCCGACGACGCAAATAGGCAATCATGCTTTCGCGCTTTCTCTCGTCCATGTTGAATCCCTCCGGATTTTTGTTGAGTCCACCTATCGCGCCATCAACTTCAGGCGCTCACTCGATGGAGAAAGTATCGGTATCGGGAAGCTCGGCGTCGAGTCGCGGCCGCAAAAAACACTATTGCAATTGGAATACCAGTCAAGCCGATCAGGACCGGAAAACCCGGAGCCGCGACGTCGCGTCGCGGCTTGGCATTAATGGATATGAAAGCTTCCGCCGATCCCGACACTGACAGGCGGTCCATAGTAGTAACCCGGTGCGTATCCGTAATACGCCGGCGCCGGTCCATAGCCGTACGGCGGCGCAACCACGCAACCGCACAGGCCGCCAATCAGAGCGAGGGTAATCAGTAATCGTGTCATGGCTTGTCCCGCCAATTGAAAGAGACAAGCCCAGTCTAGTGCGCGGCGCTCGCCGCCAGGTTTCCCGCGCACTTACAGGTGTTACCTGTTGTGACCGGTTAAATGATCCTGATGGCCGCGCTATTGCCTGTCGAGCGTGGCCGATGCGGATGCGGATGCCGATGCGCGCGACGGCAAAACGACCGTCGCGATCAAACCGCTTTGGCCGTCGTGCCGGTTCTCCAGTGAAACCGAACCGCCATGCTTTGCTACCACTGACTTGACGATCGACAGTCCAAGCCCGCTGCCTTCAACGGTTTCGGAATTCAACCGGAAGAAGCGGTCGAATACGCGCCCCAGCGCGTCCTCTGGAATGCCCGGTCCCGTATCGGTCACCCTTATCACCGCGCCGGCCACATCCTCGAATACGTCGATGTCCACGCATCCTCCGGCCGGCGTGTACCGCAACGCGTTCTCGATCAGATTGCGCGCCGCCATCCGCAACTCGCCGGCGTGCGCATTCACGTGCGTGGCTTCGAAGCGTTTGACACCCAGGTCAATCGAGCGCGCGTCCGCGACCGGTAGCAGATCGGCAATCAGCGCCTGAACCATCTGCCGCACGTCGACCGCGTCGGCCGCCGTACCGGGATCGTGCTGCGCATCGGCGCGCGCGAGTTCGAGCAGTTGCCGGATCATCGTCGCGGTGCGGACGATCGCCTCGCGCAATTCATGCACCCGCTCGCCGCGCGCGCTCGCATCGGACGCGTTTTCGAGGTTGTCGATGCGCAGTTGCAAAGCGGCGATCGGGGTGCGCAGTTCGTGCGCCGCGTCGGCGATAAAGCGCTTTTCACCGTCGATGCCGACCTGCAGGCGCGCGATCATCCGGTTGATCGAATCGGCGAACGGCCTCACTTCTTCAGGCACGTGCGAAATATCGAGCGGCGTCAGCCGGCTGATGCCGATGGTTTCCGCGTCCGAACTGGCGCGCTCCAGCGACGCGAATGCCGCATTGACGACCACCGGGATCGCAATCCAGACAAGCAGGATCAGGAAAACCGTCGGCACCAGACTTTCGAGCGCCGCGCGCCCCGCGGTCTGTTCGCGAAACGACACAGGCTGGCCGACCTGATAGGTCAGATCGTCGGTGTCTTTTCTGAGCGTATAGATGCGATAGCGGTGAGCGTTGATGACCTCGACCGAAAAGCCATTCGGCGCGTTCCGGTTGAAGATCACTTCCGGGTCCGTATTGTCAGTCGGCGTCGCGCGGCCCTGTTTCCAGATCTGCCCAACGAAGCCGTCGATCGAATGCTGCGGCGGACCGTTCGTGCCGATCGTGCCCACCTTGCCGGCGGCAAGCCAGACCGCCGCGCCTTGCAGATGCACGTCGAGCAGCTCGTCGATGTGCCTCATCGACAGCCAGTACGATACGCACGCATCGACCACGCCGACGACGGCGAACAGCACGACCAAGGTGCCGATAATCCGGCTCTTCAGCGATTTCATGCCGCGCGGCTCCGCACACTATGCCGTGCCGCTGTGGTTAGCGGCGCGGCCAAGCGATTTTCCATACGTGGTCCGATTCCTTGACGACATAGTCGCCGCCGACGAAGTGCCCCGTCGCGGCGGCGTCGACGAAACGCCGAAAAATGACACCCGTGTCGACCACCACACTTGCGACGACATTGTGATAGCGGCGCGATGCGTCCACCATCCAGCCGATCGCCCCGACCTGCCGATGCCTGGAAGCCGCGGCGATCACGGCGTCGTTCGCATCGGCGACCACGATGTCGGCCCCCGAGCGAATCTGATGCTCGGTGAGCTGTGTCGCGAGTTTGCGGGCACCCCAGTCACCGGTCCAGTCGATCAGCACCGTGGCGCGGGGCTCGGCTTCGAGCACCGCCTGCCTGAAGCGATTCGCCTCGCCGCCATCGACGGCTTCGACACCGCCGACAAAGCCGACGACCTTCGACCTCGACTCGCGCGCGGCGACCGCACCGGCGAGCGCGCCGCCAAGCGGCTGGCAGTCGAGACAATAGTCGATGATGTTAGACCCGCGAGCCTTGCCTGACACCGTCGCGAAAAAGGCGTCTGGATAGTGGGCGGCGGCGGCCGCCGTGACGGCACCAAGCTCAGCGCCCGCAAGGATAAAGCCGCGCACGCCCGCTGCATGGTGCCTACCGATGATCACAAGAATCTGCTGCGCGTCCATCTGGTCGGCGTTGCTGACGACGTCGACCGGATAGCCGCTGCGCCGAAGCGCCAGATATCCGTTATAGGCGGCCTCGCTGAACCCGAGATCATCCGTGTCGTACGGAATAAACAGCACGACGGCGAAGCGGTTTTGCGCCGCCGGGCTGAATGGGACGGCGGCATAGCCGTGCGGAATCGCGCCGAGTATCGTGAGCCCGACCCATGCGCGCATCACCCGTCGGCGCGCGATATGAGGCTCCGTTCGCCGATCGTCCTTATGGCTTCGATAGTCAATGCTCATATCGTTGTCCCGATCGTATCGGCGCCCGTCGCTGCGTACCGTGTATCAGCGCACGCTTGCGTTACCCCAGCGGTTTCACCCCGATCAGCCATCCATGGAGAAAGAACGCAAACACGACCCACGCGATCGCACCCGCAACGATCGCCATCAGATCGCGTGAAAAAGTCCCAGCGGGATAAACCACCTGCGCGGCACGATCCCGCCGTCGCGCGGCAGCGAAGTCGAAGATCGCCCATACGAGGAATGCGCCGAACAGCACGACGGCATTCCACGTGCCATTGGCCAGCAGATGCCCGAGCGCCCAGAGC
This sequence comes from Paraburkholderia humisilvae, assembly GCF_902859855.1. Classification (GTDB taxonomy): domain Bacteria; phylum Pseudomonadota; class Gammaproteobacteria; order Burkholderiales; family Burkholderiaceae; genus Paraburkholderia; species Paraburkholderia humisilvae. The sequence goes on from NZ_CADIKH010000001.1 coordinate 11,017, forward strand.
GCGACACCGATCACCATCGGATGTTTGAGCACGGACTTGAAGTGCGTGCCCGGCATGTGCGCCGCCGGAAACAGGATAAAGGCGATGAGTGTGAGCAACGCGGTCAGATGCGGCGCCCAGATCGGCGGAGCCCAGAGCGCGGCGGGCTCGCGCCGTGCGATCGCATATCCCCAGATGATCAGCACCAGCCCGATGATGGATGCGCCTGAATAGGCGGCTTTCCAGCGTTTCTCGCCGATCCGCGCGATCTGCGCGTCGCGCCACCCTTCCGCAAAGATCCGGACCGAATGCGCACCCAGGAATATCAGCAACCCCAGGATCAATATCGTCATGGAAGCTCCTCATGTCAGATGCCGGCAAGTCGCCGCGATTGTCTCTCATGACGCCGGCTGTGCCAAGGTTGTGTTGGGCTTCGATGATTCGTGTGCGGCACCCCTGAAGAAAGCGCCGCGGCGTCGCGCGACGCCATTGCGTTGCCCGCTGCCGGCACCTACATTGTGTAGAAGTCACCGCTCAATCCCTCTGCTTGCCCTATGCGCGGCACATCAAACCGCGCGGATCGCCACCTGTACCGATGCTTTGCCGTTGCGAGCATTGCGCACGATAAGCGCCCGCTGCCGTGCGCCTTCGCGCGTTTCGTCGAGATCGAATTCATTCAGCCGATAGGGAGGAACGCATGTGCGCTGTCATCGTCGACGTAGCGGAACAAACGCGCCTGAATGAGTCGCGCGAAGCCCACGTGCCGTGGAAGAAGTGGGGGCCATACCTGAGCGAGCGACAGTGGGGAACGGTCCGGGAAGACTACAGCGACAACGGCGACGCGTGGAATTACCTGACCCACGACCATGCGCGTTCGCGCGCGTACCGCTGGGGCGAAGACGGCCTGGGTGGACTGTGCGACGACCAGCAGCGGCTGTGCTTTGCGCTGGCGCTCTGGAACGGACGGGACGCGATCCTGAAGGAACGCCTGTTCGGCCTGACCAATAGCGAGGGCAATCATGGCGAGGACGTAAAGGAGTATTACTTCTACGTCGATAGCACGCCGACGCACTCGTACATGAAATACCTCTATAAGTACCCGCAACGGGAATACCCGTACCGGGATCTCGTCGAGATCAACCGGAAACGATCGCGCGACGACATGGAGTACGAATTGCTCGACACCGGCATCTTCGACGACGACCGCTATTTCGATGTGTTCATCGAATATGCGAAGGAGACACCGGACGACATCCTGGTGCGGATTTCCGTGCACAACCGCGGCCCGGAAGAAGCGACGTTGCATCTATTGCCGACCCTATGGTTCCGCAATACGTGGTCGTGGGGCGAAGATCAACACAAACCATCGGTGAATCGGGCAGGTACGGCGATTCACGCTGTGCACGACCAGTTGGGCGAGTATTGGCTGCATTGCGAAGGCGCGCCGGAGATGCTCTTCACCGAAAATGAAAGCAATGCGCAGCGCCTGTGGAATCAACCGAACGCGTCACCGTACGTCAAGGACGCGTTCCACGCGTACGTGATCTCGGCACAGCGCGACGCGGTGAATCCCGCCGAAACGGGGACCAAGGCCGCGGCCCGATACGTGTGCCACGTGCCGGGCGGCGGCCGCGCCACGATCCGGTTGCGCCTCGCGGCATCGAGACTGGATAACGCGTTCGGCGGGTTCGACGCGATCTTCGCCAAACGCATCGCGGAAGCGGACGCGTTCTATGAGCGCATCACGCCCGCGTCGCTAACCGACGATCAGCGCCGTGTGCATCGCCAGGCGCTCGCGGGCATGCTGTGGGGCAAGCAGTACTACTACTTCGATCTCGAACTCTGGCTGCGCGAGCACGGCAGTCACCCGCTGCTCGACACATCGCGCGGCAATGTGCGCAACACCGAGTGGTTCCACATGTTGAACGCGGACATCATTTCGATGCCCGACAAATGGGAGTACCCATGGTATGCGGCCTGGGACCTCGCGTTTCATACGGTCGCGCTCGCCCTGGTCGATTTCGACTTTGCCAAGGAGCAGTTGCTGCTGATGCTGCGCAGCCTCTACGTGCATCCGAGCGGCCAGCTTCCCGCATATGAATGGAACTTCAGCGACGTGAACCCGCCGGTGCACGCGGCCGCGACGCTTTGGCTATACAACTACGAGAAAGGCTTGGGCCGCGCGGACCCGCGTTTTCTCGAGCGCTCGTTGCAGGGCTTGATGCTTAATTTCAACTGGTGGGTCAATCGCAAGGACCCGTCGGGTCGCAATGTTTTTGCGGGCGGCTTTCTCGGCCTGGACAACATTGGCGTGTTCGACCGCAGCGCGCCGTTGCCAACCGGCGGATCGCTCGAGCAGGCAGACGGTACCGCGTGGATGGCGTTCTATTGCCAGTGCATGCTGGAAATGGCGGTGAATCTGATCGAATACGACCCGATGTATGAAGACGTCGCGTTCAAGTTCGTCCAGCATTTCATGTGGATCGCGTATGCGATGGATCGGCGCGGCTTCCATCAGGACGAGATGTGGGATGAGCAGGACGGCTTCTTTTACGATCTGCTGCGGCTCCCCGATGGGCGGACCACACGCTTGAGGATCAGGTCGCTGGTCGGACTGCTGCCGCTCTGTGCGTCAACCGTGTTCGAAGCGCCGTCGATCACGCACTATCCGAAGCTGATGGAGTTGATCGCGCAGTTCCGCAAACGCTACCCCGAACTGATCGAACAGGTCGCGCCGACCGATGGCAGTTTTATCGGTTATAACGGCCGCCGGCTGCTGTCGATTCTCAACAAACGCAAGCTCGAACGCGTGCTTCGATACATGCTCGACGAAAATGAATTTCTTGGGCCGCACGGCATCCGCTCGCTGTCGCTGTTTCATCTGAAGCATCCGTACACGATCGACGTCGGCGGACACGAGTACTCGGTGCAATACCTGCCGGCCGAATCGAATACCGGTATGTTCGGCGGCAACTCGAACTGGCGCGGGCCGGTCTGGATGCCGGTCAATTTGCTGATCGTGCGCGCGCTGGTGAATCTGTATAGCTTCTACGGCAATGATTTCAAGGTCGAATGCCCGACCGGCTCCGGGCAACAGATGACACTCTTCGAAGTCGCTCAGGAACTCGTCCGCCGCTTGACCAGTACATTTCTGCGCGATGCGGACGGACGTCGGCCCGTGTATGGCGGCACGGAGAAATTCCAGAACGATCCGCATTGGCGTGACCTGATCCTGTTCTATGAATACTTTCACGGCGACAACGGCGCGGGCCTTGGGGCCAGTCATCAAACCGGATGGACGGGGTTGATCGCGCCGATGATCGACCTGTTCGGACGGATCGACGCGCAGGATGCGCTCGAAAGCGAACGAGGGCGGCTGGCGGATCGGATGGGTCGGGAGCAACCGGGTCCGGGGCAGACTCGCGTCACTTGAGTGAATGCTGTTCTGACGTTCTAACCCGCTTCTCGCCGACCGGCGCCACCCCAACGCCACACGGCGGCACTGTCGCCACTACCACTCACCTTTCAAATCATGACGGCCACAAGTCCTTTGTGGCCGTCACCGGACTGTGGTTGTGTTGGCGACGTTCGCCGCGCGCTGCACGTGGAAGCTTGCTAACCTCTGCAGTGACACCCGCGAACGCACGTTCTTTCACCCGCCCCCCAACAATACATGCCACATCGGATGCGCAACGCATGACATGACGTGAATTTCGTTTCCTGTTTCATGAGGCAATGGCGTCGCCGCTCAGCGCAGGACTCTCGAATCCCTCGCGAAATCCATGTGTTGGCTAACGCTCATATTGCTAAAGGCTTTTCTAAAATATTCTCCAGCCGTTTGCCACACTGACATGGCCAGCCCCTCCCCCGCTCGCACTCACGCTTTGGGCTGACTTCTCTGCCGCTCACCCCGACAGTTCGCGATACGTGTTGCATCGAATCGGCGCGCCCGGCTCTCGTTGGTCACACGCCTGCATCGTAAAGATGAAAGGTAGCCATCATGTCGATACAAAAGCTCGAGGAGCTCAGAATTGCACTGGTCATGAATGGCGGTGTCAGTCTCGCGGTGTGGATAGGCGGCGTCACCAATGAAATCTGGCGTTTGGTCAACCAGACGCATCCGGTATATCGCGAGATCCTGAGACTCACGAACACCGTCGCATCAGTCGACGTGATCAGTGGAACGAGCGCAGGCGGTATCAACGGTGCCGCGCTCGCGCTATCCATGGTGTACGGAGGTCAGTTCGACGAATTGCGCAAGATATGGCTCGAATGCGGCGCATTTGAAGACTTGCTTCGCTCTCCGTTCGAGACCAATCCTGGATCGATTCTTCGAGGCGACGCATACTTTCTTCCACATATCGAAGCCTCTCTAACTGAAATTGCCAGTGGTCCCACGTTCAATCCAGCGAGCGAACTCCCGATTGACCTACAGCTGACGACGACCTTGCTGACAGGCCGTCGCGTGCAGACGGTGGACTCGCTTGGAGTAAAGGTACAAGACGTTGATTACCGCGGCCGGTTCCATTTCAAACGCGGCCCACAGATCGAAGATGACTTCGCCGACCGCACTCCCTTAATTAAGGCGCTGTCGCGAGCGGCGCGTTCGACCTCGTCATTTCCCTTTGCATTCGAACCATCGGTTATCGAAACGGGAGAGGACGCGCGCCTGTTCGATGCAATCGGCAACCCTTTGACCGTCAAGCGCCATGTTATTGACGGCGGCATTCTCGACAATAAACCGATTCGCGGTGCGCTGCAGGCGATCTTCCACATGAGACGCACCGGCAGCGTTCGACGTGTCCTTGCTTATATCAACCCGGATCCGGGCGACGGCCCGCGGCCGCGCACTACCCAAAAGATGCCGTCGCTTGCATCGGTTATGTCCGCGAGCCTGCTCGGTATTCCGCAATCGCAAAGCATCACCGATCAGCTCGAAGAAATTGCCGAACACAATCATGCCGTCCAGACTCGACGCAGCAGCGTGCTGAATGTTATTCACACAGGTCGGCCAAATGGCCTCCTTGCCAAGCGAATGTTTACCGTGTATCGCAAGCGCCGCATTGCCAACACATGCCAGCTCTTTGTCTTCACTTTGTTTCCATCGATTACGTCGACTGAATCGGAGAAGGCCGAGCTGCCCGCCAAGGCAAAGAACGATAAAGCAAAATCCGGCAACCCGTCGCTTGACGAACTCGAAGATGCCCTTTCCGTGATGGGTAAGCAAAGTCGCGCCGCCATGCAACTCACGTTCGAGAACATTCACTGGAATACCTGGATTCCAACAAAATGGCCTGCGCTTCCCAGCGCTCCGGAAAATGAGAACTCCGATAAATGGGCATGGGGAATGTACCCCGTGGAGTTTTTCTCACGCGTGTCACTGGATGTGCTGAGACTCACTCAAAAACTGTCTGATATTTCGAGCTCGCTCGATGAACTCGCGAACGAGATCCAGCACGCGCACCAATTGCGTCTGGGTCTCCCAGCTGATGCAACTCGTGGCGCCGCCGAGCCGTACGCACCTTCTGGCACCCCGCACATCGACGATAGTTTTGGCACGTGGAGTGATCCGGATATTCCTTCAAATGCGCAGACGCGCCATGGCCGCAAGCTGGACGATCCATTGAGCAGGCTGTGGAGACGCGCCTACCGGATTATCGCTCTTATCAAAGCCACACAAAATAAAGAGGATGAAGACTGGAAACCTGGCACGCTAGCGTTGCTCGAGAAAATTGCCAACATGCGCAAAGCCGCACAACGAGGAAATACGGCGCCCGGAAATTATGCCTATATTCCGGATGAACACGACTTCAGGCAATTGTTCAGTTTCCTGGACGTCCCGTCCCGACGCAGGCGGTGTGCCCGGCTCGCTTATCTGGCGGCACGTCTGGTGCAAGCAACGTGTCGCGAAGCATATCGGATCGCCAGCGATTTGAGGAATACGGAAATCGTTGTGCTAAGTCGTGAAAACCTCGAGGCGCAGACGCTCAGACGTCACAAGAAGATTTGTGAAATGAGTAACATTGATGTTGCAGTGCTTTCCGATGTCGAAGCATACGTCAAGTTCGTCAGCGGCACCCGGGTAACCCGTCAGATCCTCACGCAAGCAACGCACGAGAGCGACGAGTGGACCTATGCGTTTGAGCAGCCGGTTTCCGTTGCCGTCTTTAGACTGCTGCAACTTGAAGTGATCGAGTACTCCCTCAACGACCGCGACGAATTGGCAGACGACACGCTAGTCGAATTTGTCCAGATCAGCGGCGACTCGAAGAGTCCACTGTCCACGTCCGACTATGCCGATGCCAAGCGCAAGCTCCTCGGACTTCAGGTTGCGCACTTTGCGGCGTTCTACAAACAATCGTGGCGCGCCAACGACTGGACGTTCGGCCGACTCGACGGTTCGGAAAGACTGATCAAGATTCTGCTCAATCCGGAACGCCTGCAGATGCGATATTTCGATGCAGCGACGGCCGTCAAGGACATCAAGAACATCGCGCTGGAGTCCGTGTCGTCGAGTACGCTAAAAGCGTTTCTAAGCGATCGATGGAACAGGGAGAACTACGAAATTTCGATGACGCGGGAACTGCAGTTTCTGGACAACAACACGTCACGCCTGCCGGACGTATTGCCTGTATGCGCTGAAGTACTCACGCTAAGACTGCATATGGGCATTCTCCACGACGAACTGCCGCATGTGATGAGATCCGTTAAGGCCGATCAGGACGCGGGAGCGAACCCCCGTTGCCGTGGCAGTTCCCTGCTCTATAGCCTGGGGTCGACCGACTCGATGCCGGTGCCGCCGATAAGCCCGAAGCAGGCGGCGGACGCACTCAAGGAAGGCTTGATCGCAGACGAACGTCTGATGGATGAGGTTGGCTCAGATCTCTTCACACGCACGCTCGCCCACACGCTTGCGGCCACCCAGGGGACGCTTGCGAGCGGCGCTGCGAAGCTAGGCCCGCTGAGCGTACTGTCGGCCTCGCTGCGCACGCCCATCGTCGGCTTTTATCTGGCAGCGCGGGGATTAACCTACCAATCGCGCACAAGTGCAGCACTGAACGGTGGCGTGCTGGCTGTGGGCATCGTTCTGGTGCTGATCCATCTGCTTTCACTCAAACTGCTCCCAGGCGGCGGCGTTGACCCCGCTAGCACCCCTATGAGCTCGGGAACCGGGACGGAAATACCGGGCATCTTCGCGACGTTTGGCTGGGCGCTGTTCGCTTACGGCCTTGCGATGACGATTCTCAGGCGATTGTCGTGGCTACTCGTGGCGGTGGCGGTAGCGATCATCGTCTACGCAGCGAGTCACTCCCCTGACTCACCCCCCGGTGCGCTGTTTGTGCTCACATGCATTGCTACACTTGCGCTGGTCAGCACGCGCTACGTATGGCTTCAAACCGTAGTAGGGCTTTGTGCGATTCTTGCCGCAGGCGCTGCCGCAACTGGAAAAGTCGGCTGCATGGGCGACTGGGCCTTATGGCGACTGCGACTACTCACGGGTTCGCCAGATTGCCCGCTGCCGCGCCCATCAGACGACACATTCTTCCTCAGTATCATTGTGGTGCTCACGCTCATCCTTGCCATCATGCAGGAAACGCGTTTGCGCAGAGGTAAAAAGAGCGCGAACGGCAAACGCGGTAACTGACGATGGGACTTTATATTCATACTGGCGCGTGCTTAAACCGGTATTCGTCCGTCGCTGCGTTCGCATGGGACGACTTGCTCACCCGTATTTCAACGGCGCGGAACTTCACGTCAACGGCGGGCCGCACGTGTGATCGGCGAGAGGAGCGGATCAAACCGACGCAGGCGAACCGCGTGAGCGCGTAAAATGAGCGGTCCCTAGCCCGGCGCTATAACGGCCCGGCCGTTCACCCTTCGCTCACCGCCCGCATGACCACCTCTGCCGACGCCACGCCCAGCCCAGCCAACACCACCGATCCCGACATCATTCACGAAGAGCGCCTGTGGCGCGATAGCGGATGGACGTGTCGCGTGATCAAAAATGAGGATGACGACGGCTGGGCCGTTGAGATGACCAAAGACGGCGAAGCGGAACCCGCGCTCGTCGGGCCCTGGACCATGGGGCGAGACAAAAGGAATCCGAAGCCGCTTGACGTCTCCGCCTTCAATACGCTCGTCAAGACCGCATCCGAAGTGCTGCGTCGCCACGAACAGCAATTGCATGCGCAGCTTCACAAGCAGGTCTGGGTCGACACGGCCGACGACCGTATCAGCGTGACACTCGACATCGTCCCCGACGACGACGACCCTCACGCGCTGCTCGCCGCCGAGAACGCTTCCGGCGAAACGCTCGCCAACGTGCGGGTCGCGCCGACGTTCAAGCTGTCAACCCGCAGCGCATCAGACTGGATCGAAAGCGGCTATGCAAAGCCGCGATGACGGCGCATCGAGGATGACCACACGCTAGCCGCGCGGGACCGGTCGGCCGGAACGCAGCCTCGTCATCCGCGCGGCCCTTCGAAGCGCTGACATGTGAACATCGACAGATCCACACGGCTCGCGCCTTGTGTGATGCGTTCGGCCAACGCCTCGCCGATCGCACTCGCGAACTTGAAGCCATGCCCCGAAAATCCGGCTGCAATCTGCACGTTCGGGCTGGCCGGCAACCGGTCGATAATGAAATGGGTGTCCGGCGTCATGTCGTACTCACAGACCCTGCCCCTGCGCATCGCTCCGACACCAGGCAAATGCAACCGCAAGAACGCCTGCAAGTCGGATAGATCGGTCGCTTCGTCCCCGAACGGGGCAAGATCCGCGTCCACCGCGACAGGCTCGCCGGCATCGTGGCGCCCGATCTTGAAACCGCTGCCTTCGAGATCGGGAAATCCATAGAACTGACCGACATCCGATCCGGCGATAAAGCCAGGAAAAACATCTGGCGTAAAAGCGTTCGGAGCGGATTCAAACCACGCGAAGCTCTTGCGGACCCGGGTGACCGGAATATCGAACCCCACAGACGCAAGCAACGGACGCGTCCACTTGCCGGCGCACACGATCAGATCGCGGCCGGTGAAGCGTTCGCCGTTGTCAGTGACGACGCTGACACTGCTTTGCCCATGCAATTCAATGCTCGCGACCCGCGTATTCGTGCGCAGCGTCGCGCCGCGCGAGGCCGCGAGGTCGCGATAGCCGCGGATCGCACGCTCGCAATACAGCACACCTGCGTCGGGTTCGAAGCTCACGACATGGTTATCCGCAAGCCGCCATGCTGGCCACCGTTTGCTGGCCTCGGGGCCGTCGAGCGTTTCCAATGGCAGTCCGTGCTCGACCGCGCTGCGCTGCACCTCTTGCAGAAAAGTGTCACCGGCCTTTCCGATGTTGGTGATGCCGGTGCGCGCAAAGAGGTTCGCGCCTGTGTGCTGCTCCAGTTCGAGCCAAAGCTGTTGGGCGCGCAATGCGAGCGGAACATATCCCGCGCCCTCCCCATACGCGTGGCGGATAAGACGCGTACTGCCGTGATGCGCGCCCGCTTCGTGAGGCGGAACACCCGCGTCGAGCAACAGCACCTTGTTTCCGGCCTTGCTCAAGTAATATCCGGCCGCGATGCCCATCGAACCCGCGCCAACAATGAGCGTGTCGAAAGCGCGGCCGCCGACCTTTAGATCGTGAGCCGATGCGTGCTGGGCGCTGATGGGTTGCACGGTCTCCTCCTCCCCTGGTTATCCGGATGTTGCGCGATGCGGATAGTCACGGCTCACATCGCAGATCCTTTTTGGGCACCGCGATAATCACCGGGTAAGTTGAGCCGTGTTCGAGTTCGATACGCGCCACGACGGCCATCGTCGTGCTGTCGATCGTGTCGTACACGCTGACCTTCTCATGGCTCAGCCTCGTGACGCCGGTACACCCGGTCGCGCGCCCTTCGTCGGAAACCTGGCATTGAATGTCATGGTCCGTCACGTAGCGATATTTGTCTCTATCCGGGGTCGCCAGATATTCATGCAGACTCTCTACCGACCCGCCGACGCCGGTCACGTACCCGATGTCGCACGGCAGTTGCGAAGAATCGCCGCCGCTGGATGTCTGAGCTATCGCAGCCGTGCTAGCAGCCGCGATCACCGCGGCGAATGTCGATGCAAGGAGGAATTTCATGGCGCATGCGTGCTTGTCGGATCAAAGTCCGGATTGTAGTGGCATCTTGCGCAACGGGTCCAACAAACAGAACAACGGCCGCCACCGCCAGTCAGCGCGACCGCACGGACGGCTCATCGCGAATGGTCAGCTCCATGAAACCGGTGTGCGGGTCGAGCTCCCGCGAGAAGCGATGTTCCGGGAGCGGCGCGAACAACAGCTCGGCGGTCGTCCGGACCTTGCATCCGTGCCCCACATGGCCGCCGAAGACTTGCCCGCGCGCGTCGGCCACGGACATATGCAGGTGCGCGCCATCCGGCGAAACCGAACCGGCAAGCGTCAATATCTCGAGGTCGCCCGATATTTCGGTGAGGATTTCGGCCCCGGCGAATCGAACGTGCGCGACGTTGAGGCTTCCGATTCCCTGAATGACGAAAGCTGCGTGCCACTCGCGCTGACGCAGCACGTCTTCGATGGCGACGCGCAAATCGTCGCCGGGTGAAAGGCGGATTGGATAGGCTTGCATGATCGGTCACGGATTTGAGGTTGCGGCACAGGTTAAGTCCGAACCCGGCTGGCTGCAAGCCGCAGCGAACCGACACGCCGGATCGCCGTTTGCAGAGAGTGCGCCAATCGCATGATTTGCTCCGTTGCACGAAAGAATGGGTTGCGTCGATCAGCACACTATCTTTCAACGAAACGATCAGGAAGGCGGATGGACGAATCATCGCGTTGCCTGTGAAGCAACGCGATATCCGCACAAAAAATGCGGTCGACATCACTCGTAGAATGGCGTCGGGGTCGGTCAATACGTGTTCAGGCTCCCTCCCGTGAGCGGCGGAACCATTCATCGAAACCGATGCGACCGAGGCGCGCATCGCCCAGCGGCACCAGCGATCGATCGTCGACCTTGCCGCCGAAGTATCGGGCGTCGGGGTCACGCACCACTTCACGCGGATCGCCGGCTGCCTTCAGATAACGCGCGACGATCTCATTGAACGGCCCCCGTTCGGGCCCCGCGATCTCGACAATGCCGTTCTTCGGCGCCGCAAGCGCGGCATCCGCGACAAACGCGGCGACGTCGTCCGACGCAATCGGCTGGAACAGGCCCGGCGAAATCCTGATGACGTTGCCGATCGCACTGCTATCCGCAATGCCACCGAGGAATTCGAAGAACTGGGTCGAGCGGACGATGGTGTACGGCATGCCCGATTTCGCAATCCGCTTTTCCTGCGCGACCTTGGCACGAAAATAGCCGTTCTCGGGCGTCCGTTCGATGCCGACAATCGATAGCGCGACATGATGCCGAATGCCGGCCGCGGCCCCCCGCCGCGAGCACGTTGCGACTGGATGTCTCGAAGAACTCAAGCACCGCCTTGTCTTCAAACGAAGGCGAATTTGCAAGATCGACGACCACCTGCGCGCCCGCCATCGCCTGCTCAAGCCCCTCGCCCGTGATCACGTTGACGCCGTTTTTCAGCGACGCGGGGATGACTTCATGGCCGGCTTCGCGAAGAAGGGAGACAGTCTTCGAACCGATCAGACCCGTGCCGCCGATGACAATGATTTTCATGACTCGCCCTCGCCTGTTGTGACGACACGAGCCCCTGAAGGGGCCCGTGTGCCACTGGGGAAGCTTTGACAGTGCGCATGCGCGGCCCCGGTCGGACGGGTCCGCGACGTGTGCTGCAGAGTCTTGAGAATAGGCCGGATAAAGGCAAACGCAAGCTGCCGGCGCATCATCCGTATCGTTCCGTTCAGCGCAGTGGCCTGAAACTCACGCGCACCTCTTCCGAGAAAACCTGCGGCTGCTCCCATGCGGCAAAATGCCCGCCTTTCGGCAGGCGGTTGTAGTGAATCAGCTTGGGATAGGCCTTTTCGGTCCAACTGCGCGGCGCGGCATAGATCTCATCCGGAAAGACGCTGACCGCAACCGGAATCGCGACGTGCTTAGGCGCGAAAAAGTTGAGCTTGTTTTCCCAATACAGTCGGGCCGACGAGACTCCCGTATTCGTCAGCCAATAGAGCGTGATGTTGTCGAGGATATCGTCGCGCGTCAGCCCTTCCCGCTGGCCATCGAACACGCGTGCGATAAGCGCCTGACTGGCTGCATCGTGGTCGATCATCCACGCGGCGAGACCGATCGGCGAATCTTCGATTGCATACAGCGTCTGCGGTCGGTTCGCCATCTCCTGCGCGTAGCCCAGACCGTGCTTGTAGAAAAAGTCGAGCTGATCGAACGCGTGCCGCTCGTCAGGTGACAGATCAGCTGGCGGCGGATTGCCGTACTTCAGCGCCTCCGCGATGTTGTCCGGTACGGTGGCCGGCATGTTGGTATGAATGGCGAGCAATCCCGGCGGCGCGAGAAGCGCCATCTGTTCGGTTACCGCATTGCCCCAGTCGCCGCCTTGCGCGACATAACGCGTATAACCAAGGCGCTTCATCAACGTGACCCATGCGCGTGCGATGCGCTGCGGGTCCCAACCCGTCGTCGTCGGCTTGCCGGAAAAGCCATAGCCAGGCAGCGACGGAATCACGACATCGAACGCGTCCGAGGCGCTGCCGCCATGGGCCGTCGGGTTGGTCAGCGGATCGATGATCTTCAGTTGTTCGATGATCGAGCCCGGCCAACCGTGCGTCACGATGATCGGCAATGCGTTCTCGTGCTTCGAACGCACGTGGATGAAATGAATGTCGAGACCATCGACCTCGGTGACGAACTGCGGCAACGCGTTGAGTCTCGCTTCGACGTTGCGCCAGTTGTAGTCGGTGCTCCAGTAGCGCGCGAGGTTCTGCATGGTCGCAAGCTGCACGCCCTGGCTTGCATCGGTGGCCGTTTCGCGCTCGGGCCACCGCGTCGCCTTGATGCGCCGGCGCAAATCAGCCAGTTGCGAATCGGGGACGCGCACATGGAGCGGACGGATCGCGCTTTGATCGCCACCGGCCGCGGGAGCAACCTCAGTGATCGATTGATTCGTGTCCGCAAACGCGAACTGACTGAGTGCGCTCGCGGCGACGGTCGCGGCCGCCACGCCGAGGAAGCGGCGGCGCGACGGCGTTTCGGGAAGGGGATGGGTCGACATACAAGCTCCTGTTTGCATTCGTTGACTGTGAATCGCTGTTCACAGTAGATGACGACGCAATTGTGCGTATGCACTAACAGAAGCGTAAATACCCGCAGGAGTACAACACTTTTACGCGCCGAGAACAAAGGCCCATCAGAAGATGCATGACACCGGTCGCTTTTCCCGCCGACCTGATGCCGTGACATGCACGAACGGGAAGAATGCTAACGTTTCCATCGAACAGGTCAAACAGGCAGATTCATTTCAGTTTCGAACAATCATGTGAAGCGGAATTACGCATCCTGAAACGCATCCATCGTGGCCATGTGCGTCAGCGCACATAACGATAAACGCTGTGACGTTCTTTTTTCCGATGCGCCTATCGTTTACTTGCATATCACTTACGGTCGTCGGCGAGGAACGAAATGGACCCTTCCCAGTTTTCCGATTCGACTCGGGCTGAACTCAACTTCGTAGCTATCCTGAACGTCGGCAGCAAGGGACCGGCTGTACGGCGTGTTCAGGAGTGGCTATCGCTGCACGGATTTGGCACCGCAATCGACGGCGACTTCGGCAGCGCGACCGGCGCGGCGCTCAACCACTTCAAGGCCGTGAATCATCTTCCGCCGAACGGCACGGTGGACCGGGATACATGGGCCGCGCTCGTCGCTCCGATGACCGTCGTCTTGCAAGGGGGTATCGCATCGACGTTGCCGCAGCGCATAGAGGAAGTCGCCAACCGGCATCTCGCGTCAAAAGCGCGCGAAGTGGGCGGTGACAATTGCGGCCCGTGGGTTCGTCTTTATACCGGCGGTCATGAAGGGACCGAGTGGAAATGGTGCGCCGGCTTCGTCAGTTTCATTCTGAAACAGGCGACCACCGAGTTGCAGTGCGCAATGCCCGTTCCAGGTTCGCTATCGTGCGACAGCCTGGCCGCGCAAGGCGACAAAGCGGGCCGACTGATCAAGGGCAGCACCTTGGGCCCGGGCCAATGGCAGCGCCTGGGTCCGACTTATATCTTTCTCGTGCGCCGCACCGATAGCGACTGGATGCATACCGGCCTGGGCTTTGACGGACAGCCGGACCATTTCGACACGATCGAAGGCAATACCAACGACGACGGCAGCGCCAACGGCTATGAAGTCGCCGCACGCGTCAGGTCGGCGAAGGAAAAGGATTTCATCGTGGTCCAGTAGCGCGAACTCCGGGCAGCATCTGCAAGGAGACACAAGCGCGCCTATGAAGACCGCGGGGGGAGAACGCCATGAGCGATGCGCAGCACGACAGCGCGAAGGAAAGCGATCGCCGAAGCCGGCGCGCACGCGCTCGACTCTCGGCCGATCTCGCGCGCGCCGAAGCAATGGTCGAAGCTGCGGCGGACGACGGCATCGAGCTCGAGAGCGAGGATGTCGCGGTCATCCGGGCCGCAAGCGGCGTGGTCGATCGCGGCGCGTGGAGCGACGCATGGGAAACCGGCTTCTATGGCACGATCGGCCGCATTGAAAAATCCGTGCACTACCCGAGCTTCCAGGTTTTCAAGGATATGAAATCGAGCGACGAACTGCTTTCGCATGCGTCGCTGACGGGTCTACCCCTTGCGAGCCACGATATCGAGGCGCTGACGCAGGCGCGCGTTGCGCGCATCGAGCACAACTGGAACGCGCAAATCGAATCGGAATACTACGCCGCGCTCAACCGTATCTCGAAGGGCGTGCGTCCTGTCGCCGCTGCCACGTCGGGCAAGGAGGCGTATCGAGGCGCACGGCGGGCGATCAGGATCTATACGCTCACCGCAATCTCGCTAACGATTCTCGTGGTCGGACTATCGTGTCTGCTCTTCACCGTGAACCAGATTTCCGACGACGTGCAGCGAATCGTCACGATCAACGATGCTTCGGCGATGGCGTTGCACAACCAGTTGTTGAGCTATCAGTCGAACATCATCGAAATGCGGCAGGGTGAGGAACGCGAAATCCGCAAGGTAGCGGGTTCCGCGATACAAACACACGACCGGTCACAGGACACGGAGGAAATGGTGATCGCGGCGCACGAAAAAGCATCGGGCGATCTGCGGCAGCTCAGCAATGCACAACCCGCGATTCAGATCAAACATCTGTTGCAGGAATTCGCGACCAACAACCGCCAGTTGTACAACGACGTGACCCGCACACGGGGAATCGGCGATGCGTTGTTTCTGCCCGTGACGAATCCGTATACCGAGCCGCACTGCCCGCCTGCTTCGACGTGGGGTTCCTCCGGCCCACAGGTTGCGGACCATCCGCATGGCGCGTCTTCGCCGCCCCTGGCGAACTGGATATGCTCGAACAAACAGGTGCGCGCGAACCTTGAAATCAAGATCCCCATCATGGATGCCGACCGTGTCACGAACGACCACGACCAGACGCTCGCGCCTGAGAACGTCGTGGACGAAGGCTTTCAGAAAATCGCCGCGTACCAGGACATTCGCGCGATGGCGATGTACGGGCGCGAGATCGTTCTGTCACTGGTCGGTGCAGTCACCGGCTTCATCCTGCCCGTGCTCTATGCGTGGCTCGGCGCTTCCGCGGCGATTCTGCGCAAGATCAGGATCGAGACTGAAACGAGCACGTTTCATCCTGAGTATTCGAAGGTCGCAAACCGCGCGCACATCACCTGTGCAGTGATTGTCGGTATTGCTATCGGGCTTTTCAGCGACCTCGTACAGGGCGGCAAGAACATTTCACCGCTGGCGGTCGCGTTTATCGCGGGCTATGCGTCGGACAAGTTCTTCTATTTCGTCGATCGGCTGGTCGACGTGATCTTTCCGGCTCGCGCGCCAGGCAAGTCGGAACCGCCTCAAGTCGCGGCTCCGGTGGGGTCGGGCAGGGCAGCCGCGCGGGCGCAGTCGGAAGGCTGACAGCGCACCGCGCCGCTTTGCGCAACCTACGGCCATACGACCGCCGTAGGCTGCGCCGCTCCGCCATGCAACAACATCCGCATCGGGCCTCACTCACCTCAGGCCGCGTTGGCAACCCGCACCAGTTTCCGGTTGATAAATTCACCGATGCCCAGTTCCGACAGTTCGCGCCCGAATCCGGAATTCTTCACGCCGCCAAAAGGCAACCCCGGTGAATCAGCAAAGCACGAATTGATGTACACCATGCCGGCATCGATACGCGAGGCGACCTGTTTCGCGTGTTCGACATCGGTGTCGAAGACAAACGCGCCGAGGCCATACTTGCTGTCATTGGCCAGCGCGATCGCTTCCTCCTCGCTATTCACGATATAGAACGACAGCACCGGGCCGAAGGCCTCCTGCGGATAGAGCGGATTGTCCCTGGCGATATTCGTGATGATCGTCGGTTCGAGATAGAACCCGGCGCGGTCGACACGCTTGCCGCCGTGGACGATGGTTGCGCCAGCCGCCCGCGCATCCTCGATCTGCTTGAGCAGCCCTTCCAGCGCGCGTTCGCTGGAGATCGGGCCGAGCGCCGTGGTCGCGTCATTCGGATCGCCCACCTTGAGCGCCGCAAACCGCTGCTTCAACGCGGCCAGCATGGTTTCGCCGCGCTCCTTGCCCACCACGATCACCCGCTTGATGTTGACGCAGCCCTGCCCCGAGTTAAACGTGCGGCCCATCACGACCTGCTCGATCGCGAGGTCAAGGGAGGCGCCTTCCAGGATGAGCGCGGGATCGCTTCCGCCCAGTTCGAGGATCACTTTCTTCAGATTGCGTCCCGCGCGTTCAGCGACCGAAGCACCCGCTCTTTCGCTACCGGTGAGCGCAACGCCGCGGACGCGGAAATCTTCGACCAGCTTACCGATTTGCTCGATACTGCAAAAGAGATTGGTATAAACGCCTTCCGGCGCTCCCGCCTCTTCGAACAGCCGCGCAAACGCAAGCGCGCATTGCGGCACGTTTTCAGCATGCTTCATCAACACGACGTTGCCTGCGACCAGTTGCGTCGCGGCCACGCGGGCCAGTTGGTAGTATGGAAAATTCCACGGCTCGATGGCAAGAATGACGCCAATCGGCTCGGCGACCACGGTCGCGCCGGGCTCTCCGGGCAACGCCTGGGGTGCGAGGAATTTTTCACCGTTCGTCGCATAGTAGTCGAGGATATCGGCGACGAGATCGACTTCCGCGTAACTTTGGCCGATGACCTTACCCATTTCCAGCGTCGGATAGGTCGCGTATTCATCGCGCTTCTCACGCAGAATCTGAGCAGCACGACCGACGATCCGCGCCCGTTCGGCCACGGACCGGTTTTTCCAGTCGTCGTGGTAACGTTGATGCGCGGTCGCCAGCGCCGCGAAGACCTGTTCATCGGATTGCAGCGGAAATTCCTCGACTACTTTTCCTGTAGCCGGATTGATAGTGCGAAAGCTCACGGTCTGCTCCTTGGAAGCAACTTAATCTTCAGTGTTCGGATGAGTTAACCGGCCTATTTCGAAACCGATTTCGATCCTATGTTATAGGCTGTTTTGAGTATTTTCAAGGAACTATTGGGTAGGCGTACGAAATCGTTTTTTATCGAATCTGCAACAATCGGATGCGCTTCACCGCGAGCCCGATGCGCGCATCGTCCAGACCACCGCTTTCAACGCATGCAGCCGCCTGCTCCGGCCACGCTCAGCTTGCCTCAAGGGGCAAGGACGATTCGGCGGACGAGGTCTGCGTGCGACTCACATACTGCAACGCCCTGTCGCGCAACGCGCGCTTCAGGATCTTCACACCGTTCGGTCCATCTTTCTGCGGAAATGAATCGACTGATACGATGTGTCGCGGCACCTCGGGACCCGCGATTGCCTGCCTGCAGTACGCGATCAATTCGCGCTCGGTCGCGGGTTTGTTCGACTTACGCACAAACGCGACAACCACCTCTCCTTCACTGTCGACAGGAACGCCGACGACCTGCGCGGCATCGACGCCGGGGTGCTGCTCGAGAAAAGCCTCGATCTCCGACGGGTCGACACGATTGCCACCCACGCGCAGCGCGTCTTCCATTCGCGCGAGGTAGCGGAACGTGCCGTGCTCAGCGCAGGCGAGATCGCCTGTTCTGAACCAGCCGTCTGCCGTCAACGCCGCCGACGTTGCCTTCGGGTCGTGCAGATAACCCGCCATCACGTTATAGCCGCGCAACTGCAGTTCACCCCGTTGGCCATCGCGCGACATCGCCCCGCTTTCAGGATCGACGATTCGAAAGGCTATTGCGGAAGAGATCGGTACGCCACCCGGCATGCCACGCTGCTGCGCGTCCGCGTTCGGCTCTTGCATGGCCACCACCCCCAGGCATTCGGACATTGCATACAACGCAGTGAGGCGCGACTTCCAGATTTTCCATCCTTGAGCAATGACCCGTTGCCCGAGGTTCCCATGTTCCGGGAAGGCGCCGCGGCACCATGTGGCAAGCGAAAAGTCCTCCGTGTTCAGCACCCCGTCCATCATCGCGTCCGTGCCGAAGAAATGCGTGACCCGATGCCGTTCGATAAGCGCTGCGGCAGCAGCGGCGTTAAAGGTCGGCATCAGTACACACGCCGCCCCCGACGCGAGCGCCGCGACTGCCTGCACAAATCCAAGCGCGCTACAAAGAGGCAGCGCGCAGCACACCACGTCCGCTTGCCGCATATCGTTGCAGCGGCCGACGTTGCGCGCATGTTTCGCGATGCCGCCCGCCGTGTGCACGGCGAGCCTGGATGTACCCGTTGTTCCGGACGTATCGAACGCGCAGAGCAAGTCCGTGTCCAGCCCCTCCCACCGTGGATACTGCCTGACCGCATTCCATTCAAAGGCATCAGACTGTGGGACTTCCACGATGTGCTGCACGGTGACACACGCAGCCTTGATTTCGGCGGCAGCAGCCACGTAGTCAAAATCCAGGAACTGCTGCGGCACCACCAGCACGCGTGCTTTCGCAGCCTTTACGACCCGCAACGCGTCGTGCAGCTTGAATTGCGCACTCACAGGAACCATCAGCGCTCCCAACTGCGCAATCGCGAGGAACAATTGCAGCCACACGCCGCCATCAGGCAACCATACGGCCACAATATCGCCTCGGCTGATTCCAAGGTCACGCAAGAAGTAGGCGGCTCGTCGCGACGCACTCCTGAGTTCGCCGCGGGTAATGGTTCGTTCGCCACTACGCAGCGCAATCAGATCGGCGTTGCCCGATCCGAGCAAATCAAATGCCATGACGCTCTCCCGCGCAGACGAAGGCAGCTCATGCATACCGTCCGCACCGCATTTACAATATTTTAACGAAATCGATTTCGTCACAAAGATAGCAGTCATGCGTCGCAAATTCAAGAGGCATAGCGTTACGGATTTCTTAGTTTTGTGCGACTAGCGTAGAATGACAAAAATCGTTTTCGGTGCAGAAAGCTTTGCATGAACATCCAGGAATTCGCAGCCACACTCAAGCTTTCCGTCAGCACCGTGTCGAAGGCACTAAACGGCCGGGAAGACGTCAGCCCCGCGACCCGCAAGCGCGTACTGGAGGCCGCTGAGCAGTCCGGCTTTTCTCCGGATCCATCCGCAAGCCGCTTGCGCCGGCAATCGTCCGACACGATCGCGTTCGTCGTGTCGCCTCCGCAAACATCGTTCGCCCAGCCGTTCTTTCTGGATATGTTGATGGGCGTGAATGATGTGATCGATCACAGCTGCTATCAGGTCATCGTCGCTTCCGCACGCAGCGCCGAAGCGGAGCTCGACCTGTTCAAGCGCCTCGTGGAACGTCAGCGCGTCGATGCGCTGCTGTTTGGGCGCACACGCCGGCAGGACGAGCGCATCGCGTATCTGCTCGAGCGCGATATGCCGTTTGCCGCGTTCGGCAGAAGCGAAACGTCCAATGCGTTCCCGTATGTGGATATCGACCATTGTGTGGTCGGACGCTCCGGGTGCGGGCGATTTATCGCACTGGGTCATCGCCGCATCGCGCTCGTTCACGCGCCCGAATACCTGATGTTCAGCTACCTCGAGCGGCGCGGCTATGAAGAAGCGTTACGTGCCGCAGGGATCGCATTCGACCGCAATCTCTGTATCGAAACGGCGATATCCGAAGAAGGCGGAGCCGACGCGGCCCGCCGGCTGCTTACCCTGCCGGACCCGCCGACGGCCATCCTGTCGGGCCATGACCTGATCGCAATGGGCGTGATGCGCGGTATCACGGAAACCGGGCGAGTACCCGGCCGTGACGTCGGTGTGATCGGAGGAAATAATGATCCGATCGGACGTTATATACAGCCTGCATTGACCACTTTTTCCGCCGACACGCACCGCGCGGGCGAGCGGATGGCGGAAATGCTGCTTGAGCGACTCGCGGGCACGCCGCCGCAACAACTCCAGGAGATCTGGGAACCGGAACTAATCGTCCGCGCGTCAGACGGCCCGTATCACGTCCCAAGCGCGGGTCCCGTAGCAGGCGGCGCAACGCGGCGCTCGCGCGCCGCGCGAGCGTAAGCGTGATCATGCGCGGCGCGCGAGCGGCTAAACCTGGCCGCTCATCGCGCAGCGTTTTGAATCGCCGGGTCCGCAGCGGGCCGCTGTGGCCATCCGCCAGCCAGCGCCCGGTACAGCGACACGGCCGCACCCGCGCTACGCATACGGCCCTCGGCGAAAGCATCTTGCGCCTGCAACAGTTGCCGCTCCGCATCGAGCACTTCAAACAGGTCGATCAGGCCATCCTCGTAACGAATCCGCGCAAGGCGCGCGGCCTCCGCGGCGTCGTTTGCCGCACGCTGCAATTGTTCGTCTTCAGCCTGTGCGCGTGCATAGACCACTAGCGCATTCTCCGTGTCTTCCAGCGCGAGCAGCACGGTTTGCTGGTACTGGGCAAGCAATCCCGACGCGTCGGCGCGCGCAGCCACCACGCGTGCGCGAACCCGCCCTACATCAAGAAACGACCAGTCGACGCCGAGCGCGATGAGGCTCTGCTGGCCGTCGGCGGTGAAGAGGGAGCTGGCGGCAAAGGCCTGCGTGCCGATCATCCCCGCAATGCTCAGACGTGGGAACAGATCCGCGGTCGCCACCCCGACGCGAGCGGTCGCCGCGTGAAGCCGATATTCGGCTGCGGCAACGTCAGGCCGTCTGCGCAACAGGTTTGCCGGCGTGCCAGGATCGATCGACGCCGGCAGGTTGGGCAGCGGCTGCGGCTGATCGAGTCCGGATAGCGTTCCAGGCTGATTGCCGGTCAGCACCGCCAGCCGATGTTCGTCGACCGCGATGCGCGCCTCAAACGCCGGAATACGCGCGAGCGTCGATTCGTACTGCTGGCGAGCGCGCGCCGAGTCGAAATTGGACCCCCTGCCGGCGTCGAGCCGCTTCTGCACGATCTGCAGGGTCTGCAACTGGTTCTGCGCGTTCTCGCGTGCGACGCGCAGACGCTCCTGCGTGCCGCGAAGATCCACATACGTGCTCGCGACCTGCCCGACGATCGCGACCTGCAGCGCACTGAAATCCGCCGCGTTGGCCGCTGTTTCCGCGCGCTGTGCTTCAACGCCGCGCCGCACGCGGCCAAACAGATCGAGCTCCCATATCGCGTTCGACTGAAGGCTAAGCGTGTATGTATTGCGCTCGTCCAGCGGGGCGCCGAACGCCTGGTCCTTGCTGAATCGCTGATGCCCCGCCTGCCCGCTCGCCGTGACAATCGGATACTGATCGAGCTTCGCCTCACGCAGCAGCGCATTTGCGCGGTCATAGCTGGCGAGCGCGGTGCGCAAGTCGTTATTGGCATTTAGCGCCTGTTCAACGAGCTGGGTCAGTCGGGGATCGTCAAAGCTTTGCCAGAATGCCTGGTCTGCCGCAGGCTCCGCGACCGCCGTGCCAGCATCCGTGTGCGCCTCGTCGCGCGCGAAACGCGCCGAAGTCTGCGTTACCGGTGACTGAAAGTCCGGGCCGACTGCGCAGCCCGCCACCGAGCCGGTCAGCACGAGCGCTGTGATGAGCCTATTCATGATGGACCTCCACCACAGCGCTGTCCTGCTCCCGGAGTCCATTGCCCGTGAACCCGTGCGCCAGTTTGCGAATCACCACATAAAACACGGGTGTCAAAAACAAACCGAACAAGGTCACGCCCAGCATGCCGGAGAAGACCGTGACGCCGGTGGCCTTGCGCACTTCGCTACCCGCGCCATGCCCTAGCAGCAGCGGCACTGATCCCGCGATAAACGCGACCGATGTCATCACGATCGGACGCAGCCGAAGCTGGCATGCCTCGAGTGCGGCGGCAATGGCGCTTTTCCCCTGCATTTCAAGCTCGCGCGCAAATTCCACGATCAGGATCGCGTTCTTGCATGCAAGCCCCATCAGCACGACAAGGCCGACCTGTACAAACACGTTGTTATCTCCATCTGTGAGCCATACACCCAGCAGCGCCGCGCACATGCACACGGGAACAATCAGGATCACCGCGAGCGGCAGCGTCCAGCTTTCATACAGCGCGGCGAGCACCAGATACACAAGCATCACCGCCAGCGGAAACACGATCACGGCCGCGTTGCTTTGCGTCACCTGCTGGTAGCTGAGGTCGGTCCATTCAAGTTTGATGCCGCGCGGCAATACGTCCTTCGCGATCTGGTTCAGCTTCGCGATCGTTTCCGAGGACGACAGCACACGCGGATCCGCATCGCCGATCAGATCGGCCGCCGGATATCCGTTGTAGCGCATCACCGGATCAGGGCCATAGGTCGGCACGATCGTGACCATCGAGCCGATCGGCACCATTTCTCCGCGCGAATTGCGCGTGCGCAGGTTCGCAATGTCCGCCGGATGCTGACGGTATTGCGTATCGGCCTGCGCCATCACGCGATAGACGCGTCCGAACTTGTTGAAGTCGTTCACATACACCGAGCCGAGATAGGTCTGTAACGTATCGAACAGATCGGACAACGCGACGCCTTGCGCCTTGGCCTTGACCCGATCGATCTTGATCTCGAGTTGCGGAATATTGGCCTGATATGAACTGACGGGATAGGTCATTCCCGGTGTTCTGGCGACCGCGCCCCGGAATGCATCAAGCGCGTTTTGCAGCGCGCCATAGCCGAGCCCCGCGCGGTCCTCGAGGTAAAGCGAATAGCCTGAGCCGTTGCCGAGCCCCTGGATAGGCGGCGGCATCAGCGCGAAAGCGAACCCGTCTTCGATCTGCGCAAACTTCCGGTTGAGTTCCGCATTGATCTCCACCGCGCTGCGCTTGCGTTGATCGAATGGCTTGAGAATCACGTATGACGCGGTGAGGTTCGGCGTATTGACGGTCTGCAATGCGTTAAAGCCGACGTAGCCGGGCACGATATCCACGCCCTCCACGCTGTGCGCGATTTCCGCCATGTTGCGCGCCACCTTGACCGTACGCTGAAGCGACGCGCCCTCCGGCAGTTTTGCGCCGGAAAACAGATACAGCTTGTCCTGCGTCGGGATAAAACCGCCAGGGACGTTATGAAACAGCACCGCGGTCGCCGCAAGCAGTGCCGCATAGACGACGAACACCGCGCCGCGGCGCTTGAATGTCCGGTCCACTGTGTGCTGATACCGCTGGGACGTGCTGTTGAAAAAGCGGTTGAATGGCCGGAACAGCCAGCCCAGCGCGCGGTTCATGACACGCGTCAGCACGTCTTCGCGGCTGCCATGCTTTCTGAGCAGCTTCGCGGCGAGCGCCGGTGACAGCGTGAGCGAATTGATCGCCGAGATCACGGTCGAGATCGCAATCGTCACCGCGAACTGTTTGTAAAACTGGCCTGTGACCCCCGTCAGGAACGTCATCGGCACGAATACCGAACACAGCACGAGGGCGATCGCGATGATCGGGCCTGAGACTTCGCGCATCGCCTTGTGCGCGGCTTCGCGCGGCTCAAACCCCTGGTCGATATACCGCTCGACGTTCTCGACCACCACGATCGCATCATCGACCACAATACCGATCGCCAGCACCAGACCAAACAACGTCAGCGTATTGATCGAGAAGCCGAGCACGTAGAGCCACGCAAAGGTGCCGACGATGGAAACGGGCACGGCCACCAGCGGAATGATCGACGCCCGCCAGGTCTGCAGAAACAGGATGACGACCAGCACCACCAGCACGACCGCCTCGAACAGCGTGTGCTGCACCGCGCGTATCGATTCCCGCACGAAGACCGTCGGATCCCAGACCGCCTTGTAGGTCACGCCGGGAGGGAAATTGTCCGAAAGCTCATCGAGCTTCGCGTACACCGCATTGGCAACGGCCAGTGAATTTGCGCCTGGCGAAAGGAAAATACCGACTGCGGCCGAGTTCTCCTGATCCTTGAGCGTCAGCATCGTATAGTCGCCCGCGCCCAATTCCACACGCGCGACATCGGACAGGCGCACGACCTGCCCCTGGTCGCCATTCTTGATCACGATGTTGCCGAATTCCTGCTCGGTTGCGAGCCGGCCGCGCACATTGATCGACACCAGAAGATCGGTTCCGGGCGGTGACGGCTCGGCACCCAGTTGACCGGCGGACACCTGGACGTTCTGCTCGCGGATCGCGCCGACCACGTCACCTGCGGTCAGTCCGCGCGAATTGAGCTTGTTCGGATCGAGCCAGACGCGCATCGAGTAGTCGCCGGAGCCATACACCTCGACGTCGCCGATCCCGGGTATGCGAGACAACTCGTCCTTCACACGCAAGGTCAGATAGTTGCGCAGATAGAGCGAGTCGTAGTGGTTGTCGGACGAAGACAGATTCACGTACATCAGAGGCGTCGGCGACTGCTTCTGCGTGGTGACGCCGTACTGACGCACCTGGTCCGGCAACCGGCTCAGCGCCTGACTCACCCGGTTCTGTACCCGCACGGCGGCGGTATCCGGGTCGACGCCGGGCAGAAACGTCACCACCACCTGAAGGCTGCCGTCGGAACCCGAGACCGACTTCATATACATGATGCCTTCGACACCGTTGATCGCTTCTTCCAGCGGTGTCGCGACGGACTCCGCGATCTCTTTCGGGTTGGCGCCCGGGTAGGTTGCATGCACAACGACCGTCGGCGGCACCACTTCCGGATACTCACCGGCGGGCAGCAACGGAATGGCAATCAGACCGACCGCGAAAATAATGACCGACAGCACAACGGCGAAGATAGGCCGGTCGATGAAGAACTTCGAAAAATCCATCTGGGACCTCTGTATCAATCGGCCGATGCTTCACTGTTGCCGGGGGCACCTGCATGCGCGTTGCCACCGCCCATCGAAGCGGGCACGGGTTTGACCACCGCACCCGGAAAAAAGACCCTTTGCAGTCCGGCGACGATCACCTTGTCTCCGGCGCGCAAGCCGGAGTCGACCACGCGAAGACCGTCTATCGACCGGCCGAGCGTGATATCCCTGCGCAGCGCCTTGTCTTCAGGTCCCAGAACGTAGACATACTTGCGATCCTGGTCGGTCAACACAGCCTTCTCGTCAATCAGCAGCGCGTTGAATTTGCCACTGCCTGGAAACTCGACATGCGCGTAAAGGCCAGGCGTCAGCACACGGTCGGGATTGGGC
This sequence comes from Paraburkholderia humisilvae, assembly GCF_902859855.1. Lineage (GTDB taxonomy): Bacteria > Pseudomonadota > Gammaproteobacteria > Burkholderiales > Burkholderiaceae > Paraburkholderia > Paraburkholderia humisilvae. Next base: position 36,631 of record NZ_CADIKH010000001.1, read on the forward strand.
ACCACGGCCCGCGCCCGTATCGTGCCCGTCGTCGAATCGAGCTGGTTGTCGAGGAAGTTAACGGTGCCCGCATGCGGAAAGCCGTCCTCGTTCGCAAGGCCGATTTGCACCTTCTGCACGACGTTGGCCACGCCGCCTTGCTTCGCGCGTTCGAGGTAACGCAGATAGCTGTGCTCATCGGCATCGAAATACACGTACATCGGGTTCTGCGACACAACGGTGGTCAGCAAGGTCTGATCGGCCTGTGCCAGGTTGCCTACCGTAAGCATCGCCCTGCCCGCGCGCCCGTCGATCGGTGAACGCACCTCTGTGAAACTCAGGTTCAGGCGGGCCGTTGCGACGGCCGCCTCGGCCGCCTGCACGTCCGCGCTCGACTGTTGCCAGGTCGCATGGCGTGTTTCCCACTCTTCGACTGAAATGGCCTTGCTCTGGATCAGCGTCTGAGCGCGCCGGTCTTGCGCAAGTGCAAGCTCAGCGGTCGCGCGCGCATGCGCCTGCTGCGCTTCGGCGCTCGCCAGCGCGTCCTTGTACGGCCGCTGGTCGATGACGAACAGGATGTCGCCCTTCCTGACGTCATCGCCTTCCTTATAGGCGACGTGTTCGACGTACCCGCTGACGCGCGCGCGCAGCTCGACCGTATCGATCGCACTGACTCGCCCATTGAACTGGTCCCACTCCTGGACGGTTCTGGACGTGACAAGCGCGACGCCCACCGTAGGCGGCGGTGGCGCGGAAGCCGCGCCCTCCGGGTTTCGGCATGCACTGAATGCAAGCGCGACTGCGCCGATACCGACGCACCGAAGCATCCCGGCCAACCCGCCAACTCGCGACATCGCGCGTTGGCGCGCGATAAATTGCGGCTTCTTTTCCACGTTTTTCATGGTTTGACTACCTGTCCTTAGCAGACCGCCGCTTGCGGCAACCCGGTTTTTCTGCATTCAGAAGACCTTCACGTCGCTGACGAAAACGATTTCGGTTGAAAGCATACCAGCATCGAAAAATTCGTGCATTGACCCTGTTCGAATGCCTAAAATCAATAGGCACCACGCGCCCGGCGACTCACCTGCACCGAAACCGGGCGGTGGCCGACATCGACGTGAAAGGGATAAAAAGGACGTGAACTAGCTGAATCGGCGAGCGCCGCAAGGAAGCACCCGTTCCGGCCGGTCACACGCCAGTTCGGGTGCGTGAAGCTGGGTTACCGAGGCGAAAAGCAGTCGCCGGTCATGGGCTGCGTTCGAAGCGCTTTGTCCCCGGCACTCGCGTGAGCCACTTCGCCGCGCGATCGGTGTAAATCTCGACCTGGGGTTGCAGTTCTTCCATACTGTCAAGCGTCCCTGCCTTCACCAGAACCATGCCAGGCAAGCCCGGATCCTTCGTCAGGATCGGGGACCCGCAGTTCCCGCAGAAATGGCGATATGACTGCTTCCCGCTATCGCCGGTATCCGCATAGAACTTCGTCTCGCCTTGCTGTTCGTAGTCAGCTTCCCTGACGAACAGGTTGAACGAAAACACGCTTCCGCTTTGCTTCTGGCAGTGCGTGCAATGACATAGCGCAGCCCCGTGCAGTTCGCCCTTCAACACGTATCGAACCGCCCCGCACAGGCATCCGCCTTCCCGATGTTGCATCATTTGCTCTCCCAACTGATGAATAAGCCCGGCGCCCTTCGGCGCCACCGTGGGAACCGTTTCGAGGTCGCGGCGCGATGCGAAGCTTCGCATCGGCATCCGGTCGAAAACGATTTCGATCAAAGATACTAGCGAACCTCAAAAAATTCAAGGGCGTCTTAAATGAGCGTACGCAAAATCGTTCGTTATCCCTGCGACGTCGGGGATGACGGCTGCCGGCTCGCGGCGCCCGATTTTGACAGACACCGTTTCGCCATACAGTCGACCATTTCCTGCTCTAATTTCACCTTTCCCACCCACCATCACGACCGGCCGCAGGCCGCGTTCGAAGAACTCTCATGAGCGATTCCCTACAGGCCTTATCCTGGGACGATCTGCGCATCGTCAAGGCAATTGGCGAAAGCGGCAGCCTCGTGGCCGCGGCCACTGCACTCGGCTTGAATCATTCGACTGTTTCGAGGCGGCTCGCGGTCGTCGAGCGGACGTTGGGCGCCGCGCTGTTCGATCGGCGCCGCAGCGGCTATGTGACGACGGACGCGGGCGCCGATGTGATCGAGCTTGCCACGCGCGTCGAAAAGGACATCCTCAGCGTCGCCCGGCGCGTGTCACGACACGCGCAAAGCCACACGGGCGACTTGCGCATCACCACCAGCGACGCGCTTCTGCTGGATTTCCTCACGCCCGTGATTGCGGACTTCCAGTCCCAAAACCCAGGCGTGCGGATTGAAATGATCGTCGGCAACAAGCCGCTCAACCTGGCGCGCGGTGAGTCGGATATCGCTTTTCGCGCGACCGGCGCGGCGCCCGAAAACCTGTTCGGACGCAAGCTCGCGACCGTCGCATGGGCTATTTACGGACGCAGAATCGACTACGTCGGCACATCGCCCACTACGCACGAGCTCTATCAACGGCAATGGGTTTCGTATGGCAAGGGGCTGTCCGGTCTGAAAGCCTTCGGTTTCGTCGATGGCCGAGTTCACCGGGACAATATCGTTTACCGAAGCGATTCAGTGGCCGGCGTCGCGTCCGCCATCTCCTCCGGCATGGGCATCGGCTTTCTGCCTTGCATGCACGGCGATCTCGTCGACAGCCTGATCCGTATCAGCCCTGTCGAGCCCGAGGTTTATGACGAACTGTGGATTTTGACTCATCCCGACATCCGCAAATCCGGCCGGGTCTATGCGTTCCTGACGCATTGCGCGGAAGCGATCATGCCGCATCGCGACTTTATAGAAGGACGAGAATTGCGCTTCGGCCATCCAATGGGCACTCATCGATAAGCGAGCAGGATTCCGCAGTTTTGCAAATTTCATTCCGCGCAATTGCGCTCTTTCATTACAGGGTCCCTCACTTAAAATCGACCGCATGCCGATGACATAAAGCCCTCCCCGGTTTGCGATGTCATCGGTATCTTCGGCCATCGGCCCGAGTTCACGCAGTCGGATTAAACCCTACGAGGACCGCGTTATGAGCATCAAAGCGATCGCTAAACCCGCCAAATCCCTTCTCAGCCCGCAAGATCACGCACTGCTCCTGATCGACCATCAGGCGCAGATGGCGTTCAACACCAAGTCGATCGACATCACGAACCTTCGCGCCAATGCGGGCATCCTTGCCCACGCGGCGAAGGGCTTCAAGGTGCCGACCATCGTTTCGACCATTTCGAAAGAGACGTTTGCAGGCCCGCTCTTCGACGAAATCACGGAAGCCTTCCCGAACGCTGAAGTGACCGACCGTACGACTTCCAATGCATGGGAAGATGAAAAGTTCATCGCCCGCGTGAACGCGACCGGCAAAGAGCGGCTCGTCATCGCCGGCCTGTGGACGTCGGTTTGCTGCAACGGCCCAGTGCTGTCGGCGCTCGAGCAAGGCTTCGAAGTCTATGTGGTCACGGATGCGTGCGGCGACTGCTCGCTTGAAGCTCATGAACGTGCTGTCGAGCGCATGATCCAGGGTGGCGCACGTCCGATCACGGCGCTCACGTACCTGCTCGAACTGCAACGCGACTGGGCTCGGGCCGAGACCTACGATATCACCACCGGCATCGCGATCAGACTCGGCGGCGCGTTCGGCATCGGCATCAACTATGTGAAGACGATGTTCGCCGCACACGAGTCTCGCTAAAGCCGGCTGTCTTACTCAGAAGTGGCAATTACGGCCACATGTACCCGGATGAACGAAAGGCAGCCGCTCATCCGGCGCCGTACCAGGCGCTGCCCAGTCCCGTCAAGCAACCCGCCCGCTTACCGGCCACCGGCAGCGCCCCTCTCTTTGCGAACGTCGCAGCAAGCACAGCATGAAACCCTATCTTCTCTCGCTAGGCGTCGGTCTCCTGGTGGGGCTCATCTACTCGCTGTTAAATGTGCGATCGCCGGCGCCGCCCGCGATTGCACTCGTTGGGCTGCTCGGCATTCTGATCGGCGAGCAGGCGTTGCCGTACGCGAAGCGTCTGATGCATGACGACCCCGGCGCAACTGCCGTGCACGCCCGCGCCGCGCAGGACGCGGCGCAGGGGCATGCCGATTCTTCCTCTCGCCCGATCGATGCGCATCACGACAACGCTGAGAATCGCCAGCCTTGACGTAGCGTTCGTCCGTCACCCGATCACCCTCGCCTGATTAAGCGACCTCGCCGATGCTGGATCTGAAGGATGTGAATTTTTTCGTGCAAATCGTCGATCGAGGCGGGTTTACATCGGCAGCTGAATTGTTGGGTCAGCAGAAGTCCACATTGAGCCATCGGATCAAAGCGCTCGAAGCTTCGCTTGGCGTTCGTCTGATCAACCGGACGTCCCGTCAGTTTGCAGTCACCGAAGTGGGTGCGCAATTCTATCGGCACGCGATCGAATTGCTGCATAGCGCGGCGACTGCGGAAGAAGCGGTGCGCAAGCGGATAGCGGAACCCAGTGGGGTGATCCGCATGACGGCCCCGATCGAGGTCACGCAATACCTGCTGCGCGAAGTGTTGCCCGCGTTCCTCAACCAGCATCCCAAAGTCGTGATCCACGAACACGCGACGGAGCGCTTCGTCGATATTGTCGGCGAAGGCTTCGATCTTGCGATCAGAGGCCATACGTCGACGCTGCGGGATTGCAATCTGGTGCAACGGACGATCGCCAGCGTGCCATGGTGTCTATTTGCGGGACCCCGTTACCTCGACCAGCGCTCACCGGTCGCCCATCCGCGGGAACTCGCCAACCACGCGTCCCTCTCGATGACACGCAGAGGACAACTGCGCTGGCACATTCGAGGTCCCGCCGGCGAACTCGTCAGTGTTCCGATCGTGCCGCGCTACCAGAGCAATAGTCTGATTTCGTTGAAGGAGGCGGCGTGCGCCAATCTCGGCATCGTTGCGCTACCCGGGTTCATGTGCCGTGACGAGCTGCGAGCCGGTTCGCTGCGGCGATTGCTGCCGGACTGGATCGCTTGTGAAGCGCGTCTCTCCGCGCTGATGCCCAATCGCACAGGGCTTCTCCCCGCCGTACGGTCGCTTGTCGATTTTCTTGCGGTCGAACTGCCGAAGGTGACCGCATTCGACTAGCGGGCGACGCATGTTCGTTCCTGTCCTCAGAACGCGTGCTTGATGCCTAGCATCGTTCCAAGCTGATTGCCGCCTGGGGCCGGTGCTCCGCCCGTCGCGGCGCTATCCACCGACAATGCAAGCGTTCCGCCGTTGCTGATATAGCCAGCCGTCGCATAGACCGTTGTGCGCTTCGACAACGCGTAGCTTGCGCGCACCGCACCAAGCCATGCGCTGTCGTCACTGTGGCGGTAGTCGAGGTAGAACAGTTCGCCCGCCAGATTCAGCTGCGGTGTGACGTCGTAGGCCACGCCTCCGTAATAAAGGTTGCTGCGCGGCGTCGTCGATCCTTCATTACGGCGTCCGACCCAGCCGACGCCAATTTTGGCAGCGCTGAATACGAAGTAGGCGTTGATCGCCAAACGGTCATCCTTCAGCGAACTCGACGTCAGCCCACCGAATGCACCGGGACCGCCACGCAGCGAATCGTAGGCAGCGGAAACCGTCCACCAGTGGGTGCCGTACTGCACCATGGCCGACCATTCCCGGCACTCGCGACTATCGGCTGGGTTTTCTCCCGGACAGTTCGTGCCCTGCGGACTCGGGCCCGCATTGGCAGCGTCGCGGCCAAAGCTATAGGTTGCGCCGATCGTCAAGCCTCCAAATTTGCCGAGGTACGCGATCGCGTTATCCGTGCGCGCATTGGGAAAGTAGGTGTCGACTGAACTCGATCCGTATGCGTTGGGCCCGAGGATATCGGAATCGAGCGTAGCCCAATAAAACATCGTGTACTGACGGCCGAAACTGAGCTGCCCCCAGGCGTTGCTCAAGCCTACCCAGGCCTGGCGGCCAAAGAGCCTGCCGCCCTGGTTCGATACGCCTGAGTCGGGCGCGAAGCCCGATTCAAGCGTGAAATTCGCTTTCGCGCCGCCGCCCAGATCTTCCGTGCCACGCAAACCCCAACGCGATGGCACGGTCCCGCTGAAGTTCGGCATTTTGACGACCGAGTCACCGGCTGAGCCAACATGGTTCAGATATTCGACACCCGTGTCGAATATGCCATACAGGCTGACGGATTGCGCGAAGGACGATGCAGGTAACGCGCACGCACACGCTACGGCGAGCAACAACTTGCACGGGAATTTCATTTCTGATGTCGTGGTGCGGCTAAGGACGGCACCGCGAGGTGACGATGATTGCGGGGGAATTCGCTGGTTATGACGATCGTCTCGGTATGCAGACACGCCGGCGATTCGATACGACGGTCAGCGACGCAAGGTCTATGCAGAACCGATTATGCCGAGCGGTTGGCTTATTGCCGATACCGCGAGACGGAACGCAGCGTCCAGTTTTTCTGAACGCTATGCATAATGGCGGGAGGTTATGCCTTTGTTGAGGCCGTCGCTCGAAGGCAATAGTCGAGTAGTGCCGGTATCGTCAGGAGGCGCCAGGCGTAATCTTCCTGATGAGGTTCGAACGCAAACAGGAGCATACGCATGATCGATACGACGAAGATTGAACAGCATTATGGGCAGGCGAGTTTGATCGAGCGCCTGCAGTCGGCTCTGAAGGCGGACGGGCTTGACGGCAACGCAATTCGGCCAGAAGACCTTGCGTCACTGGATCAATTTCACTCTCGCGGGCTCGAAGCGACGATCGAGCTCGCGCGAGCACTCCAAATGGGCAGTCAAACGCGCGTACTCGATATTGGGTCAGGTTTGGGAGGACCCTCTCGCTATCTGGCGGCAACGTATGGATGCACGGTGTCCGGCATCGACCTCAACCCGTCGTACGTCGACGCGGCAAAGTTTCTCGCGGACAGAACCGGACTTTCGGATCGCGTAAGCTATTCCTGTGCGAGCGCGCTGTCCCTGCCTTTCGAGTCAGGCATCTTCGACATCGCGTGGACACAGCACGTCGCCATGAACGTTGCAGATCGCGCTACTTTGTATAGCGAAGCATTTCGCGTGTTGCGTCCCGGTGGACGCTTCGCGATTTACGACGTCGTAGCTACCTCGGACGAGCCGTTGCACTATCCCGTTCCATGGGCAGCAAGTCCAGAGACGAGTTTCCTGGTCACGGCGGACCAGATGCGCAGCCGTTTGCTCGATCAGACGTTCCGCGTGACCGCCTGGAAGGATTGCACCGAGGCGGGTATTCGCTGGTTCGCGGAACGGGAGAAAGCCAGGGCAAGCCAGCAGGCAAACCCTGCGCTTGGCCTTCATGTCGTGATGGGGCCGGGCTTTGCCGGGATGACGAAGAATCTCGCGCGTAACTTGCGCGAGGGCCGCGCGGCATTGATGCAGGTCATTGTCGAGAAACCGTAAGCGTCCCGGCCTCGCGACCGCGTCTTCCGTCGCTCGAATTCGGTAATCCCTTAACGCATCCTTTTTCCGCCGCTTATGTGCGCTTGCGCACTATTGATTAGCGACGTCGCGTTTTGCGTCCAAAACTTATCCTAAGATGGTTTTCGATGACCATTCATCGAAAACCATTACCGCGCAATACCCCCATCATTCACCTTCTTTATCTGATGCGTTTTGCAATCCGAATCATCTTCGCTCGTCAGATATGGATTGAATAACACCAACCGGATGACGCGGTCTGCGGGTCTTCAAGCGGTTTGTTCAGGTCGAAACCTCAGAAACGGGGTCCAAAATGAGCGCGGACGACAAAACGACATCAGGTCGGCCGAAGCGGCCATTAGCGCCGACGCATTACACACCGTTTTGGCGAGCCGTTCTGTTGATCCTGTACCTATGCGTGATCAATATTGCAGGTGGGGTTTTTATCTGGAAGGTAGTGGGATGCGCGGCGGCGCAACGCGACTACGCGGTGATTCTTGGCGCCTTTGTGACTGTATTGATCGGCGCTCCATTGATCGCTTTTCTGTGCCTCGGATGGTATACGCGATACCGCGAATTCGAGAACAGTCTCAAGGGCTCAGCGCTGTCCGCCTATCTGCAGCGATACTGGTCCAAACGCCTCATTGACGCATTGATCGACAAAGGGGTGCTCGATACACCGCCCGATAACGATAGCTGGCGTGATCTGGCGGACAAGATGCCGGACCTGTGCGACCGGCTCTTCGCGAGCATCTATCACGAACAATATGGCCTGACTCCGTTCGTTCCTCCGTTCCTGATTCTTCTTTGCATCGCGTATGCGGCGGCGAGCGTGATCGCCTGCAACTACACGCCCAGTGCTTGTGAAGTCGCTACCGCGTCGACGTGCGTGTATGGGATAAGCCAGGAAGTCTTGCTCGGATCGTTCGGTGGCGCGCTGATGTTTGTCGTCAGTGACGCTGTGCTCAGTATCAGGCGCAAAGCGCTGAATGTTTCCGATGTCTATTGGTATGCGCTGCGCATCATGCTGGCGGTTCCTCTTGCGCTGGTCGTCGGTGGCACCGATGGTTCCCATACAGCCATCGCGTTCGCACTTGGAACGTTCCCTGTCGATGCGCTGATGAAAATCATTCGAAGGTTCGGTTTCCCGCAGTTGACGCAATTTGAAAAAGACGAGAACAGCCCCGACAAACTCCTTTCCCTGAATGGCGTGACGCTGCCGATCGTTTCGGTTTTCGAAGCGGAAGGCGTCAATTCCGTCGAGCAGGTTGCCGCCGCGGACCCGGTGCTGCTGTCGATCCGCACGGGCTTTCCGTTTCGCTATACGTTGCGCTTGTGCTCACAAGCCATTGTGCGGCGCCACTTCGGCGAAGACGCCGCGAAGCTGATCCCGATCGGACTCGCCGACGTCGTGCCGGTTTACCTGCTGGTCAAGGCGATGGACGGAATCACGTTACAAAGCCTGCCAGTCGTGGACGACAAGGACAACGTGATCAAAAACGCGGCGACGCGGCTCTTTCCGAACGATGACGACAGCCAGCGCATTCCCGTCACCAAAATGAAGTTCCGACAGATAGCGGCGGAGGAATTCACCGTCATGCTTGCGCGGATCACCCCGCTCGATCCTGCACTCTAATGACCTGCGATAGTGGAGACGACTCATGGCTTTCGAGCATCCTCTTGCTGTATTGCAGCCCGGCGATCTCAATCGCGATCGCGGCGATCTATTAAACAGTTCCACATGGCGATTTCTCGCGCAAGGCGATTCGTGGTTTTCCATTGGTCAGCTACCGCCGTGGGCCACCTCGAACATCCTTTACAACATTCGCCTGCCGGATAGCGCGGCTGCGGTGAGCCTTGCCTCGCCAGGCAAGACCTTCGCGCAGATGATCGACTGGGAGTGGGAGGTCAAATTCGCTACGTATCTCGCGGGAGGTAATCTCGCGTATCAGTGGGATGCGATCCTGTTATCGGCCGGAGGTAACGACCTGTTCGACGCCATATTGACGATGCCAAACGTCGCCGATCCAGCAAAGGCTGCGTTGAGACTTTTGCAGGATCCTGGACTCGTCCCGGTCGGGACTTCCGTTTCCCGCTATCTGCGGCCCGCAGGGTGGCAAGCGTTCTTCGCTGCGATAGAGGGCTATTTCACGACTTTGGTGCTCAAGCGGGACGGCACCGGCAGCCGATCGCCTGGCATTCCGATCTTTGTGCATACGTATGATTGCCCTCAACCTCGCCAAGCGCAGGCGGGCCCAGGTGTGGGGCCGTGGCTATCGAGGGCGTATACCAGTTATCAGATTCCCGAGGGCGACTGGTTGCCGCTGACGACGTACATCATCCAGCAATGGGCTCAATTTCTTGGCGGTATCAATGCGGCGCTCGTCGCACGCGGAATCGCGAACCCGAATATCCGGCCCGTCAATCTGATCGGCACGTTAAATCCGGCGCCGGTCGATTCAACCGGCCCGGTCGGCGATTGGGAAAATGAAATTCATCCGTCGCCGCAAGGTTACGCAAAGCTTGGCATCGCGCTGGAGAAGCAGATCACGTTTGCGTGAGGATGCCAGTAGCGGTGTGCGGTGGTCGATTCAACAGATTGCGTGCTGCACGCTTCGGGGGGCGTTCATCATGGACCATGCAATGGCTCAAGACGTCGGCAAGCGGGACCTGGTTGTGGTCATTCACGGGATGGGCGGCACGCCCCAAAAGATGCAGCACGTCGTCGATGTTGTGCGTGAGACCTGGAAGAAGCACGAAAAGCCCGAGCCCATCGTTTACTGCCCCGCAATGGGGTATTCGATGACCTCGTTCGACGAGCCCTGCGAAATCGTGCTGAGGCTCCTCAGGCAAATCGATACGGTCTATGGACAGTGCCACGATATCGACAAGATCATACTGGTCGGCTATAGCTTCGGTTCACTCATTGCGCGCAAGGCATACGTCTACGCGTGCGGCGAGTGCGCTGATACGGAGTTCGAACCGCAAGGACGAAACCTGCAGCCGCGAGAGTGGGCAAAAAAGGTGGAACGTATCGTACTTCTTGCCGGCATGAACCGGGGTTGGCATATCTCGGCCCATGTATCGATTCTGAAGATCGTCCAGTGGGGCATCGGCATCATGCTGGGAAATGCGGTGATGGCCGTCACATTGGGCCGCAAGACTCCGTTGATATTTCGCGTGCACCGCGGCGCGCCGTTTCTTACCCTGTTGCGCCTTCAGTGGATGGCGATGCGCAGACGTGCCGGCGCAAGGGCGGCGGGTTCTGCAATCGTGATACAGCTGTTGGGCACGATCGACGACATTGTGTCGCCCGAAGACAATATCGACCTTGTAGCAGGCCACGATTTTTACTACATCGATGTGCCGAAGTCCGGGCATGAGAACGTGATTCAGGCTGACCGCAGCCCTGCCGGGTCGCGACGCCGGCGCATCCTGGCTCGCGCGCTGATCGCAACCCCCAGGCAGCTGGAGCGCATTTCGATCCTGCCAAGCGATCATGAGCTGCACGTGATCGATGAAACGGTCACCGATGTCATATTCGTCATTCACGGCATCCGCGATGAAGGGTACTGGACGCAAAAGATCGCGCGGCGCGTCGTCGCACTTGCACGCGAGCGCAACCGCACGCTGGACAAGCGTACCGCCGCGCGACCGCCAGGCGATGCAGCGCAGGTGCGCGCGCGCCGGTTCGTGAAGACGGAGACGTCCAGCTACGGATACTTTGCAATGCTTCCGTTTCTGTTACCCAACGTGCGCCGAAAGCGTGTCGAGTGGTTGATGGACCGTTACGTCGAGAACAGGGCGATGTATCCGAACGCCGACTTCTCCTATGTGGGCCACAGCCACGGAACGTATATGCTTGCGCGCGCGCTGGAGTGTTACCCGTGCATCCGCTTCAAGCATGTTGCATTCGCGGGGAGTGTCGTTCGCACCAGCTTCGACTGGTCCGCGCTCGTGCGGGCCGGCCGGGTCCAGCGTGTCCTCAACTTCGTTGCCAGCGCGGACTGGGTGGTGGCGATCTTCCCGCGCACCTTCCAGATGCTGAAATGGCAAGACCTGGGGAGCGCCGGACACGACGGTTTTTTGCAGGCGCAGGACGATGCGAAACTGACTCAGGCGTACTTTGTGAAGGGCGGGCACGGCGCCGCGCTGCGGGAAGAGTACTGGCGTGTCATTGCGCGTTTCACGCTGGACGGTGAGGCGCCCGCTCCTCGCAACCTTGCAAAGTGGCAATCGTCGCTAGTCGTGGGATTGGGTAAGGCGGCACCTGTCATCGCATTTGCACTTCTCTGCGTCGTAGTGGGTTTCGGACTCTCGTTGCTGATGCCCGTTACACAAACGTGGAGCGAGTCGCAACAGGCGCTTTATTTTGCGCTGTATGTCGCGGTGATATGGAAAGTGTTAACGTGGTTTTGATCGTTCGATCACGGAATGGTAGTGGTCGACGCGCTGGCTTGACGTGAATTCCCATCGATTCACGCACGGCAAGCACGAAATCGGTGAAACCTTTGAACGGTAGTTTTAGCCGGCCAGGAAAATCGGCGATACCTGTCAGGATCGCTTCCCTCCCTGTCGCGCCTCCTGTATCTTCATGTCCGGCACGCAATCGCCTCCCCCATTTCCGGTGGTGCGGGTAGCACCTCGCTTGGCCCGGCATGTCTGCCGGGCTTTTTTTCTGATCGTTTGTATTCGGCTTACCGCGCAGTCGAAAATCGCATTTTCCGGTTACCGACTCTCAGGCAGTCGCCCCAGCCCATTGCACGAATACGTGTCCCGCTTCACGCAGGACGGTCTCGCGATGACCGATGTCGAGCGCCGGCGCATCGTAATAGGCCGCCACGAGCAGCGGCGCGCGGCCAGGCGGGCGTACGATCGCATAGTCGTTGGTTTCTTCCTCGACGCTTGTGCCGGGTCGGTCGCCCGCGAGCCAATTCGCGGGCAAAGCCGCCCGAAGCCGGTTGAGCCCGGGCTTGCAAGCAATCATCCAGTCTTCCAGTTGTTGACGCGTTTGAGGGCGAAGGATGTCGCCTAAAAGGATGGTTCGCGCTGATGTAGCGATGGCTCGCGGCGTTGTGGTGTCGCGCAGACCGCTATATTGGTTCGACTCAGGTTCGTAGCGGTCCGAACGAGTCTGCGTGTCGCCGAGACTCCGCATAAACCGGGTCAACGCGGCCGGGCCACCGACGCTTCTCATGAGCAAAATCGCCGCCGTGTTGTCGCTCACCTCAACGGCAGCCTGACACAGCGCACCGACCGTCATCGCGCCTCGAGCAACATGGGCTTTGGTCACGGGCGATGTGAAGATGAGATCCTTATCGGTGTACCGCACGAGTCGCTCGAGCTTTTCCTCGCCGCGATCGACACGAGAGAGCACCAGCGCAACCAGTAGCCCTTTGAACGTGCTGCACATGAGAAAGCGTTCATCGGCACGATACGCCAGCGTTTGCCCCGAGCCGGTATCGATTGCGTATAGGCCAAGCCGGCCACCGTAACGTCGTTCGATATCGCCAAATGGAGATTCGGCGGCGAACAGCGAGGGGCTCACACCGCCGATGCCGAGCAGCAGAGGAAGCCCGATCACAAGGTTTCGGCGTGTCACGGAAATCTTCATTGCGTCGTTTTGAGTTTTTAAAGTCCGGTCACTATAAGGCACGCGAACGGATATTCAAATGGCGCAACACGCAAAGGTGGCGGCCTGCTCGGACTGGGCATTCAATCAGTGCATGTGCTCAGCGCGGCCCGTGCCCGGTTGTCGACGCGATGAAATCGTCGAGGTCACGATTGAAGCGTTCAGGTTCTTCCATGAAGGGTGCATGACCGGAGTCCGCGTACACCTTGGTCGTGAAGCGCGGATTCAACCGGATCGCACGGGCGACGGTGAGCGGTGTGTCGACCAGCGAATCGCGCTGGCCGTATATCAGCATTAGCGGCACGCGCGCGTTGCCGAGGCCGTCAACGGCGAAGACCGACATCGATGGCACTGCGCTTTGCATGTCCCACGAGGCCATCGCGGCGTTCGCGAGAAGCCGATCGAATGTGTCGGCGTCGGGCGGGTGGTTAAAACACAGGCTCAGGAACGTCCGCTCACCGTCCAGGTGCGTTCGGAGATTCGAAGAAGTCATGTCGCGATACACGTCTGGATGCGCAACGATCTGGCCGGCCGCGAGTTCGATGACACCATCCACATAGACGGCGCCCGCGATTTCGTGGTCGCCATATGCGGCGAGATAGTTCGACATGACAACGCCACCAAGCGACCAGCCGACCAGTACCGGCTTTTTCGCATGAGCGCCGCGAATGACCGCCGCGAGATCGTCGGCCCAGCGGCGACCATCCTGATACGATTGCCGCCCCAATGGCTTGTCGGACAGGCCGTGGCCGCGGAGATCGTACGTGATGATGCGATACCGTTGCAGCCGCGCGCTTTGTACCTGCGCGTCCCAGTTCAGGCGACTGCCGAGCAATCCATGGATGAAGATCACCGCCGGGCCGTCCGGATTGCCGCTTTCCTGCACCGCCAGTCTCACACCATCCGACGAAGTCACCGTATAACTTTGCGGGTTGGCGATGGCGTTGGGTGCTGAACCGAAGAGGATGCCGGCCAGGGCGACGGCACGCAGTACAAGATTGAAAAATCGGGTGAGCATAGGGTTAAACCGAAAATGAACGAATGCTCACTGTGAACCCTCACATCAGTGTAAGGGTCAAGCGGAAAATGCTAAGCTTGCTGAATGAACTCATTGCCATCGCATCGGTTACTGACCATCGGAGCCCTTTCGAAGCTCACGGGCGCAAGCGTGCGGTCGATCCGGCACTACGACGCGCATGGTCTGCTCGCTTCGGTGCGCGCAAGCAATGGATATCGCATGTTTGCCGACAAGGCGATCGCTCAGGTCCGGCAGATTCAACGCATGATCGCAACGGGTTTCACGATCGACGATATCCGCTCGTTTCCGGACTGCATGCTGCTGATCGAGGGGGCCCGTTCCTGCGACCAGATCAGCGACGTTCAACGCAAACGTCTGGACGCCATCGAACGCGAGATTGCCGAGCTTGAACGGCGTCGCGCGCGGTTGCTGAAGACGCTTTCCGAAGGGACCGTGCCGCCCGTGGAATGATATGCAGTCGCGCTGTTTTTCTTTGCGCGTGCCTTTCGCGAAGGTGCATCGCCCCTGCGGCGTGTGTTCGCTAGCGCACGGAACGGGCGATAAGACAGGCGAATAGTGGCTAAGGTCCAAGGCCCAGCCGGGAATCCTGATGCGCGCGTACCTGTCGCTTCCCCTGATCGTGCTGCCGTTTCTGGTTGCCGGCTGTAACACGCCGCCGATTCCACCAGGCAAGCCAGTCGATATCTCCACCGCCCTCGAGCACGTTCTGGACGGCCTGTGCGATGCCCAGAAAAATCTGGCGGCGCGGCAGAAGGATCTTGGTGTCGCAATTGACTCCATTACCGTGGAACTTGACCTGACTGTGGACGGCACGAAGAACCCGCCAGTAGCCGTTGCTCCGGATATTCAATTTATTCCGACTGTCAGTTACGGCCAGATCATCACGGCGACCAAGGGAAGCCGACTCATGCTGTCATTCAGGAATACCGGCGCCAACCATGCGTCCGGCGGCATCGGGTGTCATGCGTCGGGGCCCGCAAACTGAATAGCGGAGTCAGCAACGCGATTCTTTGGCAGACCTGACGTCATATGGGTGAAAACCCTGCTGTTTTTAGCGTGGAACGATAGCAACACAAGGGAAATCTCGGACTGTTAGTCCGATAAACGTGTCCTATGATTACGCTGCCTATTTTCAAGGGCACTGAAGTTTTTGCATTGTGATGTCGCAGTCGTTTAGCGGGGCGTATTTCATGAATTACCGTCGTTCAGGATATTGGATCGCCGCTGCGATTTTTTGGGGTCTCACCAGCGCCGCCGTCGCCGGGAGTGCTGGAATACCGCCTGCAGAACCCGTCGTCCAGCAGGCCGCTTCTGCGCACCGCGACGTCAATCGTTCGACTGATCGGCCGCAGCAACATCCGCATCGCGCCCCAACGAAACACCTGGTTTCGGCAAAGCCATCGAGCACGCAGCCAGGGCAGCCTGACGGCGCCGCCTCGGGACAGTATCAATCTGGCTATGCCAACCCCGGTCTTCCCGCCTCACTGCTGCCTGACGTCGGCGTGCCACGTTATCTGGGCCAAGCAGCGGAAGGCCCTGCGCTGGCGCAAGATCCGACCCACAAAGCAGCGCCTGCAACGCCCGCTTCGCAAGGCGGTACCACGGTGCCGGACGACAATTGGAGCTTCAAGGCGAGCCCACTCGTTAACGCCACGCACTCGCATGAAATAGGGGCAACCGTTTCTTTCCGGCACGATTTCTAATCGGCCGAACTCCAGCGGACCGTTTATCCTCACATCGGTCAGCGACCTACCGCGTTCATTTCAAGCACCACGCCGAGCGCGCCCGTCACCATCTCACGTACCACCGGCTCAACTTTCTGCGCCTGTTCCGGCAAATAGTCGAACGGTGCGTCTTCGCTCATATAGGTGGATTGACACATCTCCAGTTGCACCGCGTGCACACCGTCTTGTGGCGCGCCAAAGTGGCGCGTGATAAAGCCGCCTTTGAACCGCCCGTTCGCCACCCACGTGAACGGACTGCCGCCCGCCGCACGCTTCACCGCGTCGAGCACCGGCGCGGCGGCCGTCCGACCATCCTGCGTGCCGATGTTCAGATCAGGCAACTTGCCGTCAAAGAGGCGCGGCAGCACGCTCGCGATCGAGTGCGCTTCCCACAGCAGCACGTTCGCATGCTGCGTTCGCAAGCGCAGCAGTTCCGCTCGCAAGGCGTCGTGATACGGCTGCCAATACGTCGCGACGCGTTTCTCGCGTTCGGCTGCATCAGGGACGCATCCTTCGCGATAGAGCGGTTCACCACGAAACGTTTCAGTTGGGCATAGCGATGTGGTCGTCTGCCCGGGGTACAGGCTTTCATCGTTTGACGGTCGGTTCAGATCGATTACGTAGCGCGACACACGCGCACCCAGCATCGTTGCGCCAAGCGCTTTCCCAAATGCGTAAAGCCGATCGAGATGCCAGTCGGTATCCACCACGGTGCGTGCGATATCCGTGTACTGATCACGCATTGCATCGGGAATTTGCGTGCCGAGATGCGGAATCGAAATAAGCAGCGGCGCCGTGCCGCGCTCAAGAGAAAATAGATCGGTCATGAAATTCACGTCCCACTAAGTGCGCATTTTCACGCGTTGCCAAGAAGATGAACCAACGCCTTGCGATAGTCCGCAAACAGTCGCGCTTCATCGCGATGGCGGCGCTGATGAACCACGTGCTCGCCGCCCACGTAAACGTCGAGAACCGGTGTTTCACCGTGCTCGCTGAATACGAGCGACGCAAGCCAGGTGTCGGGCGTCTGTTCCGCGAGGTTCGGGTGCTGCGGGTCCAGCACGATCCAGTCGGCGCGCGCGCCACGCACGAGTGTACCAACCGGGCGGCCGGTCGCCCGCGCGCCGCCCGCGAGCGCGCCGTCGAACAGCCGGTCGGCAACGCGCGCCGTTTGCTGCGACGCCAGTACGTTGCGTTGGCGCTTGACGAGCCGCTGCCCGTATTCAAGCAATCGCAATTCAGCGCGCCAGTCGACGCTGATATGACTGTCCGAGCCGACGCCGAATACACCGCTCGCTTCCAGATAGTCATGCGCCGGAAAGAAGCCATCGCCGAGATTCGCCTCGGTTGTCAGGCACAAGCCCGCCACCGCACCGCATGCTGCAAGCGCGGCGGTCTCATCCTCGTCGATATGCGTCGCATGCACGAGACACCAACGCGCATCGACATTGAAGCGGTCAAGCAGCCACTGGACAGGCCGCGCCCCCTCGACGGCGACGCACGCGTCGACTTCCGCGGTCTGCTCCGCGACGTGAATATGCACGGGTGCAGTGGGCGAAACCGCATCGAGCCCTTCAATCAGCACGCGCAATGACGCTTCCGACACCGCGCGTAACGAATGCGGCGCCACCCCATAGCGCAACGCACCATGCTCAGGCCGTGCTTGCCGCAACGTTTCGAGCAGTGCTAGCAATTGCTCCGGCGTGTTGATGAAGCGCCGCTGATCGTCACGCGGCGGCTGCGCGCCGAAACCGCTGAACTGGTACAAAACAGGCAGCATCGTCATGCCGATGCCGGTCTCACCTGCTGCATCGACAACGCGCTGCGCCAATTCCGCCGAATTCGCATAGTGCTGGCCGGTTGCCGCATGATGCACGTAGTGGAACTCGCACACGGACGTATAACCCGCCTTGAGCATCTCGACATAGAGCCAGCGCGCGATCGCGCCGAGCGTCTCAGGAGTGATGCGTGCGGCGAAACGGTACATCAGGTCGCGCCAGCTCCAGAAACTGTCGGTGGGGTTCGCGCGGTATTCGGTTAGCCCAGCCATTGCACGCTGAAACGCGTGCGAATGGAGATTGGGCATGCCCGGCACGATCGGTCCCGCGGCCCGTGCAACCCCAGCGGGAGCATCGTGCAAATCCGGCGTGACGTTAAGCAGCGCACCTGCATCGCTCCATTCGAGCAGCACGTTGCGGCGCCATCCGTCGGGCAACCATGCGTGCGCGGCAAATACCGCGCGTGTCGATTGATTCATAAAGTCGTACTCCAAAGGCGATGCACGCGCGTCACGCAATCGAACATCGAATGAACGTATTACGCGCGCGACAGCACAGCTTGCAGGAACGTCCGTGTGCGCGGTTGCGACGGCGTCGAGAAGATCTCCGAAGGCGGACCGGCCTCGACGATCTCGCCGCCATCCATCACCACGACCACGTCCGCCACTTCTCTCGCAAAGCCCATTTCGTGGGTGACGACCAGCATCGTCATCCCTTCCGACGCAAGCAGCTTCATTACCTGCAGCACTTCGCCGACGAGTTCCGGATCGAGCGCGGACGTCGGCTCGTCGAAGAGCATCACGCGCGGCTGCATCGCGAGTGCGCGCGCGATCGCGACGCGCTGCTTCTGGCCGCCTGACAGGCTCGCGGGCATCGCGTGCGCCTTGTGTTCGAGACCGACCTTTTTAAGCAGCGCAAGCGCGGCCGCATCCGCGTCTGCTGTCGACGCGCCGCGCAACATACGCGGACCGACCGTGATGTTGTGCAGCACCGACAAATGCGGGAACAGATTGAACGATTGAAACACCATCCCGACTTCGGTGCGCAATGCGTTCAGCGCGCGGTCCTTGAGCATCGTGCCGTGGTCGACGAGACGCTGTCCGCAGATATCGACGGTGCCGCTTTCGGCCTGCTCGAGCCCGTTGCAGCAGCGCAGGAAGGTGCTTTTGCCTGAGCCGCTCGGGCCGATGACCACGACCACTTGCTGCGGCTGGATATCGAAGTCGATGCCGTTCAGCACACGGTGAGTACCGAATGACTTGGTGAGTCCGCGAATGCGGACAATGGGTTCGAGCGCGTCGTTCATTGGACCATCCCTCCTGCGCGCAAACGGCGCTCGGCGCGATGAAGCAGGTAATTGGTCGTTTGCGTGAGCACGAGATAAACCAGAGCGATCACCAGATACACCTCCAGCGACCGATACGACACGCTGATAATTTTCTGGCCTTCGTGCATCAGATCGTCGATGGTCAACAACGACACCAGCGCGGAGTTCTTGATCAGCGCGATAAACTCGTTGCCGAGCGGCGGAATCATGCGCACGACGGCTTGCGGCAGGATAATCGCGCGCATCGCCTGCCCGGACGACATGCCGATCGAACGCGCCGCTTCCATTTGGCCACGATCGACCGACTGGATCGCGCCACGCACGATCTCGGACACGTAGGCTGCCGAATACAGTCCGAGCCCCAACATGCCGCATACGAAGGCCGGCAGCAGGATATTGAACTGCGGTAATCCGAAGAACAGCAGGAACAATTGCACAAGCAGCGGCGTGCCGCGAAAAAATACGAGGTACGCGGTGCAGAAACCGTAGATCAAACGACGCTGCGGCGTGAGCCGGCCGATGCCGATCAGCAGGCCCAGCATACAGCTCAGCAGCAGTGCGGCGGCGGTCACTTCGACCGTGACCAGCGCGCCGTGCGCGATGTCGGCCCAGCCGGCGAGAGCCGGCGTGAAGTCGAGTTGCATGGCTTATGTCCGCGGTGTCAGTTGGCGGCCGTGCTGAACCACTTCTTCACGATCGCCTCGTAGGTGCCGTCCGCCTTGATCTTCGCGAGCGCCGCGTTCAGTTGATCGCGCAATTGCGGCTCGTCCTTGCGAACCGCGATGCCGTACTCTTCCTTCGTCAATTCCTTGTCGAGCACGCGAAAACCCGGCCGTGTCCGTGCGAACTGGAACGCGGCCGGCTTACCGGTTACCGCGGCGTCGGCGCGGCCGATGCCGACAAGGTCGAACATCTCCTGATTTTTTTCGACTTCGACGCGCTGCACTTGTGGATAGTTGTCGCGCAGGAAGTTCACCGACTTCGTGCCGACCTGCACCGTGACCTTTTTGCCGTTCAGGTCGGCGGGCGTCTTGATCGGGGAATCGGCTTTCACGAGCACCGAGAGGCCGCCTGCGAAATACGGCTGCGTGAAATCGACGACCTGGCTGCGCTCCGGCGTGATGTAGATGCCTGAGATCGCCGCATCGAAGCGATGCGCGATCAGACCGGGAATCAGGCCTTTGAAATCGATGTCGGTCCATTCCACCTGTTTGCCCATCGCTTTGGCGAGCGCATTCATCAGGTCGATGTCGAAGCCGGTGCGCTGGCCCTTGTCGGTGAACTCCATCGGCGGGAATGTCGCGTCGGTCGCCACTTTCAGCACTTGCGCGTCCTGCGCGGCGGCCGTGCCCGGCGCTACGGCATAAGCCATCGCGATAGTGAGGCATGCGGCTGAAAGAAGTCTTTGCAGTTTCATCATGGGTGGTTCCTCTTCCCCGAGTGGTTGCGCTCAGGCGTTACGTTGGAATGATTCGGCTTGCAGCCGGGCGGAAATGGCTTGCGCGGTGCGCACGGTCCTGTCGGTCAGTTGCCGTTCGCGGCCTGCGGCGCGGGAGGACGGGGCCATTAAGGTGATCGACGCATTGGCGTTTGAGTTTCGGTTTGGGTTTGCGTTTGCACCGCGTGCGGCGCGACCGAAAACGGGAACGCTTACGCCCCAGACGCCTGGGTCGACTTCGCTATCGCTGATCGCGTAGCCGCGGCTGCGGATGCGATCGAGCTCGGCTTCGAGGGCGATGCGGGCTGTTGGGTCGTCGGTGAATTGACGGTCGAGTGTTTCGCTACGCGTTTTTTCGGGCATGAAGGCGAGTAAGGACTTCGCCGAGGCGCCGGCTTTTAGCGGGACTGCGCGGCCTTTTTCAAACGAGCAGCGCAATGAGTGCGTGCTTTCGACCATTTCGAGGCAAATCACCTGATCGTTGACTGCGACGACCAGGCCAACGCTTTCTTGCGTGGTGCGTGAAAGTTGGGTCATGCCGTCGCGGCTGGATTCGACTAACAGGGAGTTATGGTCGAAGCCCACCGCGAGTTGCAGGCTGATGGGCCCGGGCGCGTAGTAGCCGGCGTCTTCGGTGACGAAACCCCAGCGTTTCAGGAGCGCGACCTGGCGATACAGCGTGCTTTGAGCGAGGCCGGTGACGGCCAGCATGTCTTTGATGGACATCGCTTTGCCGTGGCTGGCCAGTGCGGTCAGGACCAGCAGCAGGCGCTCGGCTCCGGTGACGGTCGCATCTTGCTTCACAGTGGGCCTGAAAACGGGTTCGATGCGCGAAGCATGCCATGAGATTCTCAACGGTCAAAAATGAGATTCTCATTTTGCGGGAATGTGTTAATGGGGTTTACCCTCAGTTTCACACGGCCGTCGCGTGACGTTCGCCCGGCATGCTATCGCTCGACGTTTTGCAGATACCTGTGAACGAACGCGATGGCCATGCTTCCTTCGCCCACTGCGGACGCAACGCGTTTGACAGGGCTCAGGCGTACATCTCCGCAGGCGAAAATGCCTGGCACACTCGATTCGAGCAGGTACGGGTCGCGTGCGTACGACCAGCGTCCCGCTTTGACGACATCGTCGCCGGTCAGAACATAGCCCCGGTTATCGCAGGCCACTTCGGCCGGCAGCCATCCCGTTTCAGCATCGGCGCCGATGAAAACGAACAGGCCGCCACAATCGTGCCGGCTGACTGTCGCGCTCGCATTGTCGAGTATGTCGATCGCTGTCAGATGAGTCTCGCCATATGCGCCGACGACTTCCGCGTTCAGCCTGACTTCGATATTGGGCTTCACGGCCAGCTGCTCGGTCAGATAGCGGGACATGCTCTTCTCGAGCGAATTTCCGCGAATGAGCAGCGTGACTCGCCGCGCATGACCCGCGAAGTACAGCGCGGCCTGCCCAGCGGAGTTGCCGCCGCCGATCAGATACACGTCGAGTCCGTGCGTGGCGCTCGTTTCACTGCGCGCCGCGCCGTAGTAGATCCCTTTTCCGATCAGACGGTCAAAGCCCTCGACGGTGAGACGCCGCCACGCGACACCCGTTGCGAGAATGATCGTGCGTGCCCGAATGACATCGCCGCCGTCGAGATGAACGTGTCGCGACTCGACATCGATCCGTGCCACCGAGCGCGTGACCAGGATCTCAGCGCCGAGGCGCTTTGCCTGCTGAAGCGCGCGGGTCGCGAGCTCATCGCCCGACACGCCGCTTGGAAAACCGAGGTAGTTCTCGATGCGTGACGAGGTGCCCGCCTGCCCGCCCGGCGCCTCACGCTCGACCACCATCGTACGCAAGCCCTCCGATGCCCCGTACACCGCCGCCGCGAGTCCGGCCGGGCCGCCGCCGATGACCAGTGCGTCATATTCGTCGAGGGAAGGCTTCGTCTGGAGCCCCAGTCGTTCAGCCAGTTCGCGTGTCGAGGGCCTGTCGAGCAGCGTACCGTCCGCGAGACGCAGCACCGGACAGTCTTCATCGGACGGACGGGTTGCGCGCCACCGCGAGGCAAAATCGGGCGCATCCAGTGTGATCCAGTCGCCGCTGATCTGGTTGCGGATAAGGAACTGGTTCAATTCCCTGCAGGCAGGGTCCCACCGGCTACCGACGAACAGCACGCGCGGCTTCGGAGGTTCGGCGGAGAGCCCTTGCAATCCCCCGATGCGCTCGCGCGCGAGCGCGCCCATCCTTAGCGCCACGTCCGGCGCTGCAGCGGCCAATGCGTAATAGTGCTGCGCATCGACGCGCATCACACGGGATGGCTCCGCGGCCCGGTAGCCACCCGGAAACGGGCAACTGAGCGCAAGGGGCACCTCGCCGAAGATCGTGCCGGGTACGCGCCACCCGAGCGTTCGTTCGCAGCCGTCAAACATCTTGATGACTTCCATCTTCCCGGCGAGCACGACATAGAGCGCGCGCTCCCCGCCTTCGTGAACCGCGTATTCACCGGCGCGCAACTGCAGGTCCGCCGAGGTATGAGCGAGATTCTCGAGCTGGGAATCGGGGAGAGTCGAGAAGAGCGGGACAGCACGTAGGTCGTCGATGATCAGCATGGCTTTGCCGGTTGCAGTTGAACGGGAAACCACAATCACGCGCACGCTGCGCTTTGCCGCCGTGCTATGCGCACAAGGGCGAGCACTGTTGCGGCCATCGGGACGCGCAACGAGACCTGCGCGGCGCCTCAGATCCCATTGCAGCCGGGATCGGCTGACCCATTGAGAGTATAGGATTGGTTGGCTAGCGGCGTTAGCCGATTGAAGGTGATCGGCTAACGGCCGATCCCCTTTGAGAACGCCTGCACAGCGAGCGCCGCGCTCCCGACGCTATTGCGCGGGCAGGCTGTGATGCAATGCCATTTTGTCGATTGCACGTCGATCGAGCTTGCGCAACGGCGTACGCGGAATGCGCTCGACGACCACCAGCATTTCGGGCACCTTGAAGTCCGACAGTTCGCTGGACAGATCTCGCAACACCGCGTCAGCCGAAAAGGGTATCGCGCCGCCTGGCACGACGAACGCAATGACGCGCTGTCCCAGTTGCCGATCGGGCACGCCGGCCACAGCTGCATCCTCGATGGCCGGATGACGGCGCAGCGTCGCTTCGACTTCAACCGGCGAGATGTTTTCGCCGTCGCGGATCAGCAGCAGCTTCTTGCGCGACACGTAGTGGAGTTCGTCGTTATCGTCCATCCACAAAATGTCGCCGGTGCGAAACCAGCCGTCGATTTTCGGGTCGTCGATGACGCCTGGCGCTTGCCAGTAGCCGAGGAAAATATCGTCGCCACGCACGATCAGTTCGCCAGGTTGCCCTCGCGAAACGGGCTTTCCCGCATCGTCGACGAGCATCGCGCAATGGTCGTTGATCAGCAGGGTGTCGCGCCGCGTTCCGGGACGCGTATAGCCGGCACTTTCGGTCATTCCGAGAAAGTTGTGCAGCGGACAATGAAAGGTCTGTTCAAACTCGTCGTAAAGGCTGTCCTGTGCGACGTCGCCTGCGATCAGGCATACCTGCAGGGAGTCGACCATGCGCGGCTTTGCGCGCTGCGCCTTGATCATTTCGTAAATACCGAACGACGATGTCTTCAGGAACGCGCAGCGATACCGCTCGATCGCATCCAGATACGCGGCGGCGTCGAAGTCGCGGCAATCCGGGAACACGAGCAGATGTCCTGTCGCAATCGTGCAGGCAAGGAACACCACACCGGGGCAAAAGTAAAGCGGCGTCGGCACGAGGATGGCGCGAGGCGCTGGCGGCAGCATGCCGCGCTTCGGGTCGCTCGCGTTCATCAGCGAATGCTGGCTGTGCGCGACGAGCTTCGGCTCGCCGGTCGTGCCGGATGTGACCGCCAGCAGCGCCGGCGCGTGGGCGTCGCCGGACCAGGCGGGAGCGTCGGATGCTTCGGATGCCGGCGCGGTGAGCAGTTCTTGCCACGAACGATGCGCGCCGCTGTGCGGCTCGGCGTCGATCACGAAGCGCGCGTCGGGCGCGACCAGCGACGCGCCGATGCGATCGATCAGCGGATAGAGCGTGTCATAACCGAACCACGCGGCGGGGCGCAGCCTTGTCAGCATGCTTTCGAGTTCCGGCGCTTGCAACCCTGTGTAAAGCGGCACCGCAATCGCGCCGATGGCCATCGTCGACAGCAGCAGGAGCGCGCCGGGAATGCTGTTTCCTACTTGAAGCACGACGCGATCGCCCGGCTGCACGCCGAATGCGCAAAGGCCGCGGCTTAAGCTGCGCACCTGAGCCGCGACTTCGGCAAAGCTCAGAGATTGTCCGCCTTGCGCTAATGCGGGGGCTTGCGGAAAGGTGTGCGCGTGTGCAAACAGTGCACCGATGACGCCGGGGTCGGTTGTTGAATGAGCGGACGGGATATTACGGATTGCTTGATTCATGGTTCGCCACCTGTAAGGCGCAGGACGGGACGCCGGGTAACGAAGCAAGGTCAGCGTTACAAAATGCTGAAGGATCGTCGGCACACGGGCGCTTATCGTTACGAAAACACGTTGGTTTTCCCGGTTATTCCGGTGACCCGTGCAGATAAACATCGAAGCAGGGATAGAGGGCGGTCTGGGTCGGTTCGACCCTGGCTGGTGAGGACTTTCGCAGCGGATTCCACCGATTAAAGCGCGATGCAACGGGTGGCTGGGCGCACGATATTCGGCGCAAATCGGACATTATTTTTTTGCTGCTCGGCGTGATCGATTCTGACCTGAGTGAACTTTGCCTGATGCGTTCAACGATTACGACGGGTATCCGATAGGCACAGACCGACCCACAGACGGTGGAGATAGCAGAAAGCGGACGTCCGCGTTCCTGGCCGAAAGCGTACCGGCGGCGCACGCCGCCCACACGCCGCAGTAGGTCGCCGATGATACGGCGCTGTCAGTGATACTCACCGTCGCGCTGTGCGACAGCGTCTGTCACTTCCCTGGCGCGTGCCCGCACGCCCCTTCGCGGCTTGCCACATACTCGCGCGGCGTCATGTCATAGCGTTTCCTGAATTCTCGACTAAAGTGGGAGGGACTCGTAAAGCCGCACCGGTACGCAATCTCTTGAATTGTGACTTGCGGTGCACTGGCGAGCCGCCCCGCCGCATGCTCAAGGCGCATTGACCACACATAGCGCATCGCCGAAATGCCGTTGGCTCGCAGTGCACGCGAGACGGTTCGGGTCGACACGTTCAATACTGCGGCGATGCTTGCGACGTTCAGGTCGGGGTCGCCGATGCGGCGCGCGATCAGCTGTTTCGCGCGTAGCGCGATAGCGGCGCTCGGGCTGCTCCACGCGGATCCATTGCGATCGTTAGCCAGCACTTCCATGAGATCCAAGCCTTGGCCGACAAGCCGAGCGAGCAGCGCTTCGCTTACCTTGCCGGCTTGCGAAGTCAAATAAACCATGAACTCGCGTACTGCGCGGACATCCGGCGATTCGAGATCCGGACGGTGGACCACTCGAAAGCGTTCGCGCAATCCGCGCTCACGCAAGGCCGATTTCGGCATGCGCACGATCGACATATGCGTCGCTTCCCGAACTGACGCTTCGTACTTGGCCAGCGGGTCGAGCACAACCATGTCGCCGGGCCGGAATGTCATCGTTTGCCCGTGCTGCACGATCGACAGCGCACCTCCCTTCACGATTTGCAAGTACAGATATTCGGCGTTCTGGACGGTGGGATGATGCATCATCGGCGAAACCGACTGCCAGGCGATATCGGCGTCTACGATGTCCGTCCCGTCAGCGCGTGCACTATTGATCGTCGACATATCAGAGCCGCCCGAATCGAACCGAAACTGCAAGCCGTGCGTCCTCATCGCTTCGATCCATTCGTCACGGCACATTGGCGTGCCGTCCAACACGTTCTCGCACAACGTTACTGCCATACATTCCCTCGTCCGAAACAAATGTTTAGTGTGTCTCCCGCAATGTTTTCGACCTCTATCGAGCCAGTGGCAATCATTCGCTAACGGCGCGCTGTAATTAACGCCCATTTCATCTGCTTAAAAAGGACTTCCATAACATTTTAAAAGCGCTTTCTTTAAGTTTGAAGCGGGCTTGCTTAATGTGGAAAGCAATTCCGCCGATAGGCTAACTACTTCCCGTATTAAAACGCAATCCAATTAAGAGTGAGAATTTGCTTTCAGTCAGAGTACAACGACGCCCAGGACATTGTCCGATTTGGACGATAGGAATGACCGTCGGGTGACACATGACCGGTGGCACTCAGGATAAATTCGTCACGTCAACAGGCAATGCATCTGACTGATGGAGCAATTCACCCGCGAAATGAGGGGCATCAACGGGCGGCGAGTTAATTGGCGGCGGGCGTGCGCAGACTTATCGATCAGCGCGACATTAGAAGCCTTTCGGCTGAACAATCGATACGTATTCGGGCTTTTCCGTTGTGGAAAGCGGTATAGCCAAATTAGCCACGCTCACGCGGACATATGGGCCCCATCGCAGCGCTTATCGATAATTCAATTTTGATGCTGGACGCGTTGAATGTGGGGGTAAAACGATCGATTGAGGAAGAGCTATCTGCTAAATTTAACTTATATAGGAATTCGACGAATGAATAAAGCGTTTTTTAATACTTCGCTAATTACACTTCTAACGATGCTTTGTAATATTCCGGCTTACGCTTACAGTTGCAAAGGTGTTTCCTGTTCGACAGAAAAAGACGATGGCGACGCGGCCGCGATGGCTAGCGAGGTGAGCATCACAAAGTCTAGCCAGCGTGGTCACGCAACGTCAAAAATTCGTCACCCAGGCAAAGCAGAAAAGGCGCGCGGTTCCTCTTCAACTAACGTCTGGGACTACAACTGAATAGGTTGTTCTTGCTAGGTTGTTCTTGCTGCGACGCGAGTCGTTCGCGATAGCAAGCGCAAAACGACGCCCGAAAACCAGGTGTTTTTGGGTTTTCACGCAGGCCGGCCGGCTGCTGTCTGTAGATCAGACTTCAGCCTGTTCGGCCATCCTTAACGCATCATCGACCTCGACGCCGAGACATCGAGCTGAACTTTTATGCGTCGTATGCGCGAGCATCAGTTGAACGGCCCGGCGTCTTTGCGAAGGATACGACTTTCAGTTAAGGATTTCGATCAAGTTGTATTGACCCAGCTCGACTAGCTTGATAAAGGCCGTTGGAGCGTTGTTTTTACCAATTTGAAGAGATCACTCATAGACATGCTATTTGAAAGCGCGAAGCTCTATATCTATGCCTATGATCGACCAATTAGCCGCCTCGCGCTCGATGTCTTGGACATAGAGCGATTCGAAGGTCCCGGTATGCTTACGCCGCAACTGCGCCTGACGGTCGCTGCGCCGCCGCTCGTGCCGGCATCGGCGGACATTCTGCGTGCGGCGGTGGAGCTATGTGGGTCTCGCCTTTTCGAACAACCGTATCGCCTACTGCTCGATTCCATGGGTCTGGTGGGTCCGCGCGCCGCCGCCGAAGTGTTTGTGCTGCTTATCGGAGAGTCCGGCTTGACGGAAGAAGTTGAGACCATTGGCGGTGCTTTCATCGCGGTATTCGACCGGTATCAAGGGACGTTTCTTCGCGACGCACGAGAATGGCTGGCGTTGCACTCCACCAGCTGGCGTTCGACGAGAGACGTCGATTCCGGCGCAAACAGGCCGAGATCTGACGGCAGTGAAAAGACGACCCGATGTGCGCCGCATCGTGCAGCGCACGAGCCGAGACCCAAGTGATGCTGGTGCCAACGATCTATGCGCCAATGTCGAACGTCGCCTACTGGGCGCACTCCGCCGGCCGCGTCCGACCCACTTCGACTCTTGTCAGCCATTTGCCGGGCTAGGGTGGACACCCGCAAGCGAAGGCAAGGCGGACTCGACCACCGGTAGTGCGGGGCCTTATCCAGCCGGACGGGCAGAGGCGGCTGGTACGCCCGATAGATTGTTTCGGACCCACTCTTCGAGCGAACAAACCCTGATACCTCGCTTCGCGTTAAATGTCTCGCTCACGTCCCACGCGACGCCGCGCCCTTGTGCGAACACGACACGATATTTTCGCAACCCGTTTTGCGGCTCCTCGGCCAACTGCCGCTTCAATTCAGGCACAGTCCATTCGTTGCGATGGACCTTGACGCCGAGTACCCTGTCGACCGTGTCAGCGACTTCGCGGTACGTGACTGTGTCGCCGGCGATATGCACGACGCGGTTCGAAATTTTTGGCTCGGCGAACAGCACCTCCACCGTCAACGTCGCGATGTCCTCGGCCGTCGTCACGGTCACGGCATTGCTCCAGCTTCCTAACGCGTTCACGGTATTGGTTGCGAGATCAACGACACCGAACGACTTCTCGAACAGGAAGCTCGTGAACATGCCTGTCGAAATGATGACCCATTCGGTGCGCGACTGCGAACGAAGAAGGTCGCGCACATCCAGCTGTTCGTCGAACAGGTCCTGCGCGCTGCCCTTGCCGATGACGTCGTAATCGACGCCGAACTGCCACGGAAAGTACCGCTTGACTCGAGCATCCAGTGCGGCGTGCGCAATCTTGCGCTGCACGCCCGGGCCGCCCACAAATCCTGTACACGAGATGACGGTATCGAACCGACCCAAGATGGCCGCGAGTTCAGCCCTCGTTTGCGTAGCGAGATCTCCCTCGACGAGGTCGAGACCCAGGTCGCGCAGCTCGGCCACGTCTTTCTGCCTGGCCGGATTGTCGGACGCTATCGTCGATGGACGAAGCAGTACAGCGATTGATGCGTTGTCCGCGTGCCTGGCTCGCCGAGAGAGGCTGCGCAGCACAGCCATGCCGAGTTCGCCGGCGCCCAGAACAAGAATTGAGTTGTCATTCAACATAGGCGTTACCCACTGGGGAAAAAAGCGTTGCGTGAAAGGCCTCCGGACGCGTAACCTCGCCCGGAAGAGCGGCCCTTGAACGATTCGCAGTGTAGTGGCGCTCTTGCTGCCCATTGTTCGCGGCACGTGAATACACAACGCGACGGCAAGAACGGGCGCGACTGGTCCGCCCGGCCCGGCCGTACGCATCGGACGGCGTTGGATGGGTAACATTGAGGCCGTTATTGGCCAGATCAGGCAGGCTGATTCGGCGCGCAGACCGCTCATGGACAAACTTCAAGCGATGGCAACCTTCGTTCGGGTCGTCGAGGCACGAAGCTTCAGCAAGGCCGCGGAGACCTTGTCGATGCCTCGTTCGTCGGTTACGACGATCGTGAAGAATCTGGAAGCGCATCTCGGCACACCACTGCTGCGGAGAAGCACGAGAAGTTTGAGCCTTACCGAGGCGGGCGCGCGGTACTTCGCTTCGTGTCAAATCATCCTCGCGGAGGTTGCCAGCGCAGAGAGCCAGCTGTCGGCCACTACGACGGCACCGCGCGGACGGGTTCGAGTGGATATGCCCGGCGTCATCGGCCGATCGGTCATATTGCCCCGGCTGCACGAATTCGAGACCCGCTACCCGGACATCGAACTGGTGCTCGGCCTGAGCGACCGGCCGTCGGATCTTATTTACGAAGGCATCGATTGCGCGATTCGCACTGGCGCGCTCGCGGACTCGACGCTGGTTGCGCGCCGGCTGGGTCAGCTCACCTGGTTGACCTGCGCATCCCCTCGATATCTGAAGCGCTACGGCGAGCCGGATTCCGTCGCCGCGCTCGGTGCTCATCATGTCATCAACTACGTATCGAATGCGACGGGTCGGCCTCTCGAATGGCGCTTCAGCGTGGACGGCGAAGACGTGACGGTGACGATGCGCAGCCGCTTTTCCGTCAACGAAACGGAGGCTTACGTCCAATGTGGCCTGGAAGGCCTCGGCCTGATCCAGCTATCGGAGTTTGCCGTGTCTCCGTTTCTCCGAAGCGGGCGACTGAAGGAGGTGCTCGCGCAGGCGAGATGCGCTCCGGTGCCGGTTTCTATTGTCTATCCCCAAGGCCGCGTTACGGTGGCGATCAGAACGTTCGTCGACTGGATTGTCGAGATCGCAAAGACCGATTTGGCGCGGTGAGCTGCCGTTGGCAGACCGATGCAAAAGGTCTGCTCCGGGCCGGAAGTTTACTGTTTGCCTGTATAAGTGGGGGAGTGTCGGTGCCGCGAACTTCGTTCGTCGACCCTTCTCTGCCATTCGCAAGCTTACGCATCAAATGACCGATTTCTGGACATCCGCGGACTCCTGGCTGATGGATCGCACTATCCTGATTGCGAGCAAAACGTGAAGACGTCCGTGAATGCAACGTCTCACTATCGACCCCGCTCAACCCGGCACCTGATAATAGAAAGCAAGTGCAAGCTGGAATCTGGTCCGGCGGTCCGCACGGGATGTCGCTTCCCTGTTCTCTTGCTCCAAACCGCTCTCGTTCATATTCGTCATCCGCATCATGACGCCGTCAAAGTGAAGAAGCTGCGACGGAGACAGGCGCTTGAACATGTTGAATAGCAACTCCTGCAGATGCGCATGGCGAAGGCGAAAGTTTTCCGCGTATTGCTGGACACCTGATGCGTCGAGTCGGGTCCCTTCATTGCCATACAGCAGTTGTCCGTACATTGCCTTCATCAGTTCTAGCGCCTCAGGGCTCACCAGTTCCATGCGCCGCTCCCCCAAGTTACGCGCCGGAATAACGGGCTTTTGCTTGCCGGCCAGAAACTCATCCGGCAACTTGATTTTCGCGACATGGCAGGCCGTTACCGCCAGCGCAAAGAGAAAGCGGTCGTAGTCGCTGCGGTACTGGTCGGGTGACAGGTGGCCACGGCTGTGGATGTATTGGTCCTGTATGTTTTCGGCCTGTGCAAGCACGACTTCCAGATCCTGTCCTTTCAGAGGCAATGGCAGCACGGGATCTCCAGCCAGTACACCACCAGGTCCGAACCACTTAAGCAAAATCGCACGAATACCCGGCAGGTCATAGGCATAGTCGCCCGGTTCGGGAGCCATTTCAATGCCGTTGCGATTAAGAGCTTCGAGCAACGTGCAGTTGGCTTGGGCACCAATGTCCGCGAGAGCCCGGAGCCGTGAGCGTTCGAGCAGTTCCCGATTTGCCGTTAGACTGCAAAGAACCCACAGGACGAGGTGGCCGCGCTGACCGATATCACCGGGTTCTGTGTGCAGTTCGCCAGCCACTTCGACGCCCATGTCCCATTGGGTCCATCCGACCAGATCGGTAATGTTCCACATCGCCATGTGCGCTTGAACCCGGGAAGCAGCCGTTTCTGCCAGTCCACGGACGAGCGACGGGGGCGTTGGCTGGTCGGGACGCAGTCCGGCAGGGCGCCGCGTCAGTTCCGCAATCCCATACTCCCAATCGAACATCAGCTCGACGGCGTAGAGCAAATGGGAGAGCCTCATGTCGGTCAGGTACGGATAGCACACCGCTTGTTGCGTCGTTCCGCGAGCTGGTCGTTCTTGGTCCCAGTCCAACAACGGCGCATAGCGTGCTCGCGCTGCCTCTGGCAGCCTTTCTGTAAGCGCCCGATGAAGGGCACGGCGATTCGTCAAGGACTGCAGCGCTTTCTTATTTTGGGTTTCTCGGTGGGACAGATACTTCAACGACGCGTACGGGTTATCGTCGACAAAATGTGGGCAACCCTGGGCATCCGTGGGGACCCAGTATTGCAGCGGCAACAGTGCCATCGTGTTTGACCGCCATTCACGCGTGTGCTCACCATGTTCAGCGATGTCGAGTACGAACGCGTTACGGATGTCGACGGAATCCTCCGGGTACTCGGCGATCAGTCCGTCGGCTTGCCAAGCTTCCATGGTGAGGATGTCGGCAAGCGTTTGGACAAAATCATTGCGCTGGCTGTCGGCCAGCTCGTCGAGCGACTCGATTCTTTCGGCAGACTGGCGCGGCGACCGGATTACGCGGCTCGCGCCGCCCATGCCAGGCGTTTTGGATTTGGGGCTGAAGGGCACGTTCAATCTTTCGGGCAAGGACTCGACGGACCGAAAGGCGCGCGTCAAATACGCTTCCGGGCGGGGAACGCATCGAGCAATGTTTGGATCACAAATAGTGGAGGGAGCAACCAAGGGTTGCGCCCTCCTGGACAACATCGCCACTCACGTGACGGAACTGAGCGCCGCTGGCACACCGGGAGCATGGCGCTTGCGCGCCGCGGCGCGTTCGGCTTCGAGCTGACGGCGTGCCGCCCGATGCAGGCGTTCACCATCTACGATCTGCCGCACACTTTGCACCTGCGCTGTCGCCATGGCCAGCGCCTCCCATTCATTGGCCGCGCGGCCGTGTACCAGCAACTGGTGCGCGAGCGCGCGGGCGTGATCGATGGGACCATTTTCGTTCAGAGAGCAGACAGCATGATAATGCTCGGACGTCGGGATCCAGGGATTTGCGTACGGGCTGCCGAACTCCTGGTTACTTTTGGGCATGAGGGGTCTCCCATGAATGTTCCGCCGGGCGAAATGCCTCGGCGGCAAAAGTATCCGTCCTTGGCGATCAAATATCTAAAACGAGTTGGGCAAGTTATCACATGAGTCGGCGAGTAATGGCTGCTGGGGCGGATGAAGCCCGACTCACCCGTGCCGAGCGGGCGTCGCTAGCCCGCGGCAGGCGCCGGTGGGTTTATGACGTCCGCGATCGAGCAAAGCCTATGCGTGATGATCGGCAGCAATGGCCGACGAAGCAGCATGCACGAGCGCATATTGACCGAAGGCTTTCGGGGTGAAACTCACGTCTGATCGTTCGAGCGACGTTGCACGTGAACGACGCTTTATGGCCGTTCAGTGTCTCATGTTCGTCGGACGTCGACGTGTCGCGTGACGAGCCAAACGAAAGGCCTGTCTAACGCAACCTCAACGCTCGCGAGTAGTCCCAGGTCCTTTCTAGCGCTTATTGTGCGTCCGCATCACGTCAAGTCTCAGGTCACGAGGTGTTTTTGCATAAACACACTCAGCGGGTCATTCGTGTAATCGCCAAATGGTTCTCGTCTCTCATAACCGGCTGAGCATACTGGAAACTGGACCATACCAACATGAGGCGCTGGCTTTATATCGCCTGGACGCCTCCCGTTCAGACGCGCGACTCTGAGTTTCACCCGACGGCGCGGATCACGTCCTAACGCCAGCCAAGCGCAGGGGCGACGTGGGTCAAGACTGATCCGATAACGTGAGCGCAGTACTCCACGCCCAATTGATTCGGCACGGTCAAAAGTAAAGTATCGGCCTCAGCGATGGCCTCGTCCTTGGCAAGTTGCGAGACGAGGACATCAGGCTCTGCCGCGTAGCTGCGCCCGAAAATCGCCCGGATATTTTCATCGAGCATACCGATCGTATCCTCGCTGTGCGCGTCGCGCCCAAAGTACATCCGATCGCGATCGGTCATCAACGCAAAAATACTGCGGCTGACCGACACGCGCGGCTCCCGGTTATGGCCGGCTTCTTTCCACGCCTGCCGGTAAGCGCGAATCTGCTCTGCCTGCTGAATGTGAAGCGGGCGGCCCGATTCATCGTTCTTCAGTGTCGAGCACTGCAGGTTCATACCCATCCTGGCCGCCCAGACCGCCGTGGCGTCGGAGCCCGAGCCCCACCAGATCCGCTCGCGAAGGCCCTCGGAATGAGGCTCAACGCGCAGCAAGCCCGGCGGATTCGCAAACATCGGCTGCGGATTCGGTTGGGCAAAACCCTCGCCGCGCAGCACGTCGTAAAGCACCTCGGTGTGACGCCGCGCCAGATCGGCATGCGTCTCGCCTTCCTCAGGCGCGTAACCGAAGTAACGCCAGCCGTCGATCACCTGCTCGCCGGAGCCCCGGCTGATGCCGAGCTGCAGCCGCCCGCCCGCGATCAGGTCGGCAGCGCCGGCATCCTCCGCCATGTAGAGCGGGTTTTCGTAGCGCATGTCGATCACGGCAGTGCCGATTTCGATCCTGCGGGTTCTAGCGCCGACAGCCGCAAGCAGCGGAAAAGGCGACGCGAGCTGCCGGGCGAAATGATGGACGCGAAAATACGCACCGTCCGCGCCGAGTTCCTCGGCAGCAACCGCCAGATCGATGGATTGCAGCAGGACATCGGATGCCGACCGTGCCTGCGAATGCGGCGAATTGGCCCAGTGGCCGAACGAGAGAAATCCGATCTTTTTCATTTCAGATGTCGCGTCAACACGTTCAATGCAAGGCAGCGGTGTGCCGGGTGGCAAAGCATATCGCGAAAACGCCCTGTCTCGCTTATGCGGGTGCCTGCTTGCCCTCTGCAAGCGGCGGCGCGAGATAAATCGACTCACCACAGCGCCGTTGTTTCACAGTGGCGCTGCTGTTTTCGTTTCGTCGAAGCGAGCCTCCGTCCGGTGAGCTTGCCTTTATTCCAATGCAGACCGCTTCCGGTGACGCAAATCTGGCAAAGATCTTCGATCTGGTGCCGTAGAAGATATGCCCCGTGGAATCGACATTCCTGGTCGTTCCGTTAGCTAAAGCCTGAACACTATGCATGAAACTCAGGAACCCGGTAGCAGTGTCAGGATTCTGAGTCAAATTGATTTTTCTCCGCTCATGTCGGTAAGTGAATCGCGCGGATTTACGTCTCTTGCCGTGTTGGTGGCCATGCGCTTGAACAATTCCATAAAGCTCACCAGATTGTCCGCCTGCTTGCTAACCGAGTCTCTTTGATCGTCCGTAAGTGGCGAGCCCGAAGCGTCGGCGACCGCCGAGTAGCTCGCAACAGCGTCGTCATGAAAAGTGTTGACAGCCTGGACCAGCGCGCCATTGCTGTTTAGAGGATCCTGTAGCCATTTCCCTGTCGGTGTCGTCGAGCGAATCGGACGTCATCTTGATTGCACCATCGTCTGGCTGAAATCAAACTGGGCATTCGCAAGATCCGGACGTTGCGTAACGAGCGTTTGCATTGATGAAACGAACGCCGAAGCGATGCTTTCTGCATCTGAGCCAAGCTTCAGATGCAGCCAGAAGCCGTTAAGCGCATTTGCGAGCTTTGCTGCGTCGGCTTCCGGATCATCAGCCGTCAGGACGGGCGTGACAGGCGTAGGGCTTTCGACCGACGCTTGTAGTGGCGAAGCAGAACCCAAACCGGATTGCGTCGACGACAAGATTGCCGCGTTAGTTGAATCGATTGATAGAATCAATTCCTGCCTCGTGTGATCAGGCAACACCATTTTTACGAAAAACTATCAAGTATCTTTAGTTTTTATTAAACCTGGAAAAATGAATGCGCCTTGGGTAGCGATTTGGGTGGCAGTTATATTCAATTCAAATATGTCATCGAATTGTCATACGATGGCTTTGCGATCGTCGAGCGATCAGCCCGTGCCTCTTGCATAACTGATCTCGGAGCAATAGCGGCTCAGCAACGTCACCGTGCGTGCCCGGACGACCTGGCCGTGATAACGCTGGTTATCGCGGCAGCATCGCGCTGACGCTTACCGATGGACGGGCGACGCGACAGTCACGTAGCGACCGAGGGTGTGTCAAAACACACGCGTCGACCGAGGGCCTTTGAAATCAGCTTGCGAGAATGGCCTACACCGGCTTCGTCGCGTGTCGGCAAGGGGTAAGCGACCCCTCAAAACCACGTTATTTTGTGTTTTGACACGGCCTCGACCCTTTGCAGACGTACAGTTTCCGATTCAACGGGGACTGCATTCCGCATTGAGCGGGCATTCGTCATAGCCGGAGGATCCCTGATGCGGTCATCCTCTTTTCATTTAGTATTAGAACGTCGAAGTTGCTCGATCTAGGCGGGGCCGTCGAACCAAGAAAACCACGATCCGGAAAAAGTTAAAAGTCCAGGAGAACTGAAATGGATATGGGTATTGTGTGGAGCGGTATCAACTCTGCGATGAGTGTGTGGACCTTCCGGGGTAAGGAAAAGCGAAAGTTTTTCGATGAGGTTATTGATCCGCTCTATAACGCGCTGACTGTGCCGCTTAAGGACTACAGCAAGCTTTGGGGCGAATTGCGTGCACAGGCCGAGGACGCAACATCCGGACAGATCATTGATCCGGAGGCCCAGCGGAAGCTCAGGAATGCGCTAACCACTCGACGCGAAGATATGTCGGTTGAGAGGCGCCAGGTAGGTGGCCTCGCACAACGGCTTGCTGAAATGCCTGAAGCGGAGATCCAATCTTTCGGGCGAAACATCATCGAGCTGTTTGGCTTTGAGGGCGGTTCGAACTCTCCCGTGACGTCAGATTTCGGTCGCCTCGTCGACGATCTCACAAGGTCGCCTTCGGCCAACTACCAGGCGCAGATCGGCCATTCCCTGAACCGGATCGTTGAACTTCAGACGCGTTTTAAAACGGTGATGGCAAGGATTAATAAAGAGTACGCACATCTTAAGGTCGCTGCGGCGCAGTAAGTTTGCGAGAATTGACATGACGAATGCTGGTCACCTTCTGGCGCAGATAGCGCTCTCCAGGGAATTCAGAAACTTTGCCAGCATTCGATCGAAGCCATACACGACTGACCTGAATGCAACCACAATCGGACATTCATCGTAGAGGCTCGAATGTCCCTTTCTGCCCGGCTATTGCCGGATGCCGCGCGCCGTATCCGACCCCGTTGCGCTCACTTGGGTCCTCGCTCCGTAGGGCTGTTTTCAAAGTCCCACGGTCATTTCAGTTCGCGCACGCACGTTCCGTTCAACACCTGAATTACAAACGCTCCTTTTCTCCATCGCGCCAAAGCACCATGCGCGCATTGCTATCGTCCGCATTGGCTTCCTGCACATGCCTCGGGCGCCGGCTAGTAACCCGAACCATGCAATAGAACGCCAACGGGGTAAACACCAACCCTAGCAGCGTCGCCGTAATAACGCCGCCGAACACGCTGGTCCCGATCGAATGCCGGCTTTCAGCGCCCGCGCCACTGGACACCATTAGCGGCATCACCCCCAGCAAAAACGCCATCGACGTCATCACGATCGGGCGAAACCGCATCGCCGAGGCTTCCACGATCGCCCGCTTCAAAGGGATGCCGCGGTCATGCAGGTCGCGCGCAAATTGCACAATCAGGATGGCATTCTTGGCCGACAGCCCGATTACCGTGATGAGCCCCAGTTTGAAATAGATGTCGTTCGATATCCCACGCATCAGCACCGCGGCAACTGCGCCCGCGACGCCCAGCGGAATGACCATCATGACCGCGAGCGGCACCACCCAGCTTTCGTACAACGCCGCGAGCACCATAAACACCGCAACAAGCGACAAACCGATCAGCAGTGAAGTCTGGCGTGTTGCACTAGCCTCCTCACGCGCCGCATCGACCCAGTCAAAGGCAAACCCACGAGGCAAAGCCGCGGCAAGCCGCTCCATCTCTTGCAGCGCCTCGCCCGACTGATGACCGGCCGCCGCCCGCCCGTTGATGTCGAGAGAAGGATACCCATCGTACCGGTTCAGCACGACCGGCCCTTTCGCCCAGCGTAGCGCGGCCAGCGCAGAGAGCGACACCATCGCGCCGGATTGATTGGGCACCGACAGACTGAGCAGATCGTCGGCGCTCATCCGCGACGACGCCTGCCCTGCCACAATCACGCGCCGCATGCGGCCGCCGGCCGGAAAATCATCGATATAGGACGAGCCGAAGGTGTCTCCCAGCACGTCCGCGATCCGTTCGAAAGGCACACCGAACGCGTAGGCCTTCGCCCGATCGACGTCGATCGCCACACGCGGCGCATCGGGCAGATCCTCGAAGTGCACCGAGGCAAGCACCGGGTCTGCTTTCGCCTGTGCGGCGAGCCGCTCGCGCGCGCTCGTCAGCGCCGCGCGGCCAAGACCGCCGCGGTCTTCCAGCCGGAATACGAAGCCATCCGAGTGGCCCAGCCCCGGAACCGAAGGGGGCAGTTGCACTTCGACTCTGCCGTCGAGAATCCTGTCGAACGCGCTGCTCAATCTGTCGCGCAACACACGCGCATCGACGTCGCGCTTGTCCCACTCCTTCAACTCGACAAAGGCCATCGCAACATTCTGGCCGCTGCCGGAAAAACTCCAGCCCATCACGCTCGTCACATTCGAAATCTCCGGCTGGCGGCTCAGTATCTGCTCAACACGTTCGACGACAGCCAGCGTGCGCGCCTGAGTGGCGCCCGCCGGTAACTGGATCATGACCTGTAACTGGCCTTGATCTTCAGCCGGTAAAAACCCGGCAGGCATGCGCCAATACATCAGCGCACAGACCACCACAAGACCCGCATAAAGCATGAGCATCGGGCCCACCCGCCGCAATACGCGCGAGGTCATCAAGCGGTAATGGCGCGACGCCTGGTCGACGCTTCGCTCGAAACCATCCGCGACGCGGGTCGGGAACGATCGCATCGCTACGGTCGCCGTTGCGCGCCCATGAGCGGTCGGCGTTGCCTTCAACAGGTTCGCGCACAATGCAGGCGTCAACGACAGCGCCATAAACGATGACACCAGCATCGACGCAATCATCGCGATCGCGAACTGCTTGTAGATGCCACCGACCCCGCCGGGGAAAAACGCCATCGGGACGAACACAGCGGTCAGAACCGCGGCCACCCCGATGAGCGCGCCGCTGATCTGCGCCATCGACTTGCGCGTCGCCG
This sequence comes from Paraburkholderia humisilvae, assembly GCF_902859855.1. Classification (GTDB taxonomy): domain Bacteria; phylum Pseudomonadota; class Gammaproteobacteria; order Burkholderiales; family Burkholderiaceae; genus Paraburkholderia; species Paraburkholderia humisilvae. The sequence goes on from NZ_CADIKH010000001.1 coordinate 75,612, forward strand.
CGCGTGGCGAAAGGCCCTCCTCCGCCATCACGCGATGGACGCTTTCGACCACCACGATCGCATCGTCGACCAGAATGCCGATCGCCAGCACGAGCCCAAGCATCGTAAACGTGTTGATCGACAGCCCGCACGCGTACATCACGCCAAATGCGCCCATCAACGTGACGGGAATCACGACGGTCGGCACCAGCGCATAGCGCAGATTGCGCAGAAACAGCCACATCACGAAGAACACCAGCACCACCGCTTCGCACAGCGTGATGACGACTTCGTGGATTGCCACATGGACGAAATGCGCATTGTCGAACGGAATCTCGATCGACATGCCCGGTGGCAACTGCTTCGACAGCTCGGCCAGCTTCGCGCGAATCAGTCCGGATGTTTCGAGTGCATTGCCGCGCGGCCCGAGCTGGATGCCCACCGCCGCAGCCGGCTTGCCATTCAGGCGCGACCAGAACGCATAGTTGTCCCGGCCTATTTCGACGCGCGCCACATCCGACAGGTGTACCGCGCTGCCATCGGGCTTGGCCTTCAATACGATCTGCCCGAACTCGTCAGGCGAAATCAACTGGCCCTTCAGGCTGACCGACGCCGTCAACGGCTGGCCATCGACCAGCGGCGTATCGCCGATCGCTCCGGCAGTGACTGCGGCGTTCTGCGTGGTGATGGCCGCATTGACGTCGGCGGCGGCAAGACCATACTCACGCAGCTTCATCGGATCGAGCCAGATACGCAATGCTTCGTCCGCATCCCAAAGCTGCGCGGAACCGACGCCGGGCGTGCGCTTCAATTCACGCATCACGTAGCGGCTCAGGTAATCGCTCAATTCAGCAGGATCGCGCGAGCCGTCAGCCGATGTCAACGCGACGAGCATCAGGAATGTGTTGGCCGATTTGAATACGTTAATGCCTTGCTGCACGACCTGACTCGGCAGGCGCGTCTCGACCTGCTTGATGCGATTTTGCACATCGACCAGCGCAATGTCCGGGTTGGTGCCCGGCGCGAAGGTCGCGACGATCTCGAGTTCACCGAGACTGTCGCTCGACGTCTCGTAGTAGAGCATGCCCTCTGCGCCATCGAGGCTCTCCTCGATGATGCTCCCGACGGTTTCATCGACCGTTTCGGTGATCGCGCCCGGATAGGTCGCGTCGATAATGATTCGAGTGGGCGCGAGCCGCGGATACTGGGCTACCGGCAACTGCGGAATCGCCAGCGCACCGGCAAACACAATGGCGAGTGCGACGATCCATGCAAACACGGGGCGATCGATAAAGAAATTAGGCACGCGGAATTCAAATCATCTTTTAGTCATGGTCGCGGTGGTCCGCTTCGACACACATTATTGTTTTTCACCCAGGACGGGATGATGAAGTTGTCAAATCGCAAGTTCAACAGGCTGGGCAATAATTTTCCGGTTGCGGGTTTTTAATGGATATGTCGTCCGGCCAAAGCAATATGCGTGCGGCAGCCGAACCTTTTGACCTGCGAAGCCTGTCGACGCGTCATACGACGGGCAGAGATCGACCCAACACGTTCGATCGAGCAGCAAGTACGGCTGGCCGTTGTCGGACCAGGAAGAGACAGTCTCAGATCGCCACCGACGGCACGTTCTTCATGCAACGCAGCGCAAACATCGACCGACTGTGGCGAATACCCGAAATGCGGTACAGCTTTTCACGCAAGAAGCGTTCATATCCCGCCGTGCCCTGCACAGCTACCTTAATCAGATAGTCGTATTCCCCCGAGATGAGGTACGCGTCGAGAACCTCCGGCAACGCCGCAAGCTCTTCGCCGAAGCGCTCCAGTACCTCGTCTTCGTGGCGGTCCAGGGTCACCTCGATGAGCACCGTATCGGATAGCCCGAGCTTTTCCTGATCGATCAGGGCAACGTAGCCGCGAATCAGTCCTATCTCTTCCAGATGCCGCGTGCGGTTCCAGCACGCCGTCGTCGACATCCCGGCTAGCTCGGCCAGTTCAGCATTCTTCATTCGCGCGTTGCGTTGCAGCGCTCGCACGATCGCGAGGTCCTGCTTGGTGAGTGACAGACTTGAGTCGTTCATGGTGTATGGACAGCATTCCAGAAATTGACGGATGTCAGGAATAATCATCCGCTTTTGGCCATTATTTCACCAAGTTCAGGAAGCCGCTTCACAGGGCTCCGGGCTAATATTTCTACACGCTTTCTTGTTGAGCTTCTGGTTCGCAGCTTCGCACCGTTCGAACCGGCTCTAATGCCCACGAGGCGGATAGGGAAGCGCTGTCGACCCCAAAAAGGTCGAACCACGAGAACCGTGCAGTAGAAGGCACGGACGCCATATCAGGCTCATGAAAGCGTTATCCCCACAAAGGTGAATTATGTCTTCCAGTCCAATCGGAACACTCGAAACAGTCGCAGAGCGCCGCGGTGCCAGCGTCCTCCTTGAAACGTTGAGCAGTGTCGGGTGCGAGTATGTTTTCGGCAATCCCGGCACGACCGAGCTACCGCTAATGGATGCCTTGCTTGACGCTCCCCAGCTCAACTATGTCTGGGCCCTCCAGGAGGCAAGCGTTGTCGCGATGGCCGATGGCTACGCGCAAGCGGCCGGCAGGCCGGGCTTCATCAATCTGCACACTGCGGGCGGGCTCGGGCACGGTATGGGCAATCTGCTGAATGCAAGTGTTTCTTGTACGCCGCTGGTGGTTACCGCAGGTCAGCAGGATAGACGGCACAGCCTCACGGACCCCTTGTTACTGGGCGACCTGGTGCGCATCGCACGACCGGCCGTGAAATGGGCTCAAGAAGTAAGTAGCGCGGATCAGTTGCCCGTCCTCGTGAGGCGCGCCTTTCAGGATGCGAACGCAGCGCCTTCGGGACCGGTCTTCCTGTCGTTGCCGATGGACGTGATGGAAGAAACGAGCACGGTTCCGGTCGATACGCCGTCAACCATCGACCGGCGTTCGGTAGCGGGCTCGCTTGAGGCTCTGGCCGACCATCTGGCGGAAATCCGGCCGAATCGGCTCGCCATCATCGCCGGGGACGAAATACATTCGAGTGATGCGGGGAACGAGGCACTTGAGCTCGCGGAAACCCTGGCCGCTTCGGTGTTCGGATCGTCATGGCCCGCTCGCATTCCATTTGCGACTTCTAGCCCTCTATGGGCCGGCAACCTGCCAACGAAGGCGACGCAAATCGCTGAAAAGCTATCGCAGTTCGACGCCATCTTCGCGCTGGGTGGGAAATCGTTGATCACGATTCTCTATTCACACGGATCCGCCGTGCCGCAGGGTTGTGATGTCTTCCAGTTGTCGGCTGACGTGCGAGACCTTGGACGGACCTACTACACCAGGCTCTCTGTGGTCGGTGACATCAAGGCGTCCCTCCGCCAATTGCTACCCTTGCTCAGACAACGCGTGGAGAAGAACGCGGCTGCCTACGCCGAAGCAAGAGGGAAGGCCAGGGCCAATCAGGCGAAGCGCCGGGCTTCACTCGACGAACTCGCCGCGTCGCAGTTCGATTCGCCTGTGGTGACACCTCTGGTTGCCGCTCAGCAGGCGATGCGTGCCATCGGCGATAAAACACCGATCGTCGACGAGGCGATTGTTACTTCGTCGGCGGTTCGCAGCTTCCTCAACAGCTCGTCGGCGCGACAGTACTCGTTCCTGCGCGGGGGTGGCCTGGGTTGGGGCATGCCCGCCGCAGTTGGCTGTTCTCTCGGACTGGGAAGGGAGCCAGTCGTGTGTCTGGTTGGCGACGGCGCCACAATGTATTCGCCACAAGCGTTGTGGACTGCTGCCTACGAAAAGCTGCCCGTGACATTCGTCGTTATGAATAACCGCGAGTACAACGTTCTCAAGAACTTCATGCGTTCCCAGGAACACTATACGGCGGCGAAGACCAACCGGTTTGTTGCGATGGAGATCGATAACCCACCCATCGACTACCTCGCGCTGGCCACTTCGATGGGCGTCCCAGCCCGCCGGGTCGAGCGGGCCGGTGATATCGCCCAGGCGATCGAAGCCGGAATCGCATCGGGAACCGCTAACCTGATCGAAGTGGTGATCGGCTCCACATGACATAACGTCAGTAGGCGTTCGCACCCGTTTCTTCGATTCATGGCCGCGACGGGTCGCGCCAGACACCCATCCAGATCAAGCGATCGACCTTACAACCGTTGCCCGTCGTCCTGGTGATTTTCCACCTTGGACGAACTCGCTGCCATATGGGTTGCTGCGTACTCCCGCGGTGTCATTCCGTAGCTTTCCTTGAAGGCGCGGCTGAAGTGAGCCAAGCTCGAAAATCCACACTGGTACGCAATTGTCTGGATCTCGCCTCGCGATGCGCCGGGGAGTAGCCGCGCCGCATGCTCAAGCCGGAGTGACCACGCGTAGCGCATCGCCGACAGCCCACTGGCTTTTAGCGCATGCATGAGACTGCTAGACGAGATGTTCAGCTCAGCGGCGATGCTTCCCACGGTGAGATCGGGGTCGCCAATGCGGCGCGCGATAAGTTGTTTAGCGCGAAGTACCGTTATAGCTTTCGAGCGAGCCGGTGCTGGGGCATTGCGGTCATTGACCAGTACGTCCATCAAATCGAGGCATTGATGGACGAGCCGACTGAGCAGTTGCTCGCCTGCCTTGCTCGCTTGAGACGTCAGGGTCAGCAGGACTTCGCGTACCACGCCGACATCGGGCGACAACGGATCCGGACTAAAGGCCACCGGAACGCGGTGACGCAGCCCGCGGTCGCGTAAGGCCGCCTTCGGAATCCAGATCGCCGACGTGCACGTCGGTTCGCCCACCGACTCGATGAAGTCATACTGCGGATCGTGCACGGCAATGTCGCCAGGTCCGAACGTTTTCGTCTGGCCATTCTGTTCGATCAACAGCGTGCCGCTTCTCACGATCTTCACGATCACATGCTCACCGTTCAAGGGGGCGCTGATGCGATGCAAGATCGGTGATACCGACTGCCACGACGCGTTAATGTTCATAATTTCGATCTGACCGGCGCGCACGACGTCGACAGTAGACGGGCCGGAGTGGTAAGCGTCGAATCGGCATTTCCAGCCTTGCGTCAATATCGCGTCGATCCATGCGTGACGGTCCATCGGCGTCCCGTTCCATCGATTCTCGTATAGGCCAGTACCTGCTCGCATGGAATCCTTCCTTCCCTTTCAATTTACGCGCTACCAGTGATCCGACGATCAAATAACAGTTGCTGTCGAGCAGATATTCCGGACGCGCTATAAGAATTGTCGCGTGCTCACATCGTAAATTCGCTTTATGCAATGTCGAAATGGCACGAAGCGTCTGAAAACGTCGGTCTCAGACTGCCACGACCCGCCTTAAACGCGTATGGAAGAGCGCGAATATGTCCGACGCTTGCAATTCTTCGCCGTCACCCATGACCAACCGCGCCGTTCAACGCCTGATCTAACGTCATGCAGCATGCAAAGCGAGTCAACAAAAAATGTGTTCCGGGTTAAATAGTGCAACAACATTTGCTGGAGAATTTTAGCGCCGCGACTCCTTTTGGGCGCGGCAATTGAATGGCGACCGGAGCGCACATCGATTCGACGCATCCTCGGGATGCTGTTCAAGCGCGCCGCACTTCTGTCGTGCGTTCAAGCGTGGCTATAGCGTCGCGCCTCGCGTGCCATGCATGTAAGCAACGCTTGGCAATAAAGCGCGGAATGAGTTCGTCACTGGTCGTTCCGCTATCCAGTCCAGCAGTATCGAAAACACCCCAGGATGGAATTCGCTATGAAACGATTCGCACCAGTTTTTGCCCTCACACTGGCTTGCAGCACAATTTGCCATCCGGCGCTTGCCGCGGAATCGCCGGAAAGTTTCGCCGGAGTCTGGTCTTGCAACGGCATCGATGAACATGCGGGCAAATTCACCGAGCGCGTCGCCGTCAGGCTCGTGCCCGGTTATCACGATGCGCATTCGGTCAGTTTCGATGTTGATGCAACGATCGAGGAAAACGCCAAATATCGCGGCGTTGGCATGGTCTCTGGCGGGGTCATTGTGTCGGACTTCATCTCAACGGCGGATCAAACAGATCACGGCGTGCTGATCGGCAAGTTCGAGCGCGGTACTCCATTGAGAGTGAACGCAAGGTACTTTGAAACGCAGCAGTCGAAGCCTAGCCGCGGCACAGAAATCTGCACACGCACGGGCGATTAATCTGGCGCTGTCAGTGAGAGATGGCCTCGGGAATTCAGACAGCGGCAACCCGCGGCCTCGCGCGCGATACCGGGCTGACCAGGCCCGGGACATCCTGCAGCATTCGTCAATTGCGACGACGTCAACCTACCCTACCTTCGCAGCGACGAGGTCAAGCGCACGCAGCAGACTCTGTCCACATTGACCCATTTGGAGCACCAAGATGAATGCGTTTGCGGAGCCGATCCACCCCAGCCAGTTGGAAGCGTTGTTCAATCAGCAGCGACAGGCATTTCTCAGCCAGCCGGCACCGGATATCTCAAAGCGCAAAGCGCAACTGGCCATGCTGCGCAGTGCCGTCCTCGCATTTCGGGATGAAATTGAGACTGCGATCAGCGCAGATTTTGGAAACCGCTCGCGGCACGAAACCGGCATCATGGAACTGGCTGGAGTCGTGCAGGCGATCGACTATCTGTCCCGAAAGCTGCGGCGCTTCATGAAGCGCCAGCGGCGTCACGTGGGTCTTTTCTATCGAGCCGGCCAGGCATATGTGGAATATCAGCCCAAGGGGATCATCGGCGTCATGGCGCCATGGAACTATCCGATCTCATTGACCATGATCCCTCTCGCGACAGCTATCGCGGCAGGGAATCGGGTGATGCTGAAACCATCCGAACTGACTCCGCGAACAAGCGAAGTGATCAAACGTATGCTGGCAGAAACCTTTGCAACTGAAGACGTCGCGGTCGTGCTGGGTGGTCCGGCGGTCGGGGCGGAGTTCAGCGGCCTTCCCTTTGATCATCTGCTCTTCACTGGCAGCACGCAGGTCGGACGGCAGGTGATGAAGGCTGCAAGCGATCACCTCGTCCCTCTGACGCTGGAACTGGGCGGCAAGAGTCCAGTGATTGTTTCGCAAGGCCATATCAACGACCAGACCATGAAAAGCATCGTATTCGGGAAACTGTCCAACGGTGGTCAAACCTGCGTCGCGCCTGACTATGCTCTGGTTCATGAAGATGACAGGGATGCCTTCGTGAAGGCATACACCGACACAGTTGCCCGGTTTTATCCAGACGGTCCGACCAGCGTCGATTACACGTCGATTGTGAGCGACGGGCATCATGCCCGGCTTTTGAACCTTGTTGAAGATGCCAGGCAAAAGGGAGCAAAGGTCATTGAAACGGGTGTTAATCCCGAGCGGGCAATCACACGCATCCGCACGTTTGCGCCGACCCTCATCATTGACGCCAACGACCAGATGGCGGTAATGCATGAGGAAATTTTCGGACCGATCCTTCCTGTTTGCACTTATCGCACAATCGATGAGGTTATCGAGTACGTGAATAACCGTCCACGTCCTCTCGCCCTGTATTACTTCGGCTACGACAACGACGAACGTGACGCAGTGCTGCGACGGACCACCTCAGGAAACGTTGGCGTGAATAACGCAATCATGCATGTTGCCCAGGACGATCTCCCATTCGGTGGTATCGGGCCAAGTGGAATGGGCGCTTACCATGGCATCGAGGGGTTTCGGGCAATGAGTCACGCCAAAGGAGTCTTTGTCCAGAGTCGCTGGAGCCTGGCGCGGTTGCTCCACGCGCCTTTCGGAAGCCTCGCCAACTTCGCGCTTGTGATGACATTAGGAAGGTCGCGCAAGCGAGCCGCCGACGGGAAGATCAAGCTAGGGTTTTAGGGGTTTTAAGCCGGGCCGGCTTGCGGATCAGGGCCTGCTGGCTCATCTCCTTGATGCTCAGCGAGGCGATGATCTGCTCGATGACGAACGGGTCATCGCAGATGAGCGATGGTCGGATTCGGGTGACGGCCTCAAGCAGCGGCACGTGACAATGATGTCGATCCTGGCGAGATCGGTTCGGGCCTGGTTCGTCGGTCCCCGGCGAGCTTTTTGCGGAGGACAGCCTCGGCGCCCTAGCCCACGCCTCGTTGAAACAGTCGCTTTCAACCCTCGGCGATGTAACGAGTCGCCTCGGCTGTCGAGTCGGGGCGCGTTCCTTCGCGCTTTATCGAAAGCAGCTGCCGTATGTTACGTAAGAGATCGCGGACGGCGATTGTCACCGATGCGTCGGACGGTATCGGGCAAGACATTGCGCTGAGACTCGCCCGTGACGGCATGAATATCGTCGTCAACTACGCAAGCAACCCGGAATGACATTTCAACCGGGAAAGCCACACCGCGCAAGACATTCCCGGAATGTGCAGGCCAGCAATGTACGTTAGCACACACTCGGTTTATAAAATAATATCCGGGAATCCTCAATCCGTCTAAGGTAAAGCGATTAATCGGTGTCCATGTTGCGGTGAACTGAAAGTAGAAATCACATGCGCGCAGCATCTGGTCGCATTCGTGCCAACTCCGGAAAACCATACACCATGACTAAAGGTTTTGCATCCAGGCGACAAGGAGAAGTAAATGCGAGTACTTCTGTTCTATATGCCGCTTTCGATAGCCTTTCTTTTTGGAGCGTGTAACTCATACTCCCAGTCACGTGCTCCTCATGAAAATGCGCAAGCGGCCAACGCGGCATCGGTGCCATTGCCGGCATCCACGACGTCACAAAGTGCGCCACCGACTGCTAACGTTGTTCTAACAGCAGATCAAATAAGGGCACTGATGGATCAACGATCAAGCACTGCCGATAAATTTGAATTTCTTCGCTCAATCCGGAAATCTACTCTCGAACGTTTAGCTGACACTACCACCGCACTTGCGAGCGTTACCGCGACTCTTACCGAGCGACTTGATGCTCAATCTAAAAATGAATCCCGCTTGTACATCACGGCTCCTACCCTGCCAAGTAAAGATACCGTCAACCTGAGACTCCAGGCAGCCAAAGCCGCATTGACCTCAGCACGTCAATCCGCATCAAAAAAAGGGATTAGCAAAGCGTCCACGATAATTATCGATGCTCAATCAGCCCCGCCGACGGCGGCGGAGGCTGAAGTGGATTATTGGCAAAATGCATTCGACAACTACGATAATATAGTTCAGCAGCAGAAAAAAGCAGCCGAAGACAGAGAAATGGCCAATAGCAATGCGATCAAAGAGATTGCCGATCTAACGGCAAAGAGAGATAGCTTGTCAGGGCAACAGGTTGCGCTTCAACAACTTGTCGGTGACATCGACGACATGGCAAACCAGCTTTTTATTGCGAGCGACGCAACCAACACTTTCAAGCTTAATATGAGTACGGCCTTTGCGATACTGGTTGGATTGGTGATCGTTGGATTCTTCTGGATCGCGTCCTCCAATGAGGAAATAAAGAAAACGATTTTCAGCAATGAGGCCGGAATTCAGTTCATTACTCTTTTTGCTATTGTCATAGCAGTTATTTTATTTGGAATAATCGGGGTGCTTGAAAGCAAAGAGCTCTCTGCGCTGCTGGGTGGCTTGTCGGGCTATATTCTAGGTAGAAGCAGAGGAAATCAAGCCTGAATTCGAAGATTTTGAAGTGTGAGCGTTGTACCGCACACCATACTTCAGAAATCCCGATGCAATACATGATGATCCACACCCGGTCGATTTCCTCGTGTTTTGAGCCATCTACCGCCTCAGCCACTGAACACGGTTACTAAACAGCATGGTGAAATAACTTGAACAGAATAAACTTCCATAGCGCCCTGGCCCCCGCATCGTCTTAAGGAGTACTCGCATGAACACGAGCGAAATCCAGTCGATAACCCAGCGGACCGAGGAATACGTCACGCTATGGAAACACCTGGCGGAGTTGGCCAGACTCCAACAAAAAGCAGTTGGACACTGGCAGGCCATGCTGAGTTGGCAAAACTTCTTTCCGACGGGTTCACAGCTCGCACCAGCAAGCTTGAATCAGAATATCAATCCCTGGAATATCTCCCTCTTTCAGGTAATCAGCGGGACACGGGGCGACCCGCAGACCGAGGTCGAAATCCTGACCAAGGTCGCAAGCTACGGCAGCCAGTTGGGCACGGTCATCGACGCCTTGATGTCGATCCTGCCCGACGCGGAGAAGCGCAAGCAGCTCAACGAGAAAGATCTCTATGCGGTACTGAAGCTGGAGCACCTGGCAAGCGAGATTAAGCGTATCAAGGAGAGCTGATCTTTTGTGAAAATGGGTCGCCCATCTCCGCTCATGGGCCAGTTGCCGGAACGCGCGGGCACGCCGAAGAAGATGATCTGCATTGGCGGGCCTACAACGTCCATTCACTCAATCACATCAATCAACCTGCGGAGGTCACTAACACCTCTCGGCGGGAAGCAATGGAAATGACAGTAGAATTCGTTCTACGAGTGACCCGTTGCGCAGTGCTTATACCGCCGTAACGGCGTTCTTCGTGTCGACAAGCCATCGCTTTCTTCCAGCTTTCTCACGCCATGCCGAAGAACCGCCCCCATCCGAGCGACGCCAAGCCCGTAGCGAAAGCTCGCGTCCCCGCACCTCCCCCGGCGGCCCCCATCCCACCGACGCTCACACGCGGCGCTGGACTGACCGACCTGGGAACGTTGCGCGACGCCCTCAAGCATGACGCCCGACGTCGCGAACGCGAGACAACACAAGCGAAAGAAGCGAAGCGCGCCGCTGACGCGGACGCGGAACAATTCCGCCGGGAACTCGGCGAAGTCACTCCGCTTGGCGCAAAGCCGCGAGCCACATTAACCCGCACCCCACCCACGCCACTACCCGTCCAAACGCGCCTCGACGAAGCCGCCGTACTCAACGAAGCGATCTCCGACGAATTCGACCCGGAGATGTTGCTCGACACGGACGAATCCCTCTTTTACTGCCGCCCCGGCATCAACCAGGAGGTCGTCCGCAAGTTGCGCCGCGGCGCGTGGATCGTTCAGGCACAGCTTGATTTGCATGGCATGCGCAGAGACGAGGCCCGGCAAGCCCTCGCGGAATTCATCCGCGATTCCGGCAAGCGTGGCTTACGCTGCCTGCGGGTAATTCACGGCAAAGGACTCGGGTCGATTGGCAAAGAACCCGTTCTCAAAGGAAGAGTCCGCGCGTGGCTGGTCCAGAAGGAAGAAGTGATTGCCTTTTGCCAGGCCAGACCCCACGACGGAGGCGCGGGCGCCGTGCTGGTTCTGCTACAGCCCGGTGCGACCCCACCCCAACCCAAAAACTAGCAGCGCACAACCCTACCCATGCACCCGCGACTGACGTTGGCCCTTGCCGTGATGGAGGCAATCGCGATCCTCGCGTACGCCATATCCGGCTTTATCGAAGCCCGCTCCCGCCGGCTCGATCCGATCGGCACCTTCCTGGTGGCCATGGCAACCGCCTTCGGCGGCGGCACGGTACGAGATATCTTGCTGGAGCGTCGCCCGTTCTACTGGGTCGAACACCAGCCCTATGTCATCGCGCTCTTCGCGGTGTCGTTCGTCTCACCCATGCTGCCGAAAACCACTTCCGGCCTCTTCTCTGAACGCGTCCTCCTGGTAGCCGACGCCATCGGCCTGGGTCTCTTCAGCGTCTCGGGTACGTCGCTGGCACTCGACGCGCAACTCCCGTGGTTCACGGCAGCGATGATGGGCGTCACAACAGGCGTTTTCGGCGGCGTGATCCGCGATGTGCTCTGCAACGAAGTCCCGTTGATCCTTCGCGACTCCCGTCCTTACGCGACTTGCGCATTCGTCGGCTGCCTGCTCTATGCATTTCTGCATCACATTGACTTCGACACGATCTACAGCGTGCTTATCGCCACGTTCTTTATCCTGCTCGCGCGCCTGATCACCTTCAAATTCGACATCCGCCTGCCGCACTAGCAACAGCAAAGGGGCAAAACAATGGCGGCTTCCCAAGCCGCCATCCATTCGATCAATGCCGGGTCGTCCCTGCGTCGACCACAAACACATCCTTGCGCAACTGCGCCTCCTGTTCGACTTTCCGCTTCATCACCCTTCCGCCAAGCAGACTTTCAAACATATCGACATCAAGCTGCGCCTGCGCCTCAGCATCCGAAGCAAGCTCGCGAAGCAGCGTGAGGAATCGAACCCGATCGATCGACGGCGTATCCAGGCTTTCGACAGCGCGCGCAAGCGACGAGAGCTGGGAGAACTGATGGAGATGTCGCCGTCCCGTGAGCAGGGCTTCTTGCAGAAGGGCTGCGAGCAGATCGACGCGCTTCTGCGAGAGAGGCTTCTTGGGAACAGAAGAATTAGACGTCATGGTGGGATCTCCAAAATGCTGACTAATCACCCGACACTCGTGGATACGGGTGATCGGGTACAAGATAAGACTGGAAGGCCGGAACGATGGCTGATTGGCGTGCCTCGCGGCTGCGCCCCACCAGGCGAATCCTAACCGTCCAATATCGCAACAAAAAAAGCCCTAAGCGCTGATCAAACGCATAGGGCCTTTGTTCTAACCATCAGCATCAATCCTTATGCAATTCGCTCTTCCGTCGCCGGATCAAACAACACCGCTTTCGAAACGTCGAACAGCAGCGGCATATTCTGCTGAGGCTGCGGATTCGCTCCCGGGTGCACGCGGCTCACGATGCGCTTGCCATTCACTTGCGCAAACACCAGCGTATCCGGCCCGGTCGGCTCAATCACGTCAACCTTCACCTCTACCTGCTGCAGTTTGCCATCCGCCGCATCGTGCGCGTGCCGCGGATCGGTAATCCGCTCCGGCCGCAACCCGAGCACCACTTCCTTGCCGATCTGCGACTTCACCTTCCCGTCAAACGGCAGATTGAGCACAGTCTTCGTCACGCCGGTATCGAGCTCCATCCCGACACCCGAGCCCTGCTCCACCACCTTCCCTTGAATAAAATTCATCGGCGGCGCGCCAATAAACCCGGCAACAAAGAGGTTGGCAGGCGAATCGTAAATCTCTTGCGGCGCCCCGAACTGCTGCACGATACCGTCCTTCATCACCGCGATCCGGTCGCCGAGCGTCATCGCCTCGATCTGATCGTGCGTCACATAGACAATCGTCGTGCCCAGGCGTTGGTGCAGAAGCTTGATCTCCGAGCGCATCTCAATGCGCAGCTTCGCATCGAGGTTCGACAGCGGTTCATCGAACAGGAACATCACCGGGTCGCGCGCCAACGCACGCCCCATCGCCACGCGCTGCCGCTGACCACCCGAGAGCTGCCCCGGCTTGCGATCGAGCAAGTGCTGAATCTGCAGCATGTTCGACACGCGATCGACAATCTGCGTCTGCTCGTTCTTCGGCACCTTGCGGATATTCAAGCCGAATGAAATGTTGTCCCGCACCGTCATCGACGGATACAACGCGTACGACTGAAACACCATCGCGATATCGCGATCCTTCGGCGAGAGATTATTGACAGTCTTGCCGTCAATCTGAATCTCGCCCTTCGTGACAGTCTCGAGTCCGGCGATCATATTGAGCAGCGTCGACTTCCCGCACCCCGACCCACCGACCAGAATCAGGAACTGACCATCTTCGATGTCGATGTTGACACCCTTCAAGACCGGCACCCCGTTCGGGTAGGTCTTGTACACGTCACGGATGGAAAGACTTGCCATGCTGTGAATCCTCTAGTCTCTGAACCTGCTCAATTAACCCTTCACCGCGCCCGCCGTCAGGCCGCGCACGAAATAGCGGCCGGCGATCACATAGACCAGCAGCGTCGGCAGCGCCGCGATAATCGCGCCGGCCATGTCGACGTTGTATTCCTTCACACCGGTCGACGTATTCACGAGGTTGTTCAGCGCCACCGTGATCGGCATCGAATCGACGCCCGAAAACACGATACCGAACAGGAAGTCATTCCAGATCTGCGTGAATTGCCAGATCAGGCACACCATGAAAATAGGCAGCGACACCGGCAGCAAAATCTTCGTGAAGATCATGAAGAAGCCCGCGCCGTCGATGCGCGCCGCTTTCACCAGCTCCGCCGGTATGCTCACGTAAAAGTTGCGGAAGAACATCGTCGTGAACGCAATGCCGTACACCACGTGCACGACCACCAGCCCGGTCGTCGTGTTCGACAGACCGAAATACCCTTGCAGACGCGCCATCGGCAGCAGAATGGCCTGAAACGGAATAAAGCAGCCGACCAGCAGCATCGTGAAGATCGCGTCCGCGCCGCGAAAGCGCCAGTGCGTCAGCACATAGCCGTTGAACGCGCCGATGATCGACGAGATCAGCACCGCCGGAATCACCATGCGCACCGAGTTCATGAAGAACGGCTCCATGCCGTCGCATCGCACGCCGGTACACGCGCCGCTCCACGCCTTCACCCACGGCGCGAAGGTCCAGTGCGTCGGCGGTGTCAGCAGGTTGCCGGTGCGCAGCTGATCGATGTCCTTGAACGACGTCGACAGCATCACGTAAAGCGGAAACAGGAAGTAAAGCGCAAACAGAATCAGCGCTGCGTAAATGACCGCGCGGCTGATCGTCATCTTAGGCTGCATTGCGGGTCCCTCGCGATTCCATATACATCAGCGGCACCAGCACGGCGACCACCGTCGCCAGCATCATGATCGACGATGCCGCCCCCACACCCAGCTGCCCGCGGTTAAACGAAAACGTGTACATGAACATCGCCGGCAACGACGACGATGTGCCGGGCCCGCCCGCCGTCAACGCGACGACGAGGTCGAAGGTCTTGATCGTGATGTGACAGAGAATCAGCAGCACCGAGAAAAACACCGGCCGCATGCTCGGAATCACAATCTTCCGATAGATGGTCGGCAAGGTCGCGCCGTCCACTTGCGCCGCCTTGAAGATCTCGCTGTCGACGCCGCGCAAACCGGCCAGAAACAGCGCCATCACAAAGCCGGTCGATTGCCAGACCGCCGCGATCACCACGCAGAAAATCGCTTTGTCCGGGTCGCCGAGCCAGCCGAACGAGAAGCTCGTCCAGCCCCAGTCGTTCAACACCTTCTGGAAGCCGAGGTCCGGGTTCAGAATCCACTGCCACGCCGTACCCGTCACGATGAACGACAGCGCCATCGGGTACAGGAACACCGCGCGCAACGCGCCCTCGTTGCGAATCCGCTGGTCGAGCAGAATCGCAAGGAAAAGGCCAAGGCCAATGCAGATCGCAATGAACGGAATGCCGAACCAGCCGAGGTTTTTCGCCGAGGTCCAGAACACGTCGTTATCAAACAACTCGCGGTAACGGGCCAAACCGGCGAACGTGTAACTCGGCAACAGTCGCGAATTCGACAGCGACAGATAACCGGTGACGAGAATAAAACCGTAGACGAAGACCAGACTGATCACGATGCTGGGCGACAACACCAGCTTCGGAATCCAGCGGTCGGCGAGGGCCGCCATCGGCGACGTGCGGCGCGCAACGGGAACCGTGCGCTTTGCGTTTCCGCTAAGAGAAGCAGTCACAACTCGACTCCTGGAACTATGCCGTCAGGGCCGGCACTTTTCGTCGGAAACTCCGGAAAAGCGTGGCGCGATGCGGCCGAGGGCGCGACTGTCGTCGAACCGTCTTTGCCCGGAGCGCGCCAATACAACGCAACCCCGGGCATTCTGCTACTGCACTACTCCTACTACTTTAGTGCGTGAAGAAGCGGATTACTTCGTCTTCGCTGCCTTCGCCAGCGCTTCGACGGCGGTCTTCGTGTCTTCCTGCGAGTTCATGAACTTCGTCACGACGTCGCTGATCGCACCGGCGGTCGCATCCGGCTGAGCCATGCCGTGCGCGAGCGACGGCACATAGCCACCGGCCTTGATTGCCGTTTGCTCATCCGCATACGACTTCTTCGCGCAATCGTCGAACTTGTCCATCGGCACACCGAGGCGCACCGGGATCGAACCCTTGTACAGGCTGAACTGCTCCTGGAAGCCCGGGCTCATGATCGTCTTCGCAAGCGCGAGCTGACCCGGCGTCGCTGCCGATTGGCCCTTCTGCTGGAAGAACACGAACGAGTCGACGTTGAACGTGTAGCCCTTTTCCGTGCCCGGCACCGCCGCGCAGATATAGTCCGAGCCCGACTTCTTGCCCGCGTTCGCGAACTCGCCCTTCGCCCAGTCGCCCATGAACTGCATGCCGGCCTTGCCGTTGATGACCATCGCCGTCGCGAGGTTCCAGTCACGGCCCGTGCGGCCGGCGTCGAAGTAGCCCTGGATCTTGCGGACCGTGTCGAACACCTGAGCCATCTGCGGCGACGTCAGCGTTTTCTGGTCAAGATCCACCAGCGCCTTCTTGTAGAAGTCCGCGCCTTGCGACAGCACGACGTCTTCCCACAGCGTCAGGTCTTGCCACGGCTGGCCGCCCATCGCGATCGGCTGGATGCCCGCGGCCTTCATCTTGTCGGCCACCGCGAAAAACTCAGGCCACGTGGTCGGCACCTTGCCGCCTGCCTTGTCGAGCGCGGCCTTGTTGATGTACAGCCAGTTGACGCGGTGCACCGAGAACGGCGCGGCGACGTAGTGACCGTCCGCGTGCATGATCTTGTCGATTTCCGGCGGGAGGTTCTTCTTCCAGTCGCCGGCGACGGAGTCGATATTGACGAGCACGCCTTGCGATGCCCAGTCCTGAATCAGCGGACCCTTGATCTGCGCGGCGCTCGGCGCGTTGCCCGAGATCACCTGGGTCTTCAGTGCGGTCATGGCTGCTGCGCCGGCGCCGCCAGCCACTGCGAAGTCCTTCCAGACGTAACCCTGCTTCTGCAGATCATCCTTCAGCACGCCGACGGCCTTCGATTCGCCGCCCGACGTCCACCAGTGCAGCACTTCGACCTGCTCGGCCGCCTGCGCTGCAGAGACGCCACACATCAGACCTGCGGCGCACAGGGCGCCCATGATCGCACGGAATTTCATTGCTTATCTCCTCCAGACACCTGAACTTAAACACGTAGAGCCCCTGCTGGGCAGGGAGCGGTTATGGTCGAATCAAACAGGCAAACAACTGGACGAACGGGCATCAACGAGCGCTTCAGTACGTGCGCCTGACCAGCCGATGTCCGGCCGCGGATGCTCAAGAGATGAGTGACACGGAATGCAACTGAACGTCTCCTCTTTTGCTTTTGTGCCTGCCCGCGTCGCGCGTTGCAGACTCGAGGCGCTTACCATGCACGCCGTTCGTTAAAGGCCTTGATGCCGCGCCTGCCGAAGCCGCGTGCCGCATCAAAACGCATTTGTCGATAACATGCCGGGAAGCTCGGATGACTCGGTGAAAACGCGCATTCCTGCAGGCCCCGCACGCTTTTTTCATCGAATTCACGCTACCTCTTGATTTGGATTGTAGTTAAACTACAATTCAGTGTCAAAAAAAATTTTATCGCACTACGGCCTGCTTTCAGCGCCTTCCAAGGCATCGCGGAGACTCATGCAAACGGATTCCAGCTTCACCTTCGTGCTGTTTGGCGGCACCGGCGATCTGTCGATGCGCAAAATCCTGCCCGCGCTGTATGAAGCGCATCGCGCCGGCATGCTGGCTCCGAGCGGCAAGATCTTCGCGGTTGCGCGGCACATCGATGGGCGGGAGCAGTATCTGCAATGGGTCAACGAGCACGTGCGCCCGCATGTGTCGAAGGCGCGGTTCGCGGAAGACGCCTGGCGCGCGTTCCTCGATCGCATCGACTTTGTCGGCATCGACCTCGGCAAGGCTGAAGACTTCGTGTTGCTGCGCGATGCCGTCGCGAATCTGCCCGGCACACGGGTGTTCTATCTGGCGACGGGCCCTTCGCTGTTCGTGCCGATTTGCCGCGCGCTCGCGTCGGTGGGGCTCAACCAGAATTCGCGCATCGTGCTCGAGAAGCCGCTGGGTTATGACCTGCGTTCGTCGAATGCGATCAACGATGCGGTCGGCGAGATCTTCGCCGAAGATCAGATCTACCGGATCGACCACTATCTGGGCAAGGAGCCGGTGCAAAACCTGCTCGCGCTGCGTTTCGGCAATGCGCTATTCGAGCCGCTGTGGCGCCGCGACTGGGTCGAGAGCATTCAGATTACGATTGCCGAAGAACTCGGCGTCGAAGCGCGCGGCGATTTCTACGACAATACCGGCGCGCTGCGCGATATGGTGCAGAACCATTTGCTGCAACTGCTTTCGATTGTCGCGATGGAGCCGCCGCACTCGATGGATTCGGACTCGGTCCGCGATGAAAAGCTGCGCGTGCTGCGTGCGTTGAAGCCGATCGATCCGCGCGACATCAGCCGTGTCGCGGTGCGTGGCCAGTATCATGCGGGCGTGATTCGCGGCACCGCGGTGCCCGCGTATGCCAATGAACCTGGCGTGCGTCCTGAGAGCACGACAGAAACGTTCGTCGCGCTGAAAGCGGAAATCGACAACTGGCGTTGGGCCGGCGTGCCGTTCTTCCTGCGTACCGGCAAGCGGCTTGCGGACCGCGTCGCGGAGATCGTCGTCAACTTCCGGCCGGTGCCGCATTCGGCACTCGGTGCAACCGCGTTGCGCGCGGGCGCGAACCGTCTCGTGATCCGCTTGCAGCCGAATGAAACGATCCGCTTGTACTGCCTCGCGAAGAAGCCGGGCGAAGGGATGAATCTGTCGAGCGTGCATCTCGATCTCGCGTTTGATCAGTTCTTCCGCGAAGGTCAGATGGAAGCGTATCAGCGGTTGTTGCTGGATGTGATCAACGGCCGTCTCGCGCTGTTCGTGCGCCGCGACGAGCAGGAAGCCGCATGGCGCTGGGTCGAACCGATTCTCAACGAATGGGCCGCATCCGGCACCAGGCCGAAGCCCTATGCCGCCGGCACGTGGGGCCCGGCAGCCGCCAGCGCGATGCTCGCGCAGCACAATACCTGTTGGCTCGAGGAAGAGAATTGATCGGTGGCGGCGCCCGGCACGCAGCACTACGCGGCGTCGCTACGCTTTTGTATCCCTGGCATGTTCGGGGATGTCATTTACCACGCTGTTCCTAGACTAAACAAGAAAGCAGCACGGAGGAGAAGTCAATGATCCAGCTACATGCTTTCGATGACCCGAGCGCGCAGTCCGCCGCGCTGGCCAAGGCGGTCAGCTACGCGCTGCAGGCGTCGCTCGCCGCGCAGGCCGCCGCGCCCGGCGCGAGCGGCGCGCGTGTGACGTTCGCGGTGTCGGGTGGCACCAGTCCGCGTCCGTTCCTGCAAACGTTATCCAACGAACCGTTCGACTGGTCGCGCGTCGACGTGACGCTGGTCGACGACCGTTGGGTGCCGGACACCGATGGCGCAAGCAACTCGCGTCTGGCGCACGAAACGCTGCTGCAGAACAGCGCGGCTCACGCGCACTTTCTGCCGCTCGTCGATACGTCGACCACGCTGGAAGCGCAAGTCACCGCGCTGAACGGCGACCCGCAACGGCGCGTGCCGAATGTCGCCGTGCTGGGCATGGGCGAAGACGGCCACACCGCGTCGATCTTCGCTGACGCGCCCGAATGGGATTACGCGATCACCACGACCGACCACTTCGTCGCCGTGCATCCCGGCAGCGCGCCCCATGCGCGCATCAGCTGGTCGATGTCGGCATTGAAGAAGATCGATCATCTGTTCCTGCTGATCGCCGGTCCGAAAAAGATGGATGTACTGAACGAAGCGTCCGCGGCCCTGCAAAAAAAAGCCATTTCTCAGCTCGCAAACGACAAGGGGGTAAGACTCGATGTCTACTGGTGTGCCAACTAAAGCTGCCCCGCAAGCGGGCCAGCACGCCGATGGACCGAGGCTTCTCGCCGATGTCGGCGGGACCAATGCGCGATTCGCGCTCGAAACCCGACCTGGTGAAATCAGTCAGGTGCATGTCTATCCCTGCGCCGAGTATCCGGGTATCGCGGACGTCATCAAGAAGTATTTGAAAGATACGAAGATCGGCCGCGTGAATCATGCGGCGATTGCGATTGCGAACCCGGTCGACGGGGACCAGGTTCGGATGACGAATCATGATTGGCACTTTTCGATTGAAGCGACGCGGCGTGCGCTGGGGTTCGATACGCTGCTCGTGGTGAACGATTTCACCGCGCTCGCGATGGCCTTGCCGGGGCTCACCGATACGCAGCGCGTGCAGGTGGGTGGCGGCACGCGCCGGCAGAATAGCGTGATCGGCCTGCTCGGGCCGGGGACGGGGATGGGCGTGTCCGGTCTGATTCCGGCGGATGACCGGTGGATCGCGCTGGGCAGTGAAGGCGGTCATGCGTCGTTCGCGCCGTCCGACGAACGCGAAGACCTCGTGCTGCAATACGCGCGCAAGAAGTGGTCGCATGTGTCGTTCGAGCGTGTTGCCGCGGGGCCCGGCATTGAAGTGATCTATCGCGCGCTTGCGGCGCGTGACAAGAAGCGCGTGCCGTCGACGCTCGATGTCGCGGAAATTTCGAAGCGCGGGCTCGAAGGCGATCCGCTTGCGGCGGAGACGCTCGATTGCTTCTGCGGCATTCTCGGCACGTTCGCCGGCAATATCGCCGTGACGTTGGGCGCGCTCGGCGGGATTTATATCGGCGGCGGTGTCGTGCCGCGGCTCGGTGAGTTCTTTGCGAAGTCGTCGTTCCGTCAGCGCTTCGAAGCGAAAGGCCGCTTTGAAGATTATCTGAAGAACGTGCCGACCTTCGTGATTACCGCGGAATATCCGGCGTTTCTCGGGGTGTCCGCGATTCTCGCGGAGCAGTTGTCGAATCGCGCGGGCGGCAGTTCGTCAGCGGTATTCGAGCGCATCCGGCAAATGCGCGATGCGCTGACGCCCGCCGAACGGCGCGTGGCGGATCTCGCGCTGAACCATCCGCGTTCGATCATCAACGATCCGATCGTCGATATCGCGCGCAAGGCCGATGTCAGCCAGCCGACGGTGATCCGCTTCTGCCGTTCGCTCGGCTGCCAGGGTTTGTCGGACTTCAAGCTGAAGCTCGCGACCGGCTTGACCGGCACGATTCCGGTCAGCCATAGCCAGGTGCATCTCGGCGATACCGCTACCGACTTCGGCGCGAAGGTGCTCGATAACACCGTGTCCGCGATTCTCCAGTTGCGCGAGCATCTGAATTTCGAGCACGTCGAAACAGCGATCGATCTGCTGAACAGTGCGCGAAGAATCGAGTTCTATGGGCTGGGCAATTCGAATATCGTCGCGCAGGACGCGCACTACAAGTTTTTCCGCTTTGGCATTCCGACGATCGCGTATGGCGACCTGTATATGCAAGCCGCTTCGGCTGCGTTGCTCGGCAAGGGGGATGTGATTGTCGCGGTGTCGAAGTCGGGACGCGCGCCGGAGTTGCTGCGGGTACTCGACGTCGCGATGCAGGCGGGTGCGAAGGTGATCGCGATTACGTCGAGCAATACGCCGCTCGCGAAACGCGCAACCGTTGCGCTGGAAACCGATCACATCGAGATTCGCGAATCGCAGCTTTCGATGATCTCGCGAATTTTGCATCTGCTGATGATCGATGTCCTTGCGGTCGGTGTCGCGATTCGTCGTGCGGTGCCCGACACTGAAATGAACCAGACCGTCGCGAAAGCGCGTGAAGGCGCGGATGAAGAAACCAGTGCTGTGCTCGACTGGCTGAGTCACGGCGCGGCGGCCACGCCGCGGGATTGAGCGGTACGGCGCTTGCTGCGCTAACCCGATGGCTCGCAGAGAAGCCGACCTTGTTTGTGCAGGTCGGCTTTTTTGCGCGCCGATTCCATGCACCCCGCTTTGCCATCGTCAGAGCAGCCAATCCCAACGTATGAGACGATTCATGCATTGGCACACGCACGCAACGAATCGCTCGCATGTCGGATCTTATCTCCTTACCTGCCTCGACCCTGAACGAAGGCCGCGCAGCCGTTGCACGGCTCGACGGACTCGCGACTCATCATCGGTATCGTCTCGCATCGACCGGCGGCTACGTGATGTGGCGCGTATTCGGCGATAGCAACGCCAGGCCGCTCGTGCTCGTGCACGGCGGTCACGGCAACTGGATGCATTGGGTCCGCAATATCGAACCGCTCACCGCGTTGCGCGCGGTATGGGTGCCCGATCTGCCCGGCTATGGCGACTCGGACGCGTTGCCCGACGGCGCGCGCTTCGAAGATCTGATGACAGCGACGCTCGACTCGCTCAACGCGCTGGTCGGCGCATCGACTGAGATCGACCTCACCGCATTTTCATTCGGCGGGGTCGTCGCAGCGACGCTTGCATGCCGCCGGCCGGTCGGCCAACTGGCGCTGGTCGGCAGCGCGGGGCATGGCGGCAAGCGGCGGCTGCAACGCGAGCTGTTGAACTGGAAAAAAATCGATGTCGAAGACGAGCGCCGCGCGCTGTTCGACGCGAACCTGAAGTCGTTCATGCTGCACGACCCCGCGACAGCGGACTCGCTCGCGCTGACCGTCTATGAGCAGGCGTGCCTGAAAACGCGCTTTCGCAGTAAGGACGTGTCGCTGATGGACAATCTCGCCGCGCTGCTCAAACAGGCGAACGTCGATACGCTGCTGCTGTGGGGCACGCATGACGTGACCGCTGACGAGCCGCAACGGTTCTCCGATCGGCTGCATACGGACGGCGTGCGGCACGCGTTTGGGATGGTGGAGAATGCCGGCCATTGGGCACAATACGAAGCGGCGGACGAGGTGAACCGCCGGCTCAGCGGGTTCTTCGCGAAAGCCTAGATACCGCGCCGACCCGTCGAACAGCCATGCCCCCCCGCTCCGACGTGGCAGCAGACTGAACAAGAAGCCCGCTTGCCGCTCCCGTTTAAACGGCCGCGGCGACCGCCCGATCGTGCCACCGCACGACCAGCACCCGGCCCACGTAACACAGCACGCCGCATACCGCGATCGTGACGCCCATCCCTTGCGGCGACCCATCGCGCCACAAGCCCACGGCAAGACTCGCGAGCGCACCGAGCCCGAACTGCACCGCACCGAACAACGCGGCCGCCGCACCGGCGTTGCTCGGGTAACGATGCATCAGATCGGTCACGCAATTGGCCGATAACAGCCCGACCATACCAACCACGAAGAACAGCCCGAACACGATCGACCACAACCCGCCCCACCCCGTCAGACAAACGAGCGCGACGAACAGCGACGCGACACAACTGATCGTCGCGGCCGCGACGATCATCCGCACCGGCCCGTACTGGCTGACGAGCCGCGCGTTGACAAAATTGCCGCCCATGATGCCGACAATATTGAGCCCGAACAGAAAGCCATAGTGCTGCGCGGATACATGGAAGTACTCGATATAGACGAACGGCGTCGCGGTGATATACGCGAACATCGATGCAAACGCCATCCTGCCGCACAGCAGATGCCCCCACGCGACCGGGTCTTTGAGCAGCGTCCCGTACGCGGCGAACGATTTCAGCAACGCCGAGTTCGCGCGCTTTTCGCGCGGCCAGGTTTCCGGCACGCGCAGGAACGCGGTCACCGCGCATAGCGACCCGAACAGCGTCAGCACGATAAACACGACACGCCAGCCGCCCAGCAAAAGCAGCTGCCCGCCGATCAGCGGCGCGAGCAGCGGACCGACCGACGTCACGATCGCCATCATCGACATCACGCGCGCCGCATCAGTCGGCTCGTGCGCATCGCGCGCGATGGCCCGCGCGAGCACCGATGCGGCGCCCGCGCCGAGTGCCTGGACGAAGCGAAACACGACCAGCGACCCGATCGAGAACGACACGGCGCACGCAATGGTCGACAGCACGTACATCACGATGCCGCCGAGCAGCACCGGCCGCCGGCCCAACGAATCGGACAACGGCCCGTACAGCAGCATGCCGATCGAGAAGCCGAACATAAAGCTGGTCAACGTGGTTTGCGCGGCGCTTGCGCTGACCGAGAACGCCTGCGTGAGCGACGGCAGGCTCGGCAGATACATGTCGATTGAAATGGGCCCGCATGCGGCAAGCGCGCCGAGCAGGAGAATCAGCCCGATGTCGGGCCGGCCTTTGACGACGTGGGACATGGAATCGTAGGTGAAGCGTGAAGGGGTTCGCGCAATGAAATGAGATGCGATGACCGCATTGGATGCGGATGCAACGAACCGCGGGTGGCGGTATAGCGAATCTGTCATTGTAGCTGACGGGAAATCGAAAGCCGTGATGTTCGCGTTCGAGACGGGGACATATCCGGCGGCCGACAACGCTTTCGGTTAAGCTCCCGGCTTGCGTGGCGCAGCCCCACGCGCCTCGCTGCCCGACCCATCGTCTGAAACGTCATGACCGCATTTCTGCTGATCTGGAGCCCGAAAAAGTGGCCTTGGCCCGAACTGCCCGACGTCGCGCGGCGCGTCGCTGCGGGCGAGGCGGTCACGGATGTCTGGGGTTGCGGCGTCGCGCGCAGCATCCTGCCTGGCGACCGCGTGTTCGTGCATCGCGTCGCGCAGGAACCCAAGGGCCTGTTTGCCTCCGGCTATGTGACGCGCGCACCGTACGAGGTGCCCGACGCGGCAAGCAAGCGCGGTTATCGGCTATGCATCGACTTCGTTTACGACTGGCTGGTCGACGCGCATGAGGACGTGATGATCGCGCGCGACGCATTGCGCACGCATCCGTTTTCGGTTCAAACATGGGACGCGCAAAGTTCGGGCACATCGATCAAGCCGATCGTGGAAGGGGCGCTCGAAAAACAGTGGAAAGCGTTGACTGGCGTGCGAGCCCGGCCAACGATCTGGGCGGCGCCCGCCGCTAGCGCCACGGCGCCGCAGGAACAGGCCCGATCGACGAAAACCGCCGCGCACGCAGCGGCGAAAAAACGTGCGCAATCCGCCGCATCGCCAGCGGCGCGGCAGAAAAACAGGCAGTAACGTCCAACTCCGCGGCACCCGGTCACAAACCGACTCGACGCGACTCCGGTACAATTTCACGCAACCACTCAGCCGCCGCGGCCCGCCCACAGTCGACACGCGCGCCGCCCGCCGGCTCTGATCGCGCCACGAGCGCGTCTTTCGTGCCATCCGGTCATTTTTCGGTCATTTTCTGACTACGCAGGTCCAAGCCATGTCCAGGAACCAAGCTCTCTTCGAACGCGCGCAACAGACGATTCCCGGCGGCGTCAATTCTCCGGTACGCGCCTTCCGCTCGGTCGGCGGCACGCCGCGCTTTATCGAGCGCGCGCAAGGCCCTTACTTCTGGGACGCCGACGGCCAGCGCTATATCGACTATATCGGCTCGTGGGGGCCGATGATCCTCGGCCATGTGCATCCGGACGTGCTCGACGCGGTGCAGCGAGTGCTGGTCAACGGCTTTTCGTTCGGCGCGCCGACCGAGGCCGAAGTCGAGATCGCCGAGGAAATCTGCAAGCTGATGCCGTCAATCGAGCAGGTGCGGATGGTGTCGAGCGGCACCGAAGCGACGATGAGCGCGCTGCGCCTTGCGCGCGGCTTCACGAACCGCAGCCGCATCATCAAGTTCGAAGGCTGCTATCACGGTCACGCGGACAGCCTGCTCGTCAAGGCGGGCTCCGGGCTGCTGACGTTCGGCAATCCGACTTCCGCGGGCGTGCCGGTCGATATCGCGAAGCACACCACCGTGCTCGAATACAACAACGTCGAGGCGCTCGAAGAAGCGTTCAACGCATTCGGCAATGAAATCGCATCGGTCATCGTTGAGCCGGTCGCCGGCAATATGAACCTCGTGCGCGCGACGCCGGCGTTCCTGCAGGCGCTGCGCCGCCTGACCAGCGAATACGGCTCGGTGCTGATTTTCGACGAAGTGATGTGCGGGTTTCGCGTCGCGCTTGGCGGCGCGCAGCAGGTCTACGGCATCACGCCGGACCTCACGTGTCTCGGCAAGGTGATCGGCGGCGGCATGCCCGCGGCCGCGTTTGGCGGACGGCGCGACATCATGGCCCATCTCGCGCCGCTCGGCGGCGTCTACCAGGCGGGCACGTTGTCGGGTAATCCGATCGCGGTTGCCGCCGGGCTGAAAACGCTGCAACTGATCCAGGCGCCGGGTTTCTACGATCAGCTCGCGCGGCAAACCGCGCGTCTCGTCAGCGGCCTGACCGAAGCGGCGCACGCCGCCAAGGTGCCGTTCGCGGCCGATTCGATCGGCGGGATGTTCGGCCTGTATTTCACGGACGCGATTCCGCGCAGCTTCGCCGATATCTCGCACTGCGATGTGCCGCGCTTTAATGCGTTCTTTCATAAGATGCTCGATGCGGGCGTGTACTTCGCGCCGTCCGCGTACGAGGCGGGTTTCGTGTCGAGCGCGCACGACGATGCGGTGATTGACACGACGGTCGATCTCGCCCGTCAGGCATTTGCGGCGTTGCACGCGTAACCAGCGAGTAAGGAAGCGCCGCGCTGCTGCGGAAGACCTTAACGTATCAACCTGGCAAGCGAATCGATCACAGCGGCCCAGGCTTCACGTGCTTTTACGTTGTCAAAGAGCCGCCCAGGCACGAACAGGACACCGATGTTCTCGCAAACCGATTTCGTTCATATGGAACGCGCGCTCGTTCTCGCGGCGCGCGGCATGTACACGACCGACCCGAACCCGCGGGTCGGCTGTGTGATCGTCAAGGATGGTGAAGTGATCGGCGAAGGCTTTACGCAGCCCGCCGGTCAGGACCACGCGGAAATCCGCGCGCTGAAGGATGCGCGAGCGCGCGGTCACGAGCTGCGGGGTGCGACCGTCTACGTGACGCTTGAACCGTGCAGTCATTTCGGCCGCACGCCGCCGTGCGCGAATGCGCTGATCGAAGCGAAAGTCGGGCGCGTGGTCGCGGCCATGGAAGACCCGAATCCGTTGGTGTCGGGGCGCGGTCTGTCGATGTTGCGCGACGCGGGCATCGAAGTGCGATGCGAACTGCTCGCGAATGAAGCGCGCGAGATGAATATCGGCTTTGTGTCACGGATGACGCGCAAGCGTCCCTGGGTACGGATGAAGGTGGCGGCATCGCTCGACGGCCGCACCGGCTTGCCGTCTGGCGAGAGCCAATGGATTACCGGCGAAGCGGCGCGCGCGGACGGCCATGCGTGGCGTGCGCGCGCGTCGGCCATTCTCACTGGCATCGGTACGATCCGCGAAGATAACCCGCATATGACCGTGCGCGCCGTCGAGACGCCGCGCCAGCCGAAACGTGTGCTGATCGATAGCCGGCTCGACGTGCCGCCGGAAGCGCACATTCTTGCCGGTGCGCCGACTCTGATTTTCTGCGGCAATCTCGATGAACAGCTGGAACAGCGCGCTATCGCGTTGCGCGACCGCGGCGCGGAAATCGTGCCGCTCGTCAATGAGAACGGTAAGGTTGATCTGCCGCGCGTGCTAATCGAACTCGCTGAACGCGGCGTGAACGAACTGCACGTCGAAGCGGGTTACAAACTGAACGGCTCGCTGCTGCGCGAAGGGTGTGTTGATGAATTGCTGGTTTATCTTGCGCCTAGTCTGCTTGGTTCAGATTCGATGAGCATGTTTAACCTTGTTGCGCCTGCGTCGCTTGATGAGCGCTTGCATCTCGAGTATCAATCGGTTGACCGGATCGGCAGCGACATTCGCATTCTGGCGCGGCTCGTTCCGCCTCTGCCCTTGCACTGAACAGGACATTGCAACGATGTTTACAGGAATCGTCGCGGCCGTTGGCCGTATCGCATCGATCAAGCCGCTTGGCAGCGAACCGGAAGCGGGCGTGCGTTTGACTGTCGAGGCCGGCGCGCTGGATCTCGAGGACGTGCAGCTCGGCGACAGCATCGCGATCCAGGGCGCGTGTATGACGGTGATCGGGAAGACCGGTCATTCGTTTGATGTCGACGTGTCGCGGGAAAGTTTGAATCTCACGGTTGGGCTAGCGCAGACGGGCGATGTGAATCTGGAGAAAGCGTTGCGCGCGCATGACCGGCTTGGCGGGCATATCGTGTCCGGGCATGTCGATGGGCTGGGGACGGTGACGCGGTTTGCGCCGGTTGGGGAATCACATGAGCTGCGGGTGCTTGCGCCGAAGGAGATCGGACGTTATCTCGCGTATAAGGGGTCGATTACGGTGAATGGGGTGAGCCTAACCGTGAATTCGGTCGACGATCGTGATGATGGTTGTGAGTTTTCGATCAATCTGATTCCGCATACGCTGCAGGTGACGACGCTTAGGCATCTGAAAGAAGGGGCGAAGGTGAATCTGGAGATTGATCTGATTGCGCGGTATGTGGAGAGGATGCTGGGGGCGTCTTAGGATGGCTATAAAACGCTGAATTGATTCGCTTTTTCCAGAAATTTCAATTTGCTGTCGTCGCAATTGAAAGTCACTCCGTCTACGATTTCGTGACGGTACTTCTGGCACACAGCTCTTTTTCGTAAGCACAACGGATGGCTGAAAGAAAAAGCGACCCATCCGGCCGTACGCGGCCAGAAGCGCCGTTCGCCCGTCCAGTTCAGGCGACTGCCAAGCGTCGGCGTCTCAACTGAAAACGGCCGAATGAATCGCTGTTCAGTTAAGCGTGCCTGGCGTCGGCGATGCGTACTTGTTATGTTGCCACCGATCGACTATTCCACGGGCTTCAAGTAAGCCACGCTCAATGCTTTTCTCGTCACTTTTCACTCGGGTCGTTAACTCGATGACATAACCGTTAGGATCGCGCAGGTAGATCGATTGGATAGTCCCATGATCCGATGGGCCGCGCACTTCGACGCCAGCGGCGACCGCTTTCTCCTTGTAGGTCATCATGGTCAGCACATCGGGCAATTCCAGTGCGATGTGCAGATCGAAATCCGACTTGGGTTCAAACATACCCTCACGCTCATCCCCTATGACTTCGAAAAACGCGAGAAATGAATGATCACCCATTTCGAAAAAAGTATGCAATGCCTTGATTGGACGACCGGTCTTGGTCGCACTGAGTTCCAGTGCGCTCGCCAGTCGAAGCCCGAGCAGCCCCTCATAGAATCGCCGAGTTTCTTCTGAATCCCTGCATCGATAAGCGTTGTGATGCAAACCTTTAATATCAGGTGAATAGTCAGTCATATGTGCTCTTATGTAAGGGAGAGCCGTGTTGCACTGCTCTGGGGAATGAGCGAAGCGTTTGCGCGAGCGATCATCTCGTTGCACGAAGCAGCCGATCATCATGGGTCGTCGCGACATGTTTGACATCTGTGTCATGAATTAGGGTAAACTAGAGTAATTGGACACTACTGTCAATATTAAATCTCTTCGATTCCTCGTCCGTTCAAGCGTCATCTGGCGCGGATCCACACCCTATCGAGGCAAGCCAAAGTCCATCGCGACGCGCGCGATTGCGTCAGCGTGGATGATCGCGCTGTCGACCGTCGGATAGCCCGGATCCTCACCGCCGAATGCGAGCGACAAGTCCGTGCCTCCGAGGACAACCACTTCCGCGCCCTTATCCCGACACAGCTTTCGACCTGCCTCGTACAAATAGTCGCGCTGTCCGGGCGTCGCGAATCCCGCGACCGCTATCGCGACGTAACAACCATGGATACGGTCGATTTCGTCGGGATCGACAGTCACGACCTCGGCCTCGGATACGCCGTAGAGACGAGAGCCCATCACGGCCCGCGTTCCGAGAACGCCAACTCGAGATAAACCTCTCTCGGCAAAATAGGCGTCCAGAACCGGAATGGCGTTGATGAGCGGCAAGCTGGAGATGGCTGCCAGATCCTTGATGCAGAAGTGCGCCCCCATTGATGTAAGAGCCACCGCTTCACACCCCCCTGCGCGAAGCTGATCGATGTACCTCGCGAAGCTGACCGCTTGCTCGATCGCACAACCTGCTTCCAGATTCGCGATCAGTTCAGTGGAGTCGCCGTGAACGATAGTCAGAGAAAGCCGTCGCCTTGCGTCGGCGTGCAG
Organism: Paraburkholderia humisilvae; assembly: GCF_902859855.1. Lineage (GTDB taxonomy): Bacteria > Pseudomonadota > Gammaproteobacteria > Burkholderiales > Burkholderiaceae > Paraburkholderia > Paraburkholderia humisilvae. Next base: position 105,407 of record NZ_CADIKH010000001.1, read on the forward strand.
GCGCACCAGCCTTCGATAATAGACCTCGGTCGCCGCGGGTCCGATGCCGCCGATCAGTCCGATGTGCATTGCCTGTATCCTTTGAGTGCCCGGTTGAAAGAAGTCTTGACTGGACGCCAGTTGGTTGCAGATACGCAAGCATGGGGTGTACCCCAGCAACATGAAAAAGCACCCGACGTTCCGTGCAGGCGGAAGTGTGTCGGGTGAACCTAAATATGCGTTGTTTGCAAAAAAACATCATCCGCCCGGAATCGAAATCACTCTTTTCCTCAAGGAGGCAAATAGTGCGGACTATGAAGTTCACGGACAATGGCTACGCTCCTCTGCGCGAGCAGCGTCGTTGTGTTATTTCGCAGTATGGTGGCCCTCAAAACATCTTCATTTCCGGCTCTCAACAGCAAGCCGAAATGCCAATCCGGTGAACACCGATCCAAGCAGATATCGGGGAATTCGCGACCGGCGGCGATGACTCGACCACCGCTCACCCAGTCGATCTGCCAGCAGAATGACGATCCCATTCACAATCAAGCCGATAAAGTTGAGGACGGTTGCGAGCGTCAAGATCTGAAGGGCAACCGACCCGTCCTGGGGGCGCACAAACTGCGGGAACAGTGCAAGGACGAACAGCGCCATCTTCGGATTGAGCAGATTGGTTAGCAGCCCCTGTCTGAAGATCTTTTGAGCAGCAAGCCGAGCTTCGCCCGGTGCCGGTGCCGTCGGAAGCGAAGCCGTGCGAATGGTCTTCCACGCGAGATAGAGCAGATAGGTAGCGCCAGCAAACCGCACTACATCGTAGGCAAGGGGAACGGCGAGAAACAATCGGGCAAGGCCAAATGCGGCCGCGATTGCATGGCAGTACGTTCCCACCAGTATTCCGGCTAGCGATGCAAAGCCGGCAGAGCGTCCCTGGGCCATGCTCCTTGACGCTATGAGCAGCATATCCGGGCCGGGCGTCATCGTTAACGCGAGACAAGCCGCGCAGAAGAGTCCGAGGGTGGCAAGACTAAGCATGAGGCGTCCCCTTTGTGTGGCACAAAAGGGATCTCAGTTTAATGAGCGCGCTCTATAGGGTCAATCTCGAACGACGGCGTCCGGTCGTGCCGCAGATCATCGGCCAGCGAACCATACCCAGCCAGCATGGGTATCGGGCGTCGGTGTTCTCGGGGGGCCTGCTGTGAGCATTCCAGGCGAGGCGAACCGCTGTCTGGTTCCTGCGCCGACCTATCTGCATCGTCTTCGTAGCCAGCGCCGTATGCGAGACGGGCGCCTCGGACCTCGAGGAAGCCACGGGAGACAGGGGAAACAAAGAAAGAGCCTCATGGATACTCTCGATTCAAAAAATGCAGGTTGTCCTTTTAAAGGAGAGCTGACGATAGCCGAGCCATTACGTGCTGAGTTTGCAGCGTTCGTCGTCAGCTGGTGGATGGATAACGCACGCATGGTGGCAATAGCGAAAACCCGGCGAGCGTCACGCTGATCTGTTGGAACAGCTCGGTTGCGAGCGTTAGCCGGTTGACATAGCGCGTTAATGTCTGGCCCTCGGCTCTAACAAGTCGTGTGAGCTGTGAACCAGACACCTGAACGGCTGCCGCAATCAATGCCACGTCAAGTTTCGGATTGCGGAGATTTTGGGGCTTGCCTTTGCGCGGCGTTTAGCGCGCCGGATCGGAAAGGCGCTTGACCATGCGCATCACCGCGGCAATCTGCGGTGCGCTTTTCGAATAGAAGTCGGGCTTCTGTGGATCAGGGCTTGTGTAGCCCCAGAAATCCCAACAGCCGAGCGGATTCTTCGTCGACATTGCCACCTGCGGATAAAGAATGATGATGTGATTGCTCTCCGCGATTTCGTTGTAGCCGGCGCTCTGCGCATAGAGATCGCCGATCTTCTGCGCGTTCTGGAGGCAGCCGTGAAACGCCACGTGAATGCGGCACGCGCTACCGGGCCGCGCGCAGGCGGTCGGCACATAGACGTAACCGGTTGGACGCAGCGACGCCTTGTCGTCGGGATCGAACGGGCGCTGATCGAAACTCAGCAGGTTGGTGCTGGGCGAAACCGCCGGCGCGTTCAACGTACCGTAAATCCAGCGCAGGATGTCTTGCGATTGTTCGAAGCCGCAATTGTTGATGAACGGCGGCTGCGATAGCGCGCATGGCGTATTCGCACTGTTATCCGTGATGAGTCCATGACCCGCTGCCACGTTGTCGATATACCGGACGTGGTCGTCGGGCGTGCCGGCGAGCTTGTAGAAGAGCGGCACCTGCGCGACCACACGCGTCGTCACGACAGGATCCTGGGTGCCGCTAAAAACATAGATGCGCTGCGAGGCAACTCCGCTCACATCGTCGATGCGCTGCTCGCCTGCGAACTTGCGCGCCGCCGCCAGTGCGTCTTGTGCGCGCGGCCCGGTATTGCCGGTCGGATTCATGCAGTGGGTCTGCGCGGCGCTCGCGGGATTCGCAAGCGGGAACAGGCCCGCGCAATAGAACGGACCGCCTGCGACGATGCCGGCGCCCACGAGATGCTTCGACCACGCGACGTCGAACTGCGCGGCCATGAACGCGCCCGAAGACAACCCGGAAACCGAGGTATGCGTCGCGTCCGCGCCATAGCCGCGCAGCGGCGCCGCATGCAGCGCGCCGGCTGCAACAATGCCGACGGTCACGAACATCGCGCGAGCGAGATGCCGGCAAACGGTGCGGCTCAATCTCCATCCATTCATCGCATTCTCCACGATCACGCCGGTGAGGTATTCGCATCGGCACGGGCTATGCTCTGCTCGTTCGTGACACGCGAGGACGTCAGGCAAACGAAGCAAAACTAGCACCCGGGAGTCTCAACTTTCGCGATCAAGCTTGCTGCCCGTTCTGCAATAACCAATGTAGGTGCAAGGGTGTTGCCGGTCGTTATTCGTGGCATCACCGAACTGTCAGCAACTCGCAGATTCGAGATGCCATGAACACAAAGAGTTGGGTCCACAACGGAACATGCTTCAATACCCATTGAGCACGTTCCAACCGGGTGCCAGTACGTACCCATCCTGTTCTTGACGAACTCGCGTAACGCCGCCTTTCCGGAAGGCGGCATACGTACTGCGCCTGAACGTTGATCCAGTAGCGCTGGTGATGCAGCGAGTTCGACGCACTTCTCGATGGCAGCACAAAGCGTGGCTAAATCACCTGGTTCGGAAAAATATCCGGGGTCGATAAGAAGTGGCGCGTTCCGATCAGTCGATGTAAGCGCAAGTCGACCTCGACTTTGCGGCCGTACAAGCGCTGTATGTAGAGAGAAGCCTCTCTCCACTGGCACGTCTGGCAGTTCTGTTGCCCAGGCTGAGACGATCACTTCATGATCGGGAACATGTATCCCGTCGCTTGTGCGAGCGTAGAGATGCGCGCCTACACCTTCGGTAACGGTCGATGTTTCCGCGGCAAAAGCATTCACCAGGCAATGGTCATGGAGATTTTCGCCGACGCCGGGTAGGTCCGCGACTACGTTCAATCCGAGTCGCTCCAGTTCCGCTGCATTGCCAACCCCCGACCGCATCAACAAACGGGGAGAACCCATCACCCCGGCACTCAACACGACGTCATGACGTGACCGAAGCTCCCGCAGTTTCCCGTCAACTTCACCGCGAACGCCAATGCAGCGTGTCCCTTTAAATATCAATGAATCGACGTTCGCATTGGTTAAAACAGAGAGATTCTGACGACCGATCGCAGGAAGAAGGAAAGCCTGCACTACGCTAAAGCGCTGTCCATCCATGATGGAAAAGTCGTACGTTCCGCAACCTTCCTTGATTGGGCCGTTCACGTCGTCAGGCACAGCGTGACCCATCTCCTCGCACGCCCGAAGGAAAGCGGCCGCGAGCGGCACGCGGTTCGAGGTGGAGGTCAGGCGCATTGGCCCCGAGCTGCCGCGTCGTCCATTACAGGAACCATGCAGACGTGCTTCAAGACGTTGAAAGATTGGCTCGAGACTTCCGAAATCCCATCCGATGTTGCCCGCAGCCGCCCAGGCATCAAAATCAGCTGGATGCCCCCAAACCCAAACCGCGGCGTTGATACTGCTTGATCCGCCGAGTACCTTGCCGCGATTCCAGTCGAACTTCCGTCCGTTAGCGTTTGGTTGTTCGACAGTACGATACTGCCAATCCACTGGGGTGCCAAAATTCGCAAACCAGAGTGTCGGATCGACTATTGAAGGTCGATCCACGGCAGCGTCCCCGGCCTCGATAAGCAGGACACGGCACCGGCTATCTTCGGATAGTCTCGCGGCAATGAGAGCGCCAGCTGATCCTCCACCTACGACAATATGGTCGTACGAGTCAGTCAAGACATCGGCTGTGGCGAGTGGCAAAGCAGATACCCCTGCGTGGACACATTCAACGATAGCATCGGTAATCAGCGGAACATGATGCGCTAACCATGGGTGACGATCTTATATCGTTGCATTTCGCATCAACTATCCTGAAACGTGCCTAATTCATGACCAGAACGTATCTGCGATGCGGTATTTCAGCCGATTTGCCGAACCTGTTCGAAACAGATCTCGCCGGAATAAGAACCATGATTCTCCGGAATATCTCTAGCACTCCAGATGTTCTCCGGAGTGGCAGACGTCGAAGTCGCGCGAGCTCGAACCTCTTGCACATTTTTCGGCTTGCCATGCGGCGCGCACAGAAAATTTCCCGGTTTTGTATAGATCAACGTTTGGAGATGTCCCGTGACGCTCGCCATCGTCGAATATCCGGCGAATTCTTCGTCAACGCAGCAGGAAACATGGAGGTACGAATTCGAAAAACAGTGTGGCATGACAGCGGATCTTGGGGAAAATTCCAGCTCCTGGACCAAAACGTGGTACGCCGGTCAGGTCGGCGTGCTGGATGCCCGTGTGACGGATCAGACATGGGCCTCCCTATTGCAGGGCAAATCGGCGGTCAGCGAAGATTACGTGTTCGTGAAGGTCATTGCGCGTGGTTCGGTACTCATCTCACAGCATGGTGAGGAAAGAATGTTCCCTGTGGGCAGCGTGCTGACCGTCGACGGGGCGTGGCCGTTTCGGGACCTCTTTTTCGGTTCAACTCGTCTCATAGCTTTAAAAGTGCCGAAACAGGCACTCAAGGCACGCGGGTATGCCTACGGCTCGCGTCGAATCACGGCTCCTGAACTGTCGTCTCCGGACGTTACGCTTCTTAGAGACCTGGTGATCTGCTTCGCCGCTCAGATGGAACTGCCCAGCCCGCCATTTCGGGAGAAAGTGGGTGAACAAACATTAGACATGATGGAAACGTTGCTGGGTGACTCAACCGGATCGGTAGTGTCCGGACGATCCGACATGATTATTCTTCGCGCGAAAACGATGATCGCGAGACGCCTTGGCGATTCCCGATTGAACCTCGGCCAGATCGCTGCGGAACTTCGCATATCGGCAAATTATCTGGCGAAACTCTTTCGAATGGAGGGGAAGACTGTTATGCGATACGTTCTGGAGAAACGCCTTGAGAGGGCTCATAGCCTCGTCAAGCAGTTCGGTCAGCACCGCATGCAAATACAGGAGATCGCTTTCATATGCGGTTTTGAATCGCCCTCTCACTTTAGCCGTATGTTTAAGCAGCACTTTGGTGTCTCCCCTCGAGACGCGGTCGGCGCATGACTGTGTACGGGAATCTTTGACCGCGCCTGCCTTCTCATTCGTGGGAAAAGACCCCGCCGAATTTTTCCATATGTTCGAGCACCATGCCGGAGCCGCGCACGACGCAGTTCAGCGGGGCGTCCGCAACGAACACGGGTAGACCGGTCTCTTCGGCGAGCAGGCGATCCAGATCACGCAGTAGCGCACCACCGCCCGCGAGCATGATTCCGCGCTGCGCGATATCGGCGCCGAGTTCCGGCGGCGTTTGTTCGAGAGCGATCTTGACCGCCGATATGATCTGGTTCAGCGGATCGGTGAGCGCTTCGAGAATTTCATTGCTGGAGATGGTGAAACTGCGCGGAATGCCCTCCGAAAGGTTACGGCCCTTCACTTCCATTTCCTTGACTTCGGAGCCTGGGAACGCGGAGCCGATTGCCTTCTTGACCGCTTCGGCGGTCTGCTCACCGATCAACATGCCATAGTTGCGGCGGATGTAGTTGACGATCGCCTCATCGAACTTGTCGCCCCCGACGCGCACCGAACCCTTGTAGACGATACCGCCGAGCGAGATCACGCCAACTTCGGTCGTACCGCCTCCGATATCGACCACCATCGAGCCGGTCGCCTCAGAGACGGGCAGACCAGCACCGGTCGCGGCAGCCATCGGCTCTTCGATCAGGTAGACCTGCGATGCGCCCGCGCTATGGGCAGCCTCCCTGATTGCACGCCGTTCGACCTGGGTTGACCCGCAGGGCACGCAGATAATGATGCGCGGGGACGGCGCAAAAATGCGCGGCGTGTGCACCATCCGGATAAACTGTTTGATCATCTGCTGGGTAATGTTGAAGTCGGCGATCACGCCGTCCTTCATCGGGCGGATCGCTTCAATGTTGCCCGGCACCTTGCCGAGCATCTGCTTGGCTTCCTTGCCGACCGCCAGAATGGTTTTCTTGCCATTCGGGCCGCCTTCCTGACGGATCGACACGACCGAAGGCTCGTTGAGGACAATGCCCTTGCCGCGCATGTAGATCAGCGTGTTTGAGGTACCGAGATCGATCGCCAGATCGTTTGAAAAGTAGCTGCGCAAAAAACCGAACATTCAAAATCCCGTTTCGCCCGATTCCGGGCGCTTGAGTCCTTACGTGGCAGGGCCGTCCGTCAACCGGTCTTCACATCGGACGCGTGACGAACACGGCGCGACGGACACGATCCGGTACTTCGCTGCAAGCGCCGGATAGCCGCTGCGGGCAATATAGTGCGGACCGGACAATTCTGTCGCGACGCGATAGCCGCGGCCAGCAGCGGAGAACAATTCGATGATCGGGCTGTAGCCGAACGAGGTGATGAAGACTGTGGCTGGGGTCGCCGATGCGAGAAACAGGGCGAGTGGCGTGTGCTGTTTGAATGCGAGAAACACCTCTTCGGGACCATGGCAGGCTGAGGGCAGTCCATCGGCGCCGAGACCGATCAACGCGAATAACGGAGTAGTCGCGATGGCCTTGGGCAGCCATTGACATCGTGATCGGAGCAGGCTGCAGGATACGTCCTGCCGGATATATTCGTTATAAAATTTCGACAAATAGAATTAAAAAATCGTATCCGCGCCCGTTTTAAAAACTGCCCCCTGTCGGAAGACGCGCGCGACGAACGGAGCAACGCCAAAGCTGCTCATCGACCTTGTCGGGACAGCTTGGCGCGCCCTGCCTGTCAGGCGTTAGCGCCCAAGCGTGCGTTCGAAGAACGCCACAATATCTCGATTCATTTCGGCGTGAAATTCGGCGCGATCGAAGCCCGGCCGTGACGTACAGATCTCCGGGACATCGCGTGCGAATGCCGCGCTGCACGCGGGGAGAAAGTCGTAATGATCAGCATTTTCCGCGACGTGGAAGTCCGGCGCGTTGGGCAACGCGGCGCGCACCGCATCCGCGTAGTCAGGAGCGGGTAGCACGTGGTCGAACTGCGCGCTCCAAAGCTGAACGGGAATGCGAACATCGGCTAGTCCACGCGGGCCGAACGCGAAACCGATCGCTGGAGCCGCGACGACGGCGGCACGAATACGCCGGTCGTGTACCCACACCGATGGCGGTAGCGTCGTGACGCGACCCACAAGCCCTGGCGCGTTGCGTACGATCACACAGGTTTCGGCTGCCGGGTGGTCAACGCAGTACGGTCCAATTCGATTTAGATCCGGCATGCCGCCGGCGGCAACGAGTGCGGTAAAGCCGCCAGCGGAGAAGCCGAACACGCCGACCCGGCTTGCATCGATCGACGCGCGCTGCGGCCAGCGGGTGAGCATGTAATCCGTGAGTCGTTTGAGCTGCGCGGGACGACGCCAGATCTGCACGGCACGGCTGTGATCATCGAAGCTGTCGCCGCGGTGCGTCACAGCAGCGACCACGAAGCCGGCCCGTGCGAGCGTAATCGCGGTGTCATAGTGACCGCCGTACCACCCGCCTGAGCCATGCGATATGACGACGAGCGGCAGGTTTTGTCCCGCGACGGGCGCATTCAATGCGACTGCTTGCGTCGCCCTGCCAATCAGATGCGGCGAGGCCTGTGCATCAGTCGGATACCAAACGCCGCCGCTCAGCGGTTGCTCGTCGGCATCGGGAATCGAGACTGCCTGAAAGCCGACTTCGGCGGCGCACGCTATCGGTAACGTTGTTAGCAAGAACGCCACAAGGAGGAGCGTGACGAGGCGCACGGTTGGGCTCCACGTGGGAAATGGCTTAAGGTGCATTAAGACGCGAGGGACTGTCAACGTGGCGCAGCGCTTCACGGCTGTCTGGGCGGACCACTTAGATAATCTGAGCGAGAAGTTCGCTGTTTGGTTCGGTGCGAAGTAGTCATGGAGCGAAGAGTGAGACGAGCGCCGCAGAACGGTCTGCGGTGCCCGTTTTTCCGTCTTCAGCGTCGCACGACATCTCGTGATGTAGCCGTGCGAATGCGGGGTCAGACAAGAAGACACCACAAAGCCAGAAAAGGGGAGGCACCCGAGCGCATCGCGTGCATGACGTTCGGCGTGTTGAAGATACCGCCGCCCAGCCCCGGGGCCACCCATTCGCCATCGCCTTGCCGGAATTCGCCAGGACTCAGCAGTGGATACGCTTCTTCGGGTAAATGGCTGTGATCCGGATACCGCGTTTGGGGCAGCATGATCGTGAGCCCCAACTGAACGTCGCTTCGACTTTCGGCACCGCCGGGGCCGCAAATGATGCCATTTGCGTGTTGTTCGACATACCCTGGGCTACCGTTGGGTCCAGACTTCCGTCGGCGCCACCTGAGCATTGGCTCAACCGCTTTGAGCGCGGCGGCTATATCGCGGAATTGCGGTTCTTTAGCGAGAGCGGAGATCGTTGCTTCGAGCGACTCGCACGCCGGATAGCGTGTGCCCGCCCTCTGTCCGTCGTCAGATGGCGTATCCAATCTCACGAATACCTTCTCAGCTAGCTCACGCCCTTCGAGCGGCAAGCGCTCCGATGCGACGTGTTATCGCGTGACACGAATGAAATCGTTAGTAAATTGGGGCGGGCAGTCATCAATTCCTCTTTCGCGCTACGATCGATGCACGGGATTTCCTGGACGGGCGCTGCGCTTTTCCGAACTTAGATCTTCAGCGGCGTGACCTTTGTTCCGGCTAGCGAAACGTCCGCCATCAGGCCAGCGTTGGTCATGACGATAACCTCCACAGGCGCTGTGGCTGTAGTCGTGTCAATCGTTCCGTTCGCACCGACCTTCACGAGCGCGACAGAGGCATCGCCTGCAACCGTCCAGCCGCTCGAACCGCGGAACCGGGCGAGCGCATCGGAAGTCATGAAAAGAAAGATGATCGTCTTCGATTGCGCGCCTGCCGTGAAGCCAACCGAGCCCGATGTCGTGCTGTAGTACCCAACCGTGCTACCGCGTACTTGCAATGAGCCATCGCCGTGCTGTGCACCTACGATGAAGCCAGCCTGGAGCACGTTCGGAAACACCAGAACGCCTTGTGCCTTTGACACAAGTTCCCGCGACCCTTTGACCGAGGTATAGAGACGCGACATCGCGCCGTCAACGCTTGCGTCAATGGACTGACGCCTGGCCATATCAGTCGCTGCGCTTTCGCCACTGCCGGAAGTCGTCGTGCATCCGGCATATGCGGCCGAGATAGCCGCGACAATCGTGCTGATCATGAAATCGCGCCGCCGCATGTCATCCTCCATCTGGTTGACGGGTTCTGATAGACTCAGAAACAGTTGCCATAGGGCATTCTTTCGATTAGCGAACTATTTCTGGCTCTCCGCAAATGGCTATACTTTAAAAAGCGCTTCAGTGGAGATTGCATGCGATCGCTATTGAGAGTCCGTCTCATTGTGGGAAGCATTCGAACGGAATATGCCGACTGGGCAATTGGCATTGAATACAGCGGCATGCTAGCTGCGATGAAGCCATATCCCGGCATCCTCGTATCCGTCTCAGAGCGGTCACAGAAATCACGCTGTCCATAGCGTTTCGAGCTTTCAATTCATTATCTGGCGGCATCTCCTTTCGCGATAGAAGGGTTTGCCCGTCGCTTCGTTAATTGTCGTTGCCTGGTGTTGACTGGCTTCGTTTGCACAAAGAGTCCGGGGGTGGGTGAGGAAGTGAAGCACGTCGCAGCGCGGCCCATGGTAACAAGGTAAAGCAACTTGAAAGCCGTCGAACTGCATGATGAAGGCATATGCTAAGTATCGCTTAAGCATCACAATGGCAGCCTATACTCCCAGGATCGCCCAGCAGGTCCTATCAACGAGACCATGCCGAACCATGTGGCCAGGAATTGCTAGTTCGCGGGTTATACGTGCATACCTGCCAATTGTGGCAGTGGGATGCGTGACACTTCAATTGCCTGTACTGGCCTCGATTTTCGTTTTCAGGGTTTCAGAAAGTACGTTCGAGACATCTTCATTCCGCGGCCTCGCTCTGGTCTACGTCGCCTGCTTCGTTTTCGTTATCAGGCTGGTCATGTGGCTTGCGCATCGTCGAACCAGGGCCGAACGGAAGGTCTGCGCGCGCTACGATGCCCGGACCGAAGTGTGTCATCGCGCAAAAGCACCGCGCAACACACACGACCATCGAAAGCGCATAGATAACGAGCAGACGGGTTAAGGTTCTCTTCAGCGAGAGTGAGTGCATTTCGCATCACCTAACCAGAAAGATGCGCGAAGCGGGCTTGCCAGTTCACGATTCACCTACGATTTTTTGAAGACGGACGACCTCCACGGTTTTGTGACTTCCAGACAGGAGTACAGAACGGACCATGGGCACGAACCACTCTATTTCGGACAGTTTGCAATTCTCTCTCGTCCTCATCAAGCCAACCCATTACGACGACGACGGCTACCCGATCCAGTGGCTCCGCTCGGTCATGCCTTCCAATACACTCGCCTGTATGTATGCGCTCGCTGATGACGCGCGAAAGCGAAAGCTGCTGGGCCCTGGCGTCCAATTTGAGATCGAAACATGCGACGAAACCAACCAGCGAGTGTGGCCAGAGCGCATCATTCGTGACCTGAAGGCAAAGGGCGGGAGATCGATGATTAGTCTGGTCGGTGTGCAGTCGAACCAGTACCCGCGCGCACTCGACCTCGCCCGCCAGTTCCGTGCCGCAGGCTTGCCGGTTGCGATCGGTGGCTTCCACGTTTCTGGCTGCATCTCCATGCTGCCCGAGATGCCCGCTGAACTTAAGGAAGCACAAGCAATGGGTGTGGCGCTCTTCGCTGGAGAGGCCGAGGAACAGCGTCTTGATGAAATCCTTCTCGACGCGTGGAATGGTGCAATGAAGCCCTTGTATAACTTCATGGACCGGTTACCCTCGCTCGAAGGTGCTCCTCAGCCCTACTTGCCGCGCAAGCATATCGAACGCACGGCAGGTACCTATACCTCGGTTGACCTCGGTCGTGGTTGCCCGTATCAGTGCTCGTTTTGTACCATCATCAACGTGCAGGGGCACAAGAGTCGCTTTCGCACCCCCGACGATCTCGAGAAGATCATCCGCGAGAACGCAACGCAGGGCATCGACCGGTTCTTCGTCACGGATGATAACTTCGCACGCAACCACGACTGGGAGATCCTTCTCGACCGCGTCATCGAACTTCGGGAAAAGGAAGGTATTCACTGCGGCTTCACGATCCAGGTCGACACGCTCTGTCACAAGATTCCAGACTTCATCGAGAAGGCAACGCGCGCGGGTGTGCGTCGCGTGTTCATCGGGCTTGAGAATATCAATCCCGAGAATCTGATCGCGGCCAAGAAGCGGCAGAACAAGATCACCGAATACCGCGCCATGCTGCAGAAGTGGCGCGCCCACGGCGCGATTACCTACGCCGGCTATATCATTGGATTCCCGGCGGACACGAAAGAATCGATCCAGCGCGACATCGAGATCATCAAGCGTGAATTGCCAATCGACATTCTCGAATTCTTCATGCTCACCCCGCTTCCAGGCTCCGAGGATCATCAAACGATGGTAAGGATTGGTGAATGGATGGACCCGGACATCAACAAATACGACACCAACCACCGGGTCACGCACCACCCGAAAATGTCGGACGCTGAATGGGAAGAAGCGTATCGGTACGCCTGGAGCGCGTTCTACTCGTACGAGCATATCCGCACGATCGTCAAGCGGGCAGCGCAGATTCCGAACGGCCGACCGAAGACGATCATGCGCACAATCGCCTGGTTCAGACTGATGATCGAACACGAGGGTGTGCATCCGCTCGAAGGGGGAGCCCTGCGGATGAAACACCGCCGTGACCGCCGTTGGGGGCTACCGGTCGAATCGCCACTTCGCTTCTATCCGCGCTACTGGAGTGAGACCGCTGTCAAGGCGACAAAATATCTGCGCTTCTACCTCAAGACAGAGGCTATCCTCAGGGAAGTCATGAAGGCACCGGACCGTTACGCCTACACGGATATCGCCATCACGCCGCTGCAGGAAGAGGAGTTCGAGCAGCTTGGACTCTTTCATGCCACGAGCGGCGGCGAGGCAGCACTGGCTGTCCACCACCGGCGTATTGCCATCCGGTCATCGGGCCCGTCTGCAGCATGATATGAGCTGCCGTAGATTAACTCCGGAATTGAAGGGCAGCTTAGGGGCGCTTTATGCGGCTTGCGTGATTCGCCTTCCGGAGACTCTCGGGACCTCGGTTGCGCGACGCTGTGCGGCCAGGTTCGGTCATCCAAACCAGTGAACACTATGTCCGATTTACGCTAGATATCGGACGTCTGTGCACAGTGGCACAAGGCTTTAAAGGTCGTTCGGCGTCAGCAACCAGAACGCGCAAAAATAATGTCTTTACTCGCGATGACTCCACCCAGGCGACCAGGCGCCCTTTGATTGCTCCACTACATGTTGGTATGGCGTATTACGGCGCTCGGTTGGGAGCGCTCCCCTTTGCGTCATATCCCCTGTCGTATGGGCATCGCTGACCAGAGTCGCGTCATAGCCGCGCGCGAGTGCGCCGTGCATCGTAGATCGAATGTACATGTCCGTCTGCGCGCCGGTCACAATGAGTTTGCCAACGCCGAGCCTCGATAGTACCTGCCGTGATATTCATACGTGCGCATCATGGCCTGCTCCCGTCTCACTTGCCATGCCGACATTCGTGGACACCTGACGTGGCTTCCAGCCTTGTACATATCGTCGTGAATTCGCTTTCCGTAGTCCGCGACAGTGCGATCTGTGCGTCGTCGAGCTCGGGGTCATCTTCCGATTGCTGGACGATGGCCGCCTGAAGACCTGAAAAGGCGTGCGCCGCTATTCTCGCAGTGTGCCTGGAAGTGCGGCACGCCATTCCCACCTTGGTCAGATTCATCGTGATCATCCCAGTCGTGTTCATCACCTGTTTGGGGGATTCGGAACGTAGCTTGTCGTTTCGTATGATCGCGGGGAAGGTTTGCGAAAACGCGTGAAATAAAGTTTCTTCCACGACAACGCGGAGCAAGCAATGGCGACATCACCAATTGGCCAGGCCGGTTAACCCTACATTCCGGAACAGGTTCAACATCGCATCAAGCATTGCACACAAGTTCATGAACAGTTCATCGAACCCTGACGCAACCTGGCAATCTTCGAATGGACCTATAAGCAACCTTTTGGATCAGAACGAGCGTGCTCTGCTATCTGGATTAACGGGGCTGGAATTTACTGCATTGCCAGCCAATCGGGTCCCTCTCCTGTCATAGCTCATGCGACACACTCTACGGAGCAGGACGCAGCACTAAGGAGCTTCAGTGAGTCTGCTTATAGAAACGCACGTGACGGCAGGGTGGCCATGGACAGTGCCGCTCTCGACTACTTGACCCGGCAACGCGAGGTTTTTGCGATAAACGCCATTGCGGCTTCGCCGCTTAATGGTCAACCGGCGTTTTTGGTCTATGGGCGGAGTCACCAATTCGCGAATCATTTCTCTGGCGAAGGAGCTCCTGCGCTTTTCCGGAAGGTGCGCTCCGAGGAGCTATCGCAATGAATCGTTGCCGACCGTACCGCAGCCATTAGCGTACCCTCGGGCAGCGGTTTCGGGCCTTGGTCGTCGCTGACGACAAAGGCCGCCGTCCGCGTACCGCACCTTCCTTCGCCGTCCTCCGCAAGAGCGCTGGATGAGGGTCGGCCGGGATTCGTTTATATGCGAAGCTTCGCATATAAACGAATCCCGGCCGACCCCCAAGTTGTGTCAAAAAACCGCCATTTAGTCGCTCAATCCTCGTGACGCTTGTGGGTCGACTTCTGCCCGACGCAGACCGATCAACGACGGCCCACTCCGCGGGCTCAACGTCGGACCGGGTTCGGCCAGGAGCAGCCAATCGATACTGATGCTCGAATCGTTGACAGTTTGACCAAGGAGGGATCTACGGTGTCATCGTCTTACGATGAGCAGTTCGTGCATCTGCGTACGATCGATCATGCAATCGAGACGTTGCGATATGGCCGGCCTCTGGCGCTTTCCTTAGAGTGAGTGGCTCAATCAACTCAAGGCATTGGAATCGATGCCTCTCCGACCCAAGGAAGCCACGCAAATGAAACGCCTCCTCGCCGCTCTGATCGCCCAAGCCTTCGCTTTTAGTGCCAACGCGATGCCTGCGGAAAAGCCGCCTATCGTCCTCGTCCACGGAGCCTTTGAAAACGCGCAGGTATGGAGCCACGTCACCGCCAGACTTCAAGCCGATGGCTACCACGTCGTCGCCGTCGATCTGCCCGGCCGCCCTGGCGCACCCGCGGCACCGGACAAAGTCAGCCTCGATCTCTACCGCGACACCGTCGTCACCGCGCTGGACAAATTCCACCGCCCGGCCGTCGTGGTCGGTCACAGCTTTGGGGGCATTGTCATCGCTGCCGCGGCAGAGAAGGTGCCTCAAAAAATCAAGACGCTGGTCTTCGTTGCGGCTTACCTGCCGCAAGACGGCGACTCGCTCGTGTCGATGGCGCAACACGACGCCGACGCGAAGATCGGCCCGCATCTGCAAATCGACAAGGAAAAGGGCATTGCGTCCATTGAATATTCGGCACGCGCCGACCTGTTTGCGAACGGCGGTCCCGAAAGCTTACGAAAGGCAATACCGGATCTGATTCTGGATGAGCCCCTTAGCCCGCTGGCCACCCCTGTGCATGTCACCGCCGCCCGGTTCGGCAAGGTCGATAAAGTCTATGTCCATACCGCAATCGACCAGGTGATCAGTCCGTCATTCCAGGCCAGAATGGTTGCCAGCACACCGGTGCGCAGCGAATACACATTGCAGACGGGACACACGCCGTTCCTGACCGACCCGGACGGTCTGGCAAACGCGATCGAGTCCGCTGCAAGA
Organism: Paraburkholderia humisilvae; assembly: GCF_902859855.1. GTDB lineage: Bacteria > Pseudomonadota > Gammaproteobacteria > Burkholderiales > Burkholderiaceae > Paraburkholderia > Paraburkholderia humisilvae. The sequence continues at coordinate 120,861 of NZ_CADIKH010000001.1, forward strand.
TAGGGATTCCGACGTTCATGAATTGCAAGCGAGGCGATCACGTTGCCTCGCCTTCGCGTCCTGGCTCACGCGCACCGCATCGGGTCACAGCATTTCCGAACTTCGCGCGCGAAAGATTCCACCTTGCGACATACGATGGGCGTTACTTGGCGGATAGCCAAACTGCGCCTTGAAGGCCCGGCTAAAAGCAGCTTCAGACGCGTAGCCAGCGCCATAGGCAACATCTGTCACTTTAAGCGTACCCATGCGTAAGAGGTCGGCCGCGATCGTCAATCGCCAGCGCGTCAAATACCGCAACGGCGGCACGCCGACCACCGCGGTAAAGCGATCCGAAAACATCGAACGCGACATCATCGCGGTATCCGCGAGCGACTGTACCGTCCACGCGCGGTCTGGTGCCTGGTGCATCGCGTTCAACGCCCGCCCAATGCGCTCGTCTGTCAATCCGGACAACCAGCCGGCCCGGCTGCCTTGTCTGCTGACCCACATGCGCAGTGTCCGGATAACGAGCAGATCAATGAGCCGCGAGATCATCAACGATGCTCCGGGGCTTACAGCACGTGACTCGACCTCGAGGAAGTGCGAGATCGCGGCGAGCCAGGGTGGCTCCATCGATTTGTCACAGGTCAGATGGATGAGCCCGGGAAGCCCCGTGAGCAAAGATCGCAATGGCGCTCCATCAAAATAGAATCCGCCCGCAAGAAAGGATCCTGCGACACCCTCCTCAGCCGCCCATCTAAAAGTCTGCGCTTCCCTTTGCGAAGCGGAAGAGACATCGGCTTCGAAACACTTCGGCGCTTTGACCTTCGGGTTGCCGCTGATCGTATGTCCGTCTGCACGCGGCAAAAGAACGAAGTCGCCAGGTCGCAACAGCACGGGTTGGCCATCGCGTTGCGAAACCGACAGTTCTCCCGTGCGCAGATGCAGAAAAGTGGCTGGCCCCGGCGGAAAAGTCACTGCGGCCTGGGTGCCCAACTCCCCGTGGAACACGTGGTCACCACGCAGGCGAACGAGCTTGAGAACCTGGGACAAAACATCGGGGTGTTCAGACAGCATCGGTTGCACCTCCCGTGACTTGAATCCTGGAGAGCATTCGTTCTCCCAAACACATCAACCTATCCTGACAGATCGGCACCCGCAGTCAAAGTACATAGTCTACCCGGCCACGATCGCGGCGCAGCGGGCCTCCTGCGTTCGGTGCACAGATCGTACGATGGATCATGTGAACTGGACGCCGCGATATGGTCGGTCACCCATTCCTTCTTTACAGTGAATAGCCAACCCGCATCGATCGTCGATGAGGGAAGTTCGCTCCAGTGAATCTTCGTTTAAATCTCCATGTTCGAATACTTCACGACACCACCGGCGACACGCTTCGCCACAACACTCACGCCGTCCCAAACTGTCGTCCAACCTTATCTGTCGACATGCCAATGCAGCAACGCTTGCCATTAGGGCATGGTGACGCGTTGTCACAGTTGCTGAAGCTGATTCGGCCTTGTGGCGATACCGTCTTTCGCGGCGAGTTGAAGACGCATACGGAATTGGCCTTTCCGTCCGGTCCTGCCGGTTTTCTTCATTTACTGGAAGGTGAAGCCTCGGTCTCTCAACACAATGGCCAATCTGTATTGTTGCGACAAGGGGATTTGGTGCTTCTGCTCGATACGAACGGTTATACGCTGCGAGATCAAACGGGTGTTGATACTTGCGGATACCTCCGTGCAGAGGGGGCATCTGTCATTCGACAAGGCGGGCAAGCGATCAGAAGGGCTACGAATCATGACATCGCGGCATGCTTTCTCGCGGGCGCGTTCCACTTCGATGGCCGCCCTCTACGATCGTTGTTGTCGGGCCTTCCGGGACTCATCCATCTGAAATGCGACAGCGGCAAAATGCGACCATGGTTGGCAACGCTATCGCAATTACTGAACGAGGAATCGAGTCATATCGGCCCGGGGTCATCGTTCACGATTCCCCGTCTCATTGAGTTGCTTGTCATTCGCGCGTTACGCACCTGGTCCTGTAGTCAAGGCGACCGGCTCGGATGGGTGCGCGGGCTCAGCGACGAACGTATCGGACGAACCCTGAACGCAATGCACCTGGATGCCGGCCGAGCATGGACGGTGGAATCACTCGCGGAAATTGCAGCAATGTCCCGATCGGTCTTCTCACGTCGCTTTACCTCAGTGTTAGGGATACCACCGCTGCGCTATTTGACCAAATGGCGTTTGAGTATCGCAGCCGGCTTGCTACGTACCGGGACGTCAAAGGTTATCGAAATCGCACACAACGCAGGCTATAGCTCGGAAGCAGCCTTTAGTCGTGCATTCAAAGCACAGTTCGGATATCCGCCTCGCGAGACTCGTCGCATCGCGCAGGCCGTGACATTCAGGGCGACAACGCTTGATACGCGATCTTCAGAAGGCGCAGCTTTCACACCCGACTCGTACGTCTCAACATCCGACAAGGAGCAGGTCGATCGATAACGGTGACAACCAACGCGACAGGGGCATACCGCCGGCTCGCCGCGTTGGGGAACAAAAGCATACGAATTGGTGCAAGGACGAACAGCGCCATCTTCGGATTGAGCAGATTGGTTAGCAGCCCCTATCTGAAGATCTTTTGAGCAGCAAGCCGAGCTTCGCCCGGTGCCGGTGCCGTCGGAAGGCGTCTCCTTTGTGTGGCACAAAAGGGACCTCAGTTTAATGAGCGCGCTCCATGGGGTCATTTTCGAACGACGGCGTCCGGTGGCGTCGTACGTCATCAGCCAGCGAACCATTACCCGGCAAGCCTCCTTTGCACACACCAGCCGCGATCATGCCCACCCCATCGCGGTCATCACCATATCGATCAGCTTGATGAACGGGAACGGCAACGCGATACCACCGAGACCATAAATCAGCAGGTTGCGACGCAACAATGCCGCCGCGCCGATCGGGCGGTATCGCACGCCCCTCAGCGCGAGCGGGATCAGGAACACGATGATGAGCGCGTTGAAGATCACCGCCGACAGAATCGCGGAGGTCGGCGAGGTCAAATGCATCACGTTGAACACGCGCAGTTGCGGATACGTCGACGCGAACGCGGCCGGAATGATCGCGAAGTACTTGGCGACGTCGTTGGCAATTGACAGCGTCGTCAGCGAGCCGCGCGTCATCAGCATCTGCTTGCCGATCTCGACAATCTCGATCAGCTTGGTCGGGTTCGAGTCGAGGTCCACCATGTTGCCCGCTTCCTTCGCGGCCTGCGTACCCGTGTTCATCGCCACGGCCACGTCAGCTTGCGCGAGTGCCGGCGCATCGTTGATACCGTCGCCCGTCATCGCGACATACCGGCCTTCGGCCTGATGCGAGCGGATTAACGCCAGCTTGGCTTCCGGCGTCGCTTCGGCAACGAAATCGTCAACGCCCGCTTCGGCGGCAATCGCCGCCGCCGTCAAGCGGTTGTCGCCGGTCACCATCACCGTCCTGATGCCCATCCGCCGAAGCTCGGCAAAGCGCTCCTTGATGCCGGCCTTGACGATATCCTTCAGCTCGATCACGCCGAGCACGCTCGCGGCGCCCTGCTCCACACCCTGTGCACCCTGCTTCTCCGCCACGACCAGAGGCGTGCTGCCGCGGCGAGCGACGGTGTCGACCGCGTTTTGCACTTCCTGTGGAAAGTGACCGCCGCCTTCTTCGACGTAGCGGCGCACCGCGTCGGCCGCGCCCTTGCGGATCTCACGGTTCGGCAGATCGACGCCACTCATGCGAGTCTGCGCGGTGAACCGGAGGAACTGGCTGTGCAGCGAACTCACGTCGCGTTCACGGACGTTGAAGCGCCGCTTGGCCAGCGCGACGATGCTGCGTCCCTCAGGCGTTTCGTCGGCCAGCGATGCAAGCTGCGCCGCGTCCGCGAGGAACTCCTCCGTCACGCCAGGTGCCGGCACGAACATGGAAGCCTGGCGATTGCCGAGCGTGATCGTGCCGGTCTTGTCCAGCAGTAGCACGTCGACGTCGCCGGCCGCTTCGATGGCACGGCCCGAGGTGGCGATCACGTTGACCTGCATCATGCGGCTCATGCCGGCCACGCCGATAGCCGACAGCAGACCACCGATCGTCGTCGGGATCAGACACACGAGCAATGAAACGAGCGCCGTTATCATCACGACATGACCCAGCTTCATCGTCTCAACCGCAAAGATCGAGAACGGCACCAGCGTCGCGGTCGAGAACATCAGCACGAGCGAGAGCGCCACGAGCAGAATCGTCAACGCGATCTCGTTCGGCGTCTTCTGGCGCTTGGCGCCTTCGACCATCGCGATCATCCGGTCAAGAAACGCTTCGCCCGGATTCACGGAGACGCGTACGACAATCCAGTCGGACAGCACGCGTGTGCCCCCGGTGACGGACGAGAAGTCGTCACCCGATTCGCGGATAACCGGTGCGGATTCGCCGGTGATCGCCGATTCGTCGACCGATGCAACGCCGTCGATCACCTCGCCGTCGGCGGGGATCGTGTCGCCAGCCTCGACAAGCACGACGTCGCCTTTGCGCAGATCCGCCGACGTCACGATGCGGATCGGCGACTTCGGATGCGGCTCGTTGAGCTTCTTGGCCATCACACTTTGCTTGGTATTCCTTAGCGACTCGGCCTGCGCTTTCGAACGCCCTTCGGCGAGCGCTTCCGCGAAGTTCGCGAAGAGCACCGTAAACCAGAGCCACAAAGAGACCGCGAGAATGAATCCTGCCGGCGCTTCGGCTTGGCCCAGCAGCGCGGCAACCCATAGAATGGTCGTCAGGATGCTGCCCAGATAGACGCAGAACATCACCGGATTACGAAACTGCGTACCCGGGCCGAGCTTCCTGAACGCCTCGACGATGGCCGATTTCACGAGCGCAGGATCGAACATCGAGCGTGCGGCGCTACGTGCTTGCCCCGGATTGTCGCGACTATGAACGGGCGATTGATTGTCAGTTTTCATATTTTCCCCACATCAGTGACCCGAAAACATCATTCGATGCCCGGCCACCGGACCCAACGCAAACGCAGGCGCGCAGGTCGGCGCGCGCGATTGCTAGCACCGGCACGATGGTGCCGAAGCGTCAGACAAGCGGGTTCGATTTCAAGTCGATGCCGGCACCACAGCGGTATGGTTAAGTGGCCGGTAGTAGTTCGGATTGTCTACGCTTGAAAACAATGCCAATTGCCGATCGGCAATTTCCACGCGATTGCGCCCCGCGCGCTTCGCGGTATACAAGGCCGCATCCGCTAACCCGTAGCCCGTGTCGAAATCGGCCCCCACCTCATTGACACTGAGGCCGAAACTGGCCGTCACGCGCCGATTCACCGGCAGCGCGAAAATCTGATCGCATATCGCCGAACGCATGCTCTCAGCCAATTGCAACGCGTCGGCCAAGTCATGCCGCGGCAACACCACCGTGAATTCTTCGCCGCCGATGCGACCAATGACACCCCGCTCGCCCACGATGCGCCGCAAACAATTGGCGACGCCGAGAATGACCGCGTCCCCCGCAGGATGGCCAAAATCATCGTTGACCTTCTTGAACTCGTCGATGTCGAGCAGGATCATCACCGTACGCGCCATGCGTAGCGCCTTGCTCGCTTGCTCGATCACCGCACTGCGATTGAACACACCGGTCAGCGCGTCGTGAGTCGCGCGATATTCCAACTCCTGGGTGAGTGCATGCATTTCGCGTTCGGCACGGTCGCTGCGTCCGATCAGGCGACGCGTCTCGCGCATCAGGCGCTCGAAATGACCAATGAGTTCACCTAGCGCGAGGCGATATTTCTCAGCATCCGCATCGGCGTGCGCATGGATCGCACACGCTTTTTCGAGCGCGTCGCTCTCGCTCTGAAACAGATCCGGACCGTCGTTCGAGGACGCATCCGAAGGGGAAGTCGACACCACGAGTCCTGTCCTTATCCTTAAATCGAAACCGGACAATCGGTAAACTTGATTGCCGAAAAGTCCGTTTGCAGCTCCTCGCCAAATTCGAGAATCGTCTCGTCCTCTTTGTCGCGATACCAGTTCACCAACACACTATTACCGGCTGAAGCCGCCCGGTCCAGCGCATCGAAAATCGAAAACAGAATTTTCGTGCTGGAGCTATTGAAATAGGTCAGCGTAACGTTGACGGTGACAACGGTATTGGCGCAGCTCGCCAGGTAGGCGCGCAGTTTTTCGATAACGGGCGTATAGAACGCGGCCGCATTCTCGGGGTAGGACTCGCCACTGAGCGACAGCAGATTCTGGTCGAACCGGAAATTCACTTCCGGCGACGTCGTCGTGGCGTTAATGTAAAGGTTATCCATGGATGATACGTACTTTACTCAGATGACGGTCTTGAGGCGAAACAGCGTGGTTTCCGGGTCGTCGACACGTGGAAAAAAGGCAAATTCGAGCGGCTCGCTCGCGTCGCGCGCCATCGTCAGAAATCCCAGCCCCGCGCCTTTGCTTTGCGTCGGGGTATCCGCACGCAATGATGCCTTGTATGCCTGTTTGATTTCAGCGAGCGACATGTTGCGCAGCGGCTCAAGCGTTTCGCGCAAATCCTTCACCGCCGTTGTCGCGATGGGATTCACGCACAGGATGAGGTGACGCGCGCCTTCGGTAACGATGTACACCGCGCCCTCGCGAATCGCGCCGCCTTGCACCTGACCGTCAACGAACAGATCGGATGAATAGTGGACGATATTTTGCGAGAGCTCGATAAACGAGGAAAACAATTTGCGCTTCGTCTGAGCACCGACGCCTGCCACTTCCAATCGCAGTTTCACGACCTCGCTCATCGCCGCGACAAGGTTATGGGAGAAATACCCCTTGTGATGAAATATCAGGTCGCGTTGTTGAGCGAACTCGAAAAACGTACTATCCTGGCCTAGGAATTCGGACATGTTCATGGACTACCCTTAACGCGTGCAAAAAATAGCGTGACGTCGTCGCGACGAGTTTGTGTGCCTTGCCAGTTGGCGAGTGCGCGCTGCAGGCTTTCGCAGATCGCGGACGGCGATTGCGCGCGGTGCTCAAGAATCAGGTCGAGGGCCCGGCGTTTGCCGAAGGCGATCTTGCGCGGACCGCCGATCTGATCGATCAGGCCGTCCGTCGAAATGAACAGCAGGCTGTCGTGCGGGACCGCGATCGTATGAAGCTTCCACACATGGTCCGCACGACTGTCGACATAACCCACGCCCATGCGTTCGCCTGGAATGCTTTCGAACCGGTTTGCGTCAGGTCGCAGAATATGCAGCGCGATACGCGCGCCTGCAAAGCTTAGTTGCTGCCGGCCCGAATCGAACCAGAAAAACGCGGCATCAAGGCCATCATTGGACTGCGGCGACTCACCCTCGACTTTGACCTGTCCTAATAGCCCCTTGACGTTGCTGTTGACCGCCGCAAGCAGCGCGGCTGGGTCGCGCGGACCGATCCGATCGAGCGCCTGCGACAACGATGCCGATGCGAGGAGCGTCATGAAAGCACCCGGCACGCCGTGGCCGGTACAGTCGGCTGTCGCGCCGAACCATCCATCGGGAAAAGCCGCGAAATGATAGAAGTCGCCGCCGACCACGTTGCGCGGCTCCCACACCAGCGCAGCGGTGGGCAGCATCGTCGCCAGCGCCTCGCGCGAGGCGCGCAGCATGGCTCGCTGGATCACGCTTGCATATTCAATGCTCTGCATGGTCTGGCGATTCTTTTCCGCCTGCATTTCGGCCACGGTACCCAGCAACTGCAAGCCGCTGCCGACGCCGGCAAATCGGCCTGCGCGCGTGACGATAAATCCGTCGATCAGCGCCTTTTCACCCACCTGGACGATCCTGAACGTCAGTTCTTCGATGCTCGTGTCGGCTTCGACAATGAGCGGCTCCTTGTCCATGAACGCGATACAGGTCTTCTTGCCATAAAGCTCGCGGTGAAACTGCTTGCTCATTTGCGACAGGAAAATATCGCGGTTAATAAGTCCAATGGGCCGATCGCCCTCAATCACAGCCAGGCTGACCATGTCGGGCCGTGAGTAGAAAGTCTCCATTACCAGCGAGTTGGAATCGGCCGCATCAATGGCCGCCACCTTTCGCGATAAATCACCAGCGCAGCGCGGGCCCCCGTCAACGCGGGCGCAACTAAACTGCGAAAGCACTGGGTGCATGGCGAGGCTTCCCATTGAAAAAGGAAAGCAGCACGCTAATACCTCTTTAAGTCATTGTCAATCAACCACCGATCGTTTTATCCTACCTCCGCCGTATAACTCGCAATCTGTATTTATATGCAATTTATAATTAAACGATAAAAAATTTCGCAAATATTATTATGATGCTGCGAGATAAGTGTTATCGGACAATCGAATTTAACGTTTGCGTCCGCAACGACAGGCGATCGGCTTTGAGCCTGGCGGCAAGGTCTTCGTGCGTCCATGTGACATAGTGTCGCGGTGGGGAACACCGCTTTTTTTGCTAGCAAACCGATCGCCAACCCGCGCGATCGTCGACATGATGGCTTCTGCTTTCAACCGGACTCTCTTTTTACAGGAGCCAATCATGTTCGACCGCCCAACCATTCAAGACGTCCTCGCCGCGCTGAAACCGCTTATCGGCATCCCGCGCCCCGTCGGGGACAACGAAGGCGATCCGATCAATGGCGACACGGTGTTTCCATATCTGTCGCCCAAGCATCAGGAGCAGGTTCAGCACGCCGCGACGGTGGCGTACGAGTACGCCCGCACGGATGATGGCGAAGCGAATCGCCGCGCGCTCAACACGATGACGCGGCACGGCTTTCGAGCCAGTCTCGACCCGGCGCAGTACGAGCCGGACCATCTGGTCGGCCGCGTGATCGCGGGTGAATGGGAGATCGACATTTCCGATCCCCGCTGTGGCTCGGCGGACGACTAATCCAGCGGAATTCTGAGCTCCGTGCCGTCGGGAAGCAGTCTCACTACTTCGACACGAATGTCGAGGCTTCCGCCGTCCTTATCGAGTCTGTGCAACTGCTGACAGACCGACAAAATGGTGCTTTCCGCAGCACCGGGCTTGGTCTTGCCTGCGGATTGCGCCTCTTCGACGAGCGCGTTCCACACCGCTTCCATCGCGACGTTCGCGCTCGCCCACAACTGAGGTTTGCTGTCCGCGCCGATCGGACGCAACGCGTAAAACAGATCGCAAGCGCGAATCCTGGCCTTGTCGGTGCCAGCCCGGCTCTTCGCCGAATTGATCTTGGCGCGGCGCTTGGCGGCGACTTCGGGCAAATGCGCCATCGCGTAACGCGCGCCCTCGTGCATGCCGATCAGGTGGTTCGCATCGAGCAGGAACGAGTAAGCCCGGCCGACATCGCCCTGCTGTTCGGCGCGCTTCGCCTGGATCAGAAGGCCGAACATGCCGAAGAACGCGCTGGCCAGCTCGGCTGGCGTTTTTCCCGAATCCGCCATCAGATCGATCGCCGCGTCTTCATCAGTGGCAATCATCAGATGGTACGTGTGCAGGTACAAGTCCTCGCCGGGCGTCTCATACTTTTCCAGCAGCGGAATCGTGAACGTCTCGACCTGCCGGCGCGTGTCATTCTGCAGTTCGTGCAGGAGGCTCGCGTGCGCCGGATCATTCAAAAATTTCTCGAGGTCCGACGGGACGGCCTTCGGGTCATTCAGGTAAAGCGTGATCGCCCGGTTCCATAGACGCTGACATTCGAACTCGAAGCTCCGAACGGATCGTCCCTTTTCATACAGAACGATGTCCCGACCCGCGTAAGCCGGCCGAATCGTTTCGCGGACGAACGCGATGATGTCGTCGATAAACTCGGCCTGCTGTTCACGAGCCGATGAGCCGTCGAGTTTGCGCATCGCATCGTCATACTTCATCGCCACGCGAAGGAGTATCTCTCTCAACTTTTCGCCGGCGGCCTGTGCCTGTTCTGGAGTTTCCATGCGAGTCGCGCTGACGACAGCGCTCAGACGAAGATAGCGGCATGAAGCCGCGGGACAACCTGCCGGCGCGATCAACGCCGGCAAAGGCCGGAGCCTCGATCGTACTACGCGAAAGTCGGCCCGCGACGCACGCCCCTGTGCTTACGCGCCGACTGCGATCGAAAAGCCCGCGCGGCTTCTGACGTCCGTCAACCAATGCAGCACCGCGTGCATCTCCGGCTGCGCACCCAGCGCGTCCGGGAAACGCTCGGCGTCACGCTGCGGTTCCGGCGTGCGCGTGAGCCCACGTTCACGGCCAGCATGGTAGCGGAGGTCGCCGGCTAAACCGTGAGCCAGCCACGTCCGCACGCTCACTTTCCGCTCATTTTCGCTCGCTACGATAAGCCTCACCGACGTACGACGGTTCCAGCCAGACACGGCTCCAGTTGACGTCGCAACGATCGATCGCAGTATTAAGCGCGATCGGCATTCATACCGAAAGGCACGACTCAACTTACTGGAGACTTCAATGGTTGCCTATCTTCTGAGCAAACTTGGCGAGTGGATCGAACAGGCGGATCAGGACCGCCGCGAGGCTTATGTCGCGATGGCCAAAGATCTTGCGGACATCGAGCGGCGGATGATTCACCTCGACGCCGAAGCCTGAACCGCCCCGTCTACGAAGCGCGCTTCGCCAACTGCACGTCGAGAACCTCGGCAATGCGAAGCGCGGTTCGCGCCCGCATCGCTCACATCCCCCCTCACCCTCCTGTTTTCAAGGCCCGCGCACGCCGCGCGGTGCTGGCACGCCCTCTGCAATGACTGGAGCGCGCGGGACTCCGCTCTCGCCCACTTCAGTCAAGGAGAGGCAAATGCACGATATCGGCACGTCCAGGCCGGGCGGTTGGGGCCCTGGCTACAACGAGTTTGAACAGGAGCTTTCCCCGGAACTGGCTGGCGAATTCGGTCAGGAACTGGGAGGCGAATTCGAAACGGAATTCGAATCGCAGTTCGAAATGGGCGAGAACGAATTCGAAAACGAGTTCGAGACCGAAGTATCCGGCGAAATGCAGGAACTCGAACTCGCCGCCGAACTGCTGGCGGTCAACAACGAACAGGAGCTCGAACAGTTTCTTGGCGGTCTCATCAAGTCGGTTGGACGCGTCGCGACGAACTTCGCGAAGTCGTCCGCCGGCAAGGCGTTGGGCGGGATTCTGCGCACCGCGGTGAAGTCGGCGTTGCCGGTAGTCGGCAGCGCGCTCGGCAACCTGGTCATACCGGGAGCCGGCGGTCTGATCGGCGGCAAACTGGCCGGCATGGCCGGCAGCGCGCTCGGCCTCGAACTCGAGGGGCTCAGCAATGAGGACCGCGAATTCGAAGTCGCCCGACGCGTCGTGCGCATCGGCCAGCACGCCGCGCGTCATCTGGTCGCGATGCCGCCGCACATTCCGCCGGCGCGCGCGGCCCGCATTGCGTTCCTGCGCGGCGCGCGCCAGGTCGCGCCGGGACTGCTGACGACGATGCGCACGATTTCGCAGAACGGTCTCGCCGCCGCGCGCCAGACCGCGACGCCGATCTTCGGACCGCCGACGACACCGGCCGCCACCGTCGCGCAAGCCGGCACCGGACCGGCACGCTACGGCCAGCCCGGCGCCGAGCCCACCGTGAACTGCCCGTCGTGCGGCAGCGCGGTTCATCACGCCACGCATGTGCCGCGCAGCGGAGTGTGGCGGCGCTCGCGCAGCGGCCGCGCGATCATCCTCTATCTCGCCGCGCCACGTCCCGCGTACTAACAGCGCCGCAAGGTGGGCACGATGAACCCCTGTACCCAGGCCCTGCGGCTGCTCGAACAGGAAGTGCTCGGCATCCGGGCACGTCTTGACGCGCAACTGCCCTACGCGCTGCAAATGCCGATGGTGCCCGCCGCGAACATCAGCGATGAAGCGATGAGCGCGATCGAACGCCATATGCAGGCCGCCCGCCAGCAGTTGCGCGTGCGCATCGCGCGCTTCCTGCATCAGCTTCGGCAACTGCGTGCGACGCCGCACAACACCGCGCTGGCACAACGCCGCTATGCGCTGCTGAAGCTGTACTTCCACGCGGCGCTCACGCACTTCGAGATCTTCGCCGAGGTGCTGACGCAGCGCAGCCAGCATGGCACCGGCATCTGGCTCGCGGGCCTCGATGTCGCCGCGCAGGACGGGCTCAAGCAGGCCGGCGTCACACCGACGACACCGCCGGTGATCTGCTATGTCGAACGCGGACATGGCGGCGCCATCCGGCGGGCTCGCACGCGCCTGCCGGGCGGCGGCGCGAATCCGGTCGCGGTGATCCGGATTCCGCGTGAGCGCATGGTCGGAACCGGCATCGCGGCTTCGCTGTATCACGAAGTCGGCCACCAGGCCGCCGCGCTGCTGGATCTCGTCAACGCCTACCGGCGCGCCGCCGTCGCGCACGTCACGCATGGCCCCGCGTGGTGGCGCGCGTGGGACCGATGGATCAGCGAGATTCTGGCGGACCTATGGGCCGTGTCGCGGGTCGGCATCGCCGCGACCTGCGGGTTGATGAGCGTCGTCAGCTTGCCGCGCGCGTTCGTATTGCGCGTCAATCTCGACGACCCGCATCCCGCGCCGTGGATACGCGTCAAGCTGTCGGTCGCGATGGGCCGCGCGCTCTACCCGCATCCGCAGTGGAACGAACTCGAGCAGGTCTGGGAGCGGCTTTACCCGCGCGAGCAGATGAGCGAAAGCCAGCGCAACACCTTCGACGTGCTCGACCGCGCGGTGCCGGTGTTCGTCGAAAGCTTGCTTGCGCTGCGTGCACCGGCGCTGCGTGGCCGCAGCCTCGGCGACACGCTGCGCCTGCCGGACCGGCATCCGCAACGACTGCTCGGCCTCTGGCAGCAGGTGAAGCTACGCCCGCAGCAGCTTCTCGCGAACACCCCGGCGCTCGCGTTCGCCGTGCTCGGTCAGGCACGCTACAGCGGCCTGCTGCCGGCCGGCGACGAATTACGCATCATCGCCGCGCTGCTGCAGCGCTGGGCGCTCGCCGGATATCTCCCGTGGAAAGCAGACAGCATGCAGCTGAGCGTGGTGTTGAACCAGCGCCGGCCGACCCCGCTTTCAATGGCCGCACATTCCTGATTGATAAGGAGAGCTACGATGGAACCCATCAACGTACAGTACTTCAGACTGAAACCGACCATTGACGAAGCAGGTGGCTATTTCACGGTTCCCGATATCGAAAAGCTCGCGCCGGACTACAAGCTGATCAAGATCGCAACGACCGCCGACATCAGCAAGCACTATCTGTTCGGCGAGAGCGTCGCTGTGACGGTCACGTTAAGCGCGAGCGCTGCGGCCCGGCAGCGTCAGCTCGAACTGTCGAAGGAGATCGATGCGTTGCTGCCGCAACTGCTCGACGACGAGCGGATCAGCGCCGCGATGTTCATGCTGGCCAGAAAGCGCCTGATGCATGACGGAAAGATCGTGCTGGAAGGCCAGTTTTCCGTACCGCAGCCACTGGCCAGCGCGCCAGCGGCCAACGCCGGTCAGCCCGGCGCGCCGGCAGCCGATCCACCCGATGGCGCGCCTCGCACGGAAATGATCGCCCTGTCCGGCAGCGCGATGAGCACCATCGGCAGCGGCGGCGCTGTCACGACGGGCGGAAGCGCTTCGGCCATGCTTGCAAAAAGCGGATCGGCATCCGGCACGGTGCCGCCGCCCGTGCCGGACCTCGACGCGATGTCGGGGCCGGTCCCACCCGGCAGCTACACAATCAACAACCCGGTCACGCTGCAAAGAACGACGCGTCCGTTGACCGGCGACATCGCGCTGTGGCTGATGATCAAGCTGAACGCGGACATGCTCGGCTGGCAAAACTACACCGACCGCCTGGCACTCCTGTTCGGCCCGGACGGCGCAGGCGCGCCCGCGCCGACCTCCGCGACCGACCCGTCGTTTCCGATCTTCGATGGCGCGCAACGCCTGAGCCGGCGGCGCTTTCTGCCGTTCACCGATACCGACGCGTACCGCGCGCTGAAAGTGGCGACCGAAGCATTCGTCGTCACCTGGGGCGGCGTCGTGCCGAGCAACGCGGACATGCCGGCGGCCGCCGAACTGCTCGCCAGCGACCCTTATGCGCTCTATCTGGCGAGCACGCGTCTCGGCATCAATATCGCGCAGCCGCAGGCGAACACGCTCGCGAATCAGTATTTCGGCACGACCCCGCCACTGACCGTGCCGTACCTGCAGCGCGTCGTGGACGGTCTGAACGGCACCGATAGTCAGGTGTCCGCATTAGCCGCACAGGCGGCCAATATCCCCGTGCAGCAGGCCGTCACGCCGCTTCAGACGCCGGTCGTCCCGTCGCCGGCCAACCATTGCGGCGAATCATGCCTGTGGCTCAACCATCTGAATCAGGATTTCTCCGCGAAGCTGATGCGTCCGCCTCTGATCGAACTGATCTGGAGCTACTGGATGGAAGAGATGCAGCTCGTGCAAACGATGAATGCGATCTCCCGGCGCTTCCAGAACGTATCGGGCGGTCCGCGCGACCCGCTGATCCAGCTCGAGCTCGACTCGGTCCGTCCGCTGAACAACATGATCTGGGGCTGGGTGCAGGACGAGCAGCATCGGCTGCCGATCGAGCGCCGCGCCACCGAGTATCAGCACGAATACGGCTTCCGGCTGTACGGCCGCGCGGTGCCGACCACGCATGCGGCGGACGTGCGCAGCAAGTTCCTCGCGGCATTCCACACGCTGCTGAACCTGTGCGTGCCGTTTTTCCGCCAGGCGGACGACACCACGGTGGTGCCCGACGGTTTTCCGCTGCTCAACGCGCTGCGCGAAGTGCATCTGATCCTGTCCGAAGGCGCGCACAATCAGTTCCGCGAATTGCCGAGCACGTCGCGCATCGAGATGATGATGCAGCAGTGGATACTCGCCCGGCCCGAGTTCCGCGAATTCCTGCCGCGCCGCGCGATGATCGCGTATCCGGAACCATGGATGCATTCGGTCGAAAGCATGCGCAAGCTGCAAGGCTGGGGCGACACCAACACGTACCAGTTCTGGCAGCTCGCGACCACCGGCGAGCAGATCGTGTCGTCGATCCGCTGGGGCAACTGGAATTCGATCGACGACCCGAACAACGCGGCGAACTGGGCCGTCTTCTTCCGCCCCGAGATCCAGACGTATATCCACTCGTATCGCGCGGTCACGGGCGTCGACGTCAGCGCCGAACCGGTTGACGTGCAGGTGCCCGGCATGCATCTGATGCGGCGCATGCAGGAACAGCTGAAGATCAAGGCGGCGTAAGCGCGGCCGCGAACCGGACCATCGGAGCACGATGCCATGCTCGACTTCGCCTCCTCGCTCTATCTGGGTTTGCGCCACCCGTCCGCGCAGACCGGCGGCTACGACGCGTTGACGACCGGCACGCCGTCTTCGCTCGCGGCTGCGCCGCTTGCGCGCGTCGTTGCGGCGCAAGCGGCCGCGCTACAGGGATGTGAGGCCGGCATGGTCGCGCCGTCGACGCTGCATCTGTCGATCGACGTGTTCGAACGGCTTGGCCGCACGCACGCGCTGGTGGCCGACGAATCGCTGTATCCGGTGTTGCGCTGGGGGCTGCAGCGCGTGATGGGCATCGGCGTACCGGTCCGCTGGTTCCAGCACGGCGATCCTGCCGACCTGGCGCGGCGCATCCGCCAGCGGCGCAACGAACTGCCGCCCGCGATCATCGTCGATGCGACCTGTGCCGAAGGGCAACCCGCGCCGATTGCGCGTTATCTCGCGCTGGCGCGCCGGCGCGGCGGCCTCGTCGCGATCGATCATAGTCAGGTGCTGGGGCTGCTCGGGCACAGTCCGACCACTTCGCATCCGTGGGGGATCGGTGGCGGCGGGCTGCTTCGCTACGCCGGCATCGGCGCCGCCGAACGCGTGTTGCTGATCGCCTCATGGGCCAAGGCGTTCGGTGCGCCGCTCGCGACGCTATGCGGTCCCGCCGCGATTGTCAGCGAGATCGCGCGCGATGGGCCAACGCAATCGCATTGCAGCGCGGCCAGCGAAACGTCGTTGCGCGCCGCGCTGAACGCGATCGCGATCAATCGACGCGACGGCGACGCACGGCGCGCGACGCTGATCGAACGGATCGCCCGCCTCGAGTTTGGGCTACGCACACTCACCCGCACCCGGCTGCCCGATCTGCGCGTCTTGCGGCACGGCCATCCGCTGCAACAGATCCGGCTCGGCTCGCCCGAGCGCACGAAGGCGCTGCACGCCGGCCTGCGCGCCAGCGGGTTTCGCACGGCGCTGCTGCGTCAGCATGAAGCGCGCTACGCGCTGGCGGTGGTCGTTCGCGCCAGTCACAGCAATACGGACATCGACGCGCTGACCCATGCCATCGCATCGCTCGCGCGCGGTCTGCCGCGGCCGGCTGCATCCGCAGCCGCTTGCGGCAACGTCGCCCGTCCGCTACCGATGGAGGAGCTCGAACATGTTCAAGACCTCGGAAGGTGAAACGCTGGAGCTCGCGCCGTGGCGCATGCGCCGCTTCGTCAGGCTGCTCGCCGACGCGCGCCGCTACCCGGCCGGCACGCCGCCTCATGTGCTGATTCAGGACTTGCGGCAGATCATCGCGCGCGCGCGGCGCGTGAAAACCGAACCGCGCATCGGCACCGCGCGCTTCCAGAGTGCGGGCGCGTGCTGCAATGCGTGTCTGCTGGCGCAACAGCGTGACGGGGTGCTTGCGCTGCTCGGCGTGAGCTTCGCGCCAGTGGCCGTTGCGGCCATCGCGTCTGGGCTTGCATCGCCCGAGCCCGAGTTCGAGTCACCTGCCAGGTCGGCCAGCCTGAGCCTCGACTGGAAGCGCTGGGCAACACTCGATGACGCGGTAAGGAACGCGAGCGGTCCAGGCGTCTACATGTTGAAGCGTGGCGCGCGCCCGGTCTATGTGGGCAAATCGCTCAGCTTGCAGCGGCGGCTTGCGCACCACCTCTGGTGCGCACGAAGCCACCGCGATAACACGCTCTCCGTATGGACTGCCAATGTTCCCGCGACCCGCCTGGCAGCGGTGGAGCATACGCTGGTGCGCGCGTTGCAACGACGCCTGACAAACACGCAACTGCAACAGCCGATGGACGTCGGCAGCGGCGGTCTTGCGATCACGAACCTGCTGCCGGGCGTGATGAAGTCGCGCAACGCGCCCAACAATCAGGCCATTCGATCGCGAGGCCAAACTTACGAGTGGTCCGCATGATCATCGACTTTCATGTGCACGCGGGCGATGGCGACGGCATGACCGGCCCCTGGGATACCTGCGCGCCGCTCGCCGCCTATACGCGTCGCGCGGATCAGGCCGGCATTGCCCGCTCGGTGCTGCTGCCGGTGTTTCAGTCCGACTACGTGCTCGGCAACCGGCAGGTGGCCGCTATCGTGCGCCGCAATCCGCAGCGCTGGATCGGCTTTGCGATGGTGCACGCCGATCGTGATCGCGAACGCGTTCACGCGATGATCCGCGAAGCGGTCGTCGATCTCGGCTTGCGTGGCATCAAGGTGCATCGTCACGATGCGCGCATCCATCGCCAGGTCTGCGACGCGGCGCGCCGGTGGCGCCTGCCGGTGCTCTACGATCCGGGCGCGGAAACAGGCGCATTGAGCCTGCTCGCGCAAACGCATCCGGATGTCGCTTTCGTGTTCGCCCACCTCGGTAGTTTCGCCGACGACTGGGCCGCGCAACGTCAAGTCATCGAACTGATCTCCCGTTATCCGAATCTTTTCGCGGATACCGCCGGCGTACGCCGTTTCGACCTGCTCGAAGAAGCGCTCGCGCGGGCGGGACCGGGCAAGCTGCTGTTCGGTTCGGATGGACCGTGGCTGCACCCGGGACTCGAACTCGCGAAGATTCGCGCGTTGCGCGTCACGCCTCACGCGTTCGGGCAGATCGCGGGCGGCAACGCAATCCGGCTTTTGCAGCGCAGTCGCGTTTCAGCCGCGTCGCGCGTTGCGCGCGCTCCGGCGCTTGCCTACTGACCTGCTTCGGACCCGCGTCCCTGCCGACGCAGTTGCAGTGCGCGCGGCGTGATCTGCAACAACTCGGCGGTTCGGCCGGTGCTGCCGGCGCGCCGCGCGGCGGCCTGCACCGCCAGCGACTCGGCCAGTTGCCCGATATTTTTCAAACCGAGCCCTGCGTTGAGCGCGCCCTCGACCGCACTCGCGAAAGCGCGCTCCCAGTCGGGCGCGGCGTTTGCCGTATCGCTGTCGAACGCCGGTTCATCGAGGCAGCCGGTGCTCAATACGCGAAAGCCCCGCTGTCTGTCGGCCATGCGCAGCACGACGTTGCGCAACTCACGCACGTTGCCGCGATACTCCGCGTCCACCAGCTGGCACATGACTTCGGGCATCACGTCGGGAACGCTGTCGCCCTGCTCGGCAAGAAAGTGACGCACCAGCAACGGAATATCGTCACGGCGCTCCGCGAGCGTCGGCGCACGCACTTTCCACTGCGCGATGCGAAAGTACAAGTCGCCGCGAAAGCGGCCCGCGGCGACCTCTGTTTCGAGGTTGCGATTCGTCGCGCAGACGAGGCGAAAATCGGACTGGCGCCAACGGTCCTCACCGACGCGTTTGTACATGCGCTCCTGAATGACCCGCAGCAGCCGCGCCTGCAACGGCAGTTCGAGTTCGCCGACCTCGTCGAGAAACAACGTACCGCCGTCGGACAGTGCGACCGCGCCATCGCGCGCCGCGAGTGCATGTGTAAATGCACCCTTTACATGCCCGAACAGCTCGCTGCCGGATAGTTCCGGGTTCAGCGTCGTACAGTCGACGACGACGAACGGCCCGCCGCGCCGCCCCCGGTCGAGATCGTGAACGAGCCGCGCAAGCAGTTCCTTGCCGCAACCGCTTTCGCCAAGCAGCAGGCATGCGCCGCTGCCGAAGCGCCCGACCTCGGTGATCGTACGCAGCGTCCTGCGCCAGACCGGTGAATCGCCGACCGCCCGCTTTCTGAGCCAGTCGGACGTCAGCACGGCCTCCGTTTCGGCGAGACGATTGAGCCGCAGCGACACTTCGCCTAGCAGCGTGTCGTCATCGATCGCGACGATCAGATCGCAGGCCGACGCCGGCCACCATGGCTCGGGCTGGCATTGCGATCTCGTGCGAGGCGTGCAGCCGATCATGAACGCTTCCGGCGGTGCAACGCCGCGCAGCCATTCTTCGGCCGCCACGGACACACGCGCTGCATGCGCGAACACGACCACAATCAGCATGCCCGAGCCTGTGCCGGACACGTCGATGTCCTCCTGCAGGCCATGGGCACGCAGCAAGGCGCCTAGACGCTTCGGATCTTCGTCGCACAGCACGACACGCATCCTGCACCTCACAAGCCGCCGATGCCGGCGCCTCTGCTACGCCCAACCGCGCCTGCCAAGTACTTCGAGAACGAATTTCGCAACCTGGTATTAAAGCCCGGTGAGCAGCGGCACGCATGGCCGCCCGAACATCGCAACGTAAGCAAACGCAAGCGCGCGATCCGCAAGACCAAGCGCTCTTCAGGCTTCGTCAAGGGTGTGGTGGTACGCGGTGCGCGTCGTATCGCACTGGCGGTCTGCCGATCGGCGGGCGCCGATCACGTGATCCGCACACCCGCTATGCGCTTCATGCGGCGGAATCTGGCACGGGTCGGCGATTCGCTCGAAGCACCGGGCTCCGCAACAAGGCAAGTGCAACAAAGGCCACAGCACCGAGCATCAGTGGGGAATAGAGTGTCGCGAAGCGCCAAAGGACCAACGCCGTCGCCATCGCATCTTGCGGAACCCAGTTTGCAAATGCGGCCGCAAGCGCCAGGTCGCCGGCCGCCCCGCCGGCTGGTATGCCAGTCCAGAGCGCCGCATGCAGTACCACGGCCTGCACCGCCAGAACGAATCCGAGCGGCAACCGGTAACCGAGTTCGAGCAGCACGAACCATAGGACGCCGTAGCGAGGCAGCCATTGCAATGTAGTGAACATCAGCAAGCCGGCAAACCGACGGCGAGGCCCCGTCATGAGCAACGTCGTTTGCTGCCGCACACTCTGGCGGAACTGGTCCCACCGGGCTCGCTGCGTCCCAAGCCATCGAATGCGGCCGCATATGGCATCGAGTGCGCTCCCGATGGTCCGGCGGCATGCCCATAGCGTGGCGATCAGAATCGCGGCACCGGCCAGCACGCCGACGACCACGGGCACGTTTGCCTTCGGAACGACCTGAGCGAGCGGACCGACAGCGAACGCCATCGCGATCGGCACCGTCACCGCCAGGAAAGCCAGGTCGAGCACCTGGTCGGCGCCGACGACCGTCGTGGCTGTCGCCCACGACGCTCCCGCGCGCTGCAGCAAGCCGATATTGACGCCATAGCCCGCTGCACCCAGCGGCGAGACGAGAAAGGCGGAGTCGGTCACCAACGCGATGCCATACGTGCGTATGAAAGGCAGACGCAGGCCCAGCGCCGTTTGCATCAGGTGCTGCTTGCCCGCTTTACCTAGCGCGCTCGCGGCCGCGCTTGCTGCCAACACCAGGAACACGTGCACCGCGATGGTTCGCAACCCGGCAAGCGACTGATGCGAGCCCAGTACGAAGGGCGCGCCGACGGCCAGCCCGACGCCCAGCACCGCCAGCATCGTCGCTACGTAACGTTTGCGCGGCCTGCTCAAAAGAGCCGTCCCAGAACTTGCCGCGGAGAAACGGGGCTCGATGTTCGCAGGCTGCTCTGAGCTGACTTAGGCGGAATCGGCATGCGGATGTGGGGATAATTTCCAGCAGCGTCATGACCTGTGTGAATCCGATGCGGGACAATGCGACGCTGCATAGCACCCCAGCGGTCGCGATCGTACCAGCTTTCTCGACGCGATGATGTCAGTCATAACGAGTGGGCATCTGATGCGGCGTGTCTACCCACTAGGCTTGTGCCCCATTACCGGGTTTCAGCCTGCGATGCAATTCCAGTGTCAGCGCTTCTATACGCTCGCTCATCTGTTTGGTTGTTTCAGTGAGCTGCGTATTCTGCTGAAGCAATCCGAGCAGCAACTCGGTCTGCTTCGCGGCGAATTGCTGGCGTTGCTCGCTTGCTGCGGCAAGGTCTTCGCGATGGCGCGCGTCAGCTTCCGAATGTGCCTTGTCGCGATCAGCCTGACGCGTTTGCGCAAGCAGAATCAGCGGTGCGGCGTAGGCGGCCTGAAGGCTGAACGCAAGATTGAGAAGAATGAAAGGGTAGACGTCGAACTTCGTCCAGCCGAGCATGTTGATGACCATCCAGACCACCACGATCACCGTCTGCGCAATCAGGAAAGTTGGCGTGCCGAAAAAGCGAGCGAAGGTTTCCGCCTTTAGCGCAAACCAATCGTCGCCGAACACTGAATGGAGGTGGACATGGGGGGCGTGGAACCGGTAATGGTGCTCCGCGCCCGGCTTAAGTTCGCGATTCGGATCGGGATCGAGGTCTTTGTCGTTCATGATGGTGGCATGTAGAGGAAACGGATTCTGGATGACATCGCTAACCAGCGTGCGTCGACAACTCCGGACCTCGCCGGCGTGAATTCGACAGTCCGATCGCCTGCTCCCACCCACACCACTACGTCACAGAGCAGGCGCGTTGGCGCCACCGTCCCCTGCACAACGAAAAGCCTTGCGTCTCGAGCCGCTTGACCGGTGACGATGGTGAGGTGACGAATGCTTCTGGCAAGTTCGGCGTACCGGACATGGTTCCGCTGTGCTCCCGGGGCCGTGCCGCGATCGAGAGCGGCATCTCGGATTATATGAACAGACGGCACGCATCGAATACCCGCAAACGACTCCGCTCGAGGTTTCATTCGAGTGAATTCGCGATCAATGCGGAATGATTGTTTGATCGATCGCTCACCATCGTGCGCGCGACTCAACAACGGCCGTTATGCGCTTCGGAAAGCACATTTCATTGCGCGCGGAGGCGGGCGGTGGCGGTGGGTAGGCTTGCTGCGGGTTGCAGTGGGCAGGAGCCGGCCACGAAGCGACATTCGCCAGTCAGCGATCGACGGCCGCTTCATGGCGACGAGCGGTCATTGGTCGAACCGGCGACCGTGCGACGTTTCTCCCTTTTCATTAGCATCACGACTGCGTTCAATCGACGTTCCCGGCCCCGACATGCTGCGAGGCATTGTGGCATGCTTGACTGGCCTGATCTGGCAATCTCACCACCAATGGCATGAAGTGGTTCGCTATCCTAAAGCAACTTAGTCGAAGACGCCGGATTTTCGAGGTCTATCATTAATGTTCACTCAAATCGTCGAAGCCAAGGCGTCCAAGACTACCTGCGAGATGCAGGCGAGCGGCACGCCAGTCAGTCAATCCTTGAATACGCTGTTGCTCCGCATTTGCAAGCGTTGTTTGTGCACTCAAAAGTTCCAGAATATTGCCCACTCCCCCTTTATACCGCCTCTGTGATACGAAGAATGAGCGTTGCGCAATATCCAGCAGTGCGGCGTCCTTTTTTAAAGTGTCCATAGACGTTCGCAGCGCCTGGTATGCCGTCCAAACGTCGAGAGCTGCCTGCTGCCGGGCCTCGTTGACTGTCTCGCGTTGAAGCTCGACTTGCGCTTCGGCTTGCCGCACCTGATAAATGCGTCCAAATCCCTCGAAGAAAGGAATGGAGAGCTGAAATCCGACATACCACTCGCGCCCTGTGGCAGGAAACTCTGTAATACCGAGCCCGAGACTCGCCGGCTGGTTGTTTCTGCTGTATTTGGAAACCAGACTGAAGGTGGGCAGTCCCTCGGCCCGCGTCTGGGCAACCTTCGATTCAGCGGCGTCGAGCTTTGATTGCGCCGCCAGCACCGAAGGATGCGTGCGTCTTGTCAACTCGATCAGATCGTCGATTGAATCGGAGAACGCTTCGTCAGGCTGTGTTCCGGTGTCGACTGCAGGCAGGACGATTGGCGAATTCGGCAGCAAGTCCATGTCATTCGCCAACGTACCAAGCGCAGTCTGGAGCGTCCCTTCCGACTTGATCACATTGATCTCGGCCTGCTCATGTGCAGTCTGCGCCTGCAGCGCATCGCTGATCGGCGCCATGCCCTTTTCAACCCTGACCTGGGCTGCCATCAGACTGTCGTTCGCCATGCGCTCCACATCCCTCGCAGCAGTCAAGGCCCCAGACGCCGCCTGCGCGGCGTAGTAGTCCTTCGTGACATCAATGAACGTAGTCTGCAGAGTCGCATCCTGTGTCGCGCGTGCACCCTCCAGAAGCGCAACCGCGTTTGCGAGCGCGGCGCTTCTCGCGCCAAAATCGTAAAGCGTCCACGTCAGCGATACGCTTTCGGTTCGGATTGTCGAGAGCGACGCCGAACTGAGGTTAGGATGATTTTCGACATCCGTCACCGAATCGTCCCTGACACCCTGCCAGTTTCCTGTGATGTTGGGCAGGTAGGCGGCGCGTGCCACTCCCACGGCAGCTGCCTGCGCCTTCACGTCCGCCCATGCCTGCCGGGTCTTCGGGTTGTCGCACAAAGCCCGTTCCACTGCCTCATGTAATTGGAGAGGATTGCCCGGTGTGCCGAACTGGCAGAACGCCGGCGACGGCACGATTGATCCGCCCGCGGTGGGGGGAATGCCGCCTTCGGTGCGAAATACATCGAACGCGCCAGCGGTAAGAGGCGTCGTCACTGTCACCAGGAGCGACGCGCTGATCGTCAACAGGATCCTACCGCTCACGCATGCTCTCCTGGGCGCTTTCTACCAGCGGCCCCAGGAAGTACTCCGCAACGTTGCGTTTGCCTGTCTTGATCTCGGCGGTCACGGCCATACCGGGGGTGAGACTGATCCAGCGGTTGTCGATCTTCATCCGGGTCGACGCGAGCCGGATGCGAGCAGTAAAGGCCAGCCCCAGTTTTTTGTCCTGTACCGCGTCATTGGACAGACCGATAACCGTTCCTTCAATCATCCCATATCGGGTATAGGGAAACGTTTCGACCTTGACGGCTGCGCGCTGGCCTATGCTGACAAACCCGACGTCCTTGTTTTCGATTGTCGCGTCGACTTCCAGCGCGTCGTCCGGGACGATTTCCATCAGACTTTGCGCAGTCGTCACGACCCCGCCCAACGTGTGGACAGCTAGCTGTTGCACAGTCCCCGACACCGGCGCCGTCAGAATCAGCAGCTCCTGCCGGGTTTTCGCTTTCGCCTCGTCGTCGCGGTCCTGTGTTAGCTGCTGCGTGGCTTTTTCCAGGTCGTCAAGCTGTTCACGGCGGAACTGCGAAACCGTCGATTCAATTTCTGCGTGCTGTTCGGCTATTCCGGCGAGAAGTTCGCGCGCGTGGCTGCGTTGCCCATCGAGATCATGCTCCTGTGTGAGGGCGGTCTGCTCCTTGTCGTAGTAGTCAGATTGAGCAACGTACCTGTCCGCGGAAAGTTCCCGATAGTGGTCGGCGCTTTCCCGGGCAAGCGGCGCCGTCGCAACCAGTTTGGCGATTTCCGCCCGTGTACTGTCAAGCTCCGCGCCTCGTTTCGCAAGCTCGGCCCGAGCGGAACTGAGTTTGTCGACGTATTCGTGCCAGACACCGTCAGCGAGGCGCTGTGCATCCCGCTGACGTTCCGCTGACGCCCCTTCCACGGACTCGACCACAGGCTCGTGTCCGGCCTGCTGGCCAATCAGAATCGCCCGTGCACGGGCCGCAGCCAGCGCGGCATCGACCCGCGCAGCAGCCGCCTTTTCTGCATCAGCCGCCGCCTGCCTGGTATCCAGCTTCATCAGAAGTTGGCCAGCCGCAACCCGATCGCCATCCTTCACCGAGATTTCACGCACGACCCCTGTCAGCGCCGGCTGCACGATCTTGACGTTCGCATTGGGTACGAGTTTCCCTTTCGCCGTCGCGACGATGTCCAGTTGTCCAACAATCATGACGGCTAGCGCGAGCACCGCCAGTGCCGCAATGAGGCGGATGGCCCAAAGTGGCGCGGGATGAACAGGTGTTTCAACAAGCTCGAGATGTGCCGGCTGAAACGCCAACTCGTGAGGGAGGCGTTTCGGCGAGTCAAGTCCGGCCCGATCAGCCCACGCCGCCCGAAAGACTGCTGCATAACGCTGCAGTAGCGAAATGCAAGCGTATAGCTGAAATCGAGCCATGGGGTCTATCCGTTTTGTAGCGAGACAAGATGGGCGTAATAGCCGCCTTGCGCGACCAGCTCGTCGTGAGCGCCCTGTTCTACGACCCGGCCCTTGTCCATTGCGAAGATCTGATTCGCATGTCTAACTGCATTGAGTCGGTGTGCGATGATGATGACCGTGCGGCCGGTGCAGATGGCGCGCATGTTGTTCTGGACAATTCGCTCGGTTTCGAAGTCGAGCGCACTCGTGGCCTCATCAAAAATCAGGATGTGGGGGTTGGTGATCAACGCCCGCGCGATTGCGAGGCGTTGCCGCTGCCCACCGGAGAGGCTGGCTCCGTGTTCACGAACAATTGTGTCGTAAGCTTCCGGCATCTCACAAATAAAATCATGCGCGCCTGCCAGTTCGGCTGCGCGAATGACAGCATCGAGCGGCGCAGCCGGATCAACGAGTGCGATATTCTCGCGGATCGACCGGTTAAACAGGTAGTTCTCCTGGAGCACCACTCCAATCTGACGACGTAGCCATGCTGGGTCTGCCAGAGCGAGATCGATTCCGTCGATGCGAATCGTGCCCTGCTCAGCCACGTAGAGCCGCTGAAGGAGTTTCGTCAATGTGCTTTTGCCTGATCCGGATCGCCCGACAATGCCAACCACTTGTCCCGCGCTGATTTCGAGCGATATGCCATCAAGGACAGGCGGTCCATCCGCGCGATAGCGAAAGCGGACGTTCTCAAACTGGATATCGCCGATGATTCGAGATATGGCTTGTCGGCTGGGCGGAATCTCCGTTCGCGTGTTGAGGATATCCCCGAGCCGCTTCATCGAGATCCCGGTCTGCTGGAAGTCCTGCCAGAGTTGAGCGAGGCGCAGAACGGGTGAAGCGACCCGCTGCGACATCATGTTGAACGCAATCAGTTCGCCGACCGTCAGCTTTCCGTCAATCACAAATCGCGCACCCAGAAAAAGAGTCGCTAGCGTCACGAGCTTTCCGACGTACTGAATCAGTTGCTGACCAACGTTGCCGAGTTGCGTCACGCGAAATCCGGACGCGACATATGCGGCTAGCTGCGATTCCCAGCGGAGGATGAACTGCGGTTCGACCGCCATGGACTTGACGGTTTCGACGCCAGAAACCGCCTCCACGAGAAACGCCTGATTGTCAGCCCCTCGCGAGAACTTTTCGTTCAGACGCTGGCGTAGCGCAGGGACAAGCCCGAAAGACACCGCAGCATAGAGAGGCAACGAAGTGATGACGATGAGCGTCAGCCAGACGCTATAGATGGCCATTACGCCGATGAAGACCAGAGAAAATGCAATATCGAGAACGGCAGTAAGCGCCTGGCCCGTGAGGAAGCTCCGGATGTTTTCGAGTTCGCGCACGCGCGCAACGGTATCGCCGACGCGCCGTACCGCAAAGTAGTTGAGTGGCAAAGTGAACAGGTGGCGAAACAGCCGGGAACCCAGCTCAACATCAATGCGGTTCGTCGTGTGCGACAAAACATAGGTACGCAACCCTGTCAGCAATACCTCGAAGGTCGAGCCGATAAGCAGCGTCACACAGACAACATTAAGGGTACTGAAGGTATGATTGACGAGTACCTTGTCCATCACGACCTGAAACATCAAGGGGGAAACAAGGCCGAAAAGCTGAATCAGCAGCGATACACCAAGTACTTCGAGCAACAGTCGTCTGTATTTGATGATCGCCGGGACAAACCATGAGAAGTCGAAGTGTGCGAGTTCTCCGGCGAGCGAGGCACGGGAAGCGGCCAGCATCATACGTCCGTTTGATCGCGCGATAACCGCCTGAAGAGAGTGAACCATCGGAGCGGCTTGGGCCCGGTTCCCCGGTTCCAGAACAAGCGCGTTGGTACCATCGCAGCGCAGTACCACGAAGTGGTGACCCTCACGGTCGAACATCAGTGCGGGCATCGGCGTGGTGGCAAGTCGATCGGCACGGAAAGCGACGGCACGCGCCTTCAGGCCGAGACGCCGCGCCGAGAGAACAAGTGCAACCTCGTCAAGCGGGCCTGACGGGGCGCCAGCGGAGTGCCGTACCTGATCGACGTCAGCGGCGATTGAATGCAGTCGCGCGATAAAAACGAGGGCGTTGACACCCGCATCGCCATCCCGGTCATGCACTCTCTCGATATGAATTTCTTTTGTGTTCACTGCGCACCGCCGCTTCGTTCTGTAATAGACGGAGTGACCGCCTCCCAAGGGACGCGGTCATGAACATCGTGCAAGAGGTCAAACCGCTAGCGTCAGTGTGCGCTGGCCGCGAGCACGGTTTCCGGATCAACACCTTGAGCGGCCAGCACGCTCGATGCTGCTATCGTCGGAGCAAATCCCGACATTGACTGCGTCGCAAGGTGGACCTGCGAATCGATCACGGAGTTTGTGTCGTCCGCCTGGCCTGAGCTCTTTCCGCCGGCAGGCGTGTAGTCAAGCTTGACGCCGGCAATGTCTCCTGTCGTGCCGTTAGCCCAGGTAAAAGTACTGTCGGCTTCGACAGTGTTGCCGTTGTTGCCTTGATTGATCTGCTGCGCGTTCAGATCGATCGACGTGATGCCCAGCTGGTCCAGACTGACGAGTTGTCCACTCTGAAACTGCCCGGTTCCGGTCGTATCAACCCAAACCTTGAGGTCTTTCCACAGCGAGTCACTCGCATCAAGTACGCCCGTGGCGGTACCATCGGCCTGTTGAGCGAGGGACTGCAACTGGGTGAAACCGCTGACAAGCTGCCCGGCGTCGCTGACGACCGCTGTATCGGCAGGATCGTTGGGATCGTAGACGAGATAGCCTTCGCCCGCAGTACCCCATGCAGTCCTTACGGGCTGGCCATTGTTCTGAATATCGAAATTCGTCGACGAATTACTGAGCGAAGTGGTTTGCACCGTACCTCCGTTCAGATTCAGAATGATCGGGTCGTCTCCGATGTCAAATGAGATGTCATCGAGAAAGCCGGAATTGTCCAGATACCCGGCACCCGTGTCCGTATAGTCAGTGCTGGTGGGATCGCCCGGGGCGTAGTTCGTCCATGTACTGCCGTTGTAGTAGTTGGTTTCCGCCCCGGTCAGACTGTTGTAATCCGTGCCACTCACCAGAGCGCCTGTGACCGGATTAAAGTCATCGATCTCGTAGAAGTACCCTCCACCGTCGGAGAATTCTTCTTCGTAAGCGTACGGGTTGCTACCGTCCCAAAGATAAGTGGACTCGACTGCTCCCGTACTCGCGTTGAAGGTCTGATCCTCAACTTCCCACCCATCTGTGTTGTACTGAATAATTTCATCGGCGTAGGGCCCTGCTGACGGATTAAATATGTCTTCTTCAGTTTCCAGTTCCGTCGTCGGATTAAAATACATCGCATCCGTTTCCCGGCCCGTTGTCTGGTTGTACAGGTCCTGCTGGGTTTCCGCACCACCGGAATTGAACCGGTAGATCTCGTAGGAATAGTTGGCCTCGGGGTTAAACAGCGCATCTTCTGTTTCGTAATCGTTGGTCGTCGTCCCCGCATAGAACAACTGTTCGGTCTCCTGTCCGGAAGAGTTGAACAGAATGTTCGATGTTTCCATGTTATTCGAGACGTTGTAGTTGATCTGGTTGGTCTCGTAGTCGTTCCCCGTCGTGCCGATAAAAACCTGCTCGGCTGTTTCCTGGCCCGCAGAGTTATATTCCCAGTTCGATATCTCCATGCCGTTCAACGTGCTGTAGTTGATCTGGTTGGTTTCGTAGTCGTTCGTGGTGGTGCCAGTGAAGTCTTGCTCGTCGGTCTCCTTCCCTGCCGCGTTGAACTGCCAGTTTGAGATTTCCATATTGTTCAAGACGTTGTAATTGATCTGGTTGGTCTCGTAGTCGTCTGTGGTGGTACCGACGAAATCCTGTTCGTCAGTTTCCTGCCCGGCAGCGTTGTACTGCCAGTTCGATATTTCGGCACCGTTGGAGGTACTGTAATTGACCTGATTGGTCTCCAGGTCGGCGCCCACTGTGCCGGGATAGTACTGGATGTCAGTTTCCCAACCAGACGAATTGAACTGCTCATCGGACGTTTCCATGCCGGTTGAGGTGCTGTAGGTGATCAGGTCGGTTTCGTAATTGTTTGTGACGGTGCCGACGAAAAGCTCCTCACCAGTCTCCTGGCCGGAGGAATTGAATTGCCCGGACGAGGTTTCCGCTCCGTTCGAGGGGTCATAGGTAATCAGCCCCGTTTGCGGATCAAACCCGGTCGTGCCGGCGTACGTTTGAAGCTCAATTTCATGTCCCGATGCATCGAACTGCTCGTCGGAGGTCTCCATGTTCGTCGACGTGTTGAAATTAAATTGATCTGTCTCGTAATTGTTGGTGGAAGTACCGATGAAGTCCTGTTCGCTGATTTCCTGGCCGGAGGCATTGAGCTGCACGTCTGATGTTTCGGCACCGTTCGAAACGTCATAGTTGATCTGACTGGTTTCATAATTGTTCGACGCGGTACATGCGAAATTCTGAACATCCGCTTCCTGACCCGCAGAGTTGATCTGCATGTTGGAAGTTTCGAAACCACTTGAGTTGTATGTGCGAACGTTTTCTGAACCATCCGAGTCGACAGATATGACATCAGAGGTATTTCCCGACATAGGATTCGGATTCCCGGATGCACTGATGCTCCCGTTGGCCACCACTACAGACGCTCCACTCGCGCTGTCGCTGACAGTATTAGAATCAGATGGATTGAGCGTTACTGATGACCCGGGACCTGCTTTGATATCGTTCCCAGTTCCGGTGAGCGTAGCGCTGGAGCCACTGCTCAAAGAGACATTAGAGTTTGAGACGTTCGCGGAGTTGTTGTTGCCGCTCAAATTTATTTCGTCTCCGGAAAGACTCTGCGAATTTACTCCCGAAATATCATTTTCGTCGCCATTGACTTCAAGAGTCAAATCGTTCCCCGGTGTACCCGGGGATAGAATGATATCAGAACCCTCTCCATTAACGATCACCGTTGCTACGCTATTTGGATCTGAGGAGGGCGTGGCCGAGATCTGGTCAGTATTGTTTTCTTGAACTATATCCCACATTGTCGCAAAATTACTTGCGTCACACACAAAATTGGAATTACTGAGACCATTCGGTACGGCAGTATAAATACCGTTCGCGTTCGGGGTAAGGCCCATTTGCTGCAGGTCCTGCTGGATGACCGACTTAATCGTACCGGCGTCCAATCCTGCACCAATAGCTGACAGAATAAAGCCAGCAGCATTGACTGCCTGGCCAAGCGTAAATGTCGGGCCGCCGATGAATGGAGTCACTGTATTTTCGGCGAGACCCGCTATTGTGATGCCCTGACCGATCATCGTTGCAAGATCCCCAAGAATACTGGTGTCAGCGCTTGCTATCTGTGTGAGCGACATGGTGCTGCGGTTCGTCAACAGATTGACCATATTAGCAATTAGTGCGTTTCCCGCGTAAGCAGCGCCCTCTCCCACGATTTCGCTCGTCAGCGCCGCAGCAGTGTTGGCGACTGCAGCGTTATAAGCGATCTTGCCGGCATCGGTTTGATTATTTAGGTACGTTTGCCACGCGTCCTGCAGAGCGGGAATGTCGTCCAGTCCGGAGATCACGTAGTTGCCAACACTAAGACTAGAAATGGGTTGCATGTTTCCCTCTCTGAAGTTTAGTTACCAGCTCTGGCAAAACTTGCTCGCCAATACGGCCAGCGCAAACAAATACGCGACGAGTCCAATGAGGAAGATATAGAGATTTTTGGCTGATATTGTGATGGGGCCTGTTCTCGATATTTTCTTGAAGACTGAGAAATACAAAAATAATGTTGTCAGGAATGACGCGGCCACCAAAAACGGGTAAGTTACTGCCACAAATGTTTTTATCGAATCAGACAATTCAATATGAATAGGAAGATTGCTGCAACCGCCAAAAAAAATGCCCGCGAGCATTACAGCAGTCAACAATAAAGACAGAACAAATTTTTTCTTTATGGACATCGCGATCCAGGTTTCAGCTTTCATCTGTGTTCTCGCCGAAAGTTAGATTCGTTCAATTCAAGATTTTTCTTGGAATACGACCAAATTATCGAATCAACTAACAACTTTGATTGAACACGTTGGCTCACCATACAAATCGAGCGCTCAGCAACATCGAAACTGAAATGCGGCAGAGCGAGTGCATCATAGTTCTAGTATTGACCACGCATAGATCGTCGACTTATTTCTCAACATGATTCGCAAGTCATATTAGGAAAATATCCGAGAGAAAATCACCAAGGGTAAACGTGAGTGTCTTAGAGAGAAGCAAAATGGATTATGTGGTTTATTCAGACAACCAGACAATTTGCTTTCAATATTCAAATCACATACAGGTCGTTTACCAAACCAAATCGGTTTTAATATCACCTTACGCACGGGTCGTCGCAAATGTCGACAGTGACTTCTGTTCCGACACCATCCATTTTGATGAAGGCAAACTGAAATGTAGATAATCGAAGAACGTCAGCTTTTGACCTTGTCAACCTATCTCGTTTAGTAGGATCAAAGCCGGTGCCAAGATCATGGGCTGAGCGCCTGTTTGTGTTCCCGTTATATTAGGAAAGCAAACCTATGTCGCGGCTGCGCGTTCGTCTAAGACGCTCAAAAAATGCGAGTCGATTTTCTAGCGGAGTCACATCGGCTAATAGAGCGAAAGCATACGCTTACCAAACTTGAACAAAAATCGCGGACCTCAGTTTTCGGTAAAGGACGGCGATAACGAAGTCACCTTTATCAGGCGAGGTGATGGATCTGTTTACACCAGGGTGGATGCGCTCGCGTCTGTGCGCACGATCTGGATCAGCTGCGAACTTGGCGCGCTGGTTCTAGCCGGTTACTTTGCTGCTAACAGGCAGATCGAATTAGCTACCGGCGTCATTAAGTTGAGGTACAGCGCTGCACTCCGCGCCGTAGACCCGGTTCGATTCGCGCAACTCCTTAGCTCCGACCTGCATTTGGCGATCGGCCTTGCAATCGAGGGTGCCGTTAGCGTTTGCATTGGTGTCGCCAAGTGGCATGCAAAAAGACAAGACTAGCGATATTTGCATCTACTGCCGCAAGTGCTGTCTTGACGTTAAGGCTCAGCACTGTCGGTGAGACCCGACATTTTCGAGCATCAATGCCTGTCACTCCTGCAGAGACTTGAATGACCGAAACCGGAATACGAACGGACGTCGTAACGCGAACGTCAGAAGTCCCCTTCGGGTCGCGTGCCGGCGGTCGTGATTTTGCGAAGCGCAAGCCGTACATGTAGATTGCATTGGACTGCGATCGTTAGCGCTTATTATTTGACGCCTGCCCGCACGTGTCGCCGCACGCTCACCACCATGTGAACGAGGGCAGGCATCGAATGACTCTTAACGCTACGCGACTGACGCATCGCCCGTCCATTGGTAAGCCTTAGCACGATGCTGCCCTGGACAGAAATGAGTCTTGGTGCTTCGGAACAATCCTCGCCAACGTAAACGGAGTATGGCGATGAAACGCGGACGATATCCGTAGGCTTGCCCGAGCGGCAGAAGTCGACATGCACCTTGTAGTGATGGTCCGTATCTCCAGCAGATACCTTCAGCCGTGAAGCACTTGCCATTGAAGCCGGGCGACGCCCATGAGCAGAGGATGTGGTCTCGGTGCTGACCCAAGCTGGCGGTTCGACACCAGGTGCACCGTTCCTGTTCGCCGACATCGGCAACGAACTCTTCGGCCACCCGCTAACGCAGAGCGTCGTTTCCGGAACGCATGGCGTAACGGTCGCCGTTTTCCTATGATAAACGGCAGGATCCAGGCGGACTGGCGGGAATCATGAAGCGTTCAATCAGCGCAGCCGTGAACTGGTCGATCGATCGAGTTCCCGACAAGTCACTGCTTCGGCGGGCGTTACCCGTCCTGGCCCTGCTCGTGGCTGTCAATATCCTGATGAACGCGTGGCAGTCGTGGCATGACTTTCGTGCGGGCGATGAACTGGCCGCCCGGCGGCTGGATGTGCAGACTGCACTGATTGCGGACGTGTTGCGGACCAGCTTCGTGACGTCAATGCGATGACGTTCGCAATGGAGAGGCTACTCGAGGCCGGCACGCTGACGGACACCACACTTGCCAGCCTGATCGATGCGTTTGAGAATCCTTTAAGGCGCACATTAGTCGGGGTGTTCGATTTCGATCCGTCGGATGGGCATTTGCTCGCCAGTTCCCGCCCAGCAATCATCAATGAAGTGCCACCGCTTGGCGAGTTTATCGCCGAGGTTCGCGCGAACCCTTCCATCACTCTGATGCAACCCGTCCCGTGGGGACAGCGGGGCGCGCTTGTGGTCGCGAAGGGACACCGGAATCGGGCAGCACAATTCGACGCGATCATTATCATGGTCGTTACCTTCGAACGCCTTCTGCTCGAGGGCGTGGAGCTGGCACCCGATACCGCTGTGCTCCTGAGGGACAGCGGGAATCGCGTTGTCATGCGCAGTCATATGCCCCAACAGCTTTCCGTTGGTCAGGTCATGGCCGATGAGGGTGTGGCGCGTACGGGGCCGACGGCCACAACCCAATATGTACGCTCGCGGATCGACGGCGTCGACCGTCTGGTATCCACCCGCAAGATCGCAACGGGACTGACGCCCGACTACTGGAAGCTGACGGTCGGCAATGCGGTTAGCGGTTACCGGACAAGCCTCTGGCGTAGCCTTTACATCAACGTCGGCGCGGCTGCGGTCGTGGTGGTGATGCTGGTAGGTGGCATGTGGCTGATCCGCCGCGAGCGCGAACTGCATGACCGGGTCCTCGGCTTCGCGAGCACGGTGTCGACCATCGTAGAAAACGTGCCCACGCCAATTGCCGTATTGGACCACGTCACGGAAAAAATCCTGTTGGCCAACGAAGCGCTACTCGCGGTATTCGGCGCCGTAGCCGGCGCGGGACAGTCGTTTCCCCGACTCTTTGTCGATGCCGCGAACTGGTCGGAGGCGCGCAAGATCCGTTCGGAAGACGCCATTCCCATGCTTACGCTTGATGGAACGCGGTACATGCTGGTGGAATGCGCGCGGCTTGAGTTGATAGGGAAGGCAGCGACATCCGGGCCGCTGCTGGTTATGTTGGTCGATGTCACCCATCAGCAGCAGTTGCTCAAGCAGTTGCGCGCCGAGGCGGACTTCGACGCACTCACGGGGCTCGCTAACCGACGCTACTTCGAGAGGGCAGCGCAAATAGCGGTCGAACATGCCCGGCAGCGACACAATCCTCTGTCGGTTCTTGCGCTCGATCTGGATTTGTTCAAACGCGTCAACGACACCTAGGGCCATGCCGCCGGCGATCGCGTTCTGCAGGTCGTCGCACGGATATTCGAAGGCGCATTGCGGGAAACCGATCTTGCCGCACGGCTTGGTGGGGAAGAATTCGCTGCGATCCTGCTGGACACCTCATTGGAACAGGCACGTGTGGTCGCCGAACGTATCCGCACTACTCTCCAGAATACGCCGGTCGTTCTGGAGTCCGGGCAAACGATCTCGCAGACTGTCAGTATCGGCATCGCCATCTACAGCGAGAGCGAAGCCGGTCTGGTGCCCGCGCAAGAGCGCGCCGACGCCGCGCTATTCAGTGCGAAGGGCGCCGGCAGAAACCGTGTCCAGATCTTCGTGCCTGAAGCTCCCGCACCCCAGGAAACCGAATAGGTGTGGCCGCAATGCATGGGTTGATTCGTGAGACAACTTGCTGGCGAGATTTATGGTTAGAACCATCGATCTGCCACTCACAATACGCAAGCAATGACTCGGCCGCAAGCGCATCCAGCTTCCTGATGTTCGCCGCGCCACCAAGCGCCGCGCGGATCTTTTCCGTGCGCCTTTTGCTGCGATCCAGCGATGCGGTATCGGACGCCGAGAGTTCCTCGGCGATCAGGATACGCAGTCATGTACATCATCCACACAGATGCCGCTTCCTCGAACGAAAGCGGTTGTGTGTGCGTGCGGCGATTTCTGGTGCCGCAGGAACGCATCTCACGCAGCTACGATCGGCGTATGGGGCGCCGAGCACGCTGCTATCAATGCCGCACGGCCGATTGGACCAAGGTCCAATATCGCCTGCGCAACGCAGCGAGTAGCCTGAAGTCGAGTGCGCCGGCAGCAGGATTCAGGGAGTGGCAGTGCTCACGGACGGACTGCGGACGACTTATCTCAGGAGCGCAAGGATGATGCTTGGAAAATTGCTGTTCACGGTGGCCGTCACCATGGCGGCACAGCTGGCGTATGCTCAGCCACAAACCTCTGTGGATGTCACAAAAGCACCGGGTCAGGCGACGGTAGCGGCAACGGCCACTGTAACGGCGACGGTCGTGGCCATTGAGCGAGATACCCGGACCGTAACACTGAAGGATGGGAAAGGTAAGGTGTTCGAAGTTGAGGTCGGCGAGGAGGCACGCAATCTGGACCAACTAAAGGTTGGTGATATCGTCACAACTGAATACAAGAGAGCGATCTCGCTTAGTCTCGAGAAAACGAGCGGCCCGCGTTCCGAGACGCAGCGGCTGATAGAGGAGCGGACAGCACCTGGCGCGAAGCCTGGTGGCACCGTTGGGCATGAGGTGACGGTGATCGCAGATGTCGTCTCCGTCAATGCAAAAGCGAAATCCGTCACGTTGAAGGGGCCTAAAGGTAA
Organism: Paraburkholderia humisilvae; assembly: GCF_902859855.1. Taxonomy (GTDB): domain Bacteria; phylum Pseudomonadota; class Gammaproteobacteria; order Burkholderiales; family Burkholderiaceae; genus Paraburkholderia; species Paraburkholderia humisilvae. The sequence continues at coordinate 156,520 of NZ_CADIKH010000001.1, forward strand.
TACGGTGGACGTGATCGTGGAGGATCCGGAACAGATGAAAAACATCCGGAAGGGCGATCAGGTGAAGGTCGTATACACGGAGGCGATCGCCATATCCGTACAGCCTGGCGCCAACCAGTAGGCTAGCGGGGACTATCTCTGACGCATGAATCCCCCTCGGTACGCCGGCGACCCGCGAGAGCGGCGCTGCAGGTCAGGTCTCGAATCACGACGGAGGTCATAATGCAAAGAAGACGCTTTCTACAGACCGGCGCTGCTGGGCTTGCCGCCGGTCTTGTGCTCATCGCTTCACCCGGTGCGATTAGCGTTGCTGCTGCCAACGAGTCCAATGCGTCGAAGCGCAGCGAGATCGATGCCAAGGTGCAAGCGACCTTGTCGAAGCTGTACGCGAACGTCGAGGGTTCCAGGGAACTGGTCTCCAAGGCGAACGGCGTGCTCGTGTTTCCATCGGTGATCAAAGTTGGCTTCGTCGCTGGCGGCGAGTACGGCGAGGGCGCATTGCGTGTCGGCGGGAAGTCCGTCGGTTATTACAGCACGGTATCAGGGTCATTCGGCTTGCAGGCAGGTGCTCAATCGAAAGCGGTCATCTTCCTGTTCATGACGCAGGATGCGCTCAACAGCTTTCGTCATTCCAAAGGCTGGTCGGCCGGGGGAGAAGGATCGGTCGCGTTGTTGAAGGTCGGCGCGAACGGTGCACTTGATACGACAACGGCAACCGCGCCGGTGAATGCGATCGTGCTGACCAACGCCGGCTTGATGGGAGACGTCTCGCTGTCGGGAACCAAGGTCTCGCGGCTGAACATTTGAGCGCAGCGGCGGTCTCGTTGATGGGGTCGCGCTTCGTTCGGGTACCTTGAGTCGCCAGGCATGGTTCGCTGAAAGCTCCTCACCCGATCGTCTCTTTCAGTGGTGTCGCCCGGGCGCTGTCGCTTTCGTGCGGTGCATGAGCCCCTATTCGTCGCAGCCGCCAGCCCTGAGGCACTCGATGTATTTGTTATATGCCGCTGCCCGACAAATACCCGCACGCCGATCCGCGGAATCGCCGCATGCCTTGACATTGCCTTTATAGGACTCCACACAATTGTTTTTTACCTGATCGCAATTCGACGCAGCAAAGCATGCGCTTGAGGGGATCCATAGGGCGACAATCAGAAGATGTCGCATGGTGACTCCCGGTATCGACCGCGAGATGCTGGCGGAGTGTATCGAACGATCGGTCCGGTTGATGCAGAAGTGCGAGATGTTCATCAGGTTCGAGCGATATCCGGATTGAAGTGGTGGCGAGTCCCGTGCATCCATCTATGTGTGCTGGTTCAACCCCTCCCTGATGAGAGCACCCCTCGACCTGCTAAGGGAGCATGGCATTCGACGGGTTAAACGGGGCAATACCACTCTATGACTCGACCGGCCTATCGGAAAGGTTTGATAACCGCTTCGCTACCAAACCGATGCAGTCGTGATTAAACCGTTGCAGGGTAATGTCGTTCGTGCCGACGTTACGATGCGTCTTGACTCAGGTAATTCACGTCCTGTTACCGCCATCGCGTTCAGCGTGCTCGCGAGCTGGCTTGCGTGGAATGGGACCTTGGTCCAATTGCTTCTGCCGGACGCCCAATCCTACTATGTCCCATAGCGGTGCCAGGCGTTGGCCGGATCGACGTCGACATGCTTTGGCGTGGTTTGCTTAAGCGTTAGCGGACGTTTCTTCATGGCCGTCTCACGTTCATCGTATGCGCGGGGAGCAGGCGTACGCCGCTGGGTTCGGACGTTGGACACACGCCGACCGCATTCAATTCGAAGAAAGATGCAGAGTCGCTGCCTTTAAGCGATACGGGAATCGGTAACCCGGTCTCGATCACCCGCTCGGTCACCCGCACGACACGTAGAAGCGGTCCGCAGACCAGCCGCAAGGCAACGCTGGTGGCGACCGCAAAAGGTCAGACGCAGACCTGGGCGCCCACCGTGCGCAAGGAGTGCGGCGGGGGCGGTGACGTTTCGATTTATCGGCGTGACGGCGGGTTCGATCGCACCCGTATTCGCACAGCTTCGCGACCAGAACGGACCGGTCCTGTCCCAGTAGTGCCAAAGTCAGTTTCAAAAGCGCTCGTAAAAATGTCCTCTCGTCGTGGGATCACCTAAAAGGGGTGCGTATGTCATGGCTTACAGCAACACTACGAAGCTATCCGGAGATCGCAGTCTTTCTTTCGCTGGGAATCGGGTATTGGGTCGGAGGAAAAAGTTATAAGGGATTCAGCCTCGGCGCGGTGACGGCCACGCTGCTCGCCGCCATCGCGATCGGGCAGCTCGGCATCACGATCTCGTCGAACGTGAAGTCTGTTTTCTTCCTGATGTTCCTGTTCGCCGTGGGCTATGGGGTCGGCCCGCAATTCGTTCGTGGCATCGCAAAGGACGGACTGCCTCAGGCGCTGTTTTCTGTCGTGCAATGCGTGCTGTGTCTCGCGGTGCCGCTGGCGGCGGCAAAGATCGCGGGCTATGACGTGGGTTCCGCGGCCGGCCTCTTCGCCGGCTCGCAGACCATCTCCGCATCGATGGGCCTCGCCACCGACGCCATGAACCGCCTGGGCCTCCCCGCCAGCGAGACGAAGACGCTGCTCGACGCGATGCCCACCGCCTACGCGGTCACCTACATCTTCGGCACGATCGGCTCGGCCATCATTCTCGCGATGATCGGGCCAAAGCTGCTCGGCATCGACCTCGTCGCAGCCTGCAAGGAATATGAAGCGACGCTCGGCGGCGCGGCGGACCTGGGTGGCGCCGGGCAAGCCTGGCATCGTTACGAGTTGCGCGCGTATCGGATCCCGGAAGGCGCCCCGATCGTCGGTCGCACGGTAGGGCAGGCCGAGTCGACGGCACTGAGCGGCACGCGGCTTTTTGTCGAGCGCATCAGGCGCGGGGGCACGGTGCAGGATGCAAAACTCGAGGACGTGGTCAAGGCAGGCGACGTGCTCGCCGTTGCGGGACGCCGCGAGCACCTCGTCGAGCTGCTCGGACCGAAAGGCCTCGAGGTGGAAGATGCGGATCTGCTGGCGGTGCCGGTGGAAGGCGTCGACGTCTTCGTGACGAGCAAGGACGTCAACGGAAAGACGCTGCAGGAACTCGCGGGCTTGCCGGCGGCGCGCGGCGTGTTTCTGCGCAAGATCAAGCGCGGCGCGACGGAAACTCAGATTCCGGTTCTGCCGAGCACGAAGCTGTATCGCGGCGACACATTGACGCTCGTCGGCCGCACGCAGGACACCGCCGCCGCCGCGAAGTCGATCGGCGTGCTCGACCGGCCGAGCAACACGGCCGATATCGCGTTCGCGAGCCTCGCCATCACGCTCGGCGCGCTGGTGGGCGCCGTGGTCATCAAGGCGGCGGGCATCCCGATCACCTTGTCGACGGCGGGCGGCGCGCTGATCGCGGGCATCGTGTTCGGCTGGTTCCGTGCGATTCATCCAACTTTCGGACGTATCCCGGAGCCGACCATCTGGTTCATGAACTCGGTCGGTCTGAACGTGTTCATCGCGGTCGTCGGGCTCACGGCGGGGCCAGGGTTCGTGAGAGGCCTCCAGCAACTGGGTGTGAGCCTGTTTCTATGGGGTATCGTCGCGACCTCCGTGCCGCTCATCGTCGGCATGTTTGTCGCAAAGTACATCTTCAGGTTTCATCCCGCGATCCTGCTCGGCATCTGTGCCGGCGCGCGCACGACCACGGCCGCGCTCGGCATGATCTGCGACGCGGCGAAGAGCCAGGTGCCGGGTCTCGGCTACACGGTCACCTATGCAGTCGGCAACACATTGCTCACGATCTGGGGCATGGTCATGGTGATGCTCATGACCTGACCTACCCGGTCCGCATGTCCGGCTTCCCTTTACGCGATTCAATATGTCGAGCGGTATAACGCCGAATCCGGCAAGAAGCTCGACAAGACCAGGGCGCTCTAGCCAGCTTCCCTCGTCCCACCCGCATGCTCAGGAGAAAGGCAATGGCCATACCTGTCGAGAAAGTCACGCCCTACGACGAATTCAACTTCGCGGTTCCGGAGAACGAGTTTCCGAAGTCCGGCATTTCGGCCCGCGCAGCCGCGGCGCTGGTCGTCAGCGAAGAATGGACCGACGCCAATCCGATGCTCAACATGTCGTCGTTCGTGACGACCTTTGCGGAGCCGGAAGCGGTCGAGGTCGCCAAGCGCAACATGTACAAGAACTACATCGACCATGACATGTATCCGCAGGCGTTCGCGATGGAAACGCGCATGGTCAAGTGGCTGCATCAGTTGTGGAATGGCCCGAAAGGGGTCGAGCCGTATGGCACGGCCACAATCGGCTCGTCGGAAGCCTGCATGCTCGCCGGGCTCGCGCACAAGTGGAACTGGCGGCAGGCGCGCGAGAAGGCGGGCAAGGACGCGACCCGGCCGAACATGGTGACGGGTGGCAACGTGCAGGTCGTATGGAAGAAGTTCCTGCGCTATTTCGACGTCGAGCCGCGCATCGTGCCGCTCAAGCCGGGCAACTACCGCCTCACTGCGGAGCGTCTCGAGCAGTACGTCGACGAGAACACGATCGCCGTGGTGGCAATCGCCGGGCAGACCTTCACAGGCGAAGACGACGACATCCAGGAAATCCACGACTGGCTCGACGCCTACGAAAAGAAGACCGGCATCTCGATTCCGATGCATATCGACGGCGCATCGGGCGGCTTCGTGAACCCGTTCCTCTACCCCGACTACAAGTGGGACTTCCGGCTACCGCGCGTGCAGTCGATCAACGCGTCGGGGCACAAGTTCGGGCTCACGCCGCCGGGGCTCGGCTGGGTCGTGTTCCGCGAGCGCAAGGTGTTCAACGAGGATCTGATCTTCTATGTGAACTACCTCGGCGGCGAAATGCCGACGGCGACGCTCAACTTCAGCCGCAACGCCGCGCCGATCGCCGTCCAGTATTACCAGTTCCTGCGCCTTGGTTTCGACGGCTACAAGCGCGGGATGACGCACACGCTCGCGAACGCCGTGGCCCTGCGCGACGAACTCGTGAAGAGCGGCTACTTCACGATTATGAACGAGACGCAGCGCATACCGGTGGTTGCGGTCACGCTAGATCCGAAGGTCAAGAAGTTCAACGAGTTCGACGTATCGAACAAGGTGCGCGAAAAGGGCTGGGTGCTCTCGGCGTATTCGATGCCGCCCGATGCGCAGGAGGTCAGGAGTCTGCGGGTGGTGGTGCGGCCGCACATCAACCACAACGTGGCGATGATCCTCGCACGCGATATCGTCAGCGCGTGCAAGTATCTCGACGAGCACGGCGGCAGCGCGACGGCGCCTGAACTGCACGGACACTCCGACGCGAAGAGTACGGCGGCGAAGTGCTAGAGAGCGATGTGAACGCATCGAGGGCGCGCCGTCGCGTTGCAAACACATTGCCGTCGCCGTGGCTCCGGAACGGCCTGTAGTCGGCTCGGTACACGCTGAAATTGCTGCTGCCTTCAAGGGCCTGACGATAGGCGATCTTGTCCAGGTTGAAGTACTACCCATACTTCGGCGCGTCGACGATGTTCCGCGAATCGTGGTTGAGAACGAGGCCGACGCCGCCGGCCTTGAACCCTGTCAACCAGAGAACGCGGTATGCCTCGATCGCCGACCGCCCGCCGCACCTGACGTGGACGAACCGCCGCCCCTCGCAACCGGAATTTCCCGGTGTCAGCCCGGTTGTCCCGTTGGCGATGCTCAGAGATTGCTATCGCTTGCTGCAAGACCTCGACGCAGCAACTCGTCCAGCAAGCCGGTCATCCCATCCGGGTGAGTCGCCGCGCGTTCCTTCAGTACGCTTAGCAACTCGCTATTGAGCTTGCACGCAAACGGCACGAGCCCTTTCGCCTGATCCAGCTTTCGCTGCTCGCGCCGGTCCAGCTGCGTTTCAGCCACGCCTTTGCCGAAGCGCTCGGAGCGCGTCTGCTTCATCGAGTGGGATAACTTGAGCGCTTTGTTCTTTTCAAGGTCGGTCTTTTTCATTGCCATGTAATAGTGCCCCTCAGTCGTAAACGGTGGCGCGTATTGTACGCAGTGCGTGCCGATTTCGAAATGCGCGCCGAACGCCCGTACACTAACGCTTTCGGATGAATGTCCGCTACGCGAGGCCCGCGCATGCCGACGATGGCCCTGATTGTCTTAACGGTCGTGGTGACGCTGGTCGTCGTGCTGCTGATCGCAAACCTGACGAGCGGCGAAAAGAAGATCGAGCACAAGATCGAACGGTTGTACCCAAGTGACAGTCCGCAGTTCATCCGCTCGATGGGGCTGCTGCTCGGGCCGCCCGTCGTCGGCGGCAACCGCTTCGAGGTGCTCGTGAACGGCGACCAGATTTTTCCGTCCATGCTGGAGGGAATCCGCTCTGCGCGGCATACGATCACCTTCGAAACCTTCATTTACTGGTCGGGCGCGATCGGCGAGGAAATCGCGCGTGCGCTGTCCGACAAGGCGCGTGCGGGAATCGGGGTGCACGTGCTGCTCGACTGGGTCGGCTCGTCGAAGATGGACAAGCGCTATCTGCGGATGCTGCGCGACGCGGGTGCGGAAGTCATCCAGTATCACAAGCCGCACTGGACGGGTCTTGGCCGCTTGAATGACCGCACGCACCGCAAGCTGCTCGTGATCGACGGCCGCATCGGCTTCACCGGCGGCGTGGGTATCGCCGACGAATGGACCGGGCACGCGCAGAACGAGAAGCACTGGCGCGACACGCACTTTCGCATCGAAGGCCCGGCGGTCGGACAGATGCAGGCCGTCTTCATGGACAACTGGGTCAAGGCGACCGGAAATGTGCTGCACGGCCCGCAATACTTTCCGGAAATCGACGCTGCGGGCGACGGCCTCGCGCACATGTTCAGCAGTTCGCCCTCAGGCGGCAGCGACGACATGCAACTGATGTACCTCATGGCAATCACCGCCGCGACGCATTCCATCCACTTGTCGAGCGCGTACTTCGTGCCGGACAAGCTGACGATCAACGCGATCGTCGAGGCCGCGAAGCGCGGCGTGAAGGTGCGCATCATCACGCCCGGCAAGCGCATCGACACCCACACGGTGCGGGAGGCGTCGCGCGCGTGCTGGGGCGACTTGCTCGCGGCGGGCGTTGAGATGTACGAGTACCAGCCGACGATGTTCCATTGCAAGCTGATTATTGTTGACGAGTATCTCGCGTCGGTCGGCTCAACGAACTTCGACAGCCGCTCGTTCAAGCTCAACGACGAGGCCAACCTCAATATCTACGACCGCGGTTTCGCGCGCCAGCAGACGGCGATTTTCGACGGCGACGTCGCCCGCGCGAAACGCATCACGCTTGACGACTGGCGCCGCCGTCCACTCCTCGAAAAGCTGCTGGAGCGCGCTGTCGCGTTGCTCGATTCGCAGCTTTGACGTTTGGGTAGCCCGGAGCGCTGCTACCCGCCAAGGCGGACCTGCAACGGCCCTTCCCATCCTCACGTCAGGCGAGCACCGAGAGCCGCGACGGTGCGATCGCAGTGTCATGCGACAGCGATTCGCGGATGTAGCGCGCGAATTCCAGCGCCGCCGGCTGCACCGTCGAGGGCAATCGAAGGCAAATCGCGAACGGCGGCAGTGCAGGCAAGCCAGCTGCACGAGGCACCATCGCTTCCAGATCGGGCGGCACCGTCGAGACGAGCCAGGTCGTGACCGCGAGACCCGCGCGCACCGTTGCGGCTGTCGCCTCGATGTTTCCACTCTCGAACACCGTGCGCCACGGAATGTTCCCGTCCGCAAGCGCGCCAAGCACGACCGGACGGAACGCGCAGCGTTCGTCCACCATCGACAGCGGCAACGGCCGCTTCTCCCATGCATCGCTACCGCGACCCGTCACCCACACCAGCGGCTCAATGCGGATCACTTCCCCTTCGGCCTCACTGGCAAGGCATTCGACCAACGACATGTCCACGCGTCCGTTATCAACCGCTTCGCAGAGTTCCAGCGACGCCGCGCACTCGAGCGAAATCTCCACGTGCGGATGCGCTTCGGCGAATGCTTTCATCGCGGACGCGAGCGGTGTCACGAGATCGTAGGGCACACCAACACGCAGGCTACCGCGCAGCGACTCAGCGGTCATGTCGGCCCAGATTTCGTCGTTCAGTCGCAGCATCTGTCGCGCCTTGACGAGCAGCTGCTCGCCGTGGCGCGACAGCTCCAGCTTGCGCGCCTTGCGCACAAACAGCAGACAGTCCAGGCGATCTTCGAGGCGCTTGATCTGCTGGCTCGCGGCACCTTGCGTCATGTGCAGCAGATTCGCGGCGACCGTCACGCTGCCGCTCTCCGCGACGGTGACAAAGGTGCGGATCAGATCGAGGTCGAGATTACGGATCGTTGACACATTAGGTCGCTTAATGAGTTTCATCAATATTATTGCCTTTTCTGATGCAGAGGCAGTCCGTACAGTGCAAGGGCACCATCATTTGGACGTGTACCGATGAACTCGATCCGGCCGCTTTTTCTGTTCGTCGCTGTCGCGACCCTCACGCCTGGCGGCGCCACCATGCTCGCGACCGCGTCTGGCGGGCGCTTCGGCTTTGCGCGTTCGATTCCGCTGATGCTCGGCATCGCGCTCGCGCTCGCCTCGCTCGCTGCCGTTGCTGCGCTGGGGTTGGGTAGGCTACTGCTGGCGATGCCCATACTGCGGACGACCGTACGAGCACTCGGTTCCGCGTATCTGCTGTGGCTCGCATCGCGTATTGCGCGTAGTGGTCCGCCAAACGCCGGCGACGGCCCCGCGCGGCCAGTCACACTGGTGGGCGCTTTCCTGCTTCTATGGCTCAATCCGAAAAGCTGGGCGATGACGGTGGGCGCCGCGGCTTCCTTTGCCCTGCTCGCTAGCAGCCCGAACCGGCTCGCGCTGCTGCTCGGCACAGCGTTTGGTCTGGCCGCATGCATCTCGCTCGCACTGTGGTGCGCGCTGGGCATTCTGCTCGCACGTCTTCTCTACACACCGCTTCATTGGCGCATCCTCAATCTTGCGATGGGTGCGCTGCTCGCCGCATCCATCATTCCGACCTGGAGGTAATCGTGTCAGCCCGTCCACTTGCCGTATCAGGTTGTGTGTGCCCGCATGCAGAGAGATTTACTCGCCCGTAGAAGCCAGCCTTGGCGATCTATTCTTTTGAAGAATCAATCTTATGAAAGTACTGCTTATTATCATTTCGGTGAACGGCAGTTACCCTGTCTCTATCGCTCATCAGTAGACAAAGGCTTTCCATGTCCACTCTCGCAGGCATCGGCGCCGTCATGAGTGGCGGGACAACCGGCACTCGGAATCCAGAAAACGTAGACGGCACCAGCACGCGTCGCACGGAGTTGTTATGAGTCACCCCATGCTGTTCACGCCGACACAAGTCGGCAACCTAAAATTAGCCAATCGTATTGTGATCGCTCCGATGGCCCAGTACTCGGCCGAAGACGGGCAGATGAGCGATTGGCACCTGATTCACCTCGGCCAACTGGCGGTTTCGGGCGCGGCCGCGCTAACCATTGAAGGGACGGCTGTCACCCCCGACGGACGCACCAGTTATGGCGACGTGGGGCTCTATTCGGATCAGTGCGAGGTCTCGATCGCGCGAGTGCTGCGCGGCGTTCGGCGGTGGTCCGACATTCCGGTTGGAATCCAGCTCAACCATGCGGGCCGAAAAGCGTCCCGGCAGAAGTTATGGGAGGGCGGTGCTCAGATTCCGCCCGGTCACGCAAACGGGTGGAGCACGGTGGGTCCCTCCCCGGTCGCTTTTGCGGCCAGCGAGACGCCGCCCACCGCCCTCAATCGCGATGGTCTGGCAGCGATCCGCGACGCCTTTGCGACCGCAGCGCGACGTGCCTCGACGCTTGGACTGGACTTCATTCAGATTCTTGGCGCGCATGGCTATCTGCTCCATCAGTTCCTCTCGCCCCTCTCAAACCGCAGGGACGACGAGTACGGCGGCTCGGTGGAAAACCGCATGCGCTTTCCGCTCGAGGTTTTTGACGCCGTGCGAGACGCATTTGCGCACGATCGCCCAGTTACGATGCGGGTGTCCGCGACGGACTGGATGGAAGATGGGTGGTCCATTCAGGACACGATCACATTTGTCCAGGCACTGGAGGCTAGAGGCTGCGCCGCGATCAATGTCTCAAGCGGCGGTTCTAGTGCGGCCCAGCAAATTCCGCTCGGGCCCAGTTACCAGGTTCCCTTTGCGAGGGCGGTGAAAGAGGCAACCACCCTCCCGGTCATCGCCGTCGGCCTGATCACCGAATTCGAGCAAGCCGAATCCATTCTCAGCACGGGAGACGCCGACCTGATCGCGCTCGCCCGCGCCGTGCTATTCGACCCTCGTTGGCCCTGGCACGCTGCCGCCCACTTCGGCGCCCAAGTCAGCGCGCCAGACCAGTATCGTCGCGCCCAACCCGGTCGGCTGCAAAGGCTGTTCATTTAAATCCGTCCTGTCGCTCAGATAACCATGCGAATCCATCCGTTTGCCGAATCGTTCGACCTCGAAGCCGCGTTCGGCGACGTGGTCGAATATTGGTCGCCGAAAGTCGTCGCGCGCGTCAACGATCAATACGTGAAAATTGCGAAAGTGCACGGACAGCTTGTGTGGCACGACCATGCACAGGAAGACGAACTATTCTTTGTCGTGCGCGGCCATCTGAAAATCGAATACGAAGGCGGGCGTATCGTCGAGCTACCTGCGGGTTCGATGCACGTGGTGCCAAGAGGGACGTTGCACAATCCGGTTGCGGAACGCGAATGCTGGATCGTGCTGATCGAGCCCGTGCAGACGAAGCACACGGGCGATGTCGAGTCGCCGTTGACGCGGACGATCGACGAGCAGCTCCGCTGATCACGCTGAGTCCATCTCTCCGCGCAACGATGAATTCCCGCTGATTTCGGGAGCCCAGCCATTGGACAGGCCGCGACGAGGATGCACGCCGCGCCGGTGACGATGGCTATACCCCCCTCCCCGCTACTTCGATTAGTCGAACCTGGCCAGGTCCTGGAAAATAAGTTGGGCCCACGTATTGCCTCGTGCCTGGACGAGCAGACCGCCCTCGCCGATCTTCCCCAGTTCGATCGGCGCGAAGCCGAGCTGGTCGACAAGCGCCGCCACCGAGGCGCTCGCCGCATCGTCGTCACTGGAGACGAACACGACCCGCCGGCCTCCACCCGGTGTCTTCGGCCCTTGCGCCAAGGTGGCCGCTGCGAGGTGATTGAATGCCTTCACCACCTTCGCACCCGGAAATGCGTTGGCCACGACGGCGCTCGAGGGCAACCCGTCCAGCGCCTCCGGAGGCACGCCGAACGCATTGGTGGCGTCGACTACGATCTTCCCTTGCCAGTCTTCGGCGGCCCGCCCGATGTCACGATGCGCGGCGAATGGGACCGCGAGGATCACCACATCGGCCTTGACCGCATCCTCAATCCGCTGGGGGACGAGCGATGGGCCGATCTGCGCCGCGATCGCCTCCAGCGGGCGCCTGCCGGCCACCGCTACTTCGATATCCTGACCAGCGAATGCGGAGGCGATGGCCGTGCCGATCTTGCCAAGCCCGATGATTGCGTAGCTCATTGAAATCCCCTTTGTATCGAGAGGCCGTGTCTGAGACCTGCCGGTTTCAGACCTGGCCGATGCCACCGTCGGCCATCAGATCCGCACCCGTCACGTACGAACTCTCGTCGGACGCGAGGAAGAGCGCCGCGCTGGCAATCTCCCCGGCGCGAGCAAGTCGACCGAGCGGCACCATGCTTTGGTACATGTTTACCAGTTCATCGCGTGTCGCCGACTGCGAGTCGAGAATGGGCGTGTCGGTGACGCCGGGGCTTAGCATGTTGACGCGAATGCCGCGATCCTTGAATTCCGCGGCCCAGGTGCGGGCATAGGAACGCAAAGCCGCCTTGGTCGCCGCGTAGGCGGTGTGGCCGGGAATGCCCATCACGTGCATGGCCGACGAAACCAGAATGATTGAGCCTTGGCCTTTCATCATCGGCAGCAGCTTCTGCACGAGGAAGACGGGGCCGCGGGCCATGAGATTGAATGCCTTATCGAAATGCGCAGGGGTGAGCGTGTCGATCGAGGCCTGCTCCGTATAGCCCGCGTTCGACACGACGATGTCGACGACGCCCTTTTCGGCCCTTACCGCCGCGGCGACACGGTCGAGGTCGTCGAGCTTCGCGGCGTCGGCCTGAATGGCGGTGACGGTGCGTCCGATCCGTTCAGCGGCCTCGTACAGCTGGGCTTTCCGACGGCCAAAGATGAACACATGTGCGCCTTCGGTGACAAACCGCTGCGCAATAGCGAGACCGATACCGGTCGTTCCGCCGCTAATGACGGCGGTCTTGCCTGCAAGAGATGACATTGAAACCTTCTGTCTGTTCGTGAGTGACAGAAGGATCGTAATTGCCCGCGCCGGCAATGATAATCAGGGTAATTTTCATAAGATCTATTCTTCGATAGAATTAATTGGACGCTAGTGACAATCATGCAATTTCGCCAATGATTGACCCAACCAGGGACGGTAATGGATCGGTTTCATGAATTGAGCGCCTTCATCGCCGTGGTCGAAGCGGGCGGTTTTTCCGCTGCGGCGCGCAGAACCGGCGATTCACAGTCCGCCATCAGCAAGGCCATCGGTTCGCTCGAGAAGCGCCTTGGCGTCATGCTGCTGAATCGAAGCACGCGCAGCGTCACCCTCACCGATCAGGGGCAGCGATACTACGACCGGACAAAACCGCTGGTCGACGAAATAGATGAAGCCGACAGCGAGCTGACGAGCAGCACGCTCAATGTGTCGGGCCCGCTCAGGATCGCCGCGGCCTCGACCTTCGGCCGCCTTCACGTGCTCCCGCTGATACCCGATCTGCTGTCGGTCAACCCCGGCCTTCAGGTCGATGTCGTGCTGTCGGATTTCGTACGGAACATGGTGGAAGATCGGATCGATCTGGCCATTCGTGTCGGTCGCGTCGATGATGCCGACGCGGTCGTCAAACGCATCGCCACCACACCCCTCGTCTGCGTCGGATCCCGTCTGTATTTCAAGCGCCACGGAATACCCAGGACACCGCGCGAACTCGTCAATCACAATTGCCTTTTGTATGGAGGCTTGGCGGAGTCGGCGGATTGGCCGTTCGTCGGCCCGGACGGTCGATTCAGCGTAACCGTTCGCGGAAACCTGTCATCCAACAGTGTCGAAACGATCCGAACCGGGGTTCTGGCCGGTGTTGGAATTGGTCTGTTTACTAAGGCATCTCTCACCGATGAACTCCGGCATCCGGACGTCGTCCCGATACTCGGCAAATTCATCGAAGATGTTAGAGATGTCAGTCTCATCTGGCCAAAGCGTCGGTATGTACCGGCCCGCGTGCGCCGCGCGACCGACTTTTTTGCAATGTCGTTGCCGCAGCGCATCTAGGCCAGCATAAACAGTCTGCATACCTCACGACAGCTTCGCCCCATGCGGGCAGCGCAGCGATTGACGTTCATCACTAGCGCTACAGGGAGTTCGCCGACGCGGGCGCAGCGTGGCTCATACCGGGTTGCGGAGCCAACACGACCTGATTGCGACCGTTCGCCTTTGCGCGATACAGCGCACCGTCGGCCCGTGCGATGAGTTCCACCGCCGATTCGCCTGCCTCATATTCAGCCACGCCGAAACTGCACGTGACCGATCCCACCTCTCCGAACACGTCCTGGCCAATCGCATCACGCAGCTTGTCCGCGGCTTGAAACGCCATGGAGCCGGACACCCCCGGTACCAGCACCAGAAACTCCTCCCCGCCCCAGCGAGCAAGGAAATCGTTCTTGCGCAGCAGATTGGGCACGAACCGCGACAGGTGTACCAGCACCTTGTCACCCACGGGGTGGCCGTAGCTGTCGTTGATTCGCTTGAAGTGGTCGACATCAAACAGGATCAGCGAGAGCGGTGTGCGGTAGCGATCCGAGCGCGCGATCTCGTCGGCGAGCGTCTTATCCAGCATCAGCCGGTTGTACAAGCCCGTTAGCGGGTCCGTGCTCGCCTGGAGGCCCAGTTCGATTGCCTGCTGCTGAAGCCTGATACGGTTGCCCGTTTCGATCTCATCTTGAACCCAGCGCCCCCTTCCTAACATGTAAATTAACGCCATGATCGTCACGAGCAGCGTGATGACGATGCCAAGAAAGCGGCTCGCAAAGATCTCGCGCGTCGGCTTCAGGATGACCAGCGACCACTGGGTCTCCCCCACAAAGCGGCGGCGCACGTAGTTGCGGTCGTCGTCCACGTTTGTCCAGTTGCCGTCGACGACTTCCTTTGCCAGCATCGGCCGATCGCTAAGCCTTGCGGAACCGCGCACGATCGGTGACGGAGGCGACCGGCTGCCGGTGGCAACCGGCCAAAGGTGACGCAGTCGCGCGGCCGGCCGGTTCGTCATGACAACGACGCCCTGCGGATCCGCAAAGAAATACGGGCGATCGAATTGCTGGAGATCCGTCTCAAACGCCTCCAGCGACTTGGTCAGCACCGCAACCCCAACCACCTTTCCATCGGGCTCGCGGATCGGATAGCTTGCGGAGTAGTCCAGTTCGCCACTCGCGGCGTCGAACACGAACTGGTAGTCGGCTTGGCCGCTTAGCGATTTCCGGAAGTACGATGCGGCGCTGCGATCCTGGCCACCGGCCACGATCGTTCGCCCGTCCGACGCGGCGACCACCGCGCCCGAAGCGTCCAATAGGTAGCCTTGCCTCGCGCCAGACGATGCAACGTCGAGAATGAGCGTGGCGCGACCGGCATCCTCGTCGCGAGCATCGGCTCCTTGCAGCAAAGGCAGCACGGAAGGCGATCCGGCCAGCGCCTTTACCATGCCTTCGACGGTCGCCGTCTCGCCTGCCAGCCGGCTGGCGAGTAGATCGATGTCGGCACGCGCCTCCTGCTGCACGTTGCGCCGATAGATTCCTCCCAGATACTCGGTCAATGTCCATCCGCACAGCAGAATCGCGCTCATCGCAACGAGTGTCCATGCCAGGTGCCGGCGCACATACGCCGTGTACCGCGCTGAAGACATGTCAGCGGCAATCTGCTGGCAGAAGACGCCCCAGATTGAAAACGACAGCCAGCAGGCGAGTAAGCCGCGGACAAGTTGAACAGGGAGTCCCGTCAGACTCGAAAAGACCCCGTAGTTGACGATGTTCGCAGGCCAGAATGCTGCAGCAGGCACAACGATCCCTGCAGCGACGGCATACAGCAGGAAACCCGCGGACGCGAAAGCGGCAAATCGCTTTGCTGCCCCGGAAGCGCCTCTGGCCTGCGATGCGAACACCAGGCTGGTCGCGAGTGCGCCCGAAAATCCAATGGCATACCGCGCGGCAACGTTAGCGGGCGTCAGGCCGTAGGCAACGCCGACCAGCGCGACCAACGTCACCGGAAGCACATGGATCCATCGACCGGGCAAACGCAGACCCCGTCCGATCGCCTCCAACCGGGCAAAATCCAGCAACAGAACAAACGACAGGGTCATGACTGCCGTTCGCATTTCAGCGAACGCGGGTCTGTCACCCACAATCAGTGCGCAAAGATCCAGCCACTCACCCAGGCCGTGCACCAGGCCAAACCCGGCCAGCGTCCCCCAGGCTGTGCGCCTCTCCCCCATCGTGCTTCTCGCTATCGCGAAACACGTGAAGCCGAGGAGGATGAACGCCAGCCCGTAAAAGAACAAGATGAAGTCGAGCTGGTTACTCATAAAGGCAGCCATGTCTCCCTTCCTTCGTCCCGATTCGATTTGGACTGCGGCAAACCCTGTCACGCGGTTAGGCCGGGTCGGCGCGTTGATTTTCGCTCGAACCGATGGACCGGATTCCACGGTCGCGCCGGGGCGGGTTCAGTCCGCGTCTGCCATAGCGTATGCGCTTATAAGGTTATACGGTAGCAAGGTACTTGCCGGGGCTGTTTCGTCGTGGCACGACCCGGCTCGACAATCGATCTTCCACGCATAAATTCAACGTGTGGATCGCGGTCGATCATGTCGGAGAACGGTGCGCCTCCCCCGGTCGTCTTACAAATTTTTCCGTACCGTAAGCTACCCGGAGATATGCGCGGTAACTGGAAGCACCAGGAACATCACCTAGATGAATTTGATTGACGATCTCCATGTCGTCTGACAACAATATCCCTGGTGATCGAGCCAGTCACTGGTCGATCTCTTCGCTGTAACTGTGTCTCTACCGTTCGCACCAGCGTCGTCACGCGGCCCATGGCCATCGAAGTTCAGCCACCCTCTCAGTGATACAAAATAGGAGAACGAATCAAATGGCAACGCATGACCAAGACGATCCCCTGCTCTCCGAAGCCCATACCAATGCGCCCACCTCCCCCGGCCGGCGCGCGTTCATAGCCCTTGCTGGCGTGTCCGCGGGCGCAAGCCTCCTGGCGGCCAGCCGCGCGGCGGCGGCGGCAGACTCCATGTTTCCGATTGCTTCCGCTCCCGGAGGTCAAGCTCCGACACTACCCGGCCACCCTGCCGGCGGGGACCCGATCTGGGGCCCGGACGGCCAGGCCACGGCCATCCTCAGGAGGCTTGCGCACGTCAATTCTTCAATGTTCTCCCGCGCTGATTTTCACGTGATGAGCTACGGCGCGCGCACACTGCCCGCCTCCGCGTTGATCGCGTCGACCGCGTGGCCGGGCGGCACGATTCCATGGGTGACCGGCGGTGCGGAACAGACCGCGCATCCGACCAGCGACCTGCAAAGCCCCGGCTCGGCCGTCATGGTGCCGTGCGACTACACGGGCACGCAGTACGACTCGTGCGCCGCATTCAATGCCGCGATCGCCGACGCGAGTCGCGTCGGTGG
This sequence comes from Paraburkholderia humisilvae, assembly GCF_902859855.1. GTDB lineage: Bacteria > Pseudomonadota > Gammaproteobacteria > Burkholderiales > Burkholderiaceae > Paraburkholderia > Paraburkholderia humisilvae. The sequence goes on from NZ_CADIKH010000001.1 coordinate 173,359, forward strand.
CGGCCGCGTGGTGGTGCCGGCCGGCAACTGGTATTGCGGCGGTCCGATCGTGCTGCTGAGCCATGTGAACTTCCATCTGGAATCGGGCTGCACGATCTATTTCAGCCCCAACCCGGCGGATTACGCAAAGAACGGTCCGTACAGGACGGCGAACGGCAATCTGTACCACACGCGCTGGCAGGCAAACGACTGCCTGAATTTCGGCTCGCCGATCTATGCTTTCCGCCAGACCAACATTGCCGTGACCGCCGACGACAACACCTGCGTACTCAACGGTCAGGCGATGACGCCGATGCAGTTGAGCAAGCAGCCGCCAACCTCCTGCTGGTGGACTTACAAGGGAAGCAGCAACACATACGGCTGTGCGGGTTCGTCGACGCCGTCGCAGGCCTACGTGAATCCGAACAACGTGCCACTGACGAGCCTCCCCGCTTCGCAAATCAGGAACCCGCAGGCAAACGTTTCGTTTACTAACCAGTACGGCGCGACGAGTTCGCTGATGGATCTGCTCACGGGCACGGGCTGGAACGAGGACCAGAACTATCTGCCCGCGCTGTCTGAGCTGCGCGTGCCGTTCGAGGAACGTATCTTCGGCAATGGGCACTTTCTGCGTCCATGCATGATCGAGTTCATCGGCTGCACAAATGTGCTGCTGCAGAACTACCACACGCAGAACACGCCGTTCTGGCAGCACCATCCGACCGATTGCACGAACGTGGTGATCGACGGCGTGTTTGCCGACAGCGTCGGACCGAACAACGACGGCTTCGATCCGGACGCGTGCAACCACGTGCTGGTGCAGAACGTTCAGTTCAACACCGGTGACGACTGCATCGCGATGAAGTCCGGCAAGTACCTCGACACCGGGTACGGTCCGATGCAGAACATCGTCGTGCAGAACTGCACGATGCAAAGCGGCCACGGCGGTTTGACGATCGGCAGCGAAATGAGCGCGGGCGTGCAGAACGTCTATGCTCGCAATCTGACGATGCAGAATGAGAACTGGGCGACCAATCCGCTGAACATCGCGCTGCGGTTCAAGACCAACATGAACCGCGGCGGGTTCATCAACAACGTCTGGATCAACGGCGTGACACTGTCCAACGGCGTGAACCTCGCCGGGAAGTACGGCGGCGGCGCGCTGGGCGCCGCGATCAGTCCGATCACGGGTCAGGGAACAACCGGTCTCGCGACCAACCCGTCTACGGGCCAAGGCGGCCTGATCACATTCGACTGCGATTACAGCCCGTCCGGCGATGCGGTGCGCTGGAGTCCGTCGGTGATCAGCAACATCAACATCACGAACGTGAACGCGAGCAACGTGTCGGGCGCGGTGTCGTACGCCATGCCGTCGGGCTTCGTCGCGGGGTCGAACTCGTGCTTCCAGGCGCTCGTCATGCAGGGCCCCGAGGCGGTCGATTACAACGGTCCGCTGCCGGTGCCGACCGTGAGTCCGATCAGCGGCGTCACGATCTCGAACTGCAACCTCGGCACCCCGGTGTGCGTGGGCGCAGTGCCGACGACGCCTTCGACGTCCGCGTCGGCCGCGCCGGGTCCGGTCTTCGTGAGCAATGTGAGCGGCATCACGCTGAACAACGTGGTGATCGCGGGCACCCGGTACAACACGTCGCTGACCGCACCGGCGACCTGATACTGGCGCATACGGACGCGGGCACCCGCGTCCGTGACCGGGTGCGTCGAGCCATTGCCGTCTTCCGCGCAGCACGCTGCTGTCCCGACCGCACAGGCGGCCGGTTCAGCTCATCCTCCTCCGGCCGCCAGGCCAGCGTTCGTCCGGGCTCGGTCGACCAGCATCGGTCGGCCAGGACGCACACGCGGATCGTCGACGACCCCTGGCGGCGCCGACAACGGGCAATTGCTCTTTGACCTATAATGTTCGGAACGCTTCAGAAAATAGGTCCAGTAGACGTTTTTTGTTGTCCTTGGTATCGAGCAGTCATGTCACCGCAGCCACCCGTTATCGCGATCTCATGCCATTCCGAGCATGCTGGATGCATGAGATTGTGCGCATTGATTCCGGTCCCGCGGCGTCTCCCCCATCCGGCTGGCGACGAAAGCCGCTCTCTGCAACGCGTCTCTTCGCAGTGCGGATAACAGCACCGGCCGCGGTGATTGCTCAATTCATGGTCAAACAGACGGCGATCGGCTGCGTCGATATTCCAGCCCAATCATGGAGGAGCACATCATGGATAAGGCAATCCGCACATTAATCGCGGCGGCCGCCGCACTCACGCTGTCGGCCGGCGCATATGCACAGAACAACACGCTGGCGACCCCGAGCACCGTGTCGCCGGCCGCTGCTCATACAACGAGCGACTACGGCACGCCGGGCGCCACCGGTACGGACAGCGGCACGGGCGCCGGTTCGTCGGGGTCGCGCCAGCAGACGAGCGCGAACGGTGGCTCGACGTCCGACACCACGGCATTCGGGACCAACAACACGCTGGCGAGGCCGAGCACCAAGTCGCCGGCCCAGTAACGGCACCCCGTAACAGAAATCGGGGACGACAACCAGACGCAAATGGGCGCAAGCGCCAAGCGAACAATCGCTTCAAGCGCTTCAATCGCTTAGCGTGCAAAAGTCATCGCGACCGGCGCCACAGTCTCACGACTGGTGGCGTCGGTGAGCAACCGGCTTGCGCGCGGTCATGCTGTTTCGCCTGCCGTCTGTCGATGCCAGGGCACGGCACCGAAGACCCGCATGATAAAAGACACCTGAATCGCGCGGCGACGTCGGTCAGATACGCTTCGCTTCCCGAATGCTCTTGAGGAACGCGCGCGTTCTGTCGCGCGTCGGATCACCAAAGATCTGTTCCGGCGGCCCTTCTTCATAAACGGCGCCGTCGCACAGAAAACATACCTTTGATGAAACCTCACGCGCGAAGCCCATCTCATGGGTCGCGAGCAGCATCGTCATGCCCTCACTCGCGAGATCACGCACGATGTTCAGCACTTCGGAAACCAGTTCGGGGTCCAGCGCGGACGTGATTTCATCGAGCAACAGCACCATCGGATCCATCGCCAACGCGCGCACGATCGCCACGCGCTGCTGCTGTCCGCCCGACAACCGATCCGGATACTCCTTCGCCTTGTGCGCGAGGCCAATGCGCTTGAGCAGCGTCATCGCGCGTTCTTCTGCTTCGTCTTTCTTCTGTTTCAGAACGCGAATCGGCGCGAGCGTCACGTTCTCGAGAACGCTCATGTGCGGAAACAGGTTATAGCCCTGAAACACGATGCCGATGTCTCGACGCAACGCATCCACGTCGACGCCGGGGCCGGTGATACGGTCTCCATGGACCAGAATTTCGCCGTCGTCGATCAACTCGAGGCCATTGATACACCGTAGCAGCGTCGACTTCCCCGACCCTGACGGCCCGATCAGGCACACGACATCATGCTCGTCGACCGTCATCGCGAGGCGCTTGATAACCGGCACCTCGCCGTACGATTTCGAAATGTCGCGAATGTCGATAAACGACATGAAATCTCCCTCAAGCTTCGCCCGCACGCATACGAGCACGATCGCGCCGCATCATCCGCTCGACAAATCTCGTTTGCGGAATCGATACGATGATGAAAAGTAGAGCCACCGTGCTGACGGCGGAAAGATTGTAGTAATTCGACGCAATCAACATCGACTGGTTAAATGAATCGATCACGCCCACGACGGACACCAGCGCCGTATCTTTCTGCAACGAGATAAACGAATTGAGCAGTGGCGGAATGATCTGCCGGATCCCCTGCGGCACGATCACGAAGCGCAACGTCTGAAAGTGGGACAAACCGAGCGAACGCGCCGCGGCGCTCTGGCTCCAGTGAATGCTCAGAATGCCGGCGCGATAAATCTCCGCGACGTAAGCGCCCACGGTCAACGTCAGCGCGACGATGACGAAGACCGTCAGCGAAAAATCTTTCAGCACCGGGATACCGGTCAACGGAATACCGAAACCGACCAGATAGATCACCAGCACCGCAGGGACTGCGCGGAAGATATCGACATACGCGGTAGCGATCAGCCGAACCGGTTTGCCGGCGACACCCGGTGCGAACATCGCGAGCGCGACGATCAACCCCCAGATCAACACCAGTACTTCGGTAACGACTGAAATCTTGACATTCATCCAGAAGGCGGCAAGCACTAGTGGGAATGTCTTGACCATCAGCGGTACCAGGAAGAACGTCTTGGCTACCGCCTGATGATTGACCAGAAAGAACTGCAAGACGACGATCACGACCAGTTGCGCCAATGCGTATCCCAGCGCGATAAAGCACTGGTCCCGAGCCCCCGAGCGGGCGCCGCGCGCTTCCGCGGAATCCCGGCGCGCAGCCGCCTCGCGAATACGGCCACACGCTTTAAGCGCGTGGATCACCGGCAGCACGACCGCGATCGAAAGCAACGCGAGAAGCACCGCGACCGGATTAACCCACGCACCATCGAAATGAGCGGCCAGGAAGGAGGCTCGGATGACGGCAACCGTGTACCAGCTTCCCAATACGACGACAGCGACCGCCAGCATCGAGGTGCACAGGAGTGACGTGGGCGCACACGGCATGCCACCCATCCTCAAACGACGGCCATTGCCCGTGGGGCTCGGCATGACGTCGCTTGTCTGTCGTGTTGCATTGCTCATGATTCAGGCTCGTTGAGTTGAGTGCCGGTTGGATCGCTTAAGGATTGAGCACCGGCACTTTGGTCGGATCCGCACCGAGCTCCGGCGTCAGGTATTTGGCGCTCAGTTTCTCCAGCGTGCCGTCCTTTTTCATACTTTCGATCAGCTCGTTGAATGCCGCCAGATTCGGCGAATCCTTGTTGACCAGTCCGCCCCACTTTTCACCGGTATCGAAACGGCCGACCACTTCCAATGCGCCATTCGAGTTCTTCGCGCGCAAAAGCACGTTCGGCGTATCGTAGATCACCGCGTCGACTTGTCCCGCGGCCAGCGCCGTGTACATCGACGGCGGGTCGTTGAACACCTTCGGCTGCTCGGTGGGCTTTACTTTTTCGACGATGTAGTCGTAAGCGGTGGTGCCACGCTCAACCGCATAGCGAAGACTGGCGAGGTTCTTCTTGTCGACCTTGGTGCCGGCCTTGACGAGAATCCCCTGATCGGAATTGAAGTACGGCTCGGTGAAATTCACGACCTGCTTGCGCGGCCCGGTGATCGTAATTTCACTCAACGCGATATCGAATCCTTGCGATTGCCCGGTCAGGATCTGCTGAAAGGACCGGTTCACCAGAACCACCCGGTCAAGGCCCGCGCGATAAGCCATGTTGGCGGCCATGCAGTACTCGAATCCGTCCTTGATCGTGTCGGGCGAATCGCCATTCCACCAGCCTGGCACACCGAGAACCGGCCGCACCGACAGCGTTCCTGGCACGACGGTCGTCAATTTGACTGAGCCTTTTTGTCCGGTTACTTCGCATTTGCCAAAGTCCTGCGCGGCGAATGCGGTGGCGGTAATGGCACTCAAAGCGACGCAGACCGCCGCCCGATAAAGCCATGTTGCACGTTTTGCTGCCAGAGGCAGGCTGGTTTGCGTCACGTTAGTCTCCTCAATTGTGGATTGTTGCATCTTCAACGATCGGATACACGTCTGTCTACAAATTACCGAGTACTACCGCGCAGCGAGATCGGGAGAAGCCCTGCGCTCAAGTCACGCAAGGTGTCGCGGGCTGCGCAATGCCGCCATGAGGCATGCCGCCCGACACATCGCCCCAGAGGATCGCATGATCTTCCGGCAGCGCGCGAGAGTTGGGCACCGACAACCAGAGCCTCATCAGCATCCGATCCTGGCCGGTCGTCACGTCGTCCTTGAACGCCGTCCGCCCGTGATAAACGATGTGGTTGTTGAGAAGCTGAATATCGCCAGGCGCGAAGCGCATTTCGAAACACTGCTCCTGAGCGAGTTGCAGAAGCATCCGCAAAGCTTCGTGCTCGGCATCGGTCAATTTACGCACATTCGAAAGCAATTGCGCATTCTCGATGTAGGTCAGCGAAAAGTGACTCGTCAGCTTGCCGTCCCGGACCCCGAAAACCGGCAGATCGTAGGTCACGTACTGGCCACCGGCTTCTTCCCCGAACCGGCTGCGCGGAATGGGTTTGCACAGCAGCGCATGCAGATCTGGCCGGCGCTTGAGCATTTCGTTGTAGACGGTCGCGCTGCTCGCAAGCTTGCTGACGCCGCCCACCGATGCCTGACGCACGCAAAGCAATCCGACCACGTCGCAGCGGTCCGTGTGAAAGCGCAGTTCTCCGGGCGACAAGGTGCGCGCGCCCGACGACAGAAATTCCTTACCCGATGCGTCCACCGTCGCGCCATAGAGTTTGGCGCCGACGCCCGCGCCTTCGTCCTTGATCTCGCGCATCAATTCGCCGCGGCGGTTCTGGAACATCGGCGTGCCGAGATAACGGCCCAATGCATACCAGATGCGGCGCAACTGTTCGTGGTCGTAGCGGCCGACATCGAGGCCGCGGATTTTCACCATGCCGGAGCCGTTTTCGAGTTCTTCGCGCACGTCGTCGAAGAAGGCCTTCGAGCTGGGCAACGGAAAGTTATCGCGGTCGATTTCGGCCCACGCGATACCGGCCGACTTGCCGACAGCGAGATCGATCTCGTCCAGCACGGCGGGCGGAAAGTCCTTGACCCATCGCGGGTTGTCGTACATATCGACACCGTTCCACACACACGCGCCTTGCAGATAGTCGGCGGATGACATTCGTTTCTCCAGAGTGATCGAGACCTGAGCAATAGCGCCCCTGGATGCTTGATGTGTTTCGAGCGGGCGCCCCTGCCGCGTCGCAGGGTTGTCTATACAAGGTATGCAAGATAAGTCCCGGCCAGACTTCCTTCAAGCGGTTCTTGTACGAATGCGGGCAAACACCTATCCCGAATATCGCCGCCCCGCCCAGTGGCAGAACTAACGGAGTGGGACATGGGGGGATGGAGCAGACAGGAGGACGAGGCGCAAGTCACGTCCTTGAGTTCGGCGGCCCGAAGCGCTAAACGAAAACGTCCCGAGACCGGCTCGGGACGCATGATAAGTCCATCATGCCGGCGTGACGCATCGCGGCGTCAGCCGGGGGGTTGCTCGGTTACAGCAGCTGGCTGCGCAGCACCTTCGCGGCGGCCACCATATTCGTCAGCGCCGGGGTCACTTCCGTCCACTGACGCGTCTTCAGACCGCAGTCCGGGTTCACCCAAAGGCGCTCCGCGGGAATACGCCCGGCCGCCTTTTTCATCAGCTGAACGATGGATTCCCGAGACGGAATGTTCGGCGAATGGATGTCGTACACACCCGGCCCGATCTGGTTCGGATACTTGAAGTGGTCGAACACATCGAGCAGTTCCATATCGGAGCGCGACGTTTCGATCGTGATCACGTCCGCATCCATATCGGCAATTGACGCGATGATGTCGTTGAATTCCGAGTAGCACATATGCGTGTGGATCTGCGTTTCGTCGCGCACCCCGTTCGCCGTGATACGGAACGATTCCACGGCCCATTGCAGGTACTCGTTCCATTGCGAACGGCGTAGCGGCAGACCTTCGCGCAACGCGGCCTCATCGATCTGGATCACGCGCACGCCGGCCTTCTCGAGGTCGAGCACTTCTTCGCGAATCGCGAGTGCAAGCTGGCGGCACGACACCGAACGCGGCTGATCGTCGCGCACGAACGACCAGTTCAGGATCGTCACGGGCCCCGTCAGCATGCCCTTCATCGGCTTGTTCGTCAGCGACTGCGCGTACGTGATCCATTCGACCGTCATCGCGCCCGGACGGCTGATATCGCCGAACAGGACAGGCGGCTTCACGCAGCGCGAACCATACGACTGCACCCAGCCGAACTGGCTGAATGCGTAGCCTTCGAGCTGTTCGCCGAAATATTCGACCATGTCGTTACGCTCGGCTTCACCGTGCACGAGCACGTCGAGCCCCAGCGTTTCCTGTTCGCGCACACTGCGTGCGATCTCGGCCTGCATCGCGGCCTTGTAGGCGGCTGTATCGAGTTTGCCGGCCTTGAACTCGCTGCGCGCGTGGCGGATTTCCGCCGTTTGCGGGAACGAGCCGATCGTCGTGGTCGGGAACGCCGGCAGCTTCAACAAGGCCGCCTGCTTCGGCGCACGGACGGCATACGCGCTGTGCCGCTGCCCGAGTGCCGCGTCGATCCTTGCAAGCGCGGCCTTGACGACCGGATTGTTTACCCGCAGCGACGTGCGGCGGTGGTGGATAGCTTTTGCATTGGCGACGAGTGCCGAGCCGACTGAGTCGCGACCGTTGTTCAATGCATCGGCGAGCAGCTTGAGTTCGTCGAGCTTTTGCAGCGCGAAGGCGAGCCACGAACGGACCTCGGCGTCGAGCTTCTGCTCACTGTCGAGGTCGACCGGCACGTGCAGCAGCGAGCACGACGGTGCGATCCACAGGCGTTCGCCAAGCTGCTTCGCAAGCGGTTCGAGCCATGCGAGCACCGCGTTCAGGTCCGTCTTCCAGATGTTGCGGCCATTGATCGCGCCGACCGACAGCACCGACGTATCGGACAGAATCGCAGCCGCTTGCGCGAGCTCGTCGCGCGCGTTGATCGCGTCGATATGCAGACCGTCGACGGGCAGCGTGCACGCGAGTTCGAGGTTCTCCTGCAACTGGCCGAAGTAAGTGGCGAGCAGCAGCCGCACGCGCCGCACCGACAGCGAGTCGTAGGCGGTCACGAACGCGTCGCGCCACTTCGCATCGAGTTCCGTCACGAGCGCGGGCTCATCGATCTGCACCCAGTCGATGCCTTGCGCGGCGAACGTATCGAGTAATGCGCCGTACACAGGCAAGAGTTTCGGCAACAGCGCGAGGCGATCCGAATCGTCCTTCGATTTGCCGAGCCACAGGTAGGTGACCGGGCCGATAATCACCGGCTTCACGTTCACGCCCGCCGCGCGCGCTTCAGCGATTTGCGTGACGAGCCGCGTTGCATCGAGCGAGAAATTCGTCGCCGCGGTGAATTCCGGCACGATGTAGTGATAGTTCGTATCGAACCATTTGGTCATTTCACCCGCCGCAACGCCGCTGCAGCACGCGACGTGCTCATCGGCCGCTTGCGCCGAGCGGCCGCGCGCGACACGGAAATAATTGTCGAGCGCATCACCGTGGAATCCGCGCACGCGCTCGGGCAGATTGCCTAGCGTGAAGCTCATGTCGAGCACCTGGTCGTAGAACGCGAAGTCGCCGACCGGCACGAAATTGACGCGTGCCTGATGTTTCCAGTGACGCTCGCGCAGTTGCGCACCGACGGCTTTCAGCGCATCGCGCGACGACTGATCCTTCCAGTAGCTTTCGAGGGCGAACTTCAGTTCGCGTCTTGCGCCGATGCGCGGAAAACCGAGGTTGTGAGTGATCGCCATCTTTCGTCCGTGTCCAAAAAAATCCATAGAAGACCTGTCTGGCAGCGATGATAGAATTTCTCGTGTATGAATAAAAATGGATTTATTTCATACATGCATTAGTTTTGTTCATGAGGCAAGCATGCTTGAGCGCAGTCATCTGATGGTGATCAGGGAAGTCGAGCGGCAGGGCTCGTTGACGGGGGCAGCCGAAGCGCTAAATGTCACGCAGTCGGCGTTGAGCCACACCGTGAAAAAGCTCGAGCAGCAACTGGCGACGCCTGTGTGGACGCGCGAGGGGCGGTCGATGCGTCTCACGCAGGCGGGTCAGTACCTTCTGCGTCTTGCCAACCGGATGCTCCCGCAGTTCGAGCACGCGGAAGAACGAATGAAGCAATACGCGCAAGGCGAGCGGGGTACGCTGCGTATCGGCATGGAATGCCACCCGTGCTATCAATGGCTGCTGAAAGTGGTATCGCCCTATCTCGCGCGCTGGCCCGATGTCGACGTCGACGTCAAACAGCGGTTTCAGTTCGGCGGTATCGGTGCGCTTTTCGGCTACGACATCGATGTGCTCGTCACGCCGGATCCGCTGCAAAAGCCCGGTCTGCGATTCGAGCCGGTGTTCGACTATGAGCAGGTGCTGGTGATATCGGATGGACATGCGCTCGCGAACGAGCGTTATGTCACGCCAACGCAGCTTGCGGAAGAGGTGCTGATCACCTACCCGGTCGAGACCGATCGGCTTGACATCTACACGCAGTTCCTCACGCCGGCGAACGTGGTACCGAAACGGCACAAGGTGATCGAGACGACGGACATCATGATGCAGATGGTGGCAAGCGGCCGGGGCGTCGCGGCGCTGCCGCGCTGGTTAGCGGAAGAGTACGCTGAATGGATGCCGTTAATACCTTTGCGGCTCGGCAAAAAGGGCATTTCGAAACAGATCTTCCTGGGTACTCGCGAAGTGGACGACACAATCGATTACCTCGCCGCCTTCGTCGCGCTCGCGCGCGAATCGGACTGGAGCGGCGCCAGACTTCGGACCTGACCGCCGACTCGCGCGCCTGCAGGTACGGCATCCAGCCGCCTTCCGCGAAACCAGTCGGATTGTTCGTGACCGTGGGGATATCGGGCTTCGAGATGAACGTCCAAATCCGATGCTTTGCGCATCGTCTCTTCAGGGTTCGCGGCTTCAGAAATGATGGCGAATGCCTGCTCCAATCAGCAACTGGTTGCCGCTTGAAGATGGATCATTCGTGTTGATAACCGCCGGCGCGCCTGACGAAGCGTGTTGATATACCGCCTCTACGTAAGTATCCGTGCGCTTTGACAGCGCATAGGTCATCTGCACGGCGCCTTCGTGCCAGTGTGCAGTCGACGCCTTCGTATACGTGTACATGCCAGCGAACGAGATAGCGGGCGTCAGCTGATAGACGCCGTTCACTTCGTAGTTGCTGAAGCCAACCGATGGCGCGGCATCGCCGGCATCGGCGTTTACCACATCGGAATACGTGGAACGCGACCATGCGGCGGCGAGGACAAAATCACCGATCGTGTAGCTTGCGCCGACGCCGTAGGTGTTCTGCGTACCCACATTGGCATTGAACACTTCGCCGGTCGAGCCGGGCAATACAACCGGATCGTAGGCGCCACCCGACGTGTTACCCCGTCCGTTGACATGGAGCCAGGCCGCGCCGGCACTCAGTGCGCCGCCCTGATAATTCGCGCCGATGCTATATGCGCGATTGTTCGCAAAGGCTCCGGCTTCGTTCGAAAACGCATACATTCCGCCCAGGCTAAAGCCACCGAACGACGGGCTCGCATACTTGACCGAGTTGCTTGCCAAATAGGTGTTATTGGCGTTGTCGTTATCGAACGGGTGCGCGAACGCCGTTCCTCCTGTGCCTCCGGTGAGCGCAAACGGCGCGAAGTAATCGTGAACCAGGTCGTACTGATGGCCGAGCGTTAGCGTACCGAATGCGTCCGACTGAAGCCCCACATACGCAGGATGGTCGTTAAAGCCTTCGCCCGATGTGACCGAAAATCCGCGCTCCAGACGAAACACCGCTTTCGCGCCACCGCCGAGTTCCTCGGTGCCTTGTAAGCCCCAGTAGCTGCCATCGATCAACCCTGACGTCGCGCGATATTGGGCATGGCCATTCACATTGTTGACATAGGCGAGGCCCGTGTCCAACTCGCCGTAAAGCGACACCGCTTGCGCAGCGCAAGTCGTGCTCAGGATCGCGAGCGATGCTCCGGCGATCGAACCGTGGATCGTGCTGTTCATGATGAAGGAAGAGATAATGTGAAACCACGGTGCGTGTTCGCGCGCATTTGACACGCTGAGGCTGTCCAACGCACGCACAGAGCCGTACTGTTGTGGCGGCGGGCTAGACAGCGAAAAAGATTACGTGGCCGGCGGCGCTACGAGGTGTGGCCGAGCATGAGTGCCGGCGCAAAAAAAGATCGAGATTCATGAGCGGCTCCTTGGGGTTTTCGCGCCCCGGTTAGGTTCCGACGCAAGAACGAAAACAGGTCTGGCTCCTGACTCGAGCATATTTATGCGCTGAGGCAGATACAGTGGCGCGACCGCGCCGGTTTCGCACCGGCTTCCGCATTCCGTTCCGTTGAGGAGTGTGTTGTTTCCATGTCCGGCCGCCGACTGCGACGCAAACTTTCGAAAGCATAACGGAAGAAACCGGGGATTCCAAGCGCGCTATCCGTGTGACCAGCCATCAAGCGTCGTTCGGCGATTTCATTGAGCCGCGTCACGATGAGGCTGCGGAAAAACCTGAAGGACGTGACCGACGCGGGAAATCCGAAGTGATTGCGCGGGTTCATCACTGAGATCGTCAAATGCTTCCGGGACCCAACTGGAGTTACCGGCAGCTTGCGTCTATCCTGTTCTCACCCCTTTGGCTGCCAGCGGCGCCCATGACGTGTTCCGCGCGCGTCGTGAGCGCTTACCGCTCAGCAAGGGCAAACCCAAAAAGGAGAAAGACTATGTCACGATCCATTTCGCGGCGCGCTTTGATCGCGTTCGGTGGCTTGGCCCTCGCGGGCACATTGACCTGGGCGCAAGCGGCGCCGGTTTCATTCCAGGTGCCATTGACGGGCGCTCAACAGGTCCCGCCGGTGCAGACTGCAGGCAGCGGCAGCGCCGACCTCACGTACGACCCCGACACGCACGTCGTCACCTGGAACATCCGCTTCAGCGGATTGTCGAGTCAGGCGACGATGGCGCATTTCCACGGCCCCGCGCCGGCCGGCAAAAATGCCGGCGTAAAGGTCTGGCTCTCGCAGAAGGGCAGTATGGAGATGACCAGCCCGCTCAGCGGCCAGGCGACGCTCTCACCGGACGACGTCAAGATGTTCGAAGCCGGTGACATGTACATCAACGTTCACACGAAGAACAATCCGAACGGCGAGATCCGCGGCCAGGTCGTGCCTCCGAAGAGCAACTGACGCAGCCGCCGAAGCGGCGCCGTTGGTCGGATTCGCGGCAAGCCTAGAGAAAAGCCGCGAGCAGCATCACCACTGCGGCGCCGAAGCCGAGCGGCAGCAGCGCCATCAGCACTGACGCCTGCCGCGGCGAGTCGATGGATGACGGCAACAGCTTGTAGCCGGTCAGCATCGGACGCAGCAGGTTGTGTCCCTTCGCTACTGCGTAGAGAGCGATCACGAACACATGGAGCGCTACCGCGGCGAGCAACACGTCCCAAGCAAGCCCATGCAGTGTCGAGATAGCGTTGGCGAGCCACGCAGGGACCACCTCGCTCAACGGCCCTTCGTCGGCGATGTCATTGTTGACGTAGAGCCCGCTCAGCGTCTCGATCAGTAACAACGCGAGGAGCAGCAGGACCATCCAGCCGCCGGCCGCATTGTGGCCCACCTGCACATCCGGCTCGCGGCGTAACAGGTGGCGCAGATGATGAAGCGCAGCCGCCGGCGACGCCACGAAACTGCGAAAGCGCGCGGTCTCACTTCCCCAAAAACCCCATAGCAGCCGGAATATGACCAAAGCGAGCAGCGTCTCGCCGACCCGGACGTGCCAGTCGATCCAGTTCAGCTTCAAGGTGACATAGGCCGCCGCGACCAGCACGACCACCAGCCAGTGAAACAGGCGCACCGGTGCGTCCCAGACCAGCACTGGGCGGCGAACGGGCTGTGCCCGCGGCGTGGCAGGTTCGTCAGCATCCATGTGTCGTGCGTCCCTGCAAGCAGCTAGCGTCATGCCGCGAGTCGCTCACGTTGCGGGAATGGAATAGTGGTTCATTTTACAAGCTGTGCGGCAAAAGCCGCGGTCGTTCGCGGGAAGACGCACACGCGCGACATGCGGGCGAGATCGGCCTCGCATCCCGTACGGCTGCACCGGTTCGGCAGCAAGCGGACTGATTGTAGAATGCGTTGCCGCCGATGTTCCTATGGGGGACCGCTCAAATGCCAAGTGACGTTGATCATCTCGTTGATAGGTCGATAGCAGAATGGAAGGTGCCGGGTCTCGCGTTAGCGGTGATCCAGGATGACGAAGTCGTGTTATTGAAGGGCTACGGCGTGCGCGACATCGATTCGCGTTTGCCCGTGACGGTGAGCACGCAGTTCCTGCTGTGTTCGATCACCAAGTCGTTTACGGCGGCCGGGCTTGGCATCCTCGTCGACGAAGGCAAGCTCGAATGGCGGAGGCCCGTGCGGGAATACATTCCGGAGTTCCGGCTGTATGACGCCGTGGCGACCGAACGCGTGACCGTCCGGGACTTGCTTTGTCACCATAGCGGATTACCGCGGCACGACTGGATACACGCACCGGGCGACCTGTCCACCGCGCAAGTCCTCGCCACTCTGCGTCATCTTGAACCGAGCCGTGATCTGCGTGACGTCTATCAATACCAGAACCTTGGGTATCTGGTGGCCGGACACGTCGCGGAACGCATCACAGGCATGAGCTGGGACGCGTTCATCACCGAGCGCCTGCTTCGACCACTAGGCCTTACCGACATGAGCCTTTCGATCGAGGCCCTGCGCGATGCGCCGGATCACGCGCACCCTCATGTTGCCGACAACGATGAAGTCCGCCGCGCGAGCTGGGCTCCGATCCGCAATCTGCCTGCCGGTGGGCTGAACGCGTCAGTCTCCGACCTGGCGAAGTGGATGCGCTTTCTGATGAACGATGGGATTGTGGACGGTGAATCGCTGTTATCAGCGAACGTCGTTCGGCAAATGTCGGCGCCGCATGTGCACGTTGGCCGGTCGGTGTTCAGCGAGGTCGGTGACTTCCACTACGGATTCGGCCTGCAGGTGGGCCACTATCGCGGTGAGCGTGTGCTATCGCATAGTGGTTCGTGGCTTGGTTGGGGAACGTTGATGACGATGCTCCCCGAGCGCCGGCTCGGGGTCGCCGTTCTGACCAACTATGTCCCCACCGCGGTAGGGGAACTCCTGACCTATTCCGCGTTTGACGAACTGTGCGCTCATCAACCGATTGACTGGTTCGAACGTTTCCGCTCCAGACGGCGCCAACTCCTCGCGCAACAGAAAATTGACGACGCGGCACGCAAGGAATTACGTCGCGCCGATACTGCGCCGACCCACGCGCTGGACGACTATGCGGGCGATTATGAGCACCCGGCCTATGGGCGCATCTCCATCGCGACGCAGAGCGGCACACTGGCCTGGCGCTGGCGCGGCTTATCGGGGCAGCTCGAACATCGCCACTACGATGTGTTCGCGACGCCGCACAAGGTCGGCGAACTCTACCCCGATGGTCTGCTATTGACCTTTGGCTACAACCGGGAAGGTGTGATCGACCAGATCGCCGCTGCGCTGGAGCCGATGGTCGAGGACATTGTCTTTCGCCGCATTGCGAGCGGCGATGCACTGGACCCCGCGTTCCTCGCACGATGCGCGGGGGCCTATGCACACGGCGCCCAGCAGATGACTGTCACGTTGGCAGCAGCAGGCCACTTGACGTTGCACATCGTCGGACAGCCGCGTCGCCGCCTCACCCCATGCGGGGAGCGGACCTTTGATATCGGGGAACTGAAGGGCTATCGCGTCGAATTCCACCGCCTGTCGTCGAACGTCGTGGACGCGATGATCTTCCATCAGCCGAATGGGACTTTTCTTGCATTGCGCGACACCGAAAAACCGGACGAACCGGAGTCCTAACATTTCTATCGCGCCGTGAATGAACGTCGTCCTCCGCGGCGTCTCCCAGGTTGGCGTATGCTCGCTCCCGATCGTGCGGTTCCTCGACCCAGGCGCACATATGATCGGGAAGATGCGGAACAGCAGCGCCGACGAACGCAGCACCCCGGAAGATCGTCTGGTCATGCAAAGAAAGGAGAAAACTGAATGCCGAGCCTCGAGCGAACGCGACCCGCTATGCTTATCGATTCTGTCTGGCGCATCGTGCTTTGGGTCGGATTTCGATTCGCTCGCATCTGGTGGTACGTTCGACAGCCGCACCATGAAGGCGCGCTAGTGGCGATTTACGTCGGCCGGGCGCTGTTGCTTGTGAAGTCATCGTACCGCGCCGAGTGGAATTTTCCCGGAGGGGGGGTTCGGCCCGGTGAAACGCCTGATGCGGCGGCGCGCCGTGAAATGGAGGAGGAGATTGGTCTGTCATCCTGCACATTACTCCCGGCGGGTAGCGCCAGCGGCATATGGGATGGGCGAAGAGACCGGGTGCATTTCTTTGAGCACCTCGATTGCATGCCCGAACTGCGGCTTGATAATCGGGAGATTGTCGCCGCGCGTCTGGCATCGCCGGAGGAATGGCACGGCATCGCGCTGACAGAGGCGGTCGCGACCTATCTGCGCAGAGATCTCCGCCGTTAGCCGGTCTCCCGGACGCGTGCCACTCAGGCGGCCGCTTGTTGCTCAAACGTCAGGATGCAGGTGACGAACCGGGCTGACTGATTCGAGCAGTGCCGCGAGATAGAGGATGGTTGACTCGGCCTGCCAACTGCCGGCGATCTGAACGTTGATCGGTAGCCCCTCCTTACTCGTACCGAACCGCATCGAAACGCCCGGCAAGCCGGTAACGTTAAGCGGTACGGCCGCGCCCCGGAGCCAGGTGGCGCCCACGGTCTGACCGTTGATGGTAAATGTGCCGACGCCGTGTTTGTGCGCCGGGATCGGCAACACATGGGTCATCAACGCGTCGTACTTCGTGAAGAATTCGGCGTAGCCGTCGCGTATCCGCTCTACCGCCTGTTCGGCGTCAAGGTAGTCCTTCATCGAGACATCCGGCCGCGCGAGCATTGTTTTGACCGTGTTGTACAGATCGTCGTGGCTGCGCCCGGCCGTTGCTTCCGCGAACTCCTGCTTCATTTCCATGACGTGCAGACGGTTGAACACGTCATTAGCGAAGTCCCGCTCAAGCGCAGGTATACGTACCGGATCAACGAAGCATCCAACGTTCTTCAGCGCTTCCGCTGCTGCTTTAACCGTGGCCGCAACTTCGGGGTCGACTGGGCCGAAGCCGGGTTCCACCATCCAGCCCACGCGCAGCGGCCTATGGGGCGAATGACCGATTCCCGCATCAAACTGGACTGTGCTGGTCGCGAATGCGTCCAGGCCGTCGGGACCGGACAACTGCGAAAACGCGAGTGCGAGATCGCGGATGCTGCGAGCCATTGGGCCAACATGCCAGAAACGGCGCGGTGCGCGCGGCCAGATTCCTGTCATTGGCACGCGCCCGTGCGTCGCCTTGAGCGACACGATCCCGGTTTGTGCAGCGGGTCCACGCACTGAGTTCCCGAGATCAGTGCCGAGCCCGAGCGGCGACATACCGGCTGCTATGGCCGCCGATTCGCCGCCGCTCGAACCACCTGGTGTGCGTTGTAGGTCCCACGGATTGTTCGAGCGACCGCTGAGAAGGTTGTCGCTTTCGAATGCGTAGGAAAACTCAGGAAGATTTGTCTTCGCCAGCAGGATACCGCCGGCCTTTTTCATTCGCGCGACACTGGTCGCGTCGGTGTCAGGTATGCGTCCCTTGAAAATCAGCGAGCCGCGTTGCGTCGGCACACCCGCGGTGTCGATGGAGTCCTTCACGGTAAAGGGCACACCGTGCAGCGGCCCAAGCTCATGACCTTGCAGCACCGCGGTCTCCGCTGTCTTCGCGGCCCTGAGCGCGTCGTCCGCAACCGTAACGATGGCGTTAACTTTGGGATTGACGGCTTCGATTCGATCAAGATGCGCCTGAACGACCTCGACCGGCGAGATCTCCCGTGTGCGGATCAGTTCAGCCAGTGCCGTTGCGTCTTGATAGAAGATCTCTGACTGCATAGCCGGATTCCGATGTTTGATGAACCAACGGATGGCGGCGCAAACCGCCTCCTGACGAACGATAGTGTGTCTTCGTAGATGATGGATGGACGGAAATTCTCGGGCCGCCAGCCGCGCTACCTAACGTTCGTTAGGTTTTACTTTAGGGCTTATGACTCCAGTCGTCAACGTCTGTTTTTCGGAGGGGTCGTCCTGAAGCCAGGCGGGCGCGAACGTCGGCGACAAGATCGTTGTCGCCGCGACGAAAATGGCGCAGACGCACGGCTGTGGCGGGCTGAACATTCGCGACGTCGCGCGAGACATGCATCGAATGATTCACTTCGGCAAAAGTCCACTTGCCCGGTAGCCGTCGATCAACGCATCAAAGAGCGCAATATCGGAACGACCGCGCGCCATCAACTGGGCACCGACGATTGCAGAAAAGATAGAACGGGCTCGCTTCCTGGCTTCTCTCGGACCGACGATACCGGCTGCCGACAAAACCTTTCCGAGCCATGCAATGTTGACATCAGCGAAGGTTTGAACCTCTTTCTTCACTACCTCGGGCAGATCGTCATACTCGGCAGTCATAAAGCTTGCGAGACACATGCGATTGCCGTTTTCAAGCGACTTGCGAAACGTCTCGGTCGGGTATCTGCGCAGGCAGTCGATCGGATCTCGTGCTTCGGCCGATAACGCTTCCAGCATCGCGGCCGCGTCCTCCCAGTAACGCCTGGCCACCGCGGCCGCCAGATCAGCCTTGCTTGGAAAATGATGGTAAAGGCTCGCTGCCTTGATGCCCACCTCTTCCGCAAGGCTACGGACGTTCAGCCCACCGTAACCATGCGCCTGTGCGATCTTCGTGGCGGCCGCCAGGATCCGGTCGCTTGAATTCGTGTCTGCTCGGTTTTTCACGGACTCGCCTCGATAAAAAGGGGTTGACGAGCGGTATTGTAACTCCTAACATCCGCCCTAACAAACGTTAGGTAGTCCGGTCGCCTGGCTTTGTACACTGTAATCATCTTCATGAGGTAAGCGATGAAATCTCAAATCATCTATCAAGATGCAACGAAACTAGCCGAGCTGATCCGTACCAAAGAGGTGTCGCCAGTAGAGGTCGTAGAGGCACACCTTGAACGCATTGATGCGTTGAACCCCAGCATCAACGCAATCGTCACGGTCGCGGACGACGCGCTCAAAGCCGCGAAGGCGGCCGAGGCTGCGGTTCTGGCGGGTAAAGAACTGGGCCCGCTGCATGGTGTTCCGTTTACGGCGAAGGACTCCATCGATACCGCCGGCGTGCTGACGCAACGCGGTTCGCCTATCTTCAAGGGCCGCCTCCCGGACACTGACGCCACCACCGTAGCGCGCATGAAAAAGGCAGGCGGCATCCTGCTGGCGAAAACCAACCTTCCCGAATTTTCCTACTGGATCGAGACCGACAACCTGCTTTCGGGACGCTCGAAAAACCCGTGGAATCTGGATCTCACACCGGGCGGTTCGAGCGGCGGCGATTCGGCTGCCATCGCAGCGGGCATGTCGCCGATCAGTCTTGCGAGTGATGTCGCTATTTCGGTGCGCGGCCCGGCAGCCCTTACCGGCGTCATTGGGCTCAAAGCGAGCCACGGGCGCATTCCGATGACGGGTGTGTGGCCGCGTGTGCCCCGCCGCTTCTGGCATGTCGGCCCGATGGCGCGCACCGTTCGCGACATTGCGCTCGCCTATTCGCTGCTGGCCGGGCCGGACGGCGCGGACGGCTTTTCCTCGAGCCCGCTCGAGCTGGACGCCGGTGTGGGAGCGACGCCGAACCGGCCGCTTCGGGTCGGCTGGCTCGTCGACCCGGGTTTCTTCGCACCGATCGATGCCGATGTTGCCGCGACCGTGCAGGCGGCGGCCGAGGCGCTCAAAGGCGCGGGAGTCATCGTGGAGTCGGCGCGCATCCCCGTGCTTGAGCAGATCGACGCGCTTGACGTGCTTTGGAAACTTCAGGCGATGGAAGCCAAGCCTGCGTTCCGGAAAGCCACGGCCGGGCACGAGGACAAAATCTTCAAACATGTCCAGGGCGTCTTTGACACGCCGGATACGTCAATCGGCGACTTTGTCCAGGCCGAGCAGCAGGCTGAAACGCTACGTGACGGCTTTGCAGCATATTTCCAGCGCTACGACGCATTGCTCTGCCCGGTCACGCCGGTCGCGGCGCATGCGCACGACGCCGAGGCGTTCGTCATCAACGGTCAGTCGGTGTCTTCGTTGCACGTCATGCATGCGACCGCGCCCTTCAGCGTAACCGGGCTTCCGGCCCTCTCGATGCGCTTCGGTACAAGCAGAGATGGCCTGCCGGTCGCGGTGCAACTGGTTTCGCCGTGGCTGGCGGAGTCCACGATCCTGCACCTCGCATCACTGCTGGAAGTCGTGAGCCCGGTTCGCGATCTTCACCCGAACTTATCCGGCATGTGAGTTCGGTCGTGAGAAAGCCTGGCTGCCCGACCTGCTACAGCGGGTCGTGGCTGAACAGGCGCCTGAGCCACCGCTACCCTCGCAAGGCCCGTTCGATCCAGGCCAGCAACGTGAGCTGGTCTTAGGGGTGACGCGTATTCTGGGCTTTAATTTTTCGGCTGGTCGCCTGGACTCCAGCGCGCATCCGTTCTCTGATGGCGTGCTCGAGTCTCACTCATTCCATTTTCCCGCTGCCGCATTGTCGAATCTCGCCAACGCCCGCACGTGACACCTGTACATTTATACAGTATGCTAGCCGCAGTCCGAACGTGATGTCTGTGGCCGTACCCGAGCAACTCTGCACCCGTGTTGCACCCCGCATTGCACCTGTATCGCGCCTGCCTCGCATCTGTATCGCACCCGTTTAATATCGGGCTCAGCAGTCGCCCCGAAAGGTCGTGTGCCATGAACACGCCAGTCGCGTCATCGCCGGTGGTCGACCAGCCACCCGCCCCGCATCCGATGCCGGAAATCGCCGCCTTCGTCGCGAGCCTGAAAGCCGCGTTCGGCGCCCCCGCTATCGACGATGCGATCCGGCGCGGCAAGGCCGGCGAGCTGACGTTTCACGCGCGGGAAAACGGTCGCACGATCGGCACGGCGGCACCGGCCACGTACAATGCGTGGCAAGTCGATGGCGACACGTTGCGCGACAGGTACTTCTGTGCCGGATGCGACGGTTCGTGCGTCGGCCAAAGCGTGAGTTGCCGGTGGTCCGGCAAGCGGAATGGAGACTGAAATGCTGCGACCCCCGATGTTCGCCGCCTCGCTGCTTGCCACGGCGTTGCTCGCCGTGGCGCCCGCTTCTTTTGCCGGCGAACGCGTCATCGAAATCTGGAATCCGCCTGAAGCACGGCAAGGTGCTCATCTGATCGGCAAGACGGCAAAACCGCCGCATCATCGAAAAGTGCTCGCGCACCGCAGTGCGCCGACGCCACGACAACGTCAGGACGCGCCGCAAGCGTCGCAACAGACGTCACAACCGGCCGCGCATCCGCCGCTGAGCCAGGCCCCGACCCAGAGCGCCAACGCGGCGGCGAATCATGCAACCGCACCGGTCGCGGACGCGGGCCGCCTCAAGCACAGCGCCCCGTCGCACCCGAAAGACGACATCACGCACTTCGAAGACATTCCGCGCATTGTCACGCCGGAAGGCAATGTGTTGCGCGTCGGCGCGGACGGCGCAACAGCTCGGGTCACGCGCTGATGCAAGCGCGGTACTACAAGGGTTTCTCGATCTGGGGACATGCGATCCGCCAGCAGAACGGCTACGCCGCAAGCGGCACGATTACCGCCGGTACGAAGGTCGTCGAAGCATCCGGCATCCTTGCGCAGGTCGGCACGGAACAGGAAGCGGAAGCCGTCGGTCTTGAATGGGCCGAAGCCTGGGTCGATAGCCACAGCTAACGTCTTCGGCACGTTACACGAGCATCCGGAGCGTGCAACGCGCGTCAGATAGCGTTAAGCGCGCTGCCGGAGCCCGCCGTGTCCGCCGCTACCACGACGCGATTGCGGCCCATCGCCTTTGCCGAATACTGCGCGGCATCCGCTCTCGCCATCAGGTCCGCAAGCGTGTCGTCGCGCTGCACTTCGCTCACCCCGGCGCTGAACGTACAAACCAATTCGCCGCCCGGCACCGTCAACGCAGAAGCCGCGACCGCCCTGCGCAGTGTTTCCATCCACTGCGCCGCGTCGGCTTGCGTGGTCGACGGGAACACGATGGCGAATTCCTCACCGCCAAGGCGCCCGAACACATCATCGCGACCGAGCGCGCGCGTCACCACGCCAGCGAATGTCTTCAGCACCGCATCGCCGGTTGCGTGGCCATGCGCGTCATTGATTGCCTTGAAGCGGTCGAGGTCCAGAATCGCAATCGATAGCACGACCCGCTGGCGCTGCGCCGCGTCGAACAGCGCCTGCGTCAAAACGAGGAACGCGCGACGCGCGAGCGCGCCGGTCAATTCATCGAGCGTCGCGAGGCGCTCCATGCATTCCGCCATCCGGTCGTGCGCCAGCATCACGATGCCCACCGACAGACACGGCAACGCGAGTATCACCATCGCGGCAAACACATCGTTGGTCGGCGTCGGCGCAATCACCGCGACCGTTTGATGCTCCCAGCCAAGTCCGAACGCGAGCCCGCGCGCGAGATGAATCGCGGCTTCAACCAGCGCCGTCCAGAACACGAAGTCGTAGCCATATCGCGGCCGGTGTCGCGGCCGGTAGCGCCAGACAGTCCACGCGAAGCTCACGCGTACGTACAGGAGAAAGGCGGATACCACGCTGATCCGGATATTCGGGTTCGGCGTGACAACCGTCCAATGAGCGACGCACGCGAGCAACGCGACGTAGATCGCAAGCTCGCGGTAATGGGATGCCCGCAGGCCGAAGAATTGCCTGCATCCTTGCAGAACGAGCAGGACTGCATAGGTGATCACGGCGGTCGTGATCAGCAGGCTCACCCCGTCGGGCATGCGCCCCTGGAATGCGAGAAAGATGAAAGCGCCGGCCGTCAGGATGTTCGCACTGAGCCAGCGCGCAAGCCCGGGTATGCCAGCTCGCAGCAGCGAACCCAAGATCGCGACACTCACGACGCCCGACGTCGCCGCGACGAACAACGGTGCGACGTGACTGATCATGGATCGGTTAGCGGCCTGTGAATCGTGACTCGGGAAATCCGGCTATTGGCAAATGAAGCGCGCAGCCTGACTGCGCAGCACCGCGCGCGCGTACAAGACTACGGCAATTGGCGGATTTTCTTGAGGGTGCCGCGGTGTAACCGTCACCGGCAACGAGGCGCGCCCATGAGCCGCTTTCGTACGACGAAACCATTTGTCGCTCGCGACAAACACGGAAGTATCCGCAAGCCCGACAAGCACGGTCACGCCGCCAGCAGATGATCGACGAACGCCGCGAGCGCGGGCCGCAGCGCGCTGCGTTCGCCCGCCGCCATGCAGATATAGAACTGACGGCACGCCCAGTCGTCGAGCAGATGGATCGCCTTCAACCCATAGCGCGACAGATACGATGCGGCAATCAGCTCCGGCATCATGCCGATGCCGATCTGCTCGCGAATCAACCGGCAGCGCGCCTCGTAGTTCGAGACTTCGATACGGACATTCAGCGGCCGCGACAGGCTCGCTTCGGCAAGCGATAGAAACGCCTCGTACGAGTGCCGCGGAAAATAGCCGACGAACGGATAGTCTTTCGCCGCTTCCAGCATCGTCTCGTCAAGTCGCGCAAGCGGATGATCGAGCGGCACCACCAGCACGATATGGTCTTGCCGGTACGGCAGCGAGTGAACGCCCGGCGCGGGCGTCAGCGCGTGATAGAGGCCGAGGTCCGCTTCGCCGTCGGTGACGAGCCGCGGAATGTCGTAGCTATAGCGCTCCTGCAAGTCGATCTGCGCG
This sequence comes from Paraburkholderia humisilvae, assembly GCF_902859855.1. Taxonomy (GTDB): domain Bacteria; phylum Pseudomonadota; class Gammaproteobacteria; order Burkholderiales; family Burkholderiaceae; genus Paraburkholderia; species Paraburkholderia humisilvae. Next base: position 196,922 of record NZ_CADIKH010000001.1, read on the forward strand.
CCGGGCTCGCTTGCGAAGTAGCGGCTCAGCACGGGCGGCAGGTATTGAATGATCGATGACCGGTTCGCGGCAAGACGGATCTTCGGCATGCCGCCCGCGCCGAATTCGGCGACGCTGTTCTGCGCGAGCTCGACACTGCGCAAAATCGCTTTCGCGCGGTGATACAGCGCGGCGCCCGCGGGGGTCGGCTCGACACCGCGCGCATGCCGCACGAGCAGCACCGCGCCTAGCCGGCGTTCGAGTTCCGCAATGCGTTTGCTCGCCGCCGATGTCGCCAGATTCTCGCGCTCGGCGGCCTTCGACAAGCTCTTCGATTCGATCGCCGACACGAGCATCTGCAAACCCAACAAATCCATTTTCATGCGCTGCGCAACCCGTCGAAAAGACACGCGGCTGCGCAGCAAGCGGCGCGCCGCTCCCGCGATGATACGCGTCGCGCACGCATGGTCGCATCAAGCGGTGTTCCGGGCGGCGTCATCGGATTGACGCGTCACGCCCGCGCCGGGTCAGTGCTCAAAGCCATACAGCCGCGCCGGATTATCGACGAGAATCGCGCGCCGCAACGCTTCAACCTGCACTGCATGCGCGAAGCGCGTGAGCAGCACCGCATCGTCCGGCATCTGCGCCGAGTCGAAGTAATTCACATGAGGCCAGTCGCTGCCCCATACGATCTGCTGCGGATTGGCCGCGAGGATCGCCTCGAAAAATGGCGCAACGTCATCGTAAGGTGCGCCTGCGACGCTCACGCGATCGGCGCCGGATAGCTTCGTCCACACAGCGCCGTCCGACAGCATCGCGATAAGCCGCTGGAAACCGGCGTCCGCCGTGCCGCGCGCGACGCTCATCCGTCCCATGTGGTCGATCACGAGCCCGATCGAGAGCGCGCGCAGTAGCGGCTCCAGTTCGGGCAAATCGGGCGCGTGAATCCAGATCTGCGCGTGCCAGCCGCGCGCGGCGAGCTTCGGCGCAAGCGCCCGCAATGCGTCAAGACCCGCGCCATTGCGATATACGGGCTGTCCGTCGCGGCGGAACAGATTAAAACGCGCGGCGCGCACGCCATGCCCGGTCAGGCGGTCGAGTTCCGCTTCCGACGTGTCCGCGCCGAGCACCGCGACGCCGCGCAAGCGCGCGGGATGCCGCTGCAATGCATCGACCAGCGACGCGTTATCCATCCCGTAGACGCTTGCCGTCACCAGCACGCCGCGCTCGAAACCGAGGCCATCGAGATGCGCGATAAAGCGATCGACCGGGTTCACCGGTGGCGTGTAACTGCGTTCGTCGGCGAGCGGGAAGCGCGCATAGGGGCCAAACACATGGGCATGGCAGTCGCACGCATGCGGCGACATCCGGATCGGAGAAACGGCGGATGCGGGCAAGGGACCCAGGCAAGGTTTCGTCATGGCGATCGTGTGGTCGAGAAAGGTTCGCGCAGGTCCGTCATGCCGTTCATCGATGCACGCCGAGCCCGGCAGCGCGCGACGCTGGAACCGTGTCCCCAAGGCCGCGGCGCGCAGTGTCCATGGTACGGCGACGCCGCGCGCCCAGCGTTATCCAGATGGAAACGGTGCGTTCACTAAAAAGATCAGCACGCGCACCGGAGGCGGCCAGAATGGAGGCATCGTCGCGGTGGTTTTCCCGATTGAGATAGCCGCACGCCATTCATGCGGCACGCGACGACAACACCATGATTCGAACGAGACGGAGACGAAGCACGCCTTGGACATCCTGCTTTCGCGCCTCGCCGTACAGCGCTTTGGCGCGGCGATTGCGCAAACACTGCGCGCGGTGCCGTACCGCCTGATCACCCCCGACGACGTGATGCACGCACGCGCCGAGGTCGACGATGCGTGCGCCGTGGTCGCATTCATCAGCCGCGACGTGACCGGCCGCTCGACCAAGACCGCGGTCACGGCAGAAACCGAGCACTTCTACCGCGCGCTGCGTGCGTCCCCGCATTTGCGCTGGGTGCACGCGCACTCGGCGGGTATCGATCGGCCCATCTACCCGGAATTGCTGCAACGCGGCGTCACCGTCACGACGTCGGCGGGTGCGAATGCGCGCTCCGTCGCGCATGCAGCGCTCGCCGGCCTGCTGTCTCTCGCACGGCGTTTGCCGCTGCTGCAGGCGGCACAACGACAGCACACCTGGCAGCCGCTGCTCGAAGACGCCACGCCGCGCGAACTCGCGGGCCAGCATGCGCTGATCGTCGGTTATGGCCCGATCGGACAACGGCTCGCGAAGCTCCTCGACGCGCTTGAGATGAACGTGACCGTCGTGCGTCGTGAAGCCGGTGGCGTCGCACCACGCGCCATCGCGCTCGCGGAGATCGATGCCGCACTGCCCGAGACCGACTGGCTGATCCTCGCGTGCCCGCTCACGCCGCTCACGACACGGCTGATCGACGGGCGACGCATGCGGCTATTGCGGCGCGACGCGCATCTGATCAACATCGCGCGCGGCGAAGTGGTGGTCGAAGCGGACCTGATCGCCGCGCTGCGCGAGCAGGTGCTGACGGGCGCCTATCTCGACGTGTTCGAGCGCGAACCGCTCGACCCGGCTTCGCCGCTGTGGGACCTGCCGAATGTGCTCGTCACGCCGCATACCGCCGGCCACTCGGACAGTCACTACGAAGCGGTCGGCCGCATCTGGCTCGACAATCTCGCGCGCTTTGCCCGCGGCGCAGCGTTGGTCAACGACGCGCAGTCGTACCCATCGCCGGACCTCGCGATGCGATGAGATAGCCGCACGACAGATCCAATAAAAGGAGACATCCATGCACGATCGTTCCGCTACCGCGACGACGTCCGCGGCCGCCGGCGAACTCGACAGCGCCGCCGCGCGTGCGATGCCGCGGCGCAGCGCAGTCAAGTCGATTGTTGGCGGGTCGATCGGCAATCTGATCGAGTGGTACGACTTCCATGTGTACACCACCTTTTCGATTTACTTTGCCGCGTCGTTCTTTCCGCGCGAGAACCGCACCATCCAGTTGCTGAGCGCGGCCGCGATCTTCGCGCTGGGCTTTCTGCTGCGCCCGGTCGGCAGCTGGCTGATCGGCCTCTATGCGGATCGCCGCGGCCGCCGCGCCGGTCTCACGCTATCGGTTGCGCTGATGTGTGCGGGCTCGCTTGCGATCGGCTTGTGCCCGACCTATCCGCAGATCGGCCTCGCCGCGCCGCTCGTGCTGCTGCTCGCGCGGCTCGTGCAGGGCTTCTCGCTCGGCGGCGAGTACGGCGCGAGCTCGGTGTATCTGAGTGAAATCGCGAAGCCGGGCCACCGCGGCTTTTACAGCAGCTTCCACTACGTGACGCTGATTCTTGGCCAACTGCTCGCAACGATCGTGCAAGTGGCGCTGCAAGGACTGGTGTTCACGCATGCGCAACTGGTCGCATGGGGTTGGCGCGTGCCGTTCCTCATCGGCGCGGCGCTGGCCCTCGTCGCATGGTGGGTACGTCGCAATATCGACGAAACGCCCGATTTTCGCGCGCTCTCCGACAAGGCAAAACGCGGACTGCGTGTTACCGAACTGCGCAAGCACGCGCGGCCGGTGTGGCTGGTATTCGGGCTCACGACCGGCGGCACGCTCGCGTTTTTCACCTATACGGTCTACATGCACAACTATCTGGTCAATACGGTCGGCCTGAGTGCCCAACAGAGTGCATGGGTATCGCTGTCGACGCTCGCGCTGTTCATGGTCGTGCAGCCGCTATTCGGCGCGCTGTCCGATCGCATCGGCCGGCGTGCGCTGCTGCTGTGGTTCGGCATCGCCGGCACGTTCGGCACGTATCCGCTGATGACCGCGCTCGCGCACACGCGCAGCGAAACGACGGCGTTCCTGCTGCTCGCCTTTGCGCTGATGATCGTGTCGGGTTATTCGTCGGTATGCTCGGTCGTGAAGGCGGAACTCTTTCCGGCACGGATTCGCGCGGTCGGCGTCGGCGTGCCGTATTCGATCGCGACCGCGCTGTTCGGCGGCACTGCCGGCTATGCGGGTCTCTGGTTCAAGAGCATCGGCCACGAGAGCGGCTTTTATCTGTACGCGTCCGCTTGCATCGGTTGCACGCTGATTGCGACACTCAGCCTGCGACGCAGCGACATTCAGATGCAGCCATGAACGCCGTGCCCATTGGTTGCTCATTCCACTCATCGCGGGCGTTGCGCCCGCTGCACGCACTGTACCGATCAGCAGGAGTCTTTTTATGACGAAGCAACTGGAATTTTCGATCCCGTCGATGCGCGAGCACTGCTCGCAAGCCGAATGGCAAACGCGCGTCGATCTCGCCGCATGCTACCGCCTCGTCGAACTGTACGGCATGTCGGACATGGTCGCGAATCATATCTCCGCACGTGTGCCCGGCGAGCATGACGCATTTCTGATCAACGCATACGGGATGCTTTACGAGGAAATCACCGCGTCGAGCCTGATCAAGATCGACAATGAGGGCAACATTCTTAGCAAGCCCGCCTTCGTCGGCGGCGACTACGGCATCAATCGCGCGGGCTACGTCATTCACGGTGCGATTCACGACGCGAAGCCGGACATCAGCTGTGTGATTCATACACACAGTTGGCCAGGCATGGCGGTCTCGTCGCTCAAATGCGGGCTGCTGCCGCTCACGCAAACGGCGATGCGCTTCTACAAGATCGGTTATCACGACTACTGCGGCGTCGTGCTCGATACATCCGAACGCGAATCGCTGGTGCGCGATCTCGGCGACAACAACGCGCTGATTCTGCGCAACCATGGTCTGCTGACGGTCGGCAAGACGATTCCCGAAGCGTTCAATGCGATGCACCGGCTCGAACTGTCGTGCAAGTCACAGCTCGCGGCAATGGCCTGCCATGTCGAGTTGAACCCGGTTTCGCAGCAGGTGCTTGAAGAAACGTATATGAACTATCAGCCGCAAACGCGCCGCCCATACGGCCTGATGGAATGGCCTGCGCTGCTGCGCAAGCTCGACCGGATCGATCCTTCGTATCGCGATTGATGCGTCGGCGCGCGTTACGCGTCCTTCGGGAACAAGCCGTTAATCTGCGCACCGGTGGGCGCATCGCCGAAACCCTCGAAGCGACCCTCGGCGAGCCCTTGGGCGGCGCGCATCAAGCCGCCCCACGCGGCACGGGCCAAGCCGCCGCCGATGCTCACGCGCCGCACGCCGAGCGCCGCGACATCCTTCAGCGTGAACTCGGCATTCCAGCCGATCAGCAGATTCACCGGCTTCGGCGCGACCGCCGCAACCACGGCTTCAATCTGTTCGCGCGTGCGGATGCCCGGTGCGTACAGGCAGTCGGCGCCGGCGGCCGCATAGGCCTTCAGACGCGCGAGCGTGTCGTCGAGATCCGGCGCGCCGACAAAGAAGTTTTCCGCGCGGCCGACGAGCAGCGTGTCGCCGCCTGCCGCGTCGATCGCGCGGCGCGCGGCGCGGATGCGTGCCACCGCTTGGTCGAGCGGAAATTGCGGCGCGTCCGCACGTCCGGTCGAATCTTCGATTGACAGACCGGCCACGCCGGTTCCGATGGCCAGCGCGACGCTTTGCGCGACTTCTTCAGGGGTCGCGCCGAAGCCGTTCTCGAAGTCCGCATTAATCGGCAGATCCGTCGCTTCGACCATGTCGCGCAAATGCGCAAGGATCGCCTCGCGCGGCACGTTGTTGTCCGCCCGCCCAGCCGACCATGCAAAGCCCGCGCTCGTGGTGGCCAGCGCGTTGAAGCCGAGCGTCTGCAGGTAGCGGGCGCCGCCCGCATCCCAAGGGTTCGGAAGAATGAAGCAGCCGGATGCGTGCAGCGCGCGGAAAGCCGCGCGCTTTTCTGTGGTCGTGCGGGACATCGATATCTCCTCCTTCGGGTAGGGAAGCGGATGCCTCCCGACGCATGAGTTTGGGGCCGGTCTCTGTCAGATCAGCGAAGCCTGGGTCGCGCTCGACTCGATGGCGATCAGCGTCGCCTTCGCCGCCATGCCGCCAGCAAAGCCGGTCAGGTCGCCGGACGAGCCGATCACGCGATGGCACGGCGCAATGATCGAAATCGGATTGCGTCCGTTGGCCGCGCCGACCGCCCGGCACGCGCTGCGATGGCCGATCTGCTCGGCAATCTCGCGATAGCTGCGCGTTTCGCCGAATGGAATGGTCAGCAGTGCGTTCCACACCTTCTTCTGAAACTCGGTGCCGACGAACTCGGTGGCCACGTCAAAACGGGTACGCGTGCCGGCGAAATACTCGCCTAACTGCCGCGCGGTTTCGACGAGCACCGGATGGTCGTCCGCCTCGCGCATCTCGCCGAGTTTCACGCGGCCCGGGCGATCGTTTTCCCAGAGAATCGCCGCCAGCCTGTCACCTCGCGCGACCAGTTTCAGCCTGCCGACCGGCGACGCGACAATCTTGTATTCATACAACATCCTGTCCTCCGTTTCCGTGCGGCCGGGCAGGCTCCCGCAATGTGGGATCGCGCCCGCTCAGCCTCGAGAACTCAAGGATAGGCGCAATCCTGCAGGAACGTTACACGTCAACGTGAAATGTCGCGACCCTCTGCGCTCGTCAGCGTCTGCTCTTCGCGTCGCGCGACAGTCCATCGTCATCGCACCAGCGTTCCCATGCGCTGCGATAAGCGGCTTCGACTTGCGCCGCGAAACGCGCGCCGTCCATCAGCGGCGAAGCGGTGATGCGCGCGCGCAGACCGTCGCGCAAGCGCGCGATGCGCGGCCAATCGCGCGCAAGCCGCAGCGCGATGTCGACGAATTGCGCGTCGCTGTGCGCCGCGAGTTCGCTCAAGCCAAGGTTCATCGATTGGCTCAGACCCGCGCGGCCCACCGCGCTCGCGCCGACCCGCGTGACGACCGGCACGCCCATCCAGCACGCATCGAGGCTCGTCGTATGGCCGTTGTACGGAAAGGTGTCCAGCCCGATATCGATCTCATGGTACGTGCGCAGATAGCCGGCACGCGACTGGAACGGGACGAAGCGCACGCGTTCGCTGCCGATGCCATGCGACGCGAGCCGAGCGGTGAGCCGCGCGCGCGCCGCGCCTGGCGGCGCCATCAGGAGCAGTCGCGCGGTGTGTACTTCATGCAGCACGCCGCACCACAGTTGCAGCGTGCGATCGGTCAGCTTGCACGGGTTGTTCAGACAACCGAACGTCAGATGGCCTTTTTCAAACGCGGGAAGCGCGTTGACGGCCGGTGTGCCGGTCAACGGGTCGTAGCACCAGAACGAATCCGCCAGACGAATCGAGCGCTCGCTGTAGTGCCGCTCGGCGCCCGGTGGGTCGAGCCACGGGTCGGTCAACCGGTAGTCGATCGCGTCGATGCCGGTGGTGCCTGGATACGCAAGCCACGCGATTTGCACCGGCGCCGGCTTGCGCGCAAACAGCAACGGACGCGCGTCTGCCATATGCATCGTCAGATCGAGCAGGATGTCGATCTGGTCGTCGTGAATCTGTTGCGCGAGTTGAGCGTCGTCGAGCATGCGCACGTCGCGCCACACGTCGGCATGGCTTGCGATGCGGGCCGTTATATCGTCGGACCGTGCGACGCTCGAATAGCAGTGGATTTCAAACCGCGCGTGATCGTGATGCGACAGCAGCGGCATCATGAAGAGCGCCTGGCAATGGTGGCGAAAATCCGGCGACACATAACCGATGCGCAAGCGCCTCGTTCGGTCAGCGTCGTGCTCGCAGCGCCGATGCGGCAGCCGCGCCGCGCGATAGCGTGCTTCATGCCGCGCGGCCCAGCGTCGACATTCGTCGAGCAGCGCTTCCGAGTCTTCCGCGCTGAAGGTCAGCGCATACGCGAGGTTGCTGTGCGCGACGACATTCTGCGGGTCACATCTGAGCGCGTCGCGATAGCATGCGATGCCGTCGTCGACGCGGCCCGCGTCTTTCAGCACCGTGCCGAGATTATTGTGCGTGACCGAGTCGTGCGGATCGATCTCGAGTGCGCGGCGCAGACGTCTTTCCGCTTCGTCGATGCGACCGAGCGTGCGCATCAGTGTCGCCGCGTTGTTATGCGCAGCGACGAAATCCGGACGCAGTTCGATTGCCTTGTCGAATGCATCGGCGGCGCCTGCCGCGTCGCCCAGTTCCTTGCGGACGTTGCCGAGATTGTTATAGGCATCCGCGTGCGAAGGGTCGCGTGCAATCGCCTGCTGATAGCGCGAACATGCGTCACACGTTTTGCCAAGCGCGTGCAACGCGTTGCCGAGGTTATAGGCGGCCTCGGGAAAATTTCCGTCGAGTTCCAGCACGCGCGTCAACAACGAAACGGCCGTTGCGAAGTCGCGCTGCTCGAATAGCGCGACACCCAGATTGAGTAATGCGTAAGGCGACGCCGGTGCGGCGCGCACCGCCGCTTCGAGCAGCGCAATCGCGTCGTCGATCTGTCCGCGAGCCTGCAGCAGTGTGCCCAGGTTAGTCAGTGCATTCGCATCGTGAGGCTGGAGCGCCAGCGCGCGGCGATACGCGGCCTGCGCGTCATCGAATGCGTGCTGTTGCCGATAGCAGTTGCCGAGATTGTTCAGCGCGTCGACATGCGCCGGTTCGAGTTCAATCGCACGCGTATAGACATCGATTGCGCGGCGACGGTCGTTCAGCGCCTGCAACGCGGTGCCCATCGCGAACAGCAGGTCGGCGGTCGGTGCATCCAGCGCAAGCACGCGCTCGTACGCACACAGCGCATCGGTGAATCGTTGCGCGGCCGCGAGCACCTGGCCACGTGCGAAATGCAGGCGCGCGACCTCGGGCGCATGCGCGATCGCTTCATCGAGCCACGCAAGCGCGGCATCGTATGCGCCGCATTGCAGCTCGAGGACGCCAAGGCACAACAGGATGTCGGCGTCGTCGGGCCGCATCGCGCGCACGCGCTGATAGAGGTCGCGCGCGGCGCGCAAATCACCCGCGAGATGCCGCCCCTTCGCCATCGCCAGAGTCTGATCGCCCGTCATCCTGCGCTCCGTTCTGCCGCACGTGAAATTTGCACGTTTGCCATTGCGTGGGTGTCGTGACGGGGATCAGCCGAATCGCTTCGCTAGCGACGTACAACGTGCGCATATGGCGCGAAAAGATGACGCGGCCGCGACCCGCAACGGACAGCCTGCGATGGTAGGTGAGGAGCGCGAATCGTGAGTTACAGCGGATGACAAGCGCTTACGCGCTGCGATAAAGCGGCAAGGTAATCGTAACCGCAGCCCATTCAGCTTTCAGCAAGCTCGCCGCGGGTTGCCGCGGCGGGATCGTCAATCGCCGTGCGACGTCCAGCCTTGCATATTCACCGCCGGCCCCGCGGTGTGGCCAAACCATTCGGCAAGAAAGTCGACGAACGCAACAACCTTGGCGGACACGTTCAGCCGCTCGCCATACACCGCATGCACGTCGGCGCCCGGCAGCGACCACTCCGGCAGCACGACCTGCAAGGCGCCGGAGCGCAGATGCGGATACACGTCCCACTCGGAGCGCATCAACACGCCGTGGCCGTCGAGCGCCCACACGAGCGCGGTCTCGCCATCATTGCTGCTGAGCGCGCCGCGCACCTTGATCGTCTCCTGCTTGCGGCCGCGGCGCAGATGCCAGGTGCCGTATGCCGCGTCGTTCTCACGCAACACGATGCACTGATGGCCGTGCAGATCGCGTGGCGCGACCGGCACGCCGGCGCGTTCGAGATAAGCCGGCGACGCGCACAGAAAGCGCCGGTTCGGCGCGATCTTGCGCGCGACGAGCCGCGAATCGGGCACGTCGCCGAACCAGATACCGACGTCATACGCCTCGTCCGCGAGCCGGATCGAGCGGTCGGTCAGCGTCAGCTGCACTTCGACTTCGGCATAGCGCCGCGCGAACTCGGACACCGCCGGCGCGATATGACGCCGCCCGAAACCGAACGTCGCATTCACGCGCAACAACCCTTTGGGCACCGCGCGTGCGCTCGACACCATCCGGTCGAGCTCTTCGAATTCGAGCAGCAGCCGCGCGCCATGTGACAGATACAGCTCGCCTTCCTGCGTGACGGTGATACGCCGTGTCGTACGGTTCAGGAGCCGCACGCCCAGACGCGCCTCCATCCGCGCGAGGCGCGCGGTCACCGCGGGTGGCGTCACGCCGAGCTCGCGCGCGAGCGCCGACAGACTGCCGTGCTTGACCAGCTGCACGAAAAAAGCGAGATCGGAGATCGAATCCACTTATCGGCCCACTTATAAATTCAATTTAAAAATAGATTAAAGAAGAATGCATTATATGCGCCGACCATCTCTATAGACTATTTCGTAACGATGCTGCTGTTTCTTTCGGAATCCTTTCCCAGCCTCGTTCACGCATCATCCACTCTCTCTACTCTCGGCCTCACACCATCGGAGGAGATGTGCCGCGCACGTTGTATCAGAAGCTTGTCGAATCGCACACTGTGGCCCGGCTCGACGCGGAGCACGTCCTGCTTTACGCGGACCTGCACATCATGAACGAGTACACCAGCCCGCAAGCGTTTAACGGCCTGGTCGAGCGCGGTATCGGCGTGCTGCGGCCGCAACAGCAGATGGGCGTCGTCGATCACGTGATTCCCACACGTCCGGACCCGGTCGGCAAACGCGTGATCGCAATCGATGCGGCCGCGCATCAGGCCGCGAACTTCACACGCAATTGCACGCGCTACGGCATCAAACTGTTCGACGTCAACGACCCGCTGCAAGGTATCGAGCACGTGGTCGCGCCCGAATCCGGCCTGATCCGTCCGGGCATGGTGGTGTTGTGCGGCGACAGCCACACGACCACCTACGGCGCGTTCGGTGCACTCGGCTTCGGCATCGGCACGTCGGAAATCGAGCATGTGCTCGCGACGCAGACGCTGTCGTACCGTCTCGCGCGCACGATGCGCATTCATATCGACGGCCACCTGCCTGCGGGCACCACCGCGAAAGATCTCGTGCTGCGCGTGATCGCCAAGATCAGCGCGCAAGGCGCGCGCGGCCATGCGGTCGAGTACACGGGAGACGCGATTCGCGCGCTGTCGATCGAAGCGCGCATGACGTTGTGCAATATGACCGTCGAGGCTGGCGCGCGCGCCTCGCTCGTCGAACCGGACGAGACGACGTTCGCATATCTGCGCGCGCATCGCGGCAACCTGAGCGAAGCGCAAATGGAAGCGGCAATCACCGTATGGCGCACGCTGCGCTCGGACCCGGACGCGCGGTTCGACAGCACGATCACCGTTGCGGCCGCCGACGTGGCGCCGTATGTGACATGGGGCACGAGCCCCGATCAGGCGATTCCCGTCGACGGCGTGATTCCCGCGCCGGCCGATGGCGCCGATCACATCGAAAGCGCGGCGACCGCGCGCGCACTCGATTACATCGGGCTCACGCCGGGTTCGCGCATCGAAGGCACGCCGATCGACCGCGTATTTATCGGCTCGTGCACGAACGGCCGCATCGAAGACTTGCGCGCGGTCGCTGCGATGCTGCACGACGGGATGCGCGTCGCGCCCACCGTGCGCGCGATGATCGTGCCGGGCTCCGGCGCGGTGCGTCTGCAAGCCGAGCAGGAAGGGTTATCGGAAATCTTCATCAAAGCGGGCTTCGAATGGCGCCAGCCCGGCTGCTCGATGTGCCTCGCGATGAACGACGACGTATTGCGTCCCGACGAGCGCTGCGCATCGACGACCAACCGCAATTTCGAAGGCCGCCAGGGCCGCGACAGCCGCACGCATCTGATGAGCCCCGCGATGGCCGCCGCCGCGGCCATCGCCGGCCGCATCACCGATATCCGTAAATGGCAGCACCAAGGGGAGCCATACCGTGCCTGATCACTCGCGCATAGAGGGCGTCGCAGCGCCGCTGCCGATCGCGAATCTCGATACCGATCAGATCATGCCGAAGCAATTTTTGCTCGGCACCGACAAATCCGGCCTCGCCGCCGGCCTGCTGTACGACCTGCGCTTTTCGCCGGACGGCAGCCGGCGTGACGGCTTCGTGCTGAACACGCCGGCGTATGCCGGCGCGAAGGTGCTGGTCGGCGGCCCGAATTTCGGCTGCGGCTCGAGCCGCGAGCACGCGGTGTGGGGCCTGCTGCAAGGCGGCATCGAAGCGGTGCTCGCGCCAAGCTACGGCGAAATCTTCTACTACAACGCGGCGAACAACCGATTGCTCGCGATCATGCTGAAGCCCGAGGAGATCGACGAGATCACCGAGGACGTGTCGAACCCCGCGACGAACCGCATCGAGATCGACGTCGCCGCGCAGCGCGTGCGCACCGCGTCGGGCCGCACGTACACGTTCACGATGGACGAGCGCCATCGGCAGATGTTCCTCGAAGGCCTCGACGTGCTCGGCGCATCGCTCAAGCTGCTGCCGCAAATCGACGCGTTCGAGAAGCGGCATCGCGCGGACAACCCGTGGGCCATCGTGCTGCCGCTGCCGGAACGCGCCACATGAGCGCCCCCCTTTTTCTACCAAATAAAACCCACACGGAGAACCTCGCATGAAACCTCTTATTGGCCTGATGCTCGGCGACGTCACCGGAATCGGCCCGGAGCTGATCGTCAAGCTGCTGTCGCTGCCTGAGACGCGCGCCAAGGCGAACGTTGTGATCGTCGGCGACGAGCGCGTGCTCGAACTCGGCATGAAGGACGCCGGCCAGCGGATTCCCTACGTCAAGATTTCGAATGTGAAGGACGCAGTGCACGATGCGGCCACCGTGCCACTGATCGACCTGCACAACATCGATCCGGCGCTCTACCCGCGCGGCGAATTGAACGCCGAATCGGGGCGCCTCACCGGCGAGACGCTCAAGCAGATGACGGACCTCGCACTCGCCGGCGAACTCGACGGCATCTGCTTCGCACCGCTGAACAAGGCCGCGCTGCATCGCGGCGGCTGGAACCATCACGACGAACACCAGATGTTCGCCGCATGGACAAAGCACGAAGGCTACTTCGGCGAGGTCAACATCATTCCGCAGTTCTCGACCTTCCGCGTGACATCGCACGTCGCCCTGCGCCAGGCGGTCGACATGGTGAAACCAGACCGCATCGAAGGCGCGCTGACGCTGGCGCACGACACGATGCGCGCGTTCGGCAAGACCGCGCCGCGCATCGGCGTGGCCGCGCTCAATCCGCATGGCGGCGAGAACGGCCTGTTCGGCGACGAGGAGATCAGGATTATTCGCCCGACACTCGATGCGCTGCGCGCGAAGGGTCTGTCGAGCGAAGGTCCGTTTCCGTCCGACACGGTGTTTATCAAGGCACGGCGCGGTGACTTCGACGCGGTGGTGATCATGTACCACGACCAGGGGCAAATTGCGACGAAGCTGCTCGGCTTTTCGCAAGGCGTCACGCTGACGGGCGGCCTGAAGACCGTCTACGCGACGCCGGCGCATGGCGTCGCCTACGACATCGTCGGTCAAGGCATCGCGGATGTCGGCGCGACCGCTGCCGCGTTCGACGTCGCGACCCGCACCGCCGTCGCCCGCAAAACCGCGCGTGAAGCCGCCGCGCACTGACGCATCGACGCCGTTGCAGCGCCTCGCGACGGCGCGCGGCGGACCTGCGACAACACGATCACGCCTGAGCCAGGAATTGGCCGGACTTAGCCACGAGGTTAGCTATGCCCATGTTCGAGAATTTCACGAAAACCGTCATTAAAACGAGCGGCGCCGAGATTGTCACGGTCAAAGGCGGCGACGGCCCGCCGCTGCTGCTGATGCACGGCAACCCGTTCAACCATCTGTCATGGCACAAGATCGCGCCGCGCCTCGCCAAAGAATTCACCGTCGTCTGCACCGACCTGCGCGGCTATGGCGATAGCTCGAAGCCACCCGGCGGCGGCGATCACTCGAACTACTCGTTCCGCGCGATGGCGCAGGACCAGATCGAAGTAATGGAAACCCTCGGCTTCACGAAGTTCTACGCGGCCGGTCACGACCGTGGCGCACGCGTGCTGCACCGGATGTGCCTCGATCATCCGACGAAGGTGCTGAAGGCCGGCTTTATGGACATGCTGCCGCAACACTATCTGCTGAACAACGTGACACGCCAATGGGGCAAGTTCTCATGGCACTGGTTCTTTATGGTGCAGGACTACCCGACGCCCGAAACGATGATGGGCGCGGACCCCGAGTTCTTTATCCGCCGCAAGCTGTCGAAAACCGATCAGGGCACGAGCTTCTTCGGCCCCGAAGCGCTGCAGGACTATATCCGCTGTATCAGGAATCCGGAGGTGATCCACGCGATGTGCGAGGACTACCGCGCGACATTCGGCATCGACCTCGACATGGATACCGCCGACTACGACGCGGGCAAACGCGTGACCACGCCGTCGCTGATTCTATGGGGCGCGAAAGGCGGTGTCGGGCGCAATCACAACGCGGCCGAAGTGTGGAACCGCTATGCGACGAATATCGTCAGGACTGCGACGGTTCCGTCGGGCCATTATCTGCAGGAAGAGTGTCCTGATGAAACCTACGAGGCGCTAAGCAGCTTCTTCCGACCGTAGCAGTAGCCGTAGCAACGACAGCAAGACCTCTCGCAGCAGCGCGCGGCGCGGGTCTCGTGTTTCGCACGCAGACCGCCCCGCGCAAACGCATCGCCTTATAACAATGAATGGAGGAAGGCATGTCCCCTTCGCAGCCAACGCGAAGCAGGGCGAGGATCACGTTCGTCCTGCTTTGTATCATGGCGTTCATCATGTACGTCGACCGCAGCAATATTTCGGTCGCCGCGCCCGTGATGAGCAAGGAACTGGGCTTCAGCAATACCCACCTCGGTTTTATCTTCGCCGCTTTCGCGATCGCCTACAGCTGTTTCATGATTCCGGGCGGCTGGCATAGCGACCGCATCGGCTCCCGTAAAGGCCTGTTGTTATACGGCTCGATCTGGGCCATCGCGACGATCGCCACCGGTGTCGTCGGCAGTCTGTTGGCGCTGGTGGCCGCGCGGTTTTTTGTCGGCGTCGGTGAAGCGCCAATCTACCCAACCGCCGCGCGGATGATCGCCCGTGTGATTCCCGAAGACCGCCGCGGCGCCGCGCAAGGCGTGATGCACGGGATCGGCCGGATCGCGAATGCGCTCGCGCCGCTGATCGTCACCGGGCTGATCGTCGCATTTTCGTGGCGCTTCACGTTCATCATTCTTGGCGGCGTGACACTCGTCTATATGGTGGTGATGTACCTGGGCCTCAACGAGGCGAAAAAACATAGCGACGAAGGCACGCCTGTGCTGCACGCGGCCGCGCCTGCGCCGCGCCGCAAACCGGTCGACTGGCCCGACATGATCCGCCGCGTGTGGCCCGCGACGGCCGCCTGCTTTTGCCACGGCTGGGTGCTGTGGTTCTTCCTGAACTGGATTCCATCGTTCTTCTCGCAGCGCTATGGCCTGAAGCTCGAACACAACGCGGTGTTCTCCGCGCTCGTGCTGCTCGGCGGATCGCTGGGCACCGCCGCCGGCGGCATGTTGACCGACTGGCGTTTCAAACGCACCGGCAATCGGCTGCGCGCGCGCCGCGAGGTGATCATCTGCGGTTTTCTACTGTCGATTTTCGGTCTGATCCCGCTACTCGTCACACACGACATCACGATCAACTCGATCAGCCTCGGCGTCGCGTTCTTCTGTTCGGAACTCGCCGACTCGCCGCTTTGGGTAGTTGGCACTGAAGTCTCGGTCGAGCATTCGGCGACGTCGAGCGCGTGCACGTTCACCGGGATGGCGCTCGCCGGCGCGGTGTCCCCGGTGGTGGTCGGCGTGCTGCTCGATATGTCGCACGGCCACTGGGCGGTCGCGTTCGGTGCGTCGATCGTCGTGCTGCTGCTCGGGCCGATCTTCACGATGCGCATCCGCCTCGACGACGGCGCGCCGCCCGACGCACACGCAATCGAGCCTCAGGCGGTCGTGCATGCGTCATCGCGGTAGGAGACCGGACCGTGACCGACTACCGCATCGCCTTCAGATAGCCGTGCGGCAACGGCGGGACGCCCCGCTCGAGCCAGGCGATATCCGTTTTCGCGGGTGCCGGATATCGCTGCCGCTGTCGCGCCGCCGCGCGGGTCCCGCTGGCTAGCCCAGACGACCACGTAGACCACGCAGAAAGCAGCGCAACCGTCAGCGCCGACAACGGCTGCGGCGCGGACAGCAGAGTAACCCGCTTCAACGATCAGGACGAGCCTGTGCCGACGCGTCACGCGCGCCGGCATGGGAGGGGCTTTGCCGGCGTTTTTCGTTTGGCCTCACAGGTGCGCCCTCTCCCGTCCGCTCGGCCACGACGCATTCATCAAAAACGAGTCAGGAGACTGTTCCAATGAAGAAGTTAGCGATAGCGACGGGCCTTGCCCTATCTGCCGCGGCAGCCCATGCGCAAAGCAGCGTGACGCTGTACGGCCTGCTGGATGCCGGCGTGAGTTACGTGAACCACGCGGCCGGCCCGGACGGCAACGCGGCAAGCAAGGTCAAGCTCGACGACGGGGTGATTCAGGGCAATCGCTGGGGAATCCGCGGCAGCGAGGATCTCGGTGGCGGACTCGCTGCGATCTTCACACTCGAAAACGGCCTCTCCGTCGCAAACGGCACCGCGTCGCAAGGCGGCGCGCTGTTCGGCCGGCAGGCGTTCGTCGGGCTGTCGCAGCAAGGCGTCGGCGCGCTGACCTTCGGCCGGCAATATTCGCTGTCGACCGATTACATCGCGAAGTACGCGGCAGGCGGCGTCACGGTCGGCAACTACGCATTCCATATCAACGACGTCGACCAGTTGACGTCGAGCCGGATCAACAACGCGGTGAAATTCACGAGCGCGAACTTTGGCGGACTCACATTCGGCGCGTTGTACGGATTCTCGAATCAGGCGGGGGCGTTCGCCGGTTCGCCCGCGACCGACGAGGACGGCGTCGCGAACGCCGGTTCGTCACGCACGATCAGCTTCGGCGCCAACTTTGACCATGGCCCGTTCGGCGCCGCCGCCGCGTACACCGATATCCGCTTTCCCGGGTCGGCCACGCCCGCGTTCCCGATCACGATCGCCAACGTCAATACGTTCGGCGACAAGGATCTGCGCACGATCGGCGTCGGCGCGCGCTACGCGTTCGGCCCGGCGCTGGTGTTCGGCAACTGGACCAATACGCGCTTCGAGAGCGTGACCGGCCGCTCCTCGCTGTTCAATAACTACGAAATCGACGGCAAGTACTCGGTGACGCCGGCGTTTTCGGTCGGGCTCGGCTATACGTACTCGCGGCTCTCCGGCGACGCGACCGGACACTGGAACCAGCTCAACTCGATCGCGGACTATTTGCTGAGCAAACGCACCGACGTGTACGCACTGGTGGTCTATCAGAAAGCGTCCGGCAGCAATAACGGCGTGCCGGTGCAGGCGGAAATCGGCTCGAGCTCGAGCTTCTTCGGCAATTCGGGAAGCGGCGCGAACAATCAGCTCGCGCTGCGGGTTGGGATGCGCACGCGCTTCTGAGCCTGACCGCGTGACCCGGGAGAGGCCATCGCAGGTCTCTCCCATCCGAACGGGGCGACTTGGCGAGCCGCGTGGCGTAAAATACGCGCTTTCCCGAATCTCTCGCCACCATGACGCTCGCCTCCACTCCCGAGATCATCGCCGAACTGAAAGCCGGCCGGATGGTGATCCTCGTCGATGAAGAAGACCGCGAAAACGAGGGCGACCTCGTGATCGCCGCGGAATTCATCACGCCGGAAGCGATCAACTTCATGGCCCGCTACGGCCGCGGCCTGATCTGCCTGACGCTCACCCAGGAGCGCTGCAAGCAGCTCAACCTGCCGCTGATGACCTATCGCAATGGCACGCAATACGGCACCGCGTTTACGGTCAGCATCGAGGCCGCCGAAGGCGTCACCACCGGCATCTCGGCGGCGGACCGCGCGCGCACGATCGCAACCGCGGTCGCGCACGACGCGCGCGCCGAGCATATCGTGCAACCCGGCCACGTGTTTCCAATCATGGCGCAGCCCGGCGGCGTGCTGGTGCGCGCCGGGCATACCGAGGCCGGCTGCGACCTCACCGCGCTCGCGGGCCTCACGCCGGCCGCGGTGATCTGCGAGATCATCAAGGACGATGGCACGATGGCGCGTCTGCCCGATCTCATCGAGTTCGCGCGCGAGCACGGCCTGAAAATCGGCACGATCGCCGATCTGATCCACTATCGCAGCCGCACCGAATCGATTGTCGAGCGCGTTGCGGAACGCACGATGCACACCGCGCATGGCGCATTCCGCGCAGTCATGTATCTGGATCAGCCGAGCGGTCAGCCGCATATCGCGCTGGTGCGCGGCACGCCGGCGCCCGAGCGCGACACGCCGGTGCGCGTGCACGAGCCGCTGTCGGTGCTCGATCTGCTCGAAGTCGGCTCGTCGTGCACGCACTCATGGACACTCGACGCGGCGATGCAGGAAATCGCGTCGCGCGACCTCGGCGTGATCGTCATGCTGAACTGCGGCGACTCGAAGGAACATCTGGTCGACCTGTTCAAGGCGTTCGACCAGCAGGAAAAAGCGGAGGCGCTCAAGCGCCGCCCGGTCGACTTCAAGACCTACGGAATCGGCGCGCAGATTCTGCGCGAACTCGGCGTGGGCAAAATGCAGGTGCTGTCGAATCCGCGCAAGCTCGGCAGCATGTCAGGCTATGGGCTCGAAGTCACCGGCTTTGTGCGGATGCCGGGCGTCGCGGCTGAAAAGCCATGCCCGTAAGCGGTTGACTTCTGCATGACCCGCGCGTTCAGGATACTGCGCTCACCCCCTTCACTTCACGGACCTGATATGGAAATCGGACAATACCAACCGAATCTCGATGGCGACGGGCTGCGCATTGGCATCGTGCAGTCGCGTTTTAACGAACCGGTGTGCAACGGCCTCGCCGACGCATGCATCGAAGAACTCGAACGCCTGGGCGTGACGGGTGAGGACGTGCTGCTCGTCACCGTGCCGGGCGCGCTCGAAATTCCACTCGCGCTGCAAAAGCTCGCCGAAAGCGGCCAGTTCGACGCGCTGATCGCGGTCGGCGCGGTGATCCGCGGCGAAACGTACCACTTCGAGCTCGTATCGAACGAAAATGGCGCGGGTATCACACGCGTCGGCCTCGACTTCGGCATTCCGATCGCCAACGCGGTGCTGACCACCGACTCCGACGAACAGGCGGTCGCGCGGATGACCGAAAAGGGTCGCGATGCGGCGCGCGTTGCCGTCGAAATGGCCAATCTTGCGGTCGCACTCGAGCAGCTCGACGGCGATGACGACGACGAAGAAGAAGACGAAGACGAGGGTGACGAAGAGGAACGGGCATGAAGAGCGCACGCCGACGTTCGCGCGAACTGGCCACGCAGGGGTTGTACCAGTGGCTGCTGTCGGGTGCGCCTGCCGGCGAGATCGATACCCAGCTGCGCGGCGCGCAGGGTTTCGACAAGGCTGATCACGAGCATCTGAATGCGCTGCTGCACGGCGTGATTCGCGAAGGGGACGAATTGTCCGCCGCGATTGCGCCGTGCCTCGACCGGCCGATCGATCAGCTTTCGCCGGTCGAGCGCGCGGTGCTGCTCGTCGCCGCGTATGAGCTCAAGCACCACGTCGATATTCCGTACCGTGTCGTAATCAACGAAGCCGTCGAACTCGCGAAGACATTCGGCGGGTCTGACGGTTATAAATACGTCAACGGCGTGCTCGACAAGCTGTCCGCGCAGCTGCGCGAGGCTGAAACGCAAGCGTCGGCCCGCAAGCGCTAGACGGCGGCGCGCGGGCCGCGACGCCTCGCAACTCGCCAGGTACACGGCCTCTTTCACACTGCGGCCCGTTTTTGTTTCGAACTGGACTCATCCGATGAACAGCGTCAGCGAACCTCTGATCCATCTGGCCGCGCGCGTCGACGCGATTCAGCCGTTCTACGTGATGGAAATGATGAAGGAAGCCGAGCAGCTCGAGCGCGCCGGCCGCGACATCATCCATATGAGCATCGGCCAGCCGGACTTCACCGCGCCCGAGCCGGTGCTCGAAGCGGCGGCGAACGCGCTGCGGCGCGGCGACATGCACTACACGAGCGCACTCGGCATTCGCGCGCTGCGCGAGGCGATCGCCGGCCACTATGCGCACGCTTATGGAATCGACGTCGACCCGGCGCGCATCGTCGTGACGGCCGGCGCATCGGCGGCGTTGCTGCTCGCGTGCACGGCGCTGGTCGATCGTGACGACGAAGTGCTGATGCCCGACCCGTGCTATCCGTGCAACCGGCACTTCGTCACCGCTGCGGAGGGCAAGCCGGTGCTCGTGCCAAGCGGTCCCGCCGAGCGTTTCCAGTTGACGGCCGACGACGTCGAACGCTTGTGGACCTCGCGCACGCGCGGCGTGCTGCTCGCGTCGCCGTCGAACCCAACCGGCACGTCGATCGCGCCGGACGAACTGAAGCGCATCGTCGAAGCCGTGCGCGCGCGCGGCGGTTTCACGGTGGTCGACGAGATCTACCAGGGGCTCAGCTACGACGCGCCGCCGGTTTGCGCGGTGTCGTTCGGTGACGACGTCATCACGGTCAACAGCTTCTCGAAGTACTTCAACATGACCGGCTGGCGGCTCGGCTGGCTCGTGGTGCCGCCGTCGCTCGTCGACGCGTTCGAGAAGCTGTCGCAAAACCTGTTTATCTGCGCGTCGGCGCTCGCGCAGCACGCGGCGCTTGCGTGCTTCGAACCGGCAACGCTGGCGATCTATGAGATGCGCCGGCTCGAATTCAAGCGCCGGCGCGACTTTCTCGTGCCGGCGCTCGAATCGCTCGGGTTTGCTGTACCGGTGATGCCGGACGGCGCGTTTTACGTGTACGCCGACTGCCGGAACGTGCCGCATGCGGCAGCCGGCGACAGCGCCGTGTTGGCCAGTGCGATGCTGCACGATGCGGGGGTCGTGATGGTGCCCGGAATGGATTTTGGTTCGGCCGCCCCGCACGACTATGTGCGCGTGTCGTATGCGACCGCTTATCCGAGGCTCGAAGAGGCCGTGGAACGGTTGCGCGGATTGTTCAGCCGGTAGCCGCCGACGCGTTCGCCGCGTGAGCCGGCGGGTTCGGTCACGGTAAGCCCCCTGACGGTGAAACGGCCCGCAGGGGGCTTTTTCATGCGCAGTCGAACCGCGGCGGGTGATTGATACGCGATATTATTTATCATACATCTCTGGCAATATGTTTTATATTTCATACATCATCAACGTCAAATTCAAGTCTCGAGATTGCGTGTATGATTAATTAAACAAACGCGGCCGCGAGTATGAAATGTCATTCCTCAGCCAGATCAAACAGCTCATCGCGCAACGCGAAACACCGTCCGCCCGCCTGGCGGAACTCGTCGGCATCGCGCGCCCGAATCTCGTGACGACCCTATCTGGAAAGCACGATACACGCGGCTCAACGCTCGACGCGATCGCTGGTGCGCTGAACGCGCAGTGGGTGCTTGTCCCCAACGAGCATCTCGCCGCGGTAGAGCGCGTCCTCGCAGGACGCGACGCCGGGCCCGACCGCGAAGCGAAAAGCGCCGTCGACCTGTTCGTCGGGAAGAACCCATGAGCGACGGTCTGCACCCGCGATATCTGGAAGTTCGCTTCTACGGCGAGATCGTGGGCTACCTTTGCGAACTCGACGGAAACTGCCGCTTTGTACCGTCGGAGCGGTTCAACGCCGCATCGGGGCAGCCGACCCTGAGCCTTTCGATGTCGATTCCAGGCGTACCGGCCATCGCCGCCGCCATCTTCGCCAACCCCTTCCACCCCGCGCTTTACAACACCGGCGGGCAGTTGCCGCCGTTCTTCGCGGGGCTTCTTCCGGAGAGCGAGCTTCGTCGGCGACTCGAGCTCACCCGGCACAACCCTGAAGACCGCGACGACTTCGGCGTGCTTGCCGCCGCCGGGACCGATCTTCCCGGCGCCGTCGTGGTCGCGCCACTCGCCGACCCGCACGACATCCCTGAGTACGCGCGGACGTTCGGGGCCACCGGCGGCGCGGACAATCTCGAATCGACGGTCATCGAGGGGGCGACGGAAGGTGCCGCATCGGTATCGGGGGTTCAGAACAAGCTCGCGCTCTCAACCCTGCAACGGGGCAAGCGGTACACAATGCCCGGGCATGGGAAGCTCTCGGACATCATTGCGAAGCTGCCGGTGCGCAACGACGACACACAGATCTTTAACGAATACGCGGCGATGCAGCTGGCGAAAGCCGCTGGTGTCGATGTCGCCGACTGTGAGCCGATGCCCATCGCTGCGCTCGACATAGCTGGCGTGAGCGATGCGGCCGGTACAGCGCAATGGTTCCTGGCGGTTCAGCGCTACGACCGGGTCGACAACGTCCGGCTGCATGTGGAGGACGCGTGCCAGATTCTCGGGCGGATGCCGCGCGCGAAGTACGGCAACATCGAGCACTTTCAAACCCTCGTCACGCTGCTCAATCGACTCAGTCCGAAAGGCGTCGATGACGTTCGACAGTTCTTCATCCGTCAGGCTGTCAATACGCTGATCGGAAACAGCGACGCACACCTGAAGAATTTCTCCGTGCTCTATGCCGACAGGAAGTTTCCGCAGCTGACTCCCGCGTACGACATCGTGTGCGTGGCCGCTTTACCGGGCTTCGCAGCGTACGGAACCAATGTCGCGATCGACCGGATGCAGCGCGTGCAAACGCTGGAGGACTATAAGTTAATGGCGCGCGCCAGCGGTATCGCCGAGCGGATCGCGACAGCCGCGGTGAAATCGGCTGTGTCGGCGGCGCGCGGCCTGTGGCCTCAACGGCTCGAGCAGCTAGCTGCCCCATCCAGGATGAAGGAACTCGTGCTTGAACGACTCGCGACGTTACCGTTGGCTCAGGTCTGAGTGACGCAGTCTCGCGCTTCGCCGTCTCGTGTCACGGCCAACCGGACGCCGGCCATGAAAAAGCCCCTGCCGGAGAACCTGACCGGCAGGGGCTTGTTTGATCGTAATCGCTGTTCGGTGAGATCAGGCGCCCAGTTGCTCCGGCGAAGCATCGTGCTTTTGTGCCGTGCTCGCGTCGTCTTGTGCGGGCGTGACGCTCGATGTCGTCTTCGCCGCGGCGAGCGGATGACCGCCGTCGAGCGTTACCTGCACGCGTTTGCCATTGTTTGCAGCCGGTTGCGCGGACGTCGACGCGTTCACCGTCGCGGGCGCCTGCGGCGCGTTGATCGGCACCTTGCGGCCGCGTGCGACGTCGCGCAGACGCGTGCGCTCGGCCATCACCTTCGCGCCGTAGCCGCCGTCGTCCTGCGTCGACGAACCGACGTACAGGCGCAGACCGCCTAGCAGCGAACCGCCGCGTGCGATGCAATCCTTCAGCACCAGCGCGCCGACCTTGATGTTCGCGAGCGGCTCGAGCGCGGCGCGCTGACCGCCAAAGTAGCGGAACTTGTCCGAGTGCACCGTGGACATCACCTGCATCAGGCCCTTCGCGCCGACGCCACTTTCCGCGTATGGGTTGAAGCCCGATTCGATCGCCATCACGGCGAGCAGCAGCAGCGGGTCGAGCCCGACCTCGCGGCCGGTGTCAAACGCTGCCTTCACAAGTTCGCTGACCGGCTCCTGCGCGACACGGTAGCGGCGCGCAATGAAGGTCGAGACCAGATCCTGCTCACGCGAAGACACCAGCACGCGGTCGTCACGCGCATCGGCGCTTACGCGTTGCGACGGAATCATGTTTGCCAGCGACGCGACGCTCGGCAGCGTGCGCGGGTCGAGCCCGTTGACCGCCGATGACGGGCCGGCGCTGCCGCCGTTCGTGGCCTTGTTCAGGCCGGTGCCGAGGTCGAGGGGGTTGTCGAAGCCGTTCACGCCGGTCAACGCGACCGCTTGCGTCTCGCCGTCGTTGGTGCTGCTGGTATTGCTGGACAACGTATCGTCCGCTGTCCCGTCGCCGCGCACACCGGGCGGCGCGATAGCCGGCAGCGGATTGCCTTGCAGCAGCCGGGCCGGGCCTGCCTGCACGGCGGCGGACAACACCGGCATCAGCTTCGCGGCAAGCGTGCCGCGCCACGTCGGCATCAGCCACAGCGCGAGCGCCAGCACTACGGCGACCCCGCCCACGACGCTAAACAGATAATGACTCAGACGCGTCCCGCGACGTAATACAGCGCGTACAGCTTGTGCGGCTCGCTCATCGGGACGCCACGATAACCAGGCGTTCATTCAGATCTCCCATGTTGCATGACTCCGCGCACCCCGCCGATGAACCGGCTTCGGCAACACGTCCGCAGAATCAAGACGTCGTGCGCTCTGGTTAAGGCGGCCACGGCGTCGGGAAGCAGCAAAGAACGGCAAAAAATACCGTTCGGGGAGCCCAAATTTCGGAAACGGTCGGGCAGCATGCTGTAAAGCATGCACACTCGGGGGCTCCCACACGAAAAACCAGCGTCGAATTGCGCTGGTGAAGACAACTAAAACCGTCAATGCCGTGCAAGGGGCGGCAAAAGCGACGCGTTGCGTCTGAAGGACCGGGGGACGGTGGTAAAAACTATCAAGCCCTGCAACCAATGCAGCGGATTCTAGAGCACCGTTTTATAGATCGTCAACACTATAAATATCCAAAGCTATAACCAATTGTCATAATGAACGGCGTTCAGTCGGTCAAGACCCGCGTAGTACGCGCCTTTCGGGCCATATGACTTTTCGCGCCTCAGCGTGCGCCAGACAACGCATGTAAAATCGACAATCGAAAGAAACAGGCGTTCCTGCGTTTTTTGTTGCAATTTGTTGCTGCCTGTCGGCGCCGTCACGTTGTCCGCTGTTTGTCGTCGTCATTCGCAGTCGCTATTCGCTATCGCTGTTTGCCGCCGCCAGCCGCTTGCACCGGCCGGTGCCCGTCCTCTCACTCCGCCGTCTGACGGCCCTTCGCATCGGACCCGATGAAATATAAAGACCTGCGCGACTTCGCCGGACGTCTCGAGTCGTTAGGCGAACTGCGCCGCATCTCGCAAAACGTCTCCCCCGTCCTGGAAATGACCGAACTGTGCGATCGGGTGCTGCGAGCAGGCGGCCCCGCGCTGCTGTTTGAATCGAAACAGAACCACGCGTTTGCCGTGCTCGGCAACCTGTTCGGCACGCCGCGCCGCGTCGCACTGGGGATGGGCATCGAAACAGCGGGCGGCGACGGCGCCCACGGCGATCAAGCCGCGCTCGAGTCGCTGCGGGACGTCGGGCGACTGCTATCCGCACTGAAGGAGCCCGAGCCGCCGAAGGGCCTGAAGGAGGCGGGCAAGCTGCTGTCGCTCGCGAAAGCGGTCTGGGACATGGCGCCAAAAACGGTCAGCGGGCCGCCGTGTCAGGAAATCGTCTGGGAAGGCAACGACGTCGACCTCGCGAAACTGCCGGTCCAGACCTGCTGGCCTGGCGACGCGGGCCCGCTGATCACGTGGGGACTCACGGTCACGCGCGGGCCCAGCAAGACCCGGCAGAACCTCGGCATTTACCGGCAGCAGGTCATTGGGCGCAATAAGGTGATCATGCGCTGGCTGGCGCATCGCGGCGGCGCGCTCGATTTCCGCGAGTTCGCGTTGCGCAACCCCGGGCAGCCGTACCCGGTCGCGGTGGTGCTCGGCGCGGACCCGGCGACCATTCTCGGCGCCGTGACGCCGGTGCCCGATACGCTATCGGAATACCAGTTCGCCGGCCTGCTGCGCGGCGGCCGCACGGAGCTCGCGAAGTGCGTGACGCCCGGTGTCGATACGTTGCAGGTGCCGGCGCGCGCCGAGATCGTGCTTGAAGGCTTTATCTATCCGCAGCAGGGCGAGCCGGCTGCGGCGCCGGCGGGCGCGCCGCCCAGGCCGTCAAAGGGGCCGGCAAGCGCGTATGAGCATGCGCTCGAAGGTCCGTACGGCGACCACACGGGCTACTACAACGAACAGGAGTGGTTCCCGGTATTCACGATCGAGCGCATCACGATGCGTCGCGACGCGATCTACCACTCCACCTATACCGGCAAACCGCCTGACGAGCCAGCCGTGCTGGGCGTTGCGCTCAACGAGGTGTTCGTGCCGTTGTTGCAGAAGCAATTCCCGGAGATCACCGATTTCTATCTACCGCCGGAAGGATGCAGCTACCGGATGGCGATCGTGCAGATGAAGAAGAGCTACCCCGGTCACGCGAAACGGGTGATGTTCGGCGTCTGGAGCTTCCTGCGGCAATTCATGTATACGAAGTTCATCGTCGTCGTCGACGAAGACGTCAACATTCGCGACTGGAAGGAAGTGATCTGGGCGATCACGACGCGCATCGATCCGTCGCGCGACACGGTGCTGGTCGATCAGACGCCGATCGATTATCTCGATTTCGCGTCGCCGGTGGCCGGTCTCGGGTCGAAGATGGGACTCGACGCGACCAGCAAGTGGCCCGGTGAAACCGACCGCGAATGGGGCCGCCCGATCGAGATGGATCGTGCGGTCAAGGCACGCGTCGACGAACTCTGGAATACGTTAGGTCTGTGACTTCATCCACCGGCGCCCTGTAGAATTGCGCCGGCGCGAAGCGTGCACCCACGCTTCGCTTCAACTATAAGAATTCAGGGAAGTTGCGCGGATGCATTCGTTGTCGTTGTTGTCGGATGGTTTTTTTCTGTCGTTGTCGTTGTGCCTCGATATCGGCCTCGTGAACGTCGCGATTATTTCGCTGACGCTATCGCACGGCTTCCGGCCAGGGTTCTGGCTCGGCCTCGGGTCGTGTTTCGGCGATCTGATCTATGCGGCGCTCGCGCTCGCGGGCATGGCCGCGCTGCTGCAATTCGACGCGGTGCGCTGGGTGGTATGGATCGGCGGCGCCGCAATTCTGCTCTATCTCACGTGGAAGATGGCGCGCGAGGCATTGTTTCCCGCCTCGGCGCCGCCGGTCGAGGGCGAGGCCGATCCGGCCGCGCCGCATCTGAGCCCGTGGCGCGGCTTCGCGCGCGGCGTGCTGCTGGCGGTGTCGTCGCCTAGCGCGATTCTGTGGTTCGCCGCGGTCGGCGGCGCACTGATCGCGAAGGCCGGCGCGACTTCCGTGACCACCGCGCTGGTGTTCCTCGGCGGCTTCCTTGCCGGCGGGCTTGCGTGGACCCTGTTCATTTGCGCGCTGGCGAGCCATGGCCGCAAGCGCGCGGGGACCGGGCTGCTACGCGCGTGTCATGTGCTGTCGGCCGCGCTCTTTGCGTACTTTTCGTACAGCGTGATCGTGAACGGGTATCACGAGCTGATCGTGCCGGCCGCGCGCGCAGCAGCCGGTTAGCCGAGAAATTCGGCGAGGCGGGCGAGGTCGACATTGCCGCCGCTGACCACCACGCCCACGCGCTTGCCCTGCACCGGCACGATGCCGTTCAGCACGGCCGCGGCGGCAAGACAGCCGGTCGGCTCAACCACGATCTTCATCCGCTGCGCGAAGAACCGCAGCGTGTCGATCAGTTGCGCATCGCTGACGGTCACGATCTGCTCGACGTGACGCTGGATGATCGGGAACGTGTAGTGGCCAAGGTGCGTCGATGCCGCGCCATCCGCAATCGTGTGCGGCACGTCGATTGTCACGATCTCGCCGCGCGCAAGCGACTGCTGCGCGTCGTTGCCCGCCTCCGGCTCGACGCCGATCACGCGGCACGCCGGGCTTAATGCCGCCGCCGACAGCGCGCTGCCACCAATCAGTCCGCCGCCGCCGAGACAAACGAACAGCAGATCGAGCGGGCCGGTCTCGTCGATCAGTTCCTTCACCGCCGTGCCCTGCCCCGCGATGACATGCGGATGGTCGTACGGCGGAATCAGCGTCATGCCGCGCTCCCTGGCGAGCCGCTGACCGATTTCCTCGCGATTTTCCTTGTAGCGGTCATAGGTGATCACTTCGCCGCCGTAACCGCGGGTGGCGGCCATTTTCGCGGCGGGCGCATCGTGCGGCATCACGATCGTCGCGCGAATGCCGGCAAGACGCGCCGACAGCGCGATCGCCTGCGCGTGATTGCCCGACGAATAGGTCAGCACGCCGGCGTCACGCTGCGCGCGGTCGAAATGAGAAATCGCGTTGAACGCGCCGCGAAACTTGAACGCCCCCATGCGCTGGAAGTTTTCGCACTTGAAGAAAATCGATGCGCCGGTACGTTCGTTTGCGGTAGTGGACGTGAGGACCGGTGTACGGTGCGCGAAGCCTTCGATGCGGGCGGCCGCATCAACGACATCGTCATAGGTGGGAGCAGGCAGCGATTGCATCGACAGAAGACTCCGAAGCGTAGGAAAGGTCGTATTTTCCCAGCTTCCGTGCCGATACGGAACGCTTGTCAAATGACAAACGGCGCAATCAGGTGCGATACCTGAATTGCGCCGTTATCGTGTGCTGAAAAGATTCGCAGTTTCTACCCCACGCGAGCGGCTCGACCGCCCGCGCTTCATTTCCGTCACGTCATCGTGTCAATGACGGTAGTAACCGTGACCGTACCCGTAGTAGCCGCGGTGGTAGTACGGACGGTAGTAGCCGTGATAGCCGTAATAACCGCCCACCACGACAGGCGGCGCATAGACGACCGGCGGCGGCGCATACACAACCGGGGGCGGCGGATAGTACGCCGGCGCAGCATAGACCGGATACGCAGGCGCCACCGGCACGCCGATGCCGATACCCACCGACACGTGCGCCTGCGCAGCAGTGATCACGCCAACCCCAAGTGCAGCCCCAACGACAAACGGAACGATCTTCTTCATTTGTTCTCTCCAAAACGGCACATCAGGCCCGTGTGCCGCATAACGACATCCTTGATACCTAATCTAACGAAAAAGGCCCGGGGCCGCCGTTTGCATTTGTTGCAAATTGCAATTGAGGCCCGCGCGTTGTTTCATGTAGCACGCCATTCATAGCTTCGAAGTTGGCGCCACCCGTCGAAAATCAAGGGGTTGCGTCGGTCTCGGGGCGCGCACAACTCTATTTACCGATCTGCAAACGAACGCGCAGTCCGTGCCGGTAATCTTTGATTACAAATTCGCTGCGGTCGCGCGGCGCGCGGTGCGTAGCGGTGCGGCGCCACCAAAGAAAATGCCCGGCTTGGCCGGGCATCGGGTAATACAGGAACGCTGCGGGTTCGGATTCGTCAACCGACTTTCACGTAGGTGAACTCTCGGGTGACGCTCGGCGGCACATACGCGCCACTAATTTTTACGCGAGGCGTTAGCCGCTTTTTCTGATCCCACCAGCGACGCCGTTGGGAATGGGTCAAGAACCGCAAGTGCTTTCGGTATGAAAAGATGCTCATCGCGACCTCCGGAATCCGACTGTAAAACCAGGAAAAAGCCGACGGAACTGCCTATGACGTGGCGATGCAAGCAGTTTTCGCGCCTACGTCATTTGCCACTCGACATAAACGTCTTTGTAACCGGCTCGACGATTGTCATCGGTACGACAACGTACACACATCGGCGCAGGTCAGCGCCTCACGGCATTCGAATTCGCCGCTGCCATTCGTCAGCCTTATCGCGCGCCGATCTGCGTCGATCAGCCAACTGAATTTACTTTACCTGTTTGGCGGGAAGCTGGCAGAAACCTGGCGGAAATGCCCAACAGATAGGAACACCGGCCGGTATCGCGCAGAACGGGCGCAGCGATCGGTCAGCCCCGCTGTACATGACCCGCATCGCTCGTCGCGAAAAAGCAACTAGGATGGTAGTTGCGCATCGAAGGCGAACGGACCATCGATCGGTCGACGACCCGTTGCCGGATCGCAAAGGACGCGCAAGGCCCCGATGCGCGAAAATCTGTCCGGTCGCGCGCCGGATCACGCACTGCGGGTGCGGGCGTCAAGTAAGCCATGGTAATGTGACGACCGGCGCGCGAACGCGATATCCGCCGCGAGCCGGGCCGGGACTCATCGACGAGAACGCACAATGATCAACGTCTACCTGTTCTATCCGTATCAGCCGAATGGCCGTTTCGATATGGACTATTACTGCGGCACGCACATGCCGCTCGCCGCGAAGCTGTTCGGCACGGCGCTCAAGGGCTGGTCAGTGGACGCGGGGGTCAATGCCGGACCGCCCGATTCCGCGCCGCCGTTCTTCGCGGTCGGGCGTTTTCTGTTCGATTCGGCCGAAGCGTTCTTTCAGGTGTTCAATCCGGTAGCCGACCAGTTGTTGGGCGATGTGCCTAACTACTACGACGGCGGCAATCCGCAAGTGATGATCAGCGAGGTCAAGGTTTCAGCGTGACCGAGCGCTAACGGTTTGGCGGGTGGTGAGGCGCGCCGGTGGTCGCCTGGTCGGCCTTGGTTGATTACCTGCTGCCGGCCGTGCTTTGCCGTACCCTGCCGTATTTCGGGGTATCGTTCATGCGCATCGGGGGCGTGAACGGCTACCTTATCTGACATAACAACCCACGCCGGCTTCGAGACATCGGGGCCGGCGCCAGGTCCGCGCTGTGCCGGACGCATTCTGAAGGAAAGGACAACAAGATGTTCGGCGATATCGCCCGTTTTCTGCTCAATACGGTTTTCACGCTGTTCGGCGCGGCACTGCTGCTGCGCGCATGGCTGCAATTCGTCCGGTTGCCGCCGTATAACCCGGTGTCGAGCGCGGTGCTGCAAGTGACAAACTGGCTCGTGCTGCCGCTGCGCAAGGTGCTGCCGAACGCGCGCCAGATCGACTGGGCCAGCCTGATCGCGACGGTGGTCACCGCGATTGTCTACATCGTGCTGATATTGCTGATTGGCCATGTCGATCCGCGCGCGCTGATGCCGATGCTGCTGATCGTCGCGTTGCTCACCGTCATCAAATGGGCGCTCAATCTGGTGATCTGGCTGACGATCCTGATGGCGTTGCTGTCGTGGCTGAACCCACGCTCGCCGGCCATGCCGATTCTTTATCAGCTGACTGCGCCGTTTCTCGATCCGCTGCGCAAGATCATCCCGCGCCTGGGCGGAATCGACCTGTCGCCTATTCTGTTGTTCGTGATCGTGCAGGTGTTACTGATGGTGGTGACGCGTGCGGCGGTGTCGCTGACGCTGTTCGGGGAGATATGACACGCTGATTGAAGATGCTCGCGCGCGGCGGCAGTTCAGGCTGCCGCGCGGTTTGCCTAAATCGCTTGAATCCGCGTAAAATGGCGCGCTCTGCGGGCGTCGTATAATGGCTATTACCCTAGCTTCCCAAGCTAGAGACGTGGGTTCGATTCCCATCGCCCGCTCCAGCTCCACTCCGCAGTCGGCTGCAACACACATTCGACCTAGTCGATAAAAGCGCCCGCTCGCCGTACCCGCCCGAACCGTTCGCACTTGGGCACCGGAAACCCATCTGTTTTAATGCAGCGCTGGCGCCGTTTCCTTTGCGTTGCCCGTTGCAGTCACACTCGCATTCATCGACGATGATTCACGATCCGAACGAAGCCGGCTTGCCGCTCGACTCCTCCGAACAGTCCGCGAATGACGCCCGCGCATGCGACGCTGTACCTGACGCAGCCGGCGCCGCCCAACCCGCCGCCGAAGATTCGAACCCCGCGACAACGCCCGAAGCGCTGCATCTACGCCGCATCCGCAGCTTTGTCACGCGCGCCGGGCGCGTTTCCCCGGGCCAGCGCCGCGCGATCGACGAACTCGGGCCGCGCTTCGTGCTGCCCTTTGCGCAGCGACAGCCGGACTGGGACGCGGTATTCGGCCGCCACGCGCCGCGCGTGCTGGAAATCGGCTTTGGCATGGGCTCGACCACCGCTGAAATCGCCGCGCGCCGCCCGGCGGACGATTTTCTCGGCGTCGAAGTGCACGAACCCGGCGTCGGCGCGCTGCTAAAGCTGATTGGCGAACAGCATCTGTCGAATATCCGCATCGTTCAACACGACGCGGTCGAAGTGCTGGAACAGATGATCGCGCCGGACAGTCTCGACGGCGTGCATATCTTCTTCCCCGACCCGTGGCACAAGGCGCGTCACCATAAGCGCCGGCTAATCCAGCCCAAGTTCGTCGCACTGCTCGTGTCGCGTCTGAAGCCGGGCGCGTATCTGCATTGCGCGACCGACTGGCAGAACTACGCGGAGCAGATGCTGGACGTGCTCGGCGCGGAACCCGCGCTTGCGAACACCGCGGAGAATTACGCGCCGCGCCCGGACTACCGTCCGGTCACCAAGTTCGAGCGGCGCGGCCTGCGCCTCGGCCACGGCGTGTGGGACCTGATCTTCACGCGTCGCTAGCGGTCAGGCCGCGCTAGTCGGCCCAGCTCAACCCGCCGGTGTACCCCACCACCAGAACGAGCAGACCGAATCCGATCCGATACCACGCAAACGCGGTGAAATCGTGCGACGCGACATAGCGCAACAGCCAGCGCACGCAAGCGAACGCGCTAATAAAAGCCGCGACGAAGCCGACGGTGAAGATCCCGAGCGCATCCGCCGACAGCTCGTGCCAATCCTTATACAGCTCGTAAAACGTTGCGCCGAACATGATCGGAATCGCGAGGAAAAATGAGAATTCCGTCGCCACGCGCCGGTCGAGCCCGAACAGCATGCCGCCGATAATCGTCGAACCGGAACGCGACATGCCCGGAATCAGCGCGAAGCATTGTGCCAGGCCGACCTTGAGTGCATCGACCGGGCGCAGATCGTCGATCGAATGGATGCGCGCCTGCGCGCCGCTGCCATTGCGCTGACGCGCTTCGGCCCAAAGAATGATCACGCCGCCGACCGCGAGCGCCACGGCAACCGGCACCGGCGCGAACAGCACCGCCTTGATCGCCTTTTCGAACAGCAGACCGAGCACGATCGCGGGAATCGTCGCGATGATCACGTTCAGCGCGAAACGCCGCGCATCGGCGCGCACCGGCAGCCCCACCACCACATCGACGATGCGCCGCCGGAATTCCCAGCAGACCGCGAGAATCGCACCCAGCTGGATCACAACATCGAAGGTCTTCGCCTGCGGCGCGTTGAATCGGAGCAGATGCCCGGCAATGATCAGGTGCCCGGTGCTCGACACCGGCAAAAACTCCGTCAAGCCTTCGATGACGCCCAGAATCAGCGCCTTGCCAATGAGTATCCAGTCCATCCGCGACCCTTGTTGCTGTTGACATCTGTTGAGCGCATCGGGCCAGCGGCGCTTTGGCACACGCGGCCCTCCGGCCGCGCGCGCGTCACCTTTCGACGATCTGCACGCGTATGCCGTTTGTAAGGACGGTGATTGTACCGGGTTCGTACGAAACACCGGCAAATTGCAGCTGCTCAGGCTTGAACGTGTAAACCGGGTAGTTGGCGAGCAATTGCGTCGCAAGCAGCCCGGCAGCCGCGCTGATCTGCTGCGCGTACGCGGCCGCATCGCCGCTTACGTTCACGTTGTCGACACTCGGCGACTTCAGCACGACCGCACGGCTCGCCGCGTCGTACTCGAGCGCGCTCGACAGCGTGAACACGCCGCTCACCGGATGCGCGAGGAACGGGCTCGCGAAGTGCGCATCAAGCCGCACCGACACGCGATTGGTATCCGGCAGCAAGCCGACTACCGGATTCGTCAGCGTGACGTCGAACACCTGCGAAACGGTGCGTTGATACGGAAATTTGCGCTGCACCGCCTCCTGCACCTGCTGTTGCGAGAACGTGTAGTGATCCGGAATGAACGGGAAAATCGATGCCGCGCACGCGGACAGCGATAGGGCGGCGGCCCCGGCCGCAGTTGATGCAAGCAGGAAGCGGCGCCTGGCCGGCGCTGCGGGTTCGGTCATTCAGGTTCTCCTGTTTTGCTGTTTGATGCCGCTTTCGGCGTGACTTTCGGGCTAGCTTTCCCGGTTGCGCCCATCGACGAGGCATGCGCGGGACCCGGCGGCAAACACGCGGGATCGTGTCGTTCAGGGCGTGTATCGTGTTCGAGCCGCGCGAGCCAGACGAGCGCATCAGCGCGCGATGCACCGCACATCTCCGCCTGCGGCTGCAGCCCCGAACAACAGGCCGGCCGCTCCGGCTTACCGAAAATCGTGCAACGCAGATCGTCGCCGAGCTGCACGCAGCGCACGCCGGCCGGCTTGCCCTCCGGCATCCCCGGTATCGGGCTTGAAATCGACGGCGCAATACAGCATGCGCCGCAGCCGGGCCGGCACGCATGACCGGCAACATCGGCCGTATGAAACGAAGCATCGAGCGTCACTACCGTTCTTCCTGAAACGTCAAACCTTGCTTGGGCGCGCTCGCGGCCAACCAGCCATGCGCGCGCCCGACCCCGCATTGTGCCATTGCGCCGCATGCGACCTTTTCACGCAACACCGGCCACGATCGGCCCCCTACACTGCGCATCAGAAAAGACGCGCCCCAACGTCGCCCGGATTCCGCCGATGCAAACTGCCGACTCCCTCTTTCGCCCGGACCTGCTCGCCCGATACAGCACGAACGGCCCGCGGTATACGTCCTATCCCACCGCCCTGCAGTTCCGCGAAGACTTCGATCACGCCGACTATCTGCGTGCCGCGGCGGACGCGGGTGCGGCGCAAACGGATCTCTCGCTCTACTTCCACATTCCGTTTTGCGACACCGTGTGCTTCTATTGCGGCTGCAACAAAGTCGCCACGAAGAATCGTGCCCGTGCGAGACCGTATCTCGAGCGGCTCAAGCGCGAACTCGCGTTCCAGGCTGCCTGCTTCGACACGTCGCGCGCCGTCACGCAACTGCATTGGGGCGGCGGCACACCGACGTTTCTGTCGCATGACGAGATGGCCGAACTGATGGCCGCGACGCGCGAGCACTTCAGGCTACAGTCCGACACCGAAGCGGAAATATCGATCGAGATCGATCCGCGCGAAGCATCGCCGCAAACGATCGAACATGCGCGCGCGCTCGGTTTCAACCGGCTGAGCCTCGGCGTGCAGGATTTCGATCCGGTCGTGCAGCGCGCGATCAACCGGATCCAGCCGCTCGAGCTGACGCAGACCGTGATGCACGCCGCGCGCGCGAGCCGCTTTCATTCGATCAGCGTCGATCTGATTTACGGCTTGCCGCACCAGACTGTCGCGAGCTTCGAACGCACGCTCGATTCGATCATCGAGCTCGCGCCGGACCGGCTGTCGGTATTCGGCTACGCGCACATGCCGCAACGCTTCAAGATGCAGCGGCAGATGGACCCGGCGACGCTGCCGTCATCCGCGCAGCGCGTCGCGATCCTGCAGCATGTCGTGCAACGGCTAACCGACGCGGGCTATGTGTATATCGGCATGGATCACTTCGCGCTCCCCACTGACGAGCTCGCGCGCGCCCAGGCTCAGCGCACGCTGCATCGCAATTTCCAGGGCTATAGCACGCGCGCGGAATGCGATCTGATCGGGTTAGGCGCGTCGTCGATCGGCAAGGTCGGCGACGTGTACGCGCAGAACGCGACCGATCTGCCAGGCTACACGGCCGCCATCGACGCAGGCCGGCTCGCGCTCCGGCGCGGCTTGCGCCTAAGCGCCGATGACCGGTTGCGCCGCGACGTCATTATCCAATTGATGTGCAATCTCGAACTGCGTTTTGACGAATTCGAAGCGGCATACGGCATTCGCTTTGCCGACGCATTCGCGCCGGAATTGAGCCGGCTGCGTGCGTTCGAAAACGATGGACTTGTGTCGATCGGCAGCCGCAAGCTTGAAGTGAAGCTGGCGGGAAAGATGCTGGTTCGCAATGTGGCGATGGTGTTCGACCGGTATCTGGGAGAAGGCGCGCTGCAGCGGTTTTCGCGTACGGTTTGATGGAGCGCCCGCGTGTGGCGCCCAACTTGCCCGGCGTCGCGTTTTCAGCGATAATCAGCGTCTTCGCTGCGCGCGGTTTGCCTCGTGTTACCTCCGGCTATCTTCGCCGCGCCGCAACACCTGCCCAGGTGGTGAAACAGGTAGACGCAGGGGACTCAAAATCCCCCGCCGCAAGGCGTGCCGGTTCGAGTCCGGCCCTGGGCACCAGTCCACCACATGCTCAAAACGGCTGATAAGTCAATAGATAGCGGGCTTATTGGCTTGAAGCCTTGCCCAGTAAGCCTCATCGCCTGTTTGACGTCGTGCATAGAAATGCACCTAGCGCACAGCCCCGCCCGCTACATTGCTCACAGGCTGCACACGGTTTTGCACACGTTAAAGCCGCGCTGCTATCTCTTCCGCTGTTTCTCGGTAGTACGTGTTCTGGAGTATCGACAAGTCTTTGTGGCCGCTGATCTTCGCCAGCGTCATAACATCCACCTTCCGGGACAATCTCGTTAGCGCCTCCGTACGTGAGTCGTGAAAGTGCAAACCGTCAATCATTAGCTGATCGCGCGCTTTTCTGAACAGCGTATCGAGAGACCCCGACGACACTGTAAAGCATCGATCTCGACCAGCTACAGGCCGAAGCAAGCGGACAGTTTGACGAGTGAGCGGCACGACACGGGGTTTACCCGTCAAGTGCTGCGTCTTGTGTGCGACAGTAGCCACGCGCTTTGCTAGGTCGACATTGCGCTTCCCCAGGCTCAGGATTTCCCCGGCCCGCATCGCTGATCGCAGTCCCACCAGAAAGGCCAATGCAACCTCCTGGTTCTTCGTAGTCGGCGCTTGGCCCGTCACATATCCAAGACGCCTACAGAGGCGTTTCACCTCTTTCCATGGGTCCACACGCCGATCCCGTGGCGGAGGCGATGGGGGCGGGCGCAACCCCTCGAAAGGCTTGTGCTCGATCCAATGCCACTCATGCTTTGCGACGGTAAAGGCGTTACTGAGCCACGCAATGTCTCGCAGTACGGCCGCCGCCGACACAGCTTGTACGGCCTTCCCGTCCGGTCCTACGAATCCCGCCATGCGGGCGTCCCGCCAAGCCGCCAGATCGGGCGTCTTAACGTCTGATAGCTTCGAGTCCGCGAGCAATGGGAAATTGCGGAGGAATGCCGCGATACGCAGCCTTTCTTGGCGCTCGCCTTTCTTCCGTGCCGAAACATCGCGAACGTAGCGTGTGAGCATGTCCCGGACGGTATGTAGCTCTGCCTCAGGCATGGCCTTACGCTCCCTCGCCGCCGTTTCTTCAGCGGCGGCCCAAGTTGCCGCCTCGCGTTTGGTGTCGAATGTCTTGCTGGTGCGCTTACCTCCGACCAGGACAAACGCACGATAGCCGTTTTTATATCTTGTGATCGATGCCATATCGGCCCCGTAAAAGAAAAGGAGGCCGCAGCCCCCAATTATCTCCTTAAGTTTTCAACGCTAAGGAGAGCGTCCACCTGCTCAGTGGGAATCAATCCACAGCGGTTAAGGCGCAACCTTCCTGCGTCCAAAAACCGCCGTATCGTATTTCTGTGTAGGCCCAGCATCTGCGCCGCCTGCTGCTGCGTGACATGACAGGGCCTTGGGTGTCGCATGGCGTAAAGCTCCACCGCTTTACTGGCTGCGGCTAGAATCGCCACGCTACTTGCTTCCGTGTTGGTCATATCCTCCTTAAAGATTTATCACTACATTTAACCCACTACCGCAAATAATGAATGCTCTGACCAATTCAATGCAGCCTTGATGCGCTCTTGAATGACGTTCTTCGACTTCGCCTTAGCGATAACTTCGCCCGTCTTTTCGTCCTTACGCTCCGCGTACTCACCAGGGATATAGATGCTGTCCCAATCCTCTTTTGTTGCACCGTCCCAGAAGAAGGCTTTAAGCTCGCTCACAGGTTCCGGGATATCAACAGTCTTCGTCTCACCGGTTGCAGGGTCCTCGTAGACCGGGCCAGTGATGTTGTAACCCTTGCCCTTACCCTTGAGAGACGGGTACGTGCGCTTACCATCCTGGCTCGCGTTGTGGAAAATTTCGATAATGAACGGATCGCCAAGGAACTCCGCCATGTGCGTAGCCTTGCCGCTGTAGTTCATCATTGCCATGAGTTTGAAGAAATTCGCCTTGTCACTCAGCGATACCTTTTCCTCAAGCTTCATACGCTGTGGTTCGCCGTTCGGGAGCTTCGGATACTTCGGCCCGAACAGTTCGAAGACGAGTTGTACGTAGTCGTGCGTGGACTTCACGCCCTCGAATTCGGATTCGTGCTTTCCAATCTCGTAGTAACCGACGAGGCGCGCAGGAGCCTTACCCTTTACAATTGGTTCACCGTCGATAACTGGAACCGTCATGTTAAGCCCGTTACGCTTGGCCACCGCTATCTTGGCCCTCAATGAAGAATAATCCACCACTGTACCCTTACAAACGACGAGTACGACAGCTTAGCTACCCATCACGTCAGTTTCGAGTACATGCGATTACGCAATGAAATCCCATTAGGACTATCAACTATCACATTTTGAATATTGACAGTCCGACCTCTTACTCAAAGTCGAAACGGGTGAAAATCCGGCTCCCACAGCCATTTTTTTGAACCCAGTTTCTAGGCCCGACAAAGGTTTCCGGCCGATTGCTTATAGTAATACACGTTTTACGAGTCTACGACTCAGACACCCACGAACCCCGCCCGCGAAATATACCGGGCCAAGCGTAGTATGCAGCGGATTCTTCGAGGACATCCTGTGCACTCAATCTCGCATGCTTCTGGAATAGACTACCAAGCGCCTGCTCTTGAGCAATAACACCTGCTGCTGCAATATCGCCTATCAAGTCGTAATGGCTATGTCTAGCTCTGGATATGCGCAACACTGTACCATTGCGGTGTATATATACGTCAATTAGATTGGCTAGTGGTAGAACAAACGACCCACGGCTATTGCGCATTTTCAACAGGAAAACACATAACTCTTTAGCTTTCTTACCGAGAGAGTTAACGATACAAAGCTGCTCTATCCACCTAAGACTAGCATTGCTAGGAACAGGCAGCCTTTGCTCGAACATATCCCGCTTCTTTATTATTTCCCCAGTCTCCATATCCACATACGATTTAACCGATAGCCTAGTGACTGGCATACCAATCTTTTTCCAACCTGCATTACGCAGAGACAGTTTTGGAACTCGCACTACTGTTGTGTCCGGTGGCCAAGGGACAAATCTTGGTAATTGAAGTGCGATAGTTTTACGTGGCCAATCATTCTTGTTATAGAGCAATCCCTTCCTTAGTTATGGGTGGCTATCATTGAAATATATGTCACGATAGTATTAGCTAACTATGGATACCGGGGGATAGTTGTAATTATATTGTAATAAATCATGGACACCGACCGGTCAGATTCCATTTAACGCTATCTGCAATATTTCGGTCGCGTAACGCTGGCTCCGTTGATATCGGCCCGTGATTCCTCGAATCCCGCGTGATCGCGCGCCTACGCGTCGCGTGAGGCTAGAACGGGCTGTATGCCCGTCCCGCCACTCGCATATCCCCTATCTTCGCGCAACGTCTTCTAGGTGCAAACGGAGAGGCAAACTCAACCCTTTAGTAATCCAAAGGCCCCGCCTGTTCCGCTGCATTCCATCGGCTACCATCTCGTCTGGTGTTTTGCATCGCCGCCGAGCAGGTATGTAGCCTCCGTCCGGCCCGCGCACTCCGTAACTACCCGTGCGGTGCATGTCGAACGCCCGTGATGAGCGGAACCGCTCCCCGCAGCTTGGACATATGTTGTTATCGTTGGACTGTCGCAACGTGCGCTTCCCACTTATCTTGCGCCTCTTGGGCACGCCGTAGTGCCTCGCGAGCAATCGATAACTGCCGCGCCTCGTCTGCTGGCCTGCGCCGTTGTAGACTGCACAACCGGCTGTACTCTATAAGGGCGTTCCGTCCGTCACGTATTGCGCCCTGTGCTACGCACAAGAGATGGCCTAGCCTACTGGTTGCACATTGCGCCGCACGCGCTACCCGCTTGTCTATTTCCGCAGCCGTCTTTGCCTGAATGTGGCCAAGATTCTTACCGTAACAACGCTCAAGAATGTCCGCCCGCAGCCAGTTGTTATCCTTACTTCCGCGCTTACCTCTCGCTACAACATCCGTGCGAATACCAAGCGAACGTGCGGCCTCTAGCAATTGACCCCGGCTCATTGGCCTTGTCCCGGCGGTTCCCGACGTTTCTTAGCTA
Organism: Paraburkholderia humisilvae; assembly: GCF_902859855.1. Taxonomy (GTDB): domain Bacteria; phylum Pseudomonadota; class Gammaproteobacteria; order Burkholderiales; family Burkholderiaceae; genus Paraburkholderia; species Paraburkholderia humisilvae. The sequence goes on from NZ_CADIKH010000001.1 coordinate 236,797, forward strand.
CCTCGCGTCGCGTTCTCCAGCTAGTCCACTGCCCTAATGGATGTTTCAACATACCGCGCGGGCTAGGATGTTTATGCGCATTTCTCAGGCTACGAAACGTCACGACGCTCATTCCCGCTCCGCCTGGGCGAGTTGCATACCGATAAGTTTATGCTCCGCTGCGGCCTGAATGATGTTGTTAGCTGCAATCGCCGACTCATGCATACGCGTGTCGCGCTTCGCCGCCTCGATGATGCCCCGCAATTGGAGTTCGTTCATATCTGCCACAATCTCAATTTCTTTCATTCGCTATCCTAATTATATATATTTACGACCGGCGTTATCCGTTTACCTGAGCCATAAGCGCCTTAAGCTCGTCAGCAGCAGCGCTAGCGCGCTCTCGCCTACCCTTCTCATTAAACAATGTTTGAAGCTTGTTCCGTGCTCTGTCCTCGCGGGCTACCACCTCACCGCATTCATGCATAGTCATCGTCGCGATGAGCACCTTGCCCCTAGCCTGTGCCGTATCCTGTTGGCGCTGGCGAACCTCTACTTGTTGGCGCTCGATGTCGGAGACAATCACCAAAAGCGGCCTGTCCTGGTTCGCTTCCGCAATCGCTGCGGTAAGCCGCGCCTTTTCCGCGCTGATACGTGCGATCGCATCCTCAAGGGATACACGGACTTCGAGCGGGAATTTATTGAGATTCGCGTCGCTGGGAAAATTAATACGGAATGTAGCACCGTCCGGGATATGGGCTGGGGCTTTCGGTGTAAACAACTTACGCAGCTTCATGCATGATCCTTATAAATATAATGGCCCCGTAGGACCACAGACTACGAGAGGGTGATAACCAGTGGTTTAGTAAGAAGCTTCGCGTCTGCATACTTCGTTACCTTAAGCGCCTTAAGATTTTTCTGGAACATGCTCACAGGTGCGCTATTTTCCGAACCGGGTGCGGTGTCCATGACGATATCGGCCTGGATAGTCGAGTCGATGAGCATAGGGCCATCGAAAACAGCAACGCGCTTACGGTCCACCAAAAACAACGTGTTGTCCGGTGCTGCCATAGTGGGCAGCGCGGGCAAGGTCCGATACGTCCCGCCAGCGGGGCCGACGTTAGGATTAGCGGCATCCTGCAATGTCGTCAGTACATCTGGGTTGGCAATCCACACTGCGCTACGCAAGTCACCTTCGAACTGGCGCATAGCCGCGACAACATCCGCGCCTGCGTCAGTTCCCTCAGACAGCATGAGATTGACGAAGAACAGGTCAGTCGCGTTCGACGCCGCGTCCGTAAGCTGTTGCTCTACATACTCCTGAACAGGGTTGTCGAAATTCCCCGCGTGCATCATTTCGGCAGTGAAGGCGACGATCAATGCGAACTTACGATTGGTGGTCGTCAACCGGAAATCAATATCGGGGGCCGCAGCCGGGATAGCAGCGCCTTCCGCAACTTCCGCAGCGGTTAATAGTGCAGTCTGCGTCAGCAGTCGCGTATTCGGCGGGAGATTGGCCGCGCCGCCGCGCGACAGTAGCTGAATCAGGCTTACCGTAACTGGGGGAAGCAGGACGCCTGCGGCCTGGGTTGGGCTGTACAGGGCTGAATTGTTGGCCGTGGTAGCCGCTGGGACTGCCGCCTTGCCGACCCTCATCGCCTCGATACGTTGCTTATCTGCCGCGCGGCCTCCGTGAAGGTGTTGAAGGGCTAGGCGGGGCTTTCCGCTGCGCCCATCTTCGATTGCTTTAACTAGGCTAGGCACTCCGAATACCTCAGCGGTTCCGTGCGTAGCGAGTTGACCGCCGTCTACAAGAGCCTTGACGCGGGCCACTACCGACCCCGACCCGAACACCGCTTCAATTTGCGCGGCGTCCCATTCGGCAGCAACAGCAAATTGCAATTGTTCGGTGGTGGACAGATGCTTGACGACTTCTTGGCGAATGCTTTCAATAATCATATGATTTGTAATCCTTAATATTAGGTTATGAATTTTACCGACTACAACCTATCGACCAACCCGGCCCGGCCCGCGATGGATTGGTCTACTAGCTACATGGCTGAACGTAAGACTACGCTTGGCCGTACTTCATCTGATAAGCAAGCCCGCCTTGCCCTTTAAAACGTTGGGTAATGCGTTTATCAATAGCTGCCTGAAATATCGGTTGCAATGCCGCGACATCTTCTTGAGTGAGTCCGCCACCGCCCCGCACATTCATCTGTAGCGTTGTGTGGTTCGTAACGCCACCTGCCGCAGGCGCGATAGTTCCGACAGCACCACCGGTAGCGAAGTGCGACATATGACCGGAGTTGATGGACTCAAGCAGGCTCCGGTACTTCTTCGTGGAAGCCGCGTTAATGACGTACTCACCGTTAGACAACATGGCCGGGATACTGTCGCTAGTACCCGTACCCGCGCCGACGATTGATCCGCCGTCCGCGTAGTGTCCGACTTCGCCGCCAGTGCTAAAGAAGCTCGTGGATACGGATTTGAAAATCTGCATTTCCGCAGCCTGCAAGGCAATCTTGGAGAAGTCAGCTAGAACGCTAGACGTGAACGAAGCAAAACTACCCTTGCCCGTAGCAACGAACTCCGAAAGAGCGTTAGCCGAATCGGACCATGCCGACTTGAACGCGGTTGCAACGGTCTCCGCACCTGTCATACCATCGCCTGCGATGCTATTTACCGCAAGGTGCGTTTGATGGGTGTACGAGTCCCGAACTTGTTGCTGGTTAGCAAGGTTCGCTTCTAAGGCGGCCTGCTCTTGCTGGTAGTACGAAGCTGCGGATGCGAGCTTATCCGCGTACGCTTGCTTATCCGAAGTGGGGTCAAGCTTGTACTTCTGGTCTAGCGCTACTACTTGCTGGTTATACTGCTCACGAAGTTGTAGGCGTTGCGCGTTATCCGCGCGCTGCTGGGGGCTGTCGAATTGCTCGCTGTTAGTATTTGCGTAGCCTGTAACCTGCTTACGCAATACCTCCGCCTGCTGCGCGTCGTATCGTTGCACGTCCGTGACGCGCTTTGCTGCGAGCGTTGCCACGTCGTCCGTGTACTTTTGCTCGATACTGACGCGTTGGTCTACGAGCTTCTGGTACTCTGTCAACGCTGCTTGTTCCGCAGCTTTATTTTTCTTCTGCGCGGCCTCTTGCACAGCGCCGTACGCGTTGCTGATTTGCTGATCTAACGAGCTAGCCTGTAGGTCGTGTAGCTGCTGTAGGTACGCCTCGTTGTCGATCAATCCTGCACTACGGATAGCTTTAAGGTGCGCCTGGCTACGCTGTTCCTCTGCTTCTATTAGCTGGTTATATCCGCGCAGCCTGGTAAGGTTCGCGTTAATCCCGCTTTCGTTGACGTGTGGCGGCTTTGGGTCCTTGTACCTCGCGTTAATATCCGCCTGTAGCCTCGTATATTGGGCATCATCGAACGTACCCCCGCCTGCAAGAATAGCTTGCCGGTCACTATCTAGTTTCGCAAGCCCTTTTTGGCGTTTTTCTGCATTGCTTGCGACCTGATCGCGCACAGTATCAATGCGTTTCTGTGCTGCAATCGCAGCTTCCTGAATCCGGGCGTTCCTCGCTGCCGTGTCCGCTGCCTCTCGCTCCGCCTTCTGCTGTGCTCCCAGCGCCGCAATCTGCTTGTTGATATCGCCAATCCGACCAGCGGAAAGCGGGTCTCCGGAAATGGCTTCGCGCTCTCTTTCAAGCGTCTCGATCTGATCATTCAGCGTTGCACCGGTAGACAATCCCTGCTTTAGCTTGGCCCAAAACGTAGAAATCTCGTTACCAAGTTTTTGCCAAGCTGATTGCGCGTTAGCGAGATTGCCTGTTGTCGTAGATGCTACGTGCTGCGTCGCTGCGTCGATCACTCCCTGTAGCGCTGCATGTTTATCGCCTGCGTCTTGAAGCGCTTTTATGTGCTCGTATGTAGACACGTCCATTAGGTGCATGGACTTATTGTGTTCTTCTGCCCACTTTACCGGATCATCGGCCAAGCCGTCGTACTGCTTGGCGACATCCTCCAAGCTTTTTCCAGATAGCAACGCCGTTGTGACGATGACCTGTCCGAGCTTGAGCATTTCCTCAGAAGTGTATTGTCCGGTAGCTGCCAACTCGCGTAGCGTCTTATCTGCTGTGCCGAACGTCGAACCGGAATTTGCGCTCAAGGTCGATGACATGTCGTTGAGCATATCGGCAGTGATGCCGGCGTAGTTGCTTGTCTCTACCAGGGAGGCGGTGAACGCTTTTGCCTCAGCCGCACCTTGGACGTACGCGGCAATTACACCGGCAAGAGCACCACCCAGGACACCCGCCGTCACACCCGCCGCGCTGAACACCGCTGACAGTGCGTCCGTTCTCTCAGCCAAAACGAGCAGGGACCCGCCGAAGTTCTTCCACGAACCCTGGGATGCCTCATGTGCGAGCACTGCCAGTTCACGACGTGCCGCGCCGGAGTTAAGGCTAAAGCCGTGTGTATGCGCCGTAGCGGCCTCAATCTGTTGCGACATGGCCGCGAATGTATTTGACACACCCGCAGCCGCAGCGCGCTGGTTCAGCATCTCAAGCCGCGTCTTTCCTGCGGTATCCGACATTTGCTGGTACTGCTGTACTAACCGTTTTGCTGCGCGGGCGTTTAGGTCAAAGCCGTTATCTGCGGCCTCTCTCATGGCGTTTTCAACAAGTGCCGCTTGTTGTGCCATCTGCGCCTGTGTCGCGTTTAACTGAGACGCGGACGCTCTGATTTTATTTACACCAGCCTCTACGCCAGAAGCATCTACCGAGTATTTGATTGTGCTGTTGTTATTCGATGTTGTAATCTAAATCTCCTTATATTGGCCGATTGAATACCATCACGCCCAGTGGCTAGCAGACGGGCTGATTACATTTTTTTAGTAGAGCTTAAATAAGCCCCGTCATATCGAGGACTAGGAAACTGTATTGACTCGCTTCACGAAAGCCGATGTAGTGCGAGCCGCGACCGCCCGCGTATGTGTGGAATCCCCACGTAACGATGCTACCGCCTCCGGGGATGTTGTTTACCGCTATCCCGCTCATGGTCGTTTCGCCCGACAACCCGGACGCGCCGCCCGTATCGAACGTGTAATGGGCTGGGTAGCAAGCTGCGATTGCCGTGTGAACCGGGTAGCTTCGGCTTTGTAGGTTCTCACCTGGCATAGTCGCGCCGCTGGACTCGTAACCCGTACCACCAAAGTACGCGCCTTGTACCACGTCGATAACGCGCACAAAAGGCGTCGCGGCGTCCGCTATCAGTACGCCGCCTTCATCGAAGACCTGTAGACCAAAACCGCTGTCCTTTGGCGGAAACCTGATCGAATACCCATACGCGGACATTAGTTTGACTAGCGGCAATGAATGACGCCGTGAACTGAGTTAGTGACCCGTTCGGATCGCCCCCCGAGAAGGTCCACGGGCACGCGAAGACATTTCCATCCGCCACAAACGCCACAAGTGGCCTCTTTGCAAAGAATTGCGGTGTTTGTGCGTACCAAAAATTAGCGCTGAATTGCGTGCCTATGTTGTTAAAGACAGTGGGTAATGAAGTGCTATTACACGGTAAGGGATACGACTGGACTAACTGGTAATTCGGCGTCGTGCCGTCAATTTGAAAAACACCGCTGTCCGTGAGTGCCTGGAAACCTACACCCATTCAGTAGACTCCGACATAGACCCATCCTGTTATCTTGTGCGTGAAGTTTGTTGCCCCGCCGCTATACGTCCAACTAAGGACGCCTGGACTTAATGTGAATATAGGCGGAGGTGTGTCTCCGCTAATGTGATAAAACAACCGGTCAGGCTGGAAAGCGTACCAAGGGATATCTAATGTATCGACGGGGAATACGACACTGCCTGCGTTGCCGTTCACATTTGCGTAAGCCTTTAACCGGCCTATGCGGTGGGTGCCTGACAACGTCAGGTTTCCGTTTGCGTCGTAAATCTCTAAGCCGACTGCCATTAGATGGTCTCCTGCTCTAGGAGCGTCTCGCCGTTCGGCCCCGTGACAGCCGCGAATACGGCCAGCAAAGGGTGTAGGTGTTCTTCGAAGAACACAGCGCGGCCCAGCGTAGCGGACGCCTTGGCTAGCGCCGCTTGCTCGTCCCGGCCCGCGCGCTTGTGGCTGTACATGCACTCGTATTCATCAGCAAATCCGCAATCACGCGGGTAACGGCCATCGACTAGGAACCCCAGAGAATCAAGCGTATCGCACATGGCGGCGTGCGTGAGGGTCGGCGCGGCCCCCGCGCGATGCTTCGCAATGTATATTTTCATTTCTAGTCCTCATCTTTATTGACCACTGTTAAGGCAACGCTTTCGCCAGTCGCGTCCAATCCTTCTAAGCTCCGCTAGCTGGTCTCGTTTATCTGTTTCGTGCGGTATACGCCCCGGCCCCGTAGGAGGTTGCCTTACGCTCTCCCCGCGCCTCTCTTGCTGTTTCGGAATGGCTTCGTTGGTCATACAGTCTCTTGTTCTGTCGGTTAAGCAAGAGGACTCGCCCGAATCCCCTTGACGAACCTAGGTTCGTTACCGCCTTTGTTTCCCGGAGGAAGCGGGTATAGGTCGTCCGCATCCGTCCGGAGCTAGCGTCTGTCCCGGCGGGTCCCGGCCAAACATCGCTAGCTGCTACACCGCTTCCTCCCGGCCCGTACTCCCCAGTGAGGTATCTCCGTAGCTGCTCGGTCACTTATCCCGTTTTTGCCTCCGTGGAGGACTTACACGCCGGGCTGGCTGTCGCTCACCATGTCGCTTGATGTCAGGAGCCGCCGCCCCGTCCCTCTTATCCGGTCACCTTGCCGGGGAGGTTGCTACAAAGCTTCACTACCAACAGATCAAAGTATGCCAGCAAGCTTCACTACCAAAAAGAAAAATGTCGCTATGGGTGGAAACAGTTTGATAGACGTTGCTTTACTGCTACACTACCTAAAACTGGAGATATTTATATGCGCAAGCGAATTAACAGGCCGGAGCAGGCGGCCGCACTAGCGGAGATGCTGGAGAAAAGCAGGGCACGGGTTGCAAACACTGAGCTACGGAAAGGACGACAAGGCCAGGACGTGATTCGTAACGGCGTGAAGACCGAAAGGGACACGCAGCCGGTGCAGGTGCGCATGTTGAAGGCTCAGATAAAGGTACTCAAACAGATAGCCAGTCAAGAGGACCGTACCGCGAGCGACATAATCCGCGAGCTAGTAGACCAATACATAGAGCATTGTTTGAAAAGTTGGCCGGACGGGGACGCCCTTAGCATCCTGCAAAGTACCATTCGGCAAACAGGCTATTGGGAAGAATTCGAGCGCACTCCTGCCACATAAATTGCACAAGAACAGGCCGAACCCTTGCCCGTCAACGGTTGTCGAGTCCGGCCCTGGGCACCAATACCCCATGTGCTTAAACCGGCTGGCAAGTCTCAACAGGTAGCGGAGTGATTGGCTTGAGGCCCAATCCGTTCATCGGATACGCCCCCGCCTGAAGGCTAACCAACTTGACCTTAGGCTGGCCTACAAGCTATCCTTGCACTCGCCAAATGGGTTGCGACTACGCGGCCGGCGCTAGGCTCCAGGGACTACCTTGGGGCCTTTCGCTTTTCTAGGGGAACACCTTCAGCGCATTCCCGTGCACCACGGACCATGGAGAAAAAAACTTCTCCGAAAGGACGTCGTATGCACGATTTTTCTGATGCGGGCGGAGTATTCGGAGACCGATCGGACGGGCCATCAGATCGGAAACCTGCAACCCCTCTGAGTTAGCCTGCTTGTTGCAGATGACGATGTCGAAGTGGTAGGGCCTCTTCGAGCGGTTGTCACCATCGCAAACACGCCGGAATGCCAGCTCAAGATCTGCATCTTCCCTGGCGCCTCGGGCCTCGCATATCACGTGCGTTTTCAACTCGTGCTGTTCCCGCAGCTTCAGGAAGTGGCGGACACGCTCGAGTCCGAACTGTATGCCAATGTGATACGGGTTATAGGGATTGCTGTACTTCTGTTTCAGCTTCCGTTTGTCGATCACGACTGCGACAACGGCCATCGGCGTGTCGATGATGATTTGCGTCAAAGCCGCCATGAACGCATCGCGCGGCTCCTTCCCCAGCTGTGAAAAGTCACCGCGTTTCCGGCGAATATCAATCTCGTGTAGCACGACGCAATCGTGACCGAACGTCTCGAATTTCAGCTTCTTGACACGCGGCACCAGAATTTCTGCGTAATCGGCTTTCTTCACCACGCAGAAGCACAGAACGAATAGAGGATATTCCGCATCGATTGACGTGAGACTGTGATCGCCGCTCTCGTCCACAAAGACTATGTAGTCGCTATTCACTGCGCCTTCGCCTCCCGATCGCTAATCGTAGTCGCGCCGCAGCCGACGAGCCGGGAAACAGGCCCGTGCCGATCGCGCCGCCGGGCGCGATCAGCTGGATATGCCGGTTTTTCAGTCCCCGCTTGAGACCATCGTGGTCAGGTGAACGACGCGAGAAGTCCCGCTGCATGGTGTGGATCCGCATCTCCGATGAACGTGTGATTCGCCGGAAAAAAGGCGCCATTGTACCGTTCGTGTGGTCTCCTACACGTTGAACGCCAGACCGAACGCCGGTTTCGACGACGTTTTGCCAGGCCTGTCGCCGCCCGCACCATCGTCGTTCGCATGAACGGTTGCCACCCGGTCGCCGGTTCGGTATGTTGCCGTAATCCCGGCCTGGAAAAGGAAGCAACATGTCGACGAAACGTCTGCTTTGTGCCGTTTTCCTCTGCTTGTCGGTCGCCGCCGCGATGGCGCAAGCCGTCCGCGCGCAAACCGCCGCCCCGCCTGATGGGCCAGTCCGCAACATCGTGCTGGTGCATGGCGCGTTCGTCGATGGCTCGAGCTGGAACGGCGTGATCGCTCGCCTGCAGAAAAAGGGCTACCACGTGAGCGCCGTGCAGAACCCGTTGACCTCGCTGGCCGACGACGTCGCCGCCACGCGCCGCGTGCTTGCGCAGCAGGACGGGCCGACGGTGCTGGTCGGCCACTCGTGGGGCGGCGTTGTGATCACCGAGGTGGGCGCGGACGATCCGAAAGTGGTCGGCCTCGTTTATGTCGCGGCAGTGGCGCCGGAGATCGGCGAATCGCCGATGGACATTCTGAAGCGCGGTCCGCCAATGCCGGCCGCCAACAGCATGATTCGCGATGCGAGCGGCTTTCTGTGGCTCGATCCGGCGCAGTACCGTGCGGCCATCGCCGCCGACGTGCCGCAGAGCCTGATCAGCGTATTGTCAGCCGCGCAGCAGCCCATCGCGGCCGCCGCATTCGACGAGAAGGTCGATAAGGCGGCATGGAAGACGCGGCCGTCGTGGTACATCGTGACGACCAAGGACCGCGCCGTGTCGCCTGAACTGCAACGGTCGATGGCGAACCGGATCGGTGCGACGACCGTCGACATTCCGTCGAGCCATCTGGTCACCGTCGCGCACGCCGGCGCCACCGCCGATGCGATCGACAAAGCCGCGCGGGAATTCAGCAAGCAATAGCACGCGCGCGCAGCGCGGACGGCGAAGCGCGCAGCGCACGCGCATCGTTGCGTCAGCGATAGATTGCCGTGACCGGTGCCGCGCCGACGCGCGCGAAGCCGCGATACATGCCTTCGGTGTTGAACGGCAGCGTGACGTTGCCCTTCGCGTCAACCGCGATCAGTCCGCCGCGGCCGTCGATGCGCGGCAGGCGATTCATCACGACGTCCGCGGCCGCTTCGTCAAGCGACACACCGCGATACGCGATCTGCGCGGCGACGTCGTAAGCGGCCACCATCCGGATGAACATCTCGCCCGAGCCCGTCGTCGACACGGCGCAAGTCGCATCGTCCGCGTAGCAGCCGGCGCCGATCAGCGGCGAATCGCCGACGCGGCCGATCCGCTTGTTCGTGATGCCGCCGGTCGACGTCGCTGCCGCGACATGGCCGTGCACGTCGAGCGCGACCGCGCCGACGGTGCCGAACTTGCGGTTCGGGTCGATCGGCTCATGCGGCAGCGGCGCTTCACGAGGAACGGCGGCGCCGGCATCCGGCTGCCCGTTCGCCGCGAGCGTCGCGCCGTCGTGATCGAGCATCGCGCGCTGTTGTTCGCGCGCGAGTTGCCATTGCCGGGCGCGCGCGTCCGTATGAAAGTACGCGGGATCGACCCGCTCAAGCCCTTGCGCGGCTGCGAACGCTTCAGCGCCCTCGCCTGCGAATAGCACATGCTCGCTGCGCTCGAGCACGCACCGCGCGGCAAGCACCGGGTTGCGCACGCGCTTCACGCAGCACACCGCCCCCGCCTCGAGGGTGCGGCCGTCCATGATCGACGCGTCGAGTTCGTACGTGCCGTCAGCGGTCAGCACCGCGCCACGGCCCGCGTTGAAAAGCGGACAGTCCTCAAGCAGGCGTACCGCTTCGGTCACCGCATCGAGTGCGCTGGCCCCGTCGGCCAGCACGCGCTGCCCGGCAAGCAGAATGTCGCGCATCGCGGTGTGGTAGCGCGCTTCGTCTTCCGGCGACAGCGACGCGCGCACAATGGTGCCCGCGCCGCCATGAATGGCGATAACAGCTGTCGTGTTCATCTTGCCTCTTTGAGTAGGGGGAGCGCAGCGGCGGCGGCGCGCCCGCGCACCCCTGTTTGCACGAAATGCTCGCGACAAGCATACCGCGCCGATCCAGCCGACCAGCAAGCCACCCAGCGCCGGTCCGGCCGAATAGGCCACGCTGCGTGCGAGCTCGATGCGGCCGTTCGCTGCGGAGAGCGCCGCGCGGCTCACGAGCGACGGCACCAGTGCCGGAGCCGCGACGCCGTATGCGACCGTGCCGGCTGCGCCGAGAAAACCGAGCACCGCTAGCAACGGCAACGACAGCGCATGCGCAAACACCAGCAGCAGCACACCCACCATCGACAACATGCGGACCGCTTCGGCATGCGTCATCAATGCGCGGCGCGAGCTGCGATCGGTCAGCACGCCGAGCGGAATCGACAGAAGCAGGAACGGCAGCGTCTGCGCGGTCTGCAGCAAACCGGTCTCGCGCGCCGTTGCACCGAGCGCGAACACCGCGACAAGCGGCGCTGCGGCAAGGCCGATCTGTTCGGCGGACTGAGCGAAAAGGTTCGACCACGCAAGTCGCTGAAACGCAGCGGGCAAGCGCGTCGAGGGACGCAGCGATTCAGGAAGGCTCAGGTTGATGCGCATTGATGGACTCCTGTTCGTTCGGTCAGTCCATCGTCGCAATTTGCCCGCTGCGCGGCCCTCCGGTTCTTGCGATCTCATCGGGCGCGCGAGCACACGGCCGCGCGCGGGTAGAATGCACGCTTTCGCCGCGCAACGTGCGCGCCGGTGCGGTCCCGCACACCGTTCATCACCGGTTCATGAATCTGGAAAGCATTCTGTTCTCGCAAGGCTTCGGCTCGCGCCGACAATGCCGTGCAATGATCGTGGACGGCCGCGTCGCGATCGACGGCGCCGTGCTCAGCGACCCTGCCACGGACCTGTCTGCCGCAGGTCTCACATTCAGCGTCGACGGCACCGCGTGGCCATATCGCGAGTTTGCTTACGTCGTGCTGAACAAACCGGCCGGCTATGAGTGTTCGCGCGAACCGCAACATCATCTGAGCGTGTTCAACCTGCTGCCGCCCCCCTTCGCGACACGCGGCGTGCAATGCGTCGGCCGGCTCGATCAGGACACTACCGGCTTGCTGCTGCTGTCCGATGACGGCAAGTTCGTCCATGCGCTTACGTCACCGAAACGAAAAGTGCCGAAGGTGTACGTCGCGACAACCCGCTATTCGCTCGACGACGCACAACTCGATGCATTGCGCTCCGGCGTGCTACTACACGGCGAGCCTAAGCCCGTCGCCGCCGTGGCGGCGCATGCGCGCGCTACGCACACGCTCGAACTGACCGTGCTGGAAGGCAAATACCATCAGGTCAAGCGGATGGTCGCGGCCGCGGGCAATCGGGTCGAGGCACTGCATCGGAAACGCATTGGTGGATTGACCCTACCCGAGGGTTTATCCGAGGGTACATGGCAATGGCTCGATGACGCCGCGCTCGCGTCGCTGCGCGGCGGCTGAAGCCGGATCGTCGGGCCGCACCGTATCGACGGCAGCTACGTTGGACTCCGTACGAAACAACTGAGAAATGCAGCGTTGGCGCTGCGACGCAGCATGCCGTCTAGCGCGGCACCTCCTATACTCCTTACACAAAGATTAAAAGGCGAAAGGGAGGGACGCCATGATCCAATTCGGCAATTTCGCGATTTCCTACTTGACGGTTGGATTTATCTGTGTCGCCTCGCTGACATTGATTGGGCTAGTCGTCGCGATGCACGTCAGACACAAATATGACCCGAACCTCGTCGGCGCACTGGTTGGCGGCTTCCTCTGTTTCCTGTTGCTCGAGGCCTTGCCGGCGCTGACCTGATCCCGCGCGGCCGCATCGCTGAGCGATCGTACTGATATCCGGCTTCCTGCATCGATCCGGGTGCCGCTCAGTGTCCCGCGCGCGTCAGTCCTGGCCCTTGCGTTGCAAACGTTGCGCGCGCACCGTTCGAAAAAAATCGTCGACGTCCGGATAGCGCAGCCGCACCTTCAATTCGCGCTTGAGGCGCTCGTTCGCAAGACGCCTCGACTCGCGCATGAACGACAGCATCATCGGCTCCAGTTGCCGCTCCGCTTCGATGCGCGACACGCGCGGCGCGCGAGCGAGTTCGAACGCGTCCGCGACGCGGTCGAAGTATTCGCCCATCTTCAGCGTGCTGTCGTCGGACGCATGAATTACACGCGACGGCCGGCCGTGCGTGGCCATGCGCAACAGGATTGCGGCAAGATCGTCGGCGTGGATGTGATTCGTGTAAACGTCCTCCGCATCGATCAGCGCGGGCGTTCGTCTTTCGAGCCGCGCGAGCGGCAACCGGTTCGCCGCATAGATGCCCGGAATGCGCGCGATCGACGTGCTCACCCCGCCGCGCACGGCCGCCCGTCTCAATTGGCGCTCGGCCGATACGCGTCGCTTCGCGCGCGCATTGCCCGGCGCCACCGGGCGCGTCTCGTCAATCAGCGCACCGCCGCAGTCGCCGTAAACCCCGCTCGTACTCGCGTAGACGATTCTCGGCGGTGCGTGCAGGCGTCGGGCGCGCTGCGGCCCGTCGGGTACAATACGCGTTCGCGCTGTTTTGTGCGGCGTCCATGCGGCGCGCAGCCGCCGTTGCCTGCCCAGCGGCGTGTGAGCAGCCAGATGCGCATGCGCTGCCGCGCGTACGCGCGGGGCGGTCAACGTTGCGAGCAACGCGCGCGTGCGCGTGTCGTCATCGCCGGTTTTCGGCGGCGGCGCGAGATGCAGCACGGTCGGTGCGAGACCCGCCACGCGTGCAAGGCTGCGCCGCACATCCAGGTCGCCCACAAGCGGCGTCGCGCCGGCCGCGCGCAGTTCAGCGCGGCGCCCGGCGTGGCTGGTCAGCGCAAAGATATGCGCGCGGTGCCGCAGTCGCTCGACGCAGCGCGTGCCGACGTCGCCGCATCCTACAATCAGCACGCGCGGCCTGCGCAAGGTTCGTGTCGCATTCATCGTGCACGAATTGTAGCCGCCAGGGGCAGATTGCATCGGGCACGATGCGCGCGTTAGTGACTTTTCGACTTCGATTGATCTATGGCTTTTAACGTAACGATCCGGCAAAGCGGCAAGCAGTTTCAGGTGGAACCGGATGAACCCGTGCTGACCGCTGCGCTGCGCCAGGGCATTGGCCTGCCGTACGGCTGCAAGAACGGCGCGTGCGGCTCGTGCAAGGGCACCGTCCTCTCCGGTCAGGTCGAGCAGCGCCCGCATTCTTCGTCAGCGCTGTCCAACGATGAGAAAACCCGCGGCATGGCGCTCTTCTGCTGTGCGACACCGGGTTCGGACCTCGAGATCGACGTGCGCGAAATCGCGGGCGTCGGCGACATGCAGGTGAAGAAGCTGCCCTGCCGTATCAACGCGATCGAGCGCAAAGCCGACGACGTCGTCGTGCTGAAGCTGCAATTGCCCGCCAACGAACGCCTGCAATATCTTGCCGGTCAGTACCTCGAATTCATCCTGAAGGACGGCAAGCGCCGTAGCTACTCGATGGCCACGCCGCCGCACAGCGAAGGTCCGGTCGAGCTGCATATCCGCCACATGCCGGGCGGCGCGTTCACTGATCACGTCTTCAGCGCGATGAAGGAGCGTGACATCCTGCGCTTCGAAGCGCCGCTCGGCACGTTCTTCCTGCGCGAGGATTCGGACAGGCCGATCATCCTGCTCGCATCCGGCACCGGCTTCGCACCGATCAAGGCGATCATCGAGCACGCGGTGTTCAAGAATCTGCAGCGGCCGATGACGCTCTACTGGGGCGCGCGCCGCAAGAAGGACATCTATATGCTCGAGCTCGCCGAGCAATGGGCGAAGGACATCCCGAACTTCAGTTTCGTACCGGTGCTCTCCGAGCCGGATCCGAGCGACGCGTGGACCGGCCGCACCGGCTTCGTTCATCGTGCGGTCATCAAAGATCTGCCAGACTTGTCCGGCTACCAGGTGTACGCCTGCGGCGCACCGGTGATGGTCGAATCGGCGCAGCGCGATTTTACGCAGCACCATCGCCTGCCCGAAGATGAGTTCTATGCGGATTCGTTCACGAGCGCGGCCGATCTCGCGCACCCGGTCTGATCAGCCGTTTTACATCGCGAAAGCCGGCGCGGGTGAATTTCCGCAAATTTTGGGTTTACACCGTCGCCGGCCTTGTCGTATTCTTGCGCGCATGAACCACATCCTGTCCGAACTTCGACGTCGCCGCTCGCCGCTCCCCTAGGGGCGCGTGGCTTCGTTTATGAATTCGCGTCGGTGCATCACACGCGGTTCGGATCATGAAAGCCACGGCACGCCGTGGCTTTTTTGTTTGCGTGCCGTTTTCCGTTATCGGTCTGTTTCCGTTCTTCTTCCTGCTGCCTGGAGCCTGTCGCCATGAAATTCAATGAGTACCCGATCGAGTCGCTGATGTACATCACGAACCGGCCCGAAATCGTCTTCACGCACGGCAAGGGTTCATGGCTGCATGACAACACCGGCAAACGCTACCTCGATTTCGTTCAAGGGTGGGCGGTCAACAGCCTCGGACACTGCAACGAAGGTGTCATCGACGCGCTGGACAAGCAGGCACGCCTGCTGATCAATCCGTCGCCGGCGTTCTATAACGAGCCGATGGCCCAGCTCGCGGGCCTGCTCACGCAGCACAGCTGCTTCGACAAGGTCTTCTTCGCCAATAGCGGCGCTGAAGCGAACGAAGGCGCGATCAAGCTCGCGCGCAAGTGGGGCAAGAAGTTCAAACACGGCGCGTACGAGATCATCACGTTCGATCACAGCTTCCACGGCCGCACGCTCGCCACCATGTCCGCCAGCGGCAAGCCGGGCTGGGACACGATCTACGCGCCGCAGGTGCCAGGCTTCCCGAAAGCCGATCTGAACGACATCACATCGGTCGAGAAGCTGATCAACGCGAAGACGGTCGCGGTCATGCTCGAGCCGATCCAGGGCGAAGGCGGCGTGATTCCGGCGACTCGCGAATTCATGCAGCAACTGCGCGCGCTGACGAAGAAGCACAACGTGCTGATGATCGTCGATGAAGTGCAAAGCGGCTGCGGCCGCGCGGGCACCTTGTTCGCGTACGAGCTGGCCGGTATCGAGCCGGATGTGATGACGCTCGGCAAGGGGATCGGCAGCGGCGTGCCGCTTGCCGCGCTGCTCGCGAAAGCGGAGTGCGAAGTGTTCGAGGCCGGCGACCAGGGCGGTACCTACAATGGCAACCCGCTGATGACGGCGGTCGGCTACTCGGTCATCTCGCAACTGACCGCACCCGGGTTCCTCGAAGGCGTGCGCCAGCGCGGCGAGTATCTGCGCGCGCAACTGCTCGAACTGTCGAAAGAGCGCGGTTTCGAGGGCGAGCGCGGCGAGGGTTTGCTGCGCGCGCTGCTGCTCGGCAAGGATATCGGCAACCAGATCGTCGAGAAGGCACGCCTGCTGCAGCCGGACGGCCTGCTGCTCAATGCCGCGCGGCCGAATCTGCTGCGCTTCATGCCGGCGCTGAACGTGACCACGGACGAGATCGACCAGATGATGACGATGCTGCGTACCGTGCTCGATTCGCTTTGATCGACTGAAGAGCGTGCCTATGACTCCTCCGATCTCTCCGACCCGCGTTTCCATCCGCACCTTCTCGGAAAGCGATACCGATCAGGTGATCGCGTTGTGGCGCGATGCGTTTCCTGAGTACCGCGATGCAACGCGGCCGCAGCGCAACCCGCATCTGTCGATCGCGAATAAGCTCGCGACACAACCGGAGCTGTTCTTCGTCGCGGTGGAGGCCGGCCGCGTGGTCGGCACGGTGATGGCCGGCTACGACGGGCACCGCGGCTGGATGTACTCGCTGGCCGTCGATAGCACGCTGCGCCGCCGCGGTGTCGGCACGCAGCTCGTCCACCACGTGGAAGCGGCCCTGGCCGCGCGCGGCTGTCCCAAGGTGAATCTGCAGGTGTTGAGCGCCAAAGGCGAGATTCGCGGGTTCTACGAGCGGCTCGGCTATCGGATGGATGAGGTCGTCAGTCTCGGCAAGCGGTTGGGCACGCTGGCTGACAACGCGTCCACCGGCCACGTCGAACCGCAACGCGCATGACGTAGGCAAGCCGCCATCGCGCGAAGAACGAAGCGCGAAGCGCGGCACATACGCGGCACATACGCCGCCCATAAACAGAGGGCCGCGTGCATTGCCTGCACGCGGCCCTCTTCGCATCGTGCGCCCGGTTCAAAACCGGACGCACGATACCGCACCTGTCTTCGCCCGCTTATTCACCCAGATACGCCGCGCGCACCTTCGGATCGTCGAGCATCTTCTTCGCGTCGCCGGACATCGTCACCATCCCCGAGTCCATCACGTAGCCGCGATTCGCCGCCTGCAACGCCAGACGCGCGTTCTGTTCGACGAGCAGCACCGTCAAGCCTTCTTTCGATATCTCCCGCACCACTTCGAAGATCTTCTCGACCATGATCGGCGACAGGCCCATCGACGGCTCATCGAGCAACAGTAGCTTAGGCTTGCTGATGATCGCGCGCGCCATCGCGAGCATCTGCTGTTCGCCGCCGGACAGCGTACCGGCCAGTTGTGTCGCGCGCTCCTTCAGGCGCGGGAAGAAGCCGAACATCCGTTCGACGTCCTTCTTGATGCCGTCGTCGTCGGTGCGCAGATACGCGCCCATCTGCATGTTTTCGTAAATCGTCATCCGCGCGAAGATGCCGCGGCCTTCCGGCACCATCGCGAGGCCGCGCTTGAGCAGCTCGTGCGCCGGCAGCCCCTTGATCGACTGGCCCATGTACTCGATGTCGCCTGCCGAGTACGGCTTGAGGCCCGTGATCGCCTTCATCGTCGTGGTCTTGCCCGCGCCGTTCGCGCCGATCAGCGTGACGAGCTCGCCCTGCGCGACTTCCATGTCGACACCCTTGACTGCCTGGATGCCGCCATAGTTGACCTGCAGGCCCTTGATTTTCAACATCGCCGTAGCCATCAGTGGACCCCCGCACCGAGATATGCCTCGATCACTTTCGGGTCTTTCTGCACGTCGTGCGGCAGACCCTCGGCGATCACCTTGCCGTAATCGAGCACTGTCATCCGGTTGCACAGGCCCATCACCAGTTTCACGTCATGCTCGATCAGCAGGATCGTCTTGCCGTCGCTGCGGATCTTGTCGAGCAACCGCGTCAATTCGACCTTTTCCGTCGCGTTCATGCCCGCGGCCGGCTCGTCGAGCGCAAGCAGCTTCGGATCGGTCGCCAGTGCGCGTGCGATCTCCAGACGCCGCTGGTGGCCGTACGACAGGTTGCGCGACGTGTAGTCCGCGTACTGCAGCACGCCGACATATTCGAGCAGTTCGAGCGCGCGCTCCTTGATCTCGCGCTCTTCCCTGCGCTCAGCCGGTGTCTGGAATACCGCGCCGAACAGGCCGTGCTTCGTGCGCACATGACGCCCGACCATCACGTTCTCGAGCGCGGTCATGCCGCCGAACAGACGGATATTCTGGAAGGTGCGTGCAATGCCGGCCTTCGCAACCTGATACACCGCGGTCGGCGTGTAGTTCTGGCCGTCGAGCTTGAATTCACCCGAGTCCGGCGAATAAAGGCCGGTGATCACGTTGAAGAACGTGGTCTTGCCGGCGCCGTTGGGGCCGATCAGTCCGTAGATCGAACCTTCCTCGATTTGCAGGCCGACGTCCGAGAGGGCCTGCAGGCCGCCGAAGCGCTTGTTCACGCCTTTGACGGATAGTCGAATCGTTTTGTCGCTCATCGTGGTGTCCCCTGCCGTTACGCGCGCGCCGGCTTCTTGCCGTTACGCTTCGCCAGTTTCGCAATCTTGTCCTCGTGCTTCGGCGACGGCCACAGGCCTTCCGAGCGGTACAGCATGATGAGCACCATCGCGAGACCGTACAGCAGCTGGCGGATCACTTCGGTATCGACCACTTCATGGCCGAACAGGAAGTGCTGCAGCGGCCCCATCGTCGTACGCAGGAACTCGGGGAACACGGCGAGCAGCACCGCGCCGAGAATCACGCCCGGAATATGCCCCATGCCGCCCAGCACCACGCATGCGAGCACGACGACCGATTCCCAGAAGGTGAACGACTCGGGCGACACAAAACCCTGGAAGCCCGCGAACATCGCGCCTGACAGGCCGCCGAACGACGCGCCCATTGCGAACGCAAGCAGCTTCACGTTGCGGGTATTGATGCCCATGGCCTTCGCGGCGATTTCGTCTTCACGAATAGCCGCCCACGCGCGGCCGATACGCGAGTGCTGCAGGCGCGTACAGGTCCAGATCACGAGTAGCGCGCACAGCACGAACAGGTAGTAATACATGTACACGGACGGGAACGTGAACCCGAACAGCGTGTGCGTTTGCGACAGATTGAAGCCAGCGACATGCACCGGGTCGATGCCGGTGATCCCCTTCGGCCCGTTGGTGATGTTCACCGGGCGGTCGAGGTTGTTCATGAAGATCCGCACGATTTCACCAAAGCCCAACGTGACGATCGCAAGGTAGTCGCCGCGCAGGCGCAGCGTCGGCGCGCCGAGCAGCACGCCGAACATTGCCGCGAGTGCCATCGCAAGCGGCACGACGATCCAGATCGGCGCGTGCAGGCCGTTCGGGGCCAGCGCGGCGATCCACGCAAACTGGGTCGTCAGGTGCGGCGACGTGAGCAGCGCCGCGGTGTACGCGCCGATCGCATAGAACGCGATGTAGCCGAGGTCCAACAGGCCGGCAAAGCCGACTACCACGTTCAGGCCTAGCGCGAGCATCACGTACAGCATCGCGAAGTCGAGCACGCGCACCCAGTAGTTGCCGCCGGCTGCGCCGATGATCATCGGCGCAGCGATCACGAACACCGCGGTGATGACGCCGACCATCAGCGTCTTCGTCATGTTCTTCTCGGGGATGAGCGTCGTCGACGGCTCGATCGGTTGAATTGAGGTCATGGTTATCTACTCCTGTTGGCCCGATTTCGCCCGAGGTCAGGCACGATCCGCGACACGTTCGCCGAGCAGGCCCGACGGACGGAACACCAGCACGATGATCAGCACGATGAACGCAAATACGTCCTGGTAGTTACTGCCGAATACGCCGCCGGTCAGGTTGCCGACATAGCCCGCGCCGAGCTGCTCGATCAGGCCGAGCAGCACGCCGCCGACCATCGCGCCGCCAAGGTTGCCGATACCGCCCAGCACCGCCGCGGTGAACGCCTTCAGGCCCGGAATGAAGCCCATGTAAAAGTGCGCATTGCCGTATTCGGACGCGATCATCACGCCGGCCAGCGCGGCGAGCGCGGAGCCGATCATGAAGGTCGCCGAGATCACGAAGTTCGGGCTCACGCCCATCAGGCTCGCGACGTTCGGATTTTCGGCGATCGCGCGCATCGCGCGGCCGAGCTTCGTTTTGTGCACGAGCAGCAGCAGACCGCCCATCACGAGGAAGGCGACGACGATGATCACAATTTCAGTCATCGAGATCACGGCGCCGGGGTTCGTGTCGGTCGCCTTGATCACGTTGATCGGGTCGGTGGGCAGCAGCTGCGGAAAGGCGAGCGGATTGCGGCCCCAGATGATCATCGCGATCGTCTGCAGCAGGATCGACACACCGATTGCCGTGATCAGCGGTGCGAGACGTGGCGCACGGCGCAGCGGCCGGTACGCGACGCGCTCGATCGTGAAGCCAACCACCGCGCAAACGCAGGCGGCAATGATCAGCGCGATGGCGAGCGTCGCCACGTTGCCGAGGCCGGGAAAGTGATTCTGCAGCACGCCGATGGCCGACAACGAGACCATTGCGCCGATCATCAACACGTCGCCGTGCGCGAAATTGATGATGCCCAGAATGCCGTACACCATCGTGTAGCCCAGTGCGATGATCGCGTAGACGCTACCAAGCACCAGTCCGTTGATGATCTGCTGGATGAAAATATCCATTTAATACTCCTTGGCCCGTGCGACTGGATTCACGTTCATCATCGGCCGGGGTGGCGGTGGTGAAGCACGGAATCGCAACGGCACTGCGGTACTGATGTAAAAGACCGGTAAGGGTTATTCGCATCGAACGTGCGTGCGGCTGGTTCGCAACAGCGCCCACGTTCGAAGCGGATGCAAAAACGGCACCGACGGATGGTTCGGTGCCGCCACGCTTTATTCCCGTCATCACATCTTCACGACGTCGAGAACGGTCTTCTTGCCGTCCTTGAAGTCGTAAAGCGTAATGGCGCCTTCTTTCAAATCACCCTTGTCGTCGAATGCGATGTGGCCGATTACCCCGTTGTAATCGGTGGACGGCATCGCAGCCAGCACCTTGGGCGCGTCGATCGAATTGGCGCGCTTCATTGCGTCGACGATCACGTATACAGCGTCATACGTGAACGGTGCGTAAATCTGCACCGGCGTGTGGAAGCGGTCGGTGTACTTCTTTTCGAAGTCCGCGCCCCGCTCCATCTTCGAAAGCGCAAGTCCTGCTTCCGAACACACGAGGTTCTGTACGGCTTGCCCTGCCAGCTCCTCGACCTTGTCGGTGCACACGCCGTCGCCGCCAAGGATTTTTGCCCTGATACCGAGCGCCGCCGCCTGTCTGGTGAACGGTCCGCCCGTTGCGTCCATGCCGCCGTACATGATCACGTCCGGCTGAACGCTTTTGATTCTGGTGAGAATGGCCCGGAAGTCGGTGGCCCGGTCATTCGTCGCTTCCCGCGCAACGATCGTCGCACCGCTCGCCTGCACGGTTTTCGCGAATTCATCGGCGAGGCCCTTGCCGTACGCCGTTGCGTCGTCGACGACGGCGATCCGTTTCGCGTTCAACGCCTTCGTCGCGTAGTTGGCCAGCGCCGGGCCCTGCTGCGCGTCGGTCGCGACCACACGGTAGGTGGTCTTGAATCCCTGCTGCGTATACGCAGGATTCGTCGACGACGGCGAGATCTGCACGATGCCCGCATCGCTGTAGATCTTCGACGCCGGAATCGACACGCCGGAATTCAGATGCCCGACTACTGCCACCACGTGATCGTCAACGAGACGCTGAGCGACTTGCGTGCCCGTCTTCGGGTCACCTGCGTCGTCCTGCGCGTCGAGTTCCAACTGGATCTTGCGGCCGTCGATCGTCAGTCCCTGAGCGTTGATCTCCTCGACCGCGAGGCGCGCTCCGTTTTCGTTGTCCTTGCCAAGATGTGCAATCGGACCGGTCAACGGCGCCGCGTGGCCGATTTTCACCACAGTCGCCGGGTTTGCTCCACTATTTGTCCCGCCCGCACTCGCCGGCGCTGCCGCCGCGGTCGCGGTTGCCGACGCGGCCGTGCTCGCTTCCCCGTCGTTCTTCCTGCTGCACCCGGTCGACATCACGACCGCGGCCGCGATAGACACGGCGAAAGCAAACTTGACATGCATCAAATAGGTCTCCTGCGCCTTGCTCAATCCGATGTTCCGAAGCGCCTGAAGCCTTAAGAACGCGCGCATTGTAACTCCAATTATGGGATGGGCAATATTGTTGAATGCGCAGGGTTTTCCATCATTGCAACCACTTTTTGAGATCCGTATCGCGGGTTTGGCGCAACCCGGTTGCGATGCGTTATTTGTGCCACAGTTGCACCATTCCGGAAAACCTGCTGCCTTGCCCGTGAGCCTTGTGGTTGCTGGGAAAGCGCGAGCCTCAAAGGTTTCGAGCGCCTGCCGGGATACGCGCAGGCCACTCCAATTTACGCATTGTTTTGGTGCAAATCGCCACCACCACTGAGCCGTGAAGCATCGATTTAAAAAGGGGTACGATAGCCGTTTACAGACCAAATTACGCCGCCAATTTCCCAAAAACTGTGCGGCCTGGCACATCCAAAACGGCTTCATCGCATGATGTGGAACTTATTTTCGGCGAAACACGATAAAAAAAAGCGCGCCCGCAAGGCGCGCTTTAGCTGCGGCGATCGCGTGCTCGCGATCGCACCCCATCAGACGGGCAGACCCAACCCTCGAGGAAGCGGAAACGCAATGTTCTCCTCGATTCCGTCGAGCGCGCGCACGTTGCGCACGCCCATCTCGCGCAAGCGGCCGATCACAGCTTGCGCGAGCGCTTCAGGCGCCGACGCGCCGGCTGTCACGCCAATGCGCTTCTTGTCGATGACCCATTTCAGGTCGATCTGGTCAGGTGAATCGACCATATAGGCGGGCACGCCAAGCTTTTCCGCCAGCTCGCGCAGACGGTTCGAATTCGAACTATTCGGGCTGCCGACTACGATCACGACGTCGCACTGCGGCGCCATGAATTTCACGGCGTCCTGGCGGTTCTGCGTCGCGTAGCAGATGTCCTGCTTCTTCGGCTCGCGGATTTGCGGAAATTTAGTCTTCAGCGCCGCGATGATTTCGGCCGCGTCGTCAACCGACAGCGTGGTCTGCGTCACGTAGGCAATGCGGTCCGGATCGGCCAGCACGAGCGCCTGCACGTCTTCGATGTCTTCGACGAGATACATGCCTTGCTCGGTCTGGCCCATCGTGCCCTCGACCTCCGGGTGACCCTTGTGGCCGATCATCACGACATCGAAGCCTTCCGCGCGCATCTTCGCGACTTCGATATGCACCTTGGTCACAAGCGGACAGGTCGCGTCGTACACGCGCAATCCGCGCGACTCGGCCTCGGCACGCACCGCCTTCGACACGCCGTGCGCGCTGAAGATAACCGTGCTGCCCGACGGCACTTCGTCGAGCTGTTCGATGAAGATCGCCCCCTTTTTGCGCAGATCCTCGACGACATACGCGTTATGGACGATTTCATGGCGCACATAGATGGGTGAGCCATACAGTTTGATCGCGCGCTCGACGATCTCGATCGCGCGGTCGACGCCGGCACAGAACCCGCGCGGCTGCGCTAGCAGGATTTCCGTTTCGGCGAGAGTCGTATCCATGATGCTCATGTTTACAGGATTCCGATGATTTTCACTTCGAACGCGAGCGCCTGGCCGGCGAGCGGGTGATTGAAATCGAACAGGGCCGAGGTTTCGCCGACCTCTTTCAGCACGCCCGCGTAGCGTCCGCCGCCTGGCGCATTGAATTCGACGAGATCGCCGGGAGAAAAATCCTCGCCCAGCATGCTGTTTTCGCGCAGCGTCGCGAGCGACACCCGCTGGATCAACTCCGGGTTGCGCGGGCCGAACGCCTGACCAGACACTAGCTGAAAGGTCGAATGGTGGCCGACCTTCAATCCCAGCAAAATATCCTCCAGCGGCGGTGCCAGTTGGCCCGCCCCTAGCAGCAGCGTAGCCGGCTTGTCGGCGAAGGTGTTGACGATCTCGGCGCCATCGGCAAGCGAAAGCCGGTAATGAAGCGTGACGTGCGAACCCGGTTTCACTTCGGAGATGTCGATGATGCTCATGCAGTACTCGTTCGGTCGGAATGCGCGAGGCACCGTTGCACCGTGTGCCTACGCCGCGGCGCCTCGCGCGCGCCCTGTAGGTGGCCGCGCGGCGCGACGCGCGCGGTGCTGCGCGTGTTGCCAGAACGCGCCGCGCAACGGTGCCCGGCGCAAAGCCTGTATTGTAAGCCACATATCCGGTGGCGGCTCGCACCACGCGCCTGCGGCGCGAGGCCGCGCAGCGCCGGACCGCGGGGGCCGCTGACATGGATGACGGTATCTGCATTGCCCACGAACACGCGGCGGCGCCCATGCTGCCGGCCCCGGAGAGCGCGCCGGCCGCTCGCCGCGAGGGCTTTCCACCGAAGCAGGACATGCCCCGTGAGCGGCTGCTCAAATTCGGGCCGGGCGCGCTGTCCAATTCAGACCTGATCGCACTGATCCTCGGCTCGGGGCTGCCCGGCCGCAACGTATTCGAAATGGCCCGCACGCTGGTCGAGCGCTTCGGGTCCATGCGCGCGATACTCAACGCGACCGAAAAGGACTTCACCGGGTTGCACGGCATCGGCCCCGCGAAAATCGCACAGTTGCTTGCGATCATCGAGATGGTCCGCCGCGCGCTTCACGAGGAACTCGAACAGCGCTCGCTGCTCGACTCGCCGCAGGCCGTCGACGACTATCTGCGCCTGCGGATCGGCGGGCTGCCGCACGAGGTGTTCTACTGCCTTTATCTGGACGCGCGGCACCGGCTGATCCAGCCGGAAGAGCTCGCGCGCGGGTCGTTGACCCAGATGACGGTCTATCCGCGCGAAATCGTCCGGCGCGCGCTGCTGGTGAACGCGGCGGGCCTGATCGTCGCGCACAATCACCCGTCAGGCGCAGCCAGGCCGAGCGCCGCCGACCGCCAGTTGACCCGGCTGCTGCAACAGGCGCTTGCGCTCGTCGACGTGCGACTGCTCGATCATGTCGTGGTCGGCGCGAGGGACGTATACTCGTTCGCACGCAACGGCCTGATCTGAGTCAGCGTCGGTGCCGCGCGTCCTTCCTGGCGGCAAAAAGTTTGATTTTGCGGGTTTTTTTCTGCTAGAATCGCGGTTTGCCTCTTTCCAAACCTGTAACCCTGTTCGAAGTAGCCTTCCAAGGCCTTCCGGAATTGACGGGAAACCAGCAGGCGAACGTCCCTATGGACGTTACCGCGGGTCGTCGCCAGTGCCTCATTCCAGGAAACTTAACGGCATTCGGGCTCAGAATTTAAGCGTATTAGGAGTGCTCTCATGGCACGCGTATGCCAAGTAACTGGGAAAGCGCCGATGAGCGGCCACAACGTTTCCCACGCGAACAACAAGACCAATCGTCGTTTTCTTCCGAACCTGCAAAGCCGCCGTTTCTGGGTTGAAAGCGAGAACCGTTGGGTGCGTCTGCGCGTTTCGACCGCCGGCATGCGCCTGATCGACAAGAACGGTATCGACGTAGTGCTCGCCGACCTGCGCGCACGCGGCGAAGTCTAAGGAGTCAATCATGGCTAAAGGCGCACGCGACAAGATCAAGCTGGAATCGACCGCCGGCACCGGTCACTTCTATACGACCACCAAGAACAAGCGCAACATGCCGGAAAAGATGGAGATCAAGAAGTTCGATCCCGTCGCCCGCAAGCATGTCGCTTACAAGGAAACCAAGATCAAGTAAGTCTGGTTTCTTTATCCAGAATGCCCCGCCCACGTGCGGGGCATTTTGTTTTGCGGACCGTTTCGACCATATTTAGAGTACCTGCCGCGCCGCGTCTGTCGCCCGGCGTCTCTTGCCTATTCCTGCCGGTATTTGTCATTGGCCGTTTGGCCAGCTTTTCCTCGCGGTCCGCGGCGCGTATGCTCTTTGGTTTCTTACCGGCAAGCGGCCCGCCGCGCGCCGCGACAACAGGAACATGAGATGCAGCAGATGAATTTCGATGTAGCGATTGTCGGAAGCGGCCTTGCCGGGTTGAGCGTCGCGCTGAACCTTGCCCGGTCGCGGCGCGTCGCGGTCATTGCAAAGCGCTCGTTGATGGATGGTGCGAGCGACTGGGCGCAAGGCGGTATTGCCGCAGTGCTGGATTCCGCCGACAGCGTCGAGAACCATGTACGCGATACGCTGATTGCGGGTGCCGGGCTATGCGACGAAGCGGCCACGCGCTTTATCGTCGAGCATGGCCGCGAAGCGATCGAATGGCTGATCGCGCAGGGCGTGCCGTTCACGAAAGACGACGCAGCCGAGCTCGGTTTTCACCTGACGCGCGAAGGCGGCCATAGCCATCGCCGCATCATTCACGCGGCGGATGCAACGGGCCACGCCGTCGTCGCCACGCTCAGCGAACAGGTGCGTACCCACCCCAACATCACGCTGCTCGAAGATTACTACGCGATCGATCTGATCACGTCCGATCGCCTGGGCCTGCCGGGGCGCCGCTGTCACGGGCTCTACGCACTCGATCTGAAAAGCGGCCGCACCGTCACGGTCGAAGCGCCGCATACGGTGCTCGCCACGGGCGGCGCGGGGAAAGTCTATCTGTACACGACCAACCCCGACACCGCGACCGGCGACGGCATCGCGATGGCATGGCGCGCCGGCTGCCGCGTCTCTAACATGGAGTTCATCCAGTTCCATCCGACCTGCCTGTTTCACCCTTACGCGAAGTCGTTCCTGATAACCGAAGCCGTGCGCGGCGAAGGCGGTCTGTTGAAACTGCCGGACGGCACCCGCTTCATGCCCGCCCACGACGAACGCGCCGAACTGGCGCCGCGCGACATCGTCGCCCGCGCGATCGACTTTGAGATCAAAAAGCGGGGTATCGACTGCGTCTATCTCGACATCAGCCACCAACCGGCCGCGTTCCTGCATGAGCACTTTCCGACTATCCTCGCGCGCTGCATGGAGTTCGGCATCGACATCACGAAGCAGCCCATTCCGGTCGTACCGGCCGCGCACTACACGTGCGGCGGTGTCGTCACAGACCTCGCGGGCCGCACCGACCTCACAGGGTTGTACGCGGTCGGGGAAACGTCATGCACGGGTCTGCACGGCGCGAACCGCCTCGCCAGCAATTCGCTGCTCGAGTGTCTGGTGATCGGCCGATCCACGGCTGCCGCGATCGAACAGGAAGGTTTTGGCGCAACCGTGCACGCGCCGTTGCCGGATTGGGACGAAAGTCGTGTATCGGACCCGGACGAAGAAGTGGTCGTCGCACACAACTGGGACGAGTTGCGCCGGCTGATGTGGAATTACGTCGGCATCGTGCGCACGGACAAGCGGCTCGCGCGTGCGAAGCATCGGGTCTCACTGCTGCGAGACGAGATCCACGAGTACTACGCGAACTTCAAGGTGAGCCGCGATCTGCTCGAATTACGCAACCTGGTCGATGTCGCGTCGCTGATCGTCGAAGGAGCACGGTCGCGGCGCGAAAGCCGCGGCCTGCACTTTAGCCGCGACTGGCCGGCCGCATTGCCGAAGGCGCTGCCGACCGTGTTATCGCCCGAACCTGTGCCGAACCGGCACCTGTGAATATTCGCCCAAGTAAAAGGCCATCGCGCACCCCAAACGGTATTGCCGCGACAGCCTTTTCCTGGGGCCGCGCCGCCTTTGCCTCGGCGCGACAGACTCAGGCTGGCGGCTAGATGATACGCATCGAATAATCGGTCGCTCGCACGTCTTTCGTCAGTGCGCCAACCGAAATACGGTCGACGCCGGTCTCGGCAATCGTGCGGATCGTCTCGAAGTTCACGCCTCCTGACACCTCGAGCACCGCTCGTCCCGCCGTGACACGCACCGCGTCGCGCATCGCTTCGAATGAGAAGTTATCGAGCAGCACCGAACGGGCACCATGCGCAAGCGCTATGTCGAGTTGATCAAGCGTTTCAACTTCGATCTGAACCGGCACCTTCGCGTCCAATGCCAGTGCGGCATCCATTGCGGCGGCCACGCCGCCCGCCGCGGCGATATGGTTTTCCTTGATCAGAATCCCGTCGTACAGCGCGAGCCGCTGATTCGCGCCGCCGCCCACACGCACCGCGTACTTCTGCGCGAGCCGCAGTCCCGGCAATGTCTTGCGCGTATCGAGCACCCGTGCGCGCGTGTGGCTGATCGCGTCGGCGAAACGCCGCGTCGCCGTCGCAACACCGGACAGCATCTGCAGGAAGTTCAATGCGTTGCGCTCAGCCGTCAGGAGCGAACGCGCCGGGCCGCGCAACGCGCAGACCGTCGTGTCGGCCGTCATCCGGTCGCCTTCCCGATAACGCCAGCGCACATCGATACGCGGATCGACGCGGCGCATTACTTCGTTGAACCACATCACGCCGCACAACACCGCCTCTTCGCGGACGATGATTCGCGCATCGCGCATCTCATCGGCCGGCACGAGGCGCCCGGTCAGGTCGCCGCTGCCCACGTCCTCGGCAAGCGCGTCCGCCACGTTACGCGCGAGCGCTGCATCGAACGCGTCGCCGTATTGCGCACGTATTTCCTCAAAGAGCGGCGACACCACGTCGCCCAGATAGTTAGGCTGCCCGCCAGCACCCATCACGCGGCCCCCACGTTCGTAAACAGCGCGCCATCGCGCGCGAGGTCGCCGCTCGCCTGCACGCGCTTCTTGTGACGGGCGGCGAAATCCAGCATCCGGTCGATCGGCAACTTCGCGCGCGCGCCGATATCCGGATCGACGAAGATTTCGTTCTGGCCACGCTCGAGCACGTCGGCGAGATTGGCGAGACCGTTCATCGCCATCCATGGGCAGTGCGCGCAGCTCTTGCAGGTCGCACTGTTGCCGGCGGTCGGCGCTTCGATAAATGTCTTGCCAGGCGCCGCAAGCCGCATCTTGTGCAAAATGCCGAGATCCGTCGCGACGATGAAGTGCGTCGCATCGAGTCGTCGAGCCGCATCGATCAGCTGCGTGGTCGATCCGACCACGTCAGCCTGCGCGACCACGCTTTCCGGCGATTCCGGATGAACAAGCACTTTCGCGTGCGGATAGTCCGCGCGCAGCACATCGAGCTCGATGCCTTTGAACTCGTCGTGGACAAGACACGAGCCTTGCCACAGCAACATATCCGCACCCGTCTTCTTCTGGATGTAGCTGCCCAGATGGCGGTCCGGCGCCCAGATGATCTTTTCACCGCGCGCATGCAAGTCGGCGACGATCTCGAGCCCGATCGACGACGTCACCATCCAGTCCGCGCGCGCCTTCACCGCGGCGCTCGTATTCGCATAGACAACCACCGTGCGGTCGGGATGGGCATCGCAAAACGCCGAGAACTCATCTGCCGGGCAACCCAGATCGAGCGAGCAGGTCGCATCGAGATCCGGCATCAGGATCCGCTTGCCTGGGCTCAGAATTTTCGCCGTTTCGCCCATGAACCGAACCCCGGCGACCACCAGCGTCTGCGCCTCATGATCGCGGCCGAAGCGCGCCATTTCGAGCGAATCGGCCACGCACCCGCCGGTTTCGTCAGCGAGCTCCTGCAACTCCGCGTCGACGTAGTAGTGCGCAACAAGCACAGCCTTTTCGCGCTTGAGCAACGCGCGAATGCGTTCCTTCAGCGCAAGTCGTTCTTCGGCGGACGGCGTCTGCGGAACCTTGGCCCACGCTTCGCCGATACCGCAGGTCATCCCTTGCGCAAGCGGGCGGTCGTACTCGATGGTCCTGATTACCTGATTCATCATTTCCTCAGTCCAGACAAGTGCATCTGAAACGCGGCCATCGACGTTATCCACGTCGTATTCGAAGGCCCAGAATGCGAAAAACCCCGCCAACGCGGGGTTTTTGACGTAAACCGAAGTTTAATGGATTTCGTCGTGTCAGGCGTAGCGCCGCAGGCGCAGCGCGAACTCCTGCAGCGCCTTGATGCCGCTCTGTTCTGCGCGATGGCACCACGCCTGCAATTGTGCAAGCAACTGCTCGCGCGAGGCATTCGAGCGCTCCCACATCGCCGCCAGCTCGTTGCGCAGCTCGATATAGGTACGCAGCTTCTGGCTGTTCGCGAAGATTTGCGGCAACTGGCGCTTCTGCGGCTCATCGAGCCCCGCCTCTTCCTTGTGGAACCAGTTGCGCGCGCTGCGCATCAGCTGATACTTCTCGCGCGCGCCCACTTCTTTCAGATGAGCGAGCTCCTGGCGATATGCGCGCTTGAGCGCCTTCCCGTAACTCGCCATCACTTCATAACGGTTCGCAAGTACCGCCTGCAGTGTGTCCTGATCGAGCACGAGCTTGCGGGAGCCCAAACGCGGCGTCGGCGCGACCTTCTTCACCGTCGCGAGCCGGCACGCCGACAGGATGCGGATGTACATCCAGCCGATATCGAACTCGAACCATTTGTTCGACAGCTTCGCCGACGTTGCGTACGTATGGTGATTGTTGTGCAACTCTTCGCCGCCAATCAGGATGCCCCACGGAAAGATATTCGTGCTGGCGTCCGCGGAGTTGAAGTTGCGATAGCCCCAGAAGTGCGCGAGGCCGTTGACGACACCCGCCGCCCAGAACGGAATCCAGATCATCTGCACGGCCCACACGGTCAGACCGACAGCGCCGAACAACGCGACGTTGATCACC
This sequence comes from Paraburkholderia humisilvae, assembly GCF_902859855.1. Lineage (GTDB taxonomy): Bacteria > Pseudomonadota > Gammaproteobacteria > Burkholderiales > Burkholderiaceae > Paraburkholderia > Paraburkholderia humisilvae. Next base: position 267,269 of record NZ_CADIKH010000001.1, read on the forward strand.
ATCATCAGGCTCACGCCGAGAATCGGATACTTCGTGTAGACGTGGCGCTCGATCCAGTCGTTCGGCGTACCGTGACTGAACTTGCGCATCGTTTCCTCGTTCTTCGCTTCGGTACGATACAGTTCGGCGCCTTCGAGCAACACCTTCCAGATGCCGCGCGTTTGCGGGCTATGCGGGTCTTCCTCCGTCTCGCACTTCGCGTGGTGCTTGCGGTGAATTGCCGCCCATTGGCCAGTCAGCATGCCGGTCGTCATCCATAGCCAGAAACGGAAAAAATGACTGACCACGGGATGCAGATCCAGCGCGCGATGCGCCTGGCAACGATGCAGATAAACGGTTACGCCGACGATCGTGACGTGCGTGACCGCGAGCGTATAGAGGACCAGTTGCCACCATGAGAGGTGAAGCAACCCATGGGCGAGAAAGTCGAGCAGCGAGTTGGACAAGGCTATTTACCTGAAACGGACGACACCCGCGCAAGCATACAACGGCGCGCGTCATGAAAGTGAAAGCATGCGATCGAATTGGACGATATTCTACTTGAACGGTTCCAAGTCGTTGTAAAAAATAAGAAATTTGTTGTGGCGCATCAAACCGCGCCAGGCTGCGGCCGCGCTCGAGGCCGTGTCGCGCTTCGCATCGGAGCGTATCACGCGGCGTCGCCGGGCTGGTTGGCTGGCGGTGCGGTCATCAACGATGGAGCATCCGCAGTGCCTGCGCCGACCATGCGAATTTCCCGTTGCGCATAGGGAATCGCAATGCCGTGTGCGGCAAAAAGCCGCCAGACATTGCGATTGACCGAGGAGCGCACGCTCCCGGTGCCGCTCGCCGCATCCGCGACCCAATAGACCAGCTCGAAATTGATGCCGTCCGGCCCGAAACCGATCAGCAGGGGCGTCGGCGCCGGGTCGTGCAGAACGCGGTCGACGCCGGTCGCGGCCTGCGCGAGCAGCGCCATGGCCTGCTCGACGTCCGTCGCGTAGGCGACCGTCACGGCCGCTCTCACCAGGCCACGCGTCAGAAACGACGACTGGTTCTGCACGACATCGGTGATCAGCCGCTCGTTCGGAATCAGTGTTTCGATGCCGTCGAGGCCGCGCACGACGGTATAACGCGTGCGAATCTGCGTAACCCGCCCTTGCAGCCCGCCGACATTGATCGTGTCGCCGATGCGCAGCGAGCGGTCAAGCAGGATGATGAAGCCGGACACGTAGTTGCTTGCGATCTTCTGCAGGCCGAAGCCGAGCCCCACGCCAAGCGCACCGCCGAACACGCCGAGCACGGTGAGGTCGATGCCGACCAGCGACAGGCTGATCAGCAGTGCCGCCAGCACGAAAAGCGCGCGGCCGACCCGCGCGAGCACAACCTTCAGGTTCGCATCGAGCGTGGTTGCGCGCATCACACGCTCTTCGAACGAAGCGCCGAGCCACATCGCGACCACCATCGTCACGCACACCCACAGCAGGCCCGACAGCAGCGACGCCAAGGTGACGTGCGTATTCGCGATCCGGAAGTTCACGCCCGCCATCCAGTCGAGCACGCTGTCCTGGATGCCAAGCACCGTCAGCACCATGCCGGCCCACACGACGAGCGACACGACCCGTTCGACCAGCGCCAGCCAGGTATGGGTCTGCCCGTCGCGGCCGAACACGCGCCGCGCGAAGAAGAACACGATAAAGATCATTCCGATGCCGACCAGCGGCACCAGCGCGAGGTCAAGCAGCGCCGTATGGATGAAGCGCCCGGCGATGGCACGCGCGATCCACACGAAGAGCGCGCCGATTAACGGGAAGAACGCGCGGTTCAACGCCTCGGCGCCGAACCGCAGCGCCTCATGCGCGCTCACCCGCCGCGCGTCGAGCGCGCGGCGCAGCAGCCGCGCGGCCAGCCAGGCAAGCGCGAGCGCACCGACCAGCACCGCGACCTGCCACAGCGCGGCGCGCTGCCCGAGATCGCGCAGCAGATTGGAAAGCGGCTCGATGAACGGAGCATTCTGCATGGTCGTGGCGCGTGCCGTTCCGCGTTATCGCTGCGTCAGTCGCGGCGTTCCAGCACGGCCGCGAAAAAGCCATCGGTCGCGTGCCGGTGCGGCCACAGCGACAGGTAGTCACCCGTGTCCAGCTCGATGCGCTGTTCCGCGAGCACGTCGCGCGCCGGAACCAGCGTGAAATCCGGATGATCGGCGAGAAACTGCGCGACCACCGCCTCGTTTTCCGCTTCGAGAATGCTGCAGGTCGCGTAGATGAGCCGGCCACCCTTCTTCACGAGGCGCGCCGCGCTCGCGAGAATAGCCGTCTGCTTCGGAGTGAGTTCGCCGATCGATTCGGGCGACTGCCGCCACTTCAGGTCCGGATTGCGTCGCAGCGTGCCGAGACCGCTGCACGGCGCGTCGACCAGCACGCGCTCGATCTTGCCCGCGAGACGCTTGATCTTCGCGTCGTGTTCGCTGTCGATCAGCACGGGGTTCACGTTCGACAGGCCGCTCCTCGCGAGGCGCGGCTTGAGCTTCGCGAGACGCCGCTCGGAGACGTCGAACGCATACAGACGTCCGGTCGAACGCATCATCGCGCCAAGCGCCAGGGTCTTGCCGCCCGCCCCCGCGCAGAAATCGACGATCATCTCGCCGCGCCGCGGCGCGACGAGCGTGCACAACAGCTGGCTGCCCTCGTCCTGCACCTCGATCCAGCCGTTCTGGAACGCGTCGAGCTTCGTGAGCGGCGGCTTGCCGGCCACCCGTACACCGAACGGCGCGAACGGCATCGCGCCGGCGTCGATGCCCGCATTCGTCAGTGCCTGCAACACCTCGTCACGACTCGCCTTCATCGGATTCGCCCGCAAATCGAGCGGCGCCGGATAGTTCAGCGCGGCCGCGAGCTGCACGAGTTCCTGCGGTTCGAAACGCTTCGCCAGTGCCTCGTAGATCCAGTCCGGCAGATTCATCTGAATGCGCTGCGGCAGGCTGCCGGGATCGATCTTCGCAATCCGCTCGAGCCATTCCCGTTCCGCTTCGGTCACGAACGGGTTCACCGCGGCGCGGCCCGCGGTCTGCATCAGGCCGAGCAGCGCCAGACGGCGCACCGGGCTGCCGCTGCCGCTTTCGGCCAGATGCGCGAATTCCATGCGCCGGCGCAGCACCGCGAACACCGCTTCGGCGATCACCCCCCGCTCGCCATGGCCGAGCTTCGGATGGGCACGGAAAAAGCGGCTCGTCGCCGAGTCCGCCGGCCCCTCGAACTTCAGTACTTCTGCGAGCAGCGTCTCAGTCTGGCCAATCAGAAAACCGTGCAACCTCATGCACCCTCCGGGGTGGTGTCGTCAGCCGCTTCTCTTGCGCGGCGGGTATCGTCGAAGAAAAATCCCTGCGGCTCGGGCGGCGTCAACATGACGCGCTCGCCGTCGAGCGCAAGCCGCCCTTCGACGAACCAGCGCACCGCGCGCGGGTAAATAACGTGTTCGGTGGCGAGCACGCGCGCGGCGAGCGCCGCCGCGTCGTCGCCGGCGCGCACCGGCACCACGGACTGCGCGACAATCGGCCCGTGATCGAGCCGCGGCCTGACGAAATGCACCGACGCGCCGTGCACGCGCACGCCGGCGTCAAGCGCCTGTTGATGCGTCTTCATGCCTGGAAAGCTGGGCAGCAGCGACGGATGAACGTTCAGCATCCGCCCGGCGTAACGTTCGACGAACCCATCGGTCAGCACGCGCATGAAGCCTGCGAGCACCAGCAGGTCGGGCGCGTAGCCATCGATCATATTGGCGAGCGCGGCGTCGAACGACGCGCGGTCGGGAAACTGGCGGTGGTCGACCACCGCGGTGGGAATGTGCTGCGATGCCGCGTACTGCAGCCCGGCGGCGTCGGGGCGGTTGGCAATCACGGCGGCGATTTGCGCCCGCCAGCGCTCGCGCGCGCAGGCATTCACAATGGCCTGCATGTTGCTGCCCCGTCCGGAAATCAGTATGACGAGTTTTTTCATCCACGGATTTTATCATCTGGCACCGCGCGAACCGCGTCGCGCCGCCGTGCGCGGCCTCGTGCGTTTATAATCGTTTGTTTTGCGGGGATCTGTCCCGCTTCATTCATCACGTCACCGACCGTACCAACCAGCGCCCGCTATCGTGAGAGTTTTTCGGGGTCTTCCCAATGCCGAAAGTCGCGCGCCCTGCGCGCTCACCATCGGCAACTTCGACGGTGTCCACCGCGGCCATCAGGCATTGCTCGCGCACGTGCGCGCGGCCGCCGATGCGCGCGGCCTGCCCGTCTGCGTGATGACCTTCGAGCCGCACCCGCGCGAATTCTTCAACCCGGCCGGCGCGCCGCCGCGTATCGCGATGCTGCGCGACAAGCTGGAAGCGCTGCGCATGAACGGCGTCGACCGCGTGGTGGTCGAGCACTTCAACCAACGGTTCGCAAGCCAGTCGCCGGATGCCTTCGTCGAACGGATCATCGTCAACGGGCTGCACGCGCGCTGGGTGATGATCGGCGACGATTTCCGCTATGGCGCGAAGCGTGCCGGCGACTTCGCCTCGCTGAAAGCGGCCGGCGAGCGCTTCGGCTTCGAAGTCGAGCAGATGCAGACCGTCGCCGATCCATCCGGCGCGCGCATCTCGAGTTCCGGCGTGCGCGCGGCGCTCGTCGCGGGCGACCTCGATGCGGCGCGCGCGGCGCTCGGCCGCGACTATCTGATCAGCGGACACGTCGTGCACGGACTGAAACTCGGGCGCGACCTCGGCTTTCCGACGCTGAATCTGCCCATCGCGCACAAGCGGCCAGCTCTGTCGGGCATTTTCGTCGTGCGCGTACACGGCATCGGGTCCGAACCGCTGCCGGGCGTCGCCAGTCTCGGGTTGCGCCCGACGGTCGACGACTCGGGCCGCGTGCTGCTCGAAGTGCATTTGCTGGACTGGCATGGCGACGCGTATGGCAAACTCGTGCGCGTCGAGTTTCTGAAGAAGCTGCGTGACGAGGAAAAGTTCGTCGACCTCGAAACCCTCAGCGCCGCCATTGCGCGCGACGTAGCGGGCGCGCGCGCGTGGTTCGCGGCACTCGGCGCGCCGGGCGCCGCTGCGCCGGGCGCACCGGGCAGCCGGTCGACAGGCTTCTCGACGTCGGCCACCGACCGAATTAGATAACGGCCGCGGTGCGTGCGCGGGGCGCCGCGCGCATCGCCGGGCCGCCCGCGTCGCCACGCGCCGCCGAGCGCGACGCGCAACACGCCGCAATAACAGACATCGAGGGCGCACCCAACGCACGCAAACCGCGCCGCGTCGCACTCGTCTCGCAAACCCGCGCCGACCATCGCACCACCGGCGCCAACACCGTATTCACCGCCACGTCACCATGAGCAACAAGAAAGCCGATTCGAAACCGCAAGCCAAGTATCCGGTCAATCTGCTGGATACACCGTTCCCGATGCGCGGCGACCTGCCGAAACGCGAGCCGCAATGGGTCAAAGACTGGCAGGAACGCAAGGTCTACGAAAAGATCCGCGCGGCCTCCAAAGGCCGCACGAAGTTCATCCTGCATGACGGCCCGCCATACGCGAACGGCGACATCCACCTCGGCCACGCGGTGAACAAGATTCTGAAGGACATGATCGTCAAGGCGCGCAATATGGCGGGCTTTGACGCGGTCTATGTGCCGGGCTGGGATTGCCACGGCATGCCGATCGAAATCCAGATCGAAAAGCAGTTTGGCAAGTCGCTGCCGGCCGCCGAAGTGATGCAGAAGGCGCGCGCCTACGCGACCGAGCAGATCGAAAAGCAGAAGGCGGGCTTCCGGCGCCTCGGCGTCCTCGGCGACTGGGACAACCCGTACAAAACGATGAACTTCGCGAACGAAGCCGGCGAAATCCGCGCGCTCGCGAAGATCATCGAAAAGGGCTACGTGTTTCGCGGGCTCAAGCCGGTGAACTGGTGCTTCGACTGCGGCTCGGCGCTCGCCGAAGCGGAGGTCGAGTACAAGGACAAGACCGACCCGACGATCGACGTGATGTTCACCTTCGCGGAACCCGAAAAGACCGCGCAGGCATTCGGTCTGCCCGCGCTGCCGCGTGCCGAAGGCGGCATCGTGATCTGGACCACCACGCCGTGGACGATCCCCGCGAACCAGGCGCTCACCGTGCATCCGGACGTGGTCTACGCGCTCGTCGATACGCAGCGCGGCCTGCTGATCCTTGCTGAAGAGCGCGTGCAAGCGTGCATGAAGGACTTCGAGTTGCAAGGCCGGGTGCTCGCCACCACGCCGGGCACGAAGCTGGTGAACCTGCGCTTCTATCATCCGCTCGCGTCCGCGCACCCCGGGTACAAGCGCACGTCGCCGGTTTATCTCGGCGACTACGTGACCACCGATACCGGCACCGGCATCGTCCACACGTCGCCGGCCTACGGTGTCGAAGACTTCATGGCGTGCAAGGCGCACGGCATGGCCGATTCCGACATCATCAACCCGGTGATGGGCGACGGCCGCTTTATCGAATCGCTCGCGCTGTTCGGCGGACTGTCGATCTGGGTCGCGAACCCAAAGATCGTCGACGCGTTGCGCGCGGCTGGCACGCTGCTGCGCAGCGAAAAATTCCAGCACAGCTACATGCACTGCTGGCGCCACAAGACGCCGATCATCTACCGCGCGACGTCGCAATGGTTCGCCGGCATGGACGTGAAGCCGCGCGACGGCGGCGCGACATTGCGCGAAACCGCGCTCGCAGGCATCGAAGCCACCGCGTTCTATCCGTCGTGGGGCAAGCAGCGCCTGTTCGCGATGATCGCGAATCGCCCGGACTGGACGCTGTCGCGCCAGCGCCAGTGGGGCGTGCCGATGGCGTTCTTCGTGCACAAGGAAACCGGCGAATTGCATCCACGCACGCTCGAATTGCTCGAAGAAGTCGCGAAGCGCGTCGAGGTGTCGGGCATCGAGGCGTGGCAAACGCTCGATCCGCGCGAACTGATCGGCGACGAGGCGAACCTGTACGAAAAAAACCGCGACACGCTCGACGTCTGGTTCGATTCGGGCACCACGCACTGGCACGTGCTGCGCGGCTCGCACAAGGACCAGCTGCAGTTCCCCGCCGACCTGTACCTTGAAGGCTCGGACCAGCATCGCGGCTGGTTCCACTCGTCGCTGCTGACCGCGTCGATGCTCGATGGCCGGCCGCCGTACAACGCCCTGCTCACACACGGCTTCACGGTCGACGGCGAAGGCCGCAAGATGAGCAAGTCGCTTGGCAACGGCATCGATCCGCACGAGGTCGCCAATCGCCTTGGCGCGGAAATCATCCGGCTGTGGATCGCATCGACCGACTACTCCGGCGAGCTCGCCATCTCCGAGGAAATCCTGAAGCGCGTGACCGAAAGCTATCGGCGCATCCGCAACACGCTGCGCTTCCTGCTCGCCAATCTGTCGGATTTCGATTTCGCGCAACATGCGCAGCCCGTGGGCGAATGGCTCGAGATCGACCGCTATGCGGTCGCGCTGACGGCGAACCTGCAAGCCGACATCCTCGCGCACTACGACCGGTACGAGTTCCACCCGGTCGTCGCGAAGCTGCAGACGTTCTGCTCGGAAGACCTCGGCGGCTTCTACCTCGACGTGCTGAAGGACCGCCTGTACACGACCGCGCCGGACTCCGCCGCGCGCCGTTCCGCGCAAACCGCGCTGTATCACATCGCGCACGGCCTGCTGCGCATGATGGCGCCGTTCCTGTCCTTCACCGCCGAGGAAGCGTGGAAGGTGTTCCAGCCGCAAAGCGGCACGATCTTCACCGAGACGTATCACGCGTACCCCGAGGTGCCGGACAGCGCCGCGTTGCTCGACAAGTGGACGCTGCTGCGCGCGGTCCGCGGCGACGTGACGAAGGCGCTCGAAGAAGCGCGGGTGGCGAACCTGATCGGCTCGTCGCTGCAGGCCGAAGTCGAGCTGCGCGCGAGCGGCGCGCGCTACGATGCGCTCGCCAGCCTCAACGACGACCTGAAATTCGTGCTGATCACGTCGGCGGCAAACGTCGTCAGGGTGAACAGCGAAGCGGAAGAAGGCGTCGAGGTGATTGCGTCGAAGTATCTGAAATGCGAGCGTTGCTGGCACTATCGCGCCGACGTCGGCCAGAACACCGAGCATCCGACGCTGTGCGGCCGCTGCGTCAGCAATCTGTTCGGCAACGGCGAAGCGAGGAGCGCGGCATAATGTCCAGAAGCCTGTCGAAATCCGCCGGCGGATCGCTCGCGCCGTGGCTCGGCGTCGCGCTGATCGTAATCCTGGCCGACCAGTTGACGAAGATTGCGATCGCGAAAGTGTTCGCGTACGGTGAATCACACGTGATCACGCCGTTCTTCAATCTCGTGCTGGTATACAACCGGGGCGCGGCGTTCAGCTTTCTCGCGATGGCGGGCGGCTGGCAACGCTGGGCGTTCACGTTGCTCGGCATTGTCGCGGCGCTCGTGATCTGCTATCTGCTCAAGCGCCACGGCACACAGAAGATGTTTTGCACGGCACTCGCGCTGATTCTGGGCGGCGCGCTCGGTAACGTGATAGACCGGCTGATGTACGGCCATGTGATCGACTTTCTCGATTTCCACGTCGGCGGCTGGCATTGGCCCGCGTTCAACCTCGCCGACAGCGCGATCACGATCGGCGCGGTACTGCTCGTGATCGACGAATTGCGGCGCGTGCGCGGCGCGCGATGACGCGGCGCGCTCGAGTGGCGGCGTCGTTCGAGCCGGACGTTTGAACAAGGGCTGCGGCGCGCGCTGACGTCATGCATCGGCTTGCGCATTGTGTCGGATCGGCAGCGCACGGACGTCATGTTTCAGTCGGAGACTTCAGGTGACAAACAAGCTGACGAATGACCCACAGGACACACGTGACCCGCGCGACGCGTCGAGCGCCGTACCAGCCGGGCCAGACGCCGGTGTCGCTCCCGTGAAAGCGTCCGCAAACGGCGCTATCGATGCCGCAGCCTGCGGAGAACTCGCCGGTAAGCACCTGTTGCTCGGCATGACGGGCGGCATCGCCTGCTACAAGATTGCCGAGCTCACGCGCCTGCTGGTCAAAGCCGGCGCGACCGTGCAGATTGCGATGACCGACGCGGCCACGCAGTTCATCACGCCGGTCACCATGCAGGCACTGTCGGGCCGCCCGGTCTACACGAGCCAGTGGGACGCGCGCATTGCAAACAACATGCCGCATATCGATCTGTCGCGCGAAGCGGATGCGATCGTCATCGCGCCCGCGTCCACCGATTTTCTCGCGAAGCTCGCGCATGGCATGGCCGATGATCTGCTGTCGACACTATGCGTGGCGCGCGACTGTCCGTTGCTCGTCGTACCAGCGATGAATCGCCAGATGTGGACCCACCCGGCGACGCAGCGCAATGTCGCGCTGGTACGTGGCGACGGCGTGCGGGTGCTCGGACCCGATTCCGGCGCACAAGCGTGCGGCGAAATCGGCGATGGACGCATGCTCGAGCCTGAAGCCACCTACGAAGCAATCGTCTCGTTCTTCCGGCCGAAAATCCTTGCGGGCCGGCGCGTGCTGTTGACCGCGGGCCCAACCTTCGAGCCGCTCGACCCGGTGCGCGGCATCACAAACCGCTCAAGCGGCAAGATGGGCTTCGCGCTCGCGCGCGCCGCCCAGCAGGCTGGCGCGGACGTGCATCTGGTCGCCGGTCCGGTCGCGCTCGAAACGCCGTGGGGCGTGCATCGCGAAGACGTGCAGACCGCGCAGCAGATGTACGAAGCCGTGATGCGCGCGGTGCCCGACTACGACATCTTTATCGGCGTGGCCGCGGTTGCGGACTGGCGCGCGGAACACGTCAGCCAGCACAAAATCAAGAAGACCGCTGACCGTACGGTGCCAACCTTCACGTTCGTCGAGAATCCGGACATTCTGTACGCGGTGGCCAACCTGACGCATCCGCCCTATTGCGTCGGCTTCGCGGCCGAGAGCGGCGACCTCGACGTGCACGGCGAAGCGAAGCGCGTGCGCAAGAACGTGCCGCTGCTGGTCGGCAACCTCGGGCCGCAAACCTTCGGCCGCGACGACAATGAAATCGTACTGTTCGACGCTGCCGGCATCACGCGGCTACCGCGCGCCGGCAAACCGGCACTCGCGCTAGCGCTGATCGCCGAGATCGCGCGGCGTCTGCCGGACGCGAGCCTGATCGGTTGAAGGTCGCCGCCCGCGTCGCGTACCAACATTCTTTGGGAGCGCTGCTGTCATGACGCTACTTTCCGTCCTCGATCAGACGCCCGTGATCGACGGGCATTCGGTGGCCGATGCGATCGCCGCAACGGTCGAACTCGCTCAGCTGGCGGACGATCTCGGCTACACACGTTACTGGTGCGCCGAGCATCACGGCTTGCGCGGCGTGTCGAACCCGTGTCCCGAGGTGATGCTCGCGCACCTTGGCAGCGTGACCAAACGGATCCGCATTGGCTCGGGCGGCATCATGCTGCCGTACTACAGCCCGTTCAAGATCGCCGAGCAGTTTCTGATGCTCGAGGCGCTGTTTCCGAACCGCATCGATCTGGGTGTCGGGCGAGCGCCAGGCGGCGACATGCGCACCGCGCAGGCGGTCGCGGCCGGCACTTACAATCGCGGCGATATTTTTCCGCAGCAGGTTGCCGATCTCGTCGGCCTGATGAAGGGCAGCTTGCCTTCTGACCATCTCGCGCATGGTGTACTGCTGCAGCCGCAAATCGACACGCGGCCGCAATTGTGGATGCTCGGCTCAAGCGACTTCGGCGGCATGCTTGCCGCGCAGCTCGGTATCCGCTTTTCATTTGCGCACTTCATCAACGCGCACTTCGGCCATACCGTCGCGCAAGCGTATCGCGAGCGCTTTCAGGCGGGCCATGAAGCGAAACCTTATCTGGCCGCGGCCGTATTCGCGATTTGCGCGGATACCGAACGCGAAGCCGCCGACCTCGAAAAAGCGGTTGATCTGCGCCGCGTGCAAATGGCATATGGATTGAACGCACCGATTCCGTCGATTGCGCAAGGTGTCGCACAGGAGTACGGCGCGCGCGAACAGTTGATCATCGATCGTGAGAAGCCGCGCAGCATCATCGGCACGCCGCAGACGGTGACCGAACGTCTGCATGCGTTGCAAGAACAATTCAATGCCGATGAACTGATCGTGCTCACCGTCGCCGGCAGCTATCAGGCGCGGCTGCGTTCGTACGAGCTGCTTGCCGACGCGTTCGAACTTGGTCGTTGAGCATTGGCATTCTTCACCCCATCCCAACTCAAAACCTGAACTGCATGAAACTGGACCTGAAGATTCTCGATGCGCGTATGCGCGACTTTTTGCCGGCTTACGCGACGCCGGGTAGCGCGGGACTCGATTTGCGCGCTTGCCTCGATGAACCGCTAACGCTGCGGCCGGGGGACACGGCACTTGTGCCCACCGGGCTCGCCGTGCACGTCGGCGACGCCGGCTATGCGGCACTGATTCTGCCGCGTTCGGGCCTCGGGCATAAGCACGGCATCGTGCTCGGCAATCTGGTCGGGTTGATCGACTCGGACTACCAGGGACAGTTGATGATCTCAACCTGGAACCGCGGGCAAACCGCGTTCACGTTGAATCCGATGGAGCGGCTCGCGCAACTGGTGATCGTGCCGGTCGCGCAGGCGCAGTTCAATATTGTCGATGAGTTCATTACTAGCGAGCGTGGCGCAGGCGGGTTTGGCAGCACGGGCAAGCATTGACATTGCGCAGTCTTGACTTATGGTCGGGGTGACCGCTCGCTCGGTCCCCCAGCGTAATTCGAATTCGCTCTCAACACTCCGACCATCTTCAGTTTGACGCGTTATCAAAAAACAGCACTTCTTTTTGTGCTTCAAAATCATCTATATTTCAGCAACGAACTCTCGCCGCGCGCGATGCGTTGCGCCGAAAGTTCGCGAACCTGATCTGCCGGCACGCATCCGGCGTCTCATCGATCCTGTTGCAGGAGCAAGGTCCGCCACTCTGATTTTTCACAAGTCATTTTGTTAGTTATCCAAACTATAGTTTGTTTTTCGAATAACCGTAATTGAGCCGATTGCTTTCGACTTGACGAAAAGGCCAAGCGCAATCGAGATCCGTCGCTTCAGGAGGCAGTATGAATATCAAATACGATGCAGTCGTAGCGTCAGGCGCTGGCGAGTGGTACGGCCAGATGGTTGTTTCCAATCTTCGCTACGACGATGGCAGCCCGGTACAAGTCGAACAGTATTTGTCGATGACTTTCAACGCGCCTGCGGCAGTGACGAGTGCAGACATCACGGTTCTTTTCGTTTCATGGATCGAGACGACCGTCGAAGCGAACTCGGTACAACTCGATAGCAATCTGTTTTCCGTGACAGCCAAAATCAGCGTGGCCGCTGCGCATACGATGGTGTCAGGCGACCAGATTACGATCGGCGTCAACGGCGATCTCACGCAAGGCGCCGATACGTATCTGAACTCCTTTGTTATCGCAGCGGATCAATCGCCGGACATCAATGGCACCGCCGCTGTTACGTGTGCCGCCGCGCCGGATTCCGCGCTCGCCGGTGTCGCGCCCACGGTGAAATTCATTCGCGGCAGCCAGATCACCACCGTCACGCTTGCATACGGCAAGACGACAAACGTCACGCTTGCGGCTGGCGACTACACGATTCAAGGCGATGACGTTGCCACCAGCGATGGGACGGTTTCCGCGCCGTTGGTGATTTCGCCCAATCAGCTGACCGTTACCGCCGACTCGACCGTTTCAGTGAATGTGTCATTCGGTGCGGTACAGCGTGCAGGCGCGCTCGACATTGCGGTCGGTGCATTGAGCGGCCTAGAAAACGAGACGCTCAGCATTACCGTGATCGACAAGTCCAACGAGAATACGCTCGCGGCCTTTACCAGCGGCATCAACACGACCACGCATTTGCGTTCGCTTCCCGCGTCGGGTATCGCGCAAATCACGGTCGACAATATCTCTGTCAATAACGTCAACTATCGCTTTAGTGTTCCGGACGTCATCCTGGCAAACAAGCTGCAAACGGTTCAGATCAATGATTCCGCGGTCACGAAAAACCCGGTCGACACCACCGGGTTCGTCTCAGTGCCGATCAGCGTGACGGCAGACACGACCCTTCCTCAGCAAGTCACGTTGCGTTTGACCGGCAGCGCTATGAACTATACGCAGTCGATCGCCGTCGAGACCCAGAACACGGCATTCAGTGCGCCTGTGAAACCGGGCACCTATGCCGTGTCCGCGCCGGCCTTTCTATCGGGCGGCATCGTGTATGCAGTTGATGTACCGGCCGAATTCACCGTAGGAAGCGGACTGCCTCGCCACAAAGCGGCTACGCTCAATGTGTCGATCGAAAAATCGGCCAACCTCAATGTTCCGGGCTTTCCTTCGTATCTGTCATTCGGCGGGTGTGCGGATCTCACGCCCACCAATCAGGACGACTTCGTCAGCGCGCGGGCATCGTCCGTCTTCAAGTATGCCGGCAACGACGGCGCCGGCGACGCCAATACGTATCTCACGGATGACCCGGCGACCACCAGTACCATTGACCTCGCTCGCGGTGTCGAAGCCGGATTGAACGGACAGCCTGTCCTGCCCGTGATGATTTCATACACCTGCAACCTTTCGCTAGGCGATACACCGACCATGCTCGCGAACGCGGATCAGCATGCATGCAGTTTCGCGAATCTGATTCTTTCGCTGAACAAGGCCAATGACAGAATCGACACGACACACCCGGTGCCCGCAGGCTTCATCGTCAACCCGGATTTTCTTGGCTCGTGCCAGCAGGGCGATTACGCCCCAGACTATGCGATGCCCGTGCGCGCGCCACTGCAAACCGCGCTCGATCATTGGTCCGTTAGCGCGACGATTCCATCGACCATTACGGAAGACATCAAAGGGTATGTCGCCGCCGTCAATTGGCTGGTCTATACGGTGGCGCCGAAGATCGTGTTTGGCTGGCAAGTCAATCTGTGGGGCGTCGGCATGTCCGAATGGGTCTATCAGGACGTCGACCCTGTCGCCATGGCACAGCAGACTGCGGACTACATCAATAGCGTCGCAGCCTACAGCGGCAACAACAAGCCTCACTTTCTCGCAATCGACCGCTACGAAGCCGACGACTACACACAACGCGCATACGTGAACGGCTATTGCTACGGTCCACGCGAATGGGGCCGTTACTTCGATTTCTGCGAAGGTCTGAGCCGCGCGCTTAAACTCCCGGTGATGCCGTGGCAGATTCCAGCGAGCCGGACGCCGAACACGACCGATCAGGTCAATGCGGATTTCGATAACCAGCACTGGGGGACGGGCGGTAGCTATCTCATGGGCGACGCCGCGATCGGCTACGACTATCTCAACGTGAACCCGACAATTCTCGCGCTGCAGTTCTCCCCTGCGTTCCCTGACATGGGCGCGACAGCCGAAGATATGTACATTCGTTCCGAGCCGTTCGACATGACGAATCCCGCCTATACGGACTTTCCGTTACGCGGCATCTTTGCAGTACTACTCGGCGGCGGTGCGACGACAGGGATTATCTCGACCGTCGGTAATCCAGAGCCATGGACGCGCAACAAGCTGAATGCGTACATGGACAATCCAATCCGCTTCGGCGACAACCAGCAACGCAAACCGCGGTAATCAGACGATACCGCCAGGCACGCATTCAAAAAACAAACGGCGCGGGCATCATGCCCGCGCCGTCCTTTTAGCGCTTCCGGTCAGTTACCGGCTTTAATCCACCTCGACCGCTTCCGGATTCGGATTACGCGGCGGCAACGACTGCTCGTCGAAGGTCAATTGCACCTTATCGTCCTGATCAACGTCGACCGTCACCCGGCCGCCGTTCATCAGCTTGCCGAACAGCAGTTCGTCAGCCAATGCGCGTCGGATCGTGTCCTGAATCAGGCGTTGCATCGGACGCGCGCCCATCAGCGGATCGAAGCCATGCTTCGCAAGATGCTTGCGCAATCCGTCAGTGAAGAGCGCATCGACCTTCTTCTCGTGCAGTTGGTCCTCAAGCTGCATCAGGAACTTGTCGACCACGCGCATGATGATTTCCTCATCAAGCGAACGGAAGCTGATGGTCGCATCCAGACGATTACGGAACTCCGGCGTAAACATCCGCTTGATATCGGCCATTTCGTCGCCGGTTTCGCGGCGCGCCGTGAAGCCGATCGTCGACTTCTGCATCGCCTCGGCACCTGCGTTCGTCGTCATGATGATGATCACGTTGCGGAAATCCGCCTTGCGACCGTTGTTGTCGGTCAGCGTGCCGTGATCCATCACCTGCAGCAGCACGTTGAAGATGTCCGGATGCGCCTTCTCGATTTCGTCGAGCAGCAACACACAATGCGGCTTCTTCGTCACCGCTTCGGTTAACAGACCGCCCTGGTCGAATCCGACATAGCCCGGCGGCGCACCGATCAGACGGCTCACCGCGTGACGCTCCATGTACTCGGACATATCGAAGCGGATCAGCTCAATACCGAGCGTGAACGCGAGCTGCCGCGCCACTTCGGTCTTGCCGACTCCCGTCGGTCCCGAGAACAGGAACGCGCCGATCGGCTTGTCGGTCTTGCCCAGACCCGCGCGCGCCATCTTGATCGATGCGGACAACGCGTCGATCGCAGGGTCCTGCCCGAACACGACCGCCTTCAGGTCGCGATCGAGCGTCTGCAGCTTGCTGCGATCGTCCTGCGAGACGCTTTGCGCCGGCACGCGCGCGATCTTCGAGATGATCTCCTCGATCTCGCCCTTGCCGATCGTCCGCTTCTGCTTCGACTTCGGCAGGATACGTTGCGCCGCACCCGCTTCGTCGATCACATCGATCGCCTTGTCGGGCAGATGGCGGTCGGTAATGAAGCGCGCGGACAGTTCCGCCGCCGCCGACAGCGCACCCGATGAGTACTTCACGCCGTGGTGCTCTTCGAAGCGCGACTTCAGACCGCGCAGGATAGCCACCGTCTGCTCGACCGTCGGTTCCGTCACGTCGATCTTCTGGAAGCGGCGTGACAGCGCCGCGTCCTTCTCGAAGATGCCGCGGAATTCGGTGAACGTCGTCGCGCCGATGCACTTGAGCGTGCCCGACGACAACGCCGGCTTCAGCAGATTCGATGCGTCGAGCGTACCGCCCGAAGCAGCGCCCGCACCGATCAGCGTATGAATTTCGTCGATGAACAGAATTGCATGCGGACGCTCTTTCAGTTCCTTCAGCACCGTCTTGAGCCGCTGCTCGAAATCGCCGCGATACTTGGTGCCGGCGAGCAGCGCGCCCATGTCGAGCGAATACACTTGGGCGTCGGCCAGAATATCCGGCACTTCGCCGCGCATGATGCGCCACGCCAGCCCTTCGGCGATGGCCGTCTTGCCGACGCCGGCCTCGCCGACCAGCAGCGGGTTGTTCTTGCGCCGACGGCACAGCACCTGCACGACCCGCTCGACTTCCGCTTCGCGTCCGATTAGCGGGTCGATGCGGCCGTCCTTGGCCATCTGGTTCAGATTCTGCGTGAACTGCGCGAGCGGCGTTTCCTTCTGCGCAGCCGCTTCGTCGGATTCCGTGTTCGAATCGCTCGCCTTCGCCGCATCCGCGCTGTTTGTCTTCGCGATGCCGTGCGAGATGAAATTCACCACGTCCAGACGCGTCACGCCCTGCTGTTGCAGGTAGTAGACCGCGTGCGAATCCTTCTCGCCGAAGATAGCAACCAGCACATTCGCGCCGGTGACCTCCTTCTTGCCGTTCGAGGTAGACTGCACATGCATGATCGCGCGTTGGATCACACGCTGGAAACCGAGCGTGGGCTGCGTGTCGACATCGTCCGTGCCCGGCACGGTCGGTGTGTTGTCGTGAATGAAGTTGCGCAGGTTCTGACGCAGGTCTTCGATGTTGGCCGCGCATGCGCGCAGCACTTCCGCCGCTGTCGGATTGTCCAACAGCGCCAGCAAAAGATGTTCGACCGTTATGAACTCATGCCGTGCCTGGCGTGCTTCCATGAACGCCATATGCAGGCTGACTTCCAGTTCCTGGGCAATCATGCTTCCTCCATCACACACTGCAGCGGATGCCCGGCCTGCCGTGCGTGGGTAACGACTTGCTCGACTTTGGTCGACGCGATGTCCCGCGTGTAGACCCCACAAACTCCCCTGCCTTCGCGATGCACCTTCAGCATTATCTGCGTAGCGGTCTCACGATCTTTATTGAAATATTCCTGCACGATCATCACGACGAATTCCATCGGCGTGAAGTCGTCATTCAACAGCACCACTTTGTACATGGCTGGCGGTTTCAGCTTTTGTTCCTGCCGCTCCAGTACCGTGTTGTCCTGCTTGTCCGGGATAATCGCCATACACCCATTCTAAACAACTCGGACAGGCCCGCAATCCTGTCAAAACCCAACCGGCCGACCAGCCGGCCACAGCCGATGTTCATGTCGGCCAAGGCCAGCGGGCGTTGGCCCGTCGCGCTTGCGCTATGCGCGGGGCCGATCGCGGAACCAGCCCTCCGGTATTGCTCTTTCGTTCCAGTTTGCGGCTCAGGGCCGCCGTCGAAACGAGTATCGCACAACCTGCGCCAACGGACCTGAACCACGCCTGCACGTCGCCGAACCGCACGGCGCACAGCTGGCAGCAAGCTGCGCCAGGGAACGGATGTGCGTCGATTATGCGACTTTTCAAGATGTACCGCTTGGGTCACCGCACATAAGAAAAGAAGGAAAAACCCTGGAAATTGGTTCTTTACAACGGCGCACATTGCGTCTCAAAATTTTCTTGACACTCGAATAAAGAGCCTCAACAATCAAGCTGGCACTTTTTTCAACGTGCGGTCTATACGAAAAATTGCCGTTGGTGAGCTTGTGAGGAGGGGCGACTGCATTCCGCGGTCGTTGGGCTTTTCGAGGGCTCGTGTGATTGAGTTACAGGGGAAGTAGGTATGGCAACTGGTACGGTCAAATGGTTCAATGACGCGAAAGGTTTCGGATTCATTACGCCCGACGAAGGCGGTGAGGATCTGTTTGCACACTTTTCGGCTATCCAGATGAGCGGGTTCAAGACCCTGAAGGAAGGCCAAAAGGTGAGCTTCGAGGTCGTGCAAGGCCCCAAAGGCAAACAGGCATCGAACATCCAGGCTGCTGCCTGAATCCGTTCGATTCCCGTACCCTTTAAGAACCCGGCTTCATGCCGGGTTCCTCATTTTTAAAGCCCGACGGCATTCGAAACCCCGCTTTTGAAACCCGGCATACGCCGGGATTTTTATGTCCGGATGATTTCAACGCCGCGCGCCTTTCACCAATAGCGCCTGCACCGTCAAACCACTTTCAGCGTCGCCATCATCCCGAGATCTTCATGCTCGAGAATATGGCAATGAAACATCCGCTCGCCAGGCATTGACTGCACTGTCGCGATACGCACCGTCTCACCAGGCTGAACATTAACCGTATCGCGCCACGCGAGATACGGCTCCTTCCTTTTCGTGCCATTCCACTCGCGCTCAATGATCTGAAACTGCGTGCCATGCAAATGAAACGGGTGATCCATGTCGGTGCGGTTCTCAATCGACCAGTGCTCGACTTCGCCGCGGCGGCTGGTCAGCGCGATGCGCGCTGCATCGAACGTCGCGCCGTTGATCATGAACCTCATCCCTGCCGGCATCTCGTGCATCGTCGCGCCGGGTCGATGCATCGCTGCCATATCCATCTCTTCGGAAAAGACGACGGCCTTTTGCGGCGCCACCGTGCCTGCCGGCGGCTGCAGCGCTTCGATCGGGCGGAGCGGCGACGGGAGCGCATGCGGCGTCGGCGCGGCGCCAGCGCCAGCGCCGGCCGGTGCGAAGCGCACGTCGGCGAGCACCCGCGACGGGTCGGGCGGGAGGCTGTTGCCGTGCGTCATCGCCATCTTGCGCCGGTCGTAGACCGCCGCGCTGAGCGTCGCCTGCGACGGCCACTGGCCGGCGCGCACGAGCAGCTCGGCACGCTCGCCCGGCGCAAGCAGCAGTTCAGTCAGACCATCGCGCGCGTCACCCAGCAGACCGCCGTCGGTGCCGACCTGCGCGAACGGGTAATTGACGCCGAGCGATAGTCTCAAATAGCGGGCATTGCACGCGTTCCAGACCCGCCAGCGTTCGTCTCGCGTCACGACGATGCGCGGCCGGCGCGCACCGTTGACCAGCACGAACTGGCCTTCGCGGCCGTTCATCCAGTCCATCATGTCGTTCGGCGCGATCGATCCATCGGCGGCAAGTTTCAGGTCTGTGAAGAATAGATGACGCTCCGGCCACGCGACGAGCGGATCATCGGCCGCGCGCACGATGATCGGACCCGCGAGTCCGCGGTACACCTGCCCCGACGACAGCATGTGCGGATGCGGGTGATACCAGTAGGTCCCCGCGCTGCCGCGCGGCAGCGTGAAACGATAGACGCGCGATTCGCCCGGCGCGACCGGATCCGTCGGGTTGCCGTCCTGGTCGGGCGGCACCGGCAGTCCGTGCCAGTGGACGGTCGACGGCTCCGGCAAGCGGTTCACGAAACGGATCTCGACGGTATCTTCTTCACGCAGCTCAATCAGCGGCCCGACGATCGGGCCCTGCGCCGCATCGCCATACAGCCAGAACGACGTCTGCCTGCCCGGCATCAATGACCGGCGGACCGGCTGCGCGACGAGCGTCGCGCGAAATGTGCCGGGATCACTGCTTTCGTTGGCGAGCTTGCGCAATGCCGCGAGTGGCGCGCCAGCCAGCAGCGCGTTCGGCGATGCAAGCGTGACGCCGGTCGGTTGAGTGGCGTGCGGCGCCCCATTTTGCATGCCGGCCATGTCGTCCATGCCTTCCATACCGGACATACCGGACATACCCGACATACCGCTCATGTCGTGCATATCGTGGCCGGCGTGCTGCCCAATCGCGGCGCGCGCGCTCAGCGACGCGACGGCGACGCTGAGCGCGCGCGCCAGAAATTGCCTGCGAATCATCGGTTGTTTCCCTGTTTATTGCGTCGCGAGTCGCTAAGCGACTCGCTTGCGCGAATGTTATGTGACAGCGAACGACGCGTCGATGTGACCGGGAGACGACAGCGCCGCACGCGCAGCGTTCGTTTAACGCGAAGCCGCAGCGCAGCTGCATGCGAAGCGTCCGATGTTCAGACGAGCGAAATGGGCGGGCGAACCGGCGGCGCGCGCATGATGCCCGCATAGCGGGGCGCGGCGCTGGGGCGCGCAACGCCGTCTGCCCGCCGCTGCGGGCAGAAACGATAGGTCTCGATCAGCGCGCCGCAGTGCACGCCGCAATCGGTCGCACAACATGGGCAGCGGTGACGACAGGACGCGGCTTGCCCGTCGCGGGCGGAAACGGGCTGCTGCGCTGAAGCACAGAGCGCCACCGCCCGCACCGCATCGACGTCGTGCGTATGCGCGCGAGCGCCCTGCATTGCCAGCAACGCCAGTGACAGCACGATAAAAAGCCGCAGCAACGACATCATTCCTCATTGGCCGGATAACCGTTCGCGAGAGCATAGCGCAGGTCACAGCGCCACGTTGCCGACCCGACCGGTCTCATCGGAGCAGGTTTGACGCTGGCGCAAAAAAGCAAAAACCCCGACGCACGCGCAGTGCACCGGGGTTCTTCAGAACGGCACGGCCCGACTTACATATTCTCGATCATCACCTGACCGAAGCCCGAGCACGACACCTGCGTCGCACCTTCCATCAAACGGGCGAAGTCATACGTCACACGCTTCTGCAGGATCGACTTTTCCATCGACGAGATGATGACGTCAGCCGCTTCGGTCCAGCCGAGATGGCGCAGCATCATTTCCGCCGACAGGATTTCCGAACCCGGATTCACGTAGTCCTTGCCCGCATACTTCGGCGCGGTGCCGTGCGTCGCTTCGAACATTGCCACCGAATCCGACATGTTCGCGCCCGGTGCGATACCAATGCCGCCCACTTGCGCAGCCAGCGCGTCTGAAACGTAATCGCCGTTCAGGTTCAGCGTCGCGATCACGTCGTATTCGGCCGGACGCAGCAGGATCTGCTGCAGGAACGCGTCGGCGATCACGTCCTTCACGACGATCTCGTTGCCCGTCTTCGGGTTCTTGAACTTCATCCACGGGCCGCCGTCCACCAGTTCCGCGCCGAATTCCTTCTGCGCGAGCGCATAGCCGTAGTCACGGAACGCGCCTTCGGTGAACTTCATGATGTTGCCCTTGTGCACCAGCGTGACCGAGCGGCGGTCGTTGTCGATCGCGTACTGGAGCGCCTTGCGCACGAGACGCTCAGTGCCTTCCTTCGACACCGGCTTCACGCCGATTGCCGACGTTTCCGGGAAGCGGATTTTCTTCACGCCCATTTCTTCGCGCAGGAACTTGATGACCTTCTTCGCCTGCTCCGATTCCGCGGCCCATTCGATGCCCGCGTAGATGTCTTCCGAGTTCTCGCGGAAGATCACCATGTTGGTCTTTTCCGGCTCACGCACCGGCGACGGCACACCCTTGAAGTACTGCACCGGGCGCAGGCAGACGTACAGATCGAGTTCCTGACGCAGCGCAACGTTCAACGAACGGATACCACCGCCGACCGGCGTGGTCAGCGGGCCCTTGATCGACACCACGTATTCCTTGACCACAGCAAGCGTTTCTTCCGGCAGCCACACATCCGGACCATAGACCTTGGTCGCCTTTTCGCCGGCGAACACTTCCATCCAGTGGATCTTCTTCTTGCCGCCGTACGCCTTCTCAACCGCCGCATCCACGACCTTGATCATCACCGGGGTGATATCGAAACCGGTGCCATCGCCTTCGATGTACGGAATGATCGGCTGGTCGGAAACGTTGAGCGAGAAATCCGCGTTGACGGTGATCTTGTCACCGCCCGTCGGAACCTTGATGTGCTGATACGCCATGATCGGACTCCAGTGATGGCTGTGCTGGTGAAAGCAGATTGGGGACCTGCGAAACTGGGGCGCTCCTGTTACGCGCATACCTGACGCCGGTGAGCGGCCAGGCCGCTATTCTAGCCCACCGTGGCGCGCGAACGCTCTGATGGACCGGCCCGGCAGTGCTTGCACGGCGGCGGCACGGCACCGACACGGAGCGTCGCGCGAATAGGGTCATGCGCGATGTCTTAGGTCTTATATAAGACAAAAGACTGGTCGGTCCGTATTATGCATTAATATCCCGCCACTTGCCACGGGTGCACCTTGCAGATTACAGCCTGCAACGCAGTGTGACGCGCCCGTGACGTGTTTTTCAAGCCGATTATTCACGCCGAGACGGCTCCCGCAAATATTTCCAGCATGCCCCTGCTCGCCCTGAACAAACCCTACGGCACGATCTGCCAGTTCTCGCCACACGAGACGCGCCCGTCGCTCGCGGACTGGGTGCGCGTGCCGGGCGTCTATCCGGCGGGCCGGCTGGACTCGGACAGCGAAGGCCTGCTGCTGCTCACCGACGATGGCGCGCTGCAAGCGCGTATTGCCGAGCCGCGTCACAAACTTGTCAAACGCTACTGGGCGCAAGTGGAAGGCGAGCCGCGCGCCGCCGACCTGAAGACGCTCGCGCGCGGCGTGGACCTGGGCGACTATTTGACGCGCCCGTGTCGCGTCGAATTTGTCGAGCCGCCCGCTGCGCTATGGCCGCGCAATCCGCCGATCCGCTATCGCGCGGCGAAACCGACCAGCTGGATCGAACTGTCGATCACCGAAGGCAAAAACCGGCAGGTGCGCCGGATGACCGCCGCGGTCGGCTTCCCGACGTTGCGTCTGGTGCGCGTCGGCATCGGCGCACTCGATATCTTTGCGCTCGGCCTCGCGCCCGGCGACACCGTCGAGCTGCCCACGCGCGCGCCGTGGGACGGTGTTGCGTGATCCACATCGCCTTCGCGCGACGCGCACGCAACGCGCGCTTGTCGGTCAGCTAAGTCGTTGTACCAGCAAACTTTTCAGCGCTGCGCCGCCGCGCTCGCGCAAGACTTGCCCGATCGAAGCGCGCGCACTTGACACAAATTCACCGGGACTGCCGTCAACCGCAGCGCAACACGACGCGTTACACGACGCAGATGCCGCCCGAGCTATCCGGCATTCAGCCTCACGAGCGCCTCGCACGCCGTCCAGCCAACCGCTGCCGGCAACGCGCGGGCTCTGCAAGCTCACAGCCGTCTCGTGAAAATATCTGCGGAAGATTTCGATGAAGCGGCTGTCAACCGAAAGGTGGATGGCACGTTGAACGACATGACTCGACCAACGGGTCATTTGGTTAATTAACTAAAGCTGAGGATTTTACAAAATGAACAAACTGATCGCCGCTCTGGTCGCTGGCCTCTTCGCATCGGCTGCTTTCGCACAAGCTTCGGCACCGGCTGACGCCGCTGCTCCGGCAACGGCTGCTTCGTCGGCTCACAAGGCAACGAAGAAGCACACCAAGCATGCTTCGAAGAAGAAGGCAGCTCCGGCTGCTGCTTCGGCCGCTTCGGAATAAGTTTGAAGAAATAACGCAGTCAAGAACAAGTCGTACCTGCCGTTCTTACGGCGTTGAAAGGCGGATCGCCACGAGGCCATCTGCCTTTTTCTTTTTCGACGCGCTCGCGTAACATTCGCGGTTCATCTTCAGCAAGGAGTTCCGTCGTGCGATTCAACCCGCGCTCGTTATGGGCGAATTTTGCGGCGCGCTGCGCGCTTGCCGTCGCGTTGTCGGTTATCGCGTTGTCGTTTGCCGCCGTGCCGGCGCGCGACGCGTTTGCGCAAATCCCGCCCGGTGCGAAGCAGCCCGGCGACTTCCCGCGTGTGAAGCTGACCGCCGGCATGTTCGTGATCGACGCCGCCGTCGCCGCGAACGACCCGGATCGCGAACAAGGTCTCATGTACCGCACGGAGCTCAAACCGAACGAAGGCATGCTGTTTGTCTTCAACGAGAACGCGGTGCACTGCTTCTGGATGAAGAACACGCTGATCCCGTTGTCGATCGCGTTCATCCGCGCGGACGGCACGATTACCGACATCGACGAGATGCAGGCCGAAACCACCAACAATCACTGCCCGCGTAATAACGGCGTATACGCGCTCGAGATGAGCAAGGGCTGGTTCGAGTCGAAGGGCATCAAGCCCGGCATAAAGATTCAAGGGCTACCGCAACCCCAGTAACCAACGCGCTGCAAACAGCGCGTAAAAAGCCGGCTGGCGCACGGGCGCGCAAGCCGGCTTTTTTTGCGTCTGCGCGACGCCACTTCGCACCGAGCGCGATGCGCGGCGCGCCATATACGCTTGCCGCAGTGCGGAAGATTCAAGCAAAAGGTAAACCGACACGCTATCCTTATAGTCTCTGCCAGTCGCGCCGCAGCCGACCCGATGGGTGTTCAACCCGGCTGGCGGCTTCCAGGCGGCGCGCTATTTCATGGAGGTTCACGTGCCCCGCAAGACTCCCATCGAGCGCTACCGCAACATCGGGATCAGCGCTCACATCGATGCCGGTAAAACGACTACCACCGAGCGCATCCTCTTCTACACCGGCGTGACTCACAAGATCGGCGAGGTTCACGACGGAGCGGCGACGATGGACTGGATGGAGCAGGAGCAGGAGCGTGGCATCACGATCACGTCGGCCGCCACGACCGCGTTCTGGAAGGGCATGGCCGGCAATTATCCGGAGCATCGGATCAACATCATCGATACCCCGGGACACGTCGATTTCACGATCGAAGTCGAGCGCTCGATGCGCGTGCTCGACGGCGCGTGCATGGTGTACGACTCGGTCGGCGGCGTGCAGCCGCAGTCGGAAACCGTATGGCGCCAGGCGAACAAGTACAAGGTGCCGCGCATCGCGTTCGTCAACAAGATGGACCGGGTCGGTGCGGACTTTTTCCGCGTGCAGCGGCAGATCGGCGAGCGTCTGAAGGGCATCGCGGTGCCGATCCAGATTCCGGTCGGCGCCGAGGAACATTTCGAAGGTGTGGTCGACCTTGTGAAGATGAAGGCAGTCGTCTGGGACGATGAGAGCCAGGGCATCAAGTTCGAGTACAAGGACATTCCAGCGAATCTCGTCGATCTCGCGCATGAATGGCGCGGAAAAATGGTCGAGGCCGCTGCGGAAGCAGACGAAGTGCTGCTCGAAAAGTACCTCGAAGACCATGAGAGCCTGACCGAAGACGAAATCAAAGGCGCGCTCAGAAAGCGCACGATCGCCAACGAGATCGTGCCGATGCTGTGCGGCAGCGCGTTCAAGAACAAGGGCGTGCAGGCCATGCTCGACGCCGTGATCGACTATCTGCCGTCGCCGGTCGATGTGCCGGCCATTCTCGGCCACGACGAACACGACAACGAGACGGAGCGTCATCCGAGCGATGAGGAGCCGTTCTCAGCGCTCGCGTTCAAGATCATGACGGACCCGTTCGTCGGTCAGCTGATCTTCTTCCGCGTGTACTCGGGCGTGATCGAATCGGGTGGCACGGTCTACAACGCGGTGAAGGAGAAGAAGGAGCGCCTCGGCCGGATCCTGCAGATGCACGCGAACGAGCGCAAGGAAATCAAGGAAGTGCGCGCGGGCGACATCGCCGCGGCCGTCGGCCTGAAGGACGCGACCACCGGCGACACGCTATGCGACCCCGATCACGTGATCATCCTCGAACGGATGATCTTCCCGGAACCGGTGATTTCCCAAGCCGTCGAGCCGAAGACCAAGGCCGATCAGGAAAAGATGGGCATGGCGCTGAATCGTCTGGCGCAGGAAGACCCGTCGTTCCGCGTCGCCACCGACGAAGAATCCGGCCAGACCATCATCTCCGGCATGGGCGAGCTGCACCTCGAAATCATCGTCGACCGGATGAAGCGCGAGTTCGGCGTCGAAGCGACGGTCGGCAAGCCGCAGGTCGCGTATCGCGAAACGATCCGCACCAAAGTCGACGATGTCGAAGGCAAGTTCGTCAAGCAGTCGGGCGGCCGGGGCCAGTACGGTCACGCGGTCCTCGGGCTGGAGCCGAACCCGGCGAAGGGCTACGAGTTCCTCGACGAGATCAAGGGCGGCGTGATTCCGCGCGAGTACATCCCGGCTGTCGACAAGGGCATCCAGGAAACGCTGAAGGCCGGTGTACTGGCGGGCTACCCGGTCGTCGACGTGAAGGTTCACCTGACGTTCGGTTCGTACCACGACGTCGACTCGAACGAAAATGCATTCCGGATGGCCGGTTCGATGGCGTTCAAGGAAGGCATGCGTCGCGCGAAGCCGGTGCTGCTGGAACCGATGATGGCGGTCGAAGTGGAAACGCCGGAAGACTTCATGGGCAACGTGATGGGTGACCTGTCCGGCCGGCGCGGCATCGTGCAGGGCATGGAAGATATCGCGGGCGGCGGCGGCAAGCTGGTGCGCGCCGAAGTGCCGCTCGCGGAAATGTTCGGCTATTCGACGTCGCTGCGCTCGCTCACACAAGGCCGCGCGACGTACACGATGGAATTCAAGCATTACGCGGAAACGCCGAACAACGTGTCCGAATCCATCGTCAATACAAAAAAGCGGTAACCGCTGTTCGATGTGCCGAAGCCCGTTCATTCAGGACGGGCTTTTTTTTCGCGCCCGCGCGGCTGACCGTCCGATGAGTCGATCAGCCCTAGGCCGTGCGGGCAATTTATGACCATGCCAGAATAACCAGACGAGTGACCTCAAGGTAGGCACAAGGAGATAAGTAATGAGCGATAACCACGACGACCTGAATCGACCGGTGCACGGTGCTCACGATGGGCCGATCGACTGGCGTGAGCATGGCGTGAAAGTGATCCGCGGCGACCAGCTCGACACGAACACGCCGCAAACGCCGGGCATGAACCGCGCGGCCGCGATCAACGCGGCCCGCGTCGGCGCACAGAAAATCTGGGCCGGCACAGTGACGATCCATCCGAACGCGAAGACCGGCGCGCATCATCACGGCGCACTCGAAAGCGTGATCTATGTGGTGCGCGGCCATGCGCGGATGCGCTGGGGCGAGCACCTGGAATTCACCGCTGAAGCGGGCCCAGGCGACTTTATCTTCGTGCCGCCGTACGTCCCGCACCAGGAGATCAACGCGAGCACCGACGATCCGCTCGAATGCGTGCTCGTGCGCAGCGACAACGAAGCGGTGGTCGTGAACCTGGATATCGATGCGATCGAACAGCCCGAAACGGTCTATTGGGTCGATCCGATCCACAAACATCCGCACGAACACTGACGTGTCCGCCCTTTCCTGACGACGCCACATGACGCCGACCGCCACGCGCTTTCACCTGCCGACACGAAAACTGCTCATCCTGTATGGGCCGCTGATTGCCGCGAATCTCGGCGCGTGGGCATGGGCGCTGATCGCATTCCGTCACTATCCGCTGCTGCTGGGCACCGCGCTGCTCGCGTACGGCTTCGGCCTGCGACACGCAGTCGACGCGGACCATATCGCAGCGATCGATGCCGTCACGCGCAAGCTGATGCAGCAGGGCAAGCAACCGCTTGGCGTCGGCCTCGCATTTTCGCTTGGCCATTCCACGATCGTGATCGCCGCGACCATCGGCATCGCACTGACCGCGTTATCGCTCCATGGCCGCTTCGACGAATTCAAGGCGGTGGGCGGCACAATCGGCACGCTGGTGTCCGCAGGCTTTCTGCTGGTGCTCGCGGGCGTGAATCTCACGATCCTGCGTGACGTGTGGCGCCGCTATCGAGACGACCGGCACGCGCAACGCGGCGGCGATCAAGCCGCCACACGCATGAACGTCGCGGCCGCGGCAAACGCGGCCGCGCCCGCCGGATTGCTGTCGCGCGCGCTAAGGCCGCTATTTCGCGTCGTCACGCAGAGCTGGCATATGTACCCGGTCGGCGTGCTGTTCGGGCTCGGCTTCGACACCGCCACCGAGATCGGCCTGCTCGCGATTGCCGCGGGCGAGGCCAGCAAAGGCCTGCCGCTTTACTCGATCCTGGTCTTCCCGGCGCTCTTCACGGCCGGCATGACGCTGGTCGACTCGACCGATAACGTATTGATGGTCCACGCGTACGGCTGGGCGATGGATGATCCGAAGCGCAAGCTTTACTACAACGCGAGCATCACGTTCGTATCGGCGCTGGTCGCGATCGCGATCGGCAGCATCGAGGCGCTCGGCCTGATTGCCGACAAGTTGGGCGTCTCCGGCGGCACATGGGATGCGGTCGCCGCCGTCAATACGCAGTTCGGCCTGCTCGGCTATGGCATCGTCGCTGTCTTCATGGCGTGCTGGATCGGCTCGATCCTGTTCCATCGCTGGCGGCGCGCGCCTGTCGCTCACTGACACCGCACCGAATTCTCACTGAATGTGCCGATGCGCACGCGCCGCTTGCGACGCGTGCGCATACAAACCGACGCCCGATCGAACCCCGAACGTTGTCAGCGCGAGACACGCTGCGGGCTCCACGCCGCGGTTCCCGGCCGCAAACGCGCCGAACCGCAGGGCAATCGCTTACACTGAGCCCGCATCCATCGTCGCAGTACCGCTCGCACCGCCGCGCCCCTTGTTTCGCCCTGTCGCGCGCGGCGCTCAACAGAACGGACCGGACTATCCATCGATGAAGATCCCCGCGGACCTCCCGTACCCACCGCATGTACGCCGGGCCCTCGAGGCCGCCCGCCGCGGCGCCGACCCGTACGGCCACCATGCGATCGACGAATTTCTCGCTGGCCGCCTGTCACGCCGCGACCTGCTGCGTTACGCGAGCGTGATCGGGCTTTCGCTGGCGGGCGCGGGTCTGGTCGGACCGCGCGACGTGCGGGCGCAAGGCGCGTCGAACGCGACGATCCGCGTCGCCCATCTGATGCCGGCCGGCGCCGTCGATCCGTTGACCGTCACCGACGCCGGCAGCCTCGCGCTGTTGAACCAGACGGGCGAATTCCTGCTCGATGACGACAGCGAAAAACTGATGCTGCGGCCAGCGCTCGCGATCTCGTGGAAGCCGAACGACAAGGGCGACGTGTGGACCTTCAGGCTGCGCCAGAACGTGAAGTTCAGCGACGGCGCGCCGTTCACCGCGAAGGACGTTGCCGCGACGTTCGACCGCCTCGCGGACCCGGCGAGCGGCTCGGCGGCGCTATCGGTGTTGAAGCGTGTGCTGTCGAAGGGTGGCACCCGGGTCGTCGACGAGCACACGGTCGAATTCCACCTCGACGCGCCGACCGGCAACTTTCCGTACTACGTTTCGTCGGACAACTACAACGCGATCATCCTGCCCGCCAGCTATGCGGGTGACTACGAGAAGTCCTTTATCGGCACCGGGCCGTTCAAGCTCGAGAAGTATCAGCCGAAGGTCGGCGCGTCGTTCGTGCGCAACCCGGACTACTGGGGCGAAAAGGCGTTGCCGGAGCGCGTGCAATTCGTGTTCTACGCGGACCAGCAGGCGCAGATTCTCGCGTTGCAGGGCCATCAGGCGGACGTGATGGGCACCTTCACCGTACAGGGCGGGCTGGGTCTGCTGAACAATCCCGAGTTCAAGGTGATCGGCGTGAAGTCGAGTGCGCACCGGCAGATTCACATGCGCAACGACAGTCCGCAATTCAAGGACAAGCGCGTGCGTCAGGCGATGGCGCTGTCGATCGACCGCGACGTGATCGTGCGCGGCCTGTTTCGCGGCCGTGCGCAGATCGGCAACGACAGCCCGTTCGCACCGGTGTTCCCGTCGTCCGATGCCGGCGTACCGCAACGCCGGATCGACGTCGCGAAAGCCAAACAGTTGCTTGCGCAGGCGGGTGTGCCGAACGGCTTCGATATCACGCTGACGACCGAGAAGTACATGGAACTGCCGGATCTCGCAGTCGTCGTGCAGAACTACGCGAAGGCGATAGGCGTACGCATCAACCTGAAGGTCGAGAGCCAGTCGATGTACTACGGCGCGGGCGCGCCCGGCAAGTCCGACTGGCTCGACGCGCCATTCGGCATCACCGATTACGGCGCGCGCGGTGTGCCGAACGTGTTCCTGAAGGCGCCGCTGACCAGCACGGGCACGTGGAACGCGGCGCACTTCAGGAATCCGCAGTACGACCGGCTGGTTGCCAATTTCGATGCGGCGCTCGACATCACATCGCAAAAGCGGATCTCTGCGCAAATCCAGACGCTGCTGCTCGACGAAAGCCCGGTGATCATTCCTTTCTTTTACGATCAGTTGATAGCGGCACGCGCGAAGCTCAATGGCGTGCGTTTCACTGCGCTCGCGCAGTTGTACTTCGATCGCGCGGTGATCGGCGCGTAGCCGGTTCGCTCACACCGGTCGCCGCAATAACCCGGTCGCAAAGGGAGATCGATGTCGACCACTGCCTCCACCGTCACACGCGGCGCGTCGGGCAACACGGCTCGGGTCGCCGCCTTTCTCGCGGCGCGTCTCGCGCTCGCGCTGGTCACGCTGTGGCTGCTGTCGGTGCTCGTGTTCGCGGGAGGGCAATTGCTGCCTGGCGACATCGGCCGCGCGATCCTGGGCCCGCTCGCCGATGCACGCGCGGTCGCCGCGCTCAATCATCAACTCGGCGCGGACCAGCCGCTTCTCACCCAATACACGCAGTGGATCACGCATCTGATGCACGGCGACATGGGCACGTCGTACGCGTTTCGCGAACCGGTTGCGCCATTCGTCGGCAGCGCGCTGGCGAACTCGGCCAAGCTCGGGCTGCTCGCGTTTATCATCGTCGTGCCGCTGGGCATCGCGGGCGGCGTATGGGCCGCGCTACATGAAGGACGCTGGGTCGACCGCACGATCAGCATCGCGGGACTGTCGGCAACCGTGGTGCCGGAGTTCGTGTCGTCGATCGTGCTGATTCTCGTGTTCGGCGTGTGGCTGCAGTGGCTGCCGATCGAAGCCACCGCGCCGGCCGGCGCCGGCGCGCTCGAACAGCTGCGGCATCTGATCCTGCCGGTCCTGCCGCTGGTGTTTATCTTCTTCGGCTATATCGCGCGGATGGCACGCGCCGGCACGGTCGAAGCGCTCGATGCGGACTACACGCGCACCGCGATCCTCAAAGGACTGCCGCCGCACATCGTGATTTTCCGGCACGTGCTGCGCAATGCGCTGCTACCGACCGTCACGGTCGCCGCCACGCAGCTGGGCTATATGATCGGCGGCCTCGTCGTCGTGGAGACGCTGTTTCACTATGAGGGTATCGGTTCGCTGATCTACAACGCCGCGAAAGCGAAGGACTTTCCGATGCTCGAAGCTGGGGTGCTGACGGTCGGCGTCGTGTATACGGTGGCCAATTTCGTTGCCGATGCGTTGCACGTCACACTCAATCCGCGCCTGCGCGTGAGGAGCGCCGAATGACAAGCGCCGCACCCGGTACGCCTGAAGCGCCCGACGCCACCTCTGCAACCACCCCCGCCGCACCGCCGCCGCGCGCGCAGGAGCCGCGTTACGAACGCCTGCGCTTGCTGCTTCTGTCGCCGAGCTTCCTGATCGGCGTGTTGATTGTGCTGTGGTGGGTCGCCTGCGCAATCGCCGGCAAATGGATCGCGCCGCACGATGCGTATGCGTCGGATCCTCTGAACTCGCTGCTGCCGCCCGATCATACGCACTGGTTCGGCACCGATCAGCTCGGCCGCGATGTCTATTCGCGCGTGATCGTCGGTGCGCGCGACATTCTGACGATCGCGCCGCTCGCCACACTGGTCGGCACGGTGGCCGGCACCGCGCTGGGTCTTCTGGTCGGCTATTTCGGCGGATGGGTCGATCATCTGATTGGCCGCGTGATCGATGCGGTGCTCGCGTTGCCGCTCGTGATCGTCGCGCTGCTTGCGCTCGCCGCGGTCGGCGCGTCGAACCTCACGGTGATTCTCGTGATCGGCATCACGTTCATGCCCATCACCGCGCGCACCGTGCGCGCCGCGGTGCTCGCCGAACGCCATCTCGACTATGTCGCCGCCGCGCAGCTGCGCGGCGAGCACGCGTTCTACATCATGTTCGCCGAAATTCTGCCGAACGTACTGTCGCCGATCGTCGTCGAAGCGACGGTGCGCCTCGGCTACGCGATCTTTTCAGTCGCGACGCTGTCGTTCCTCGGCTTCGGTATCCAGCCGCCGTCCGCGGACTGGGGGCTCGCGCTGTCCGAGTCGTACACGCTGATGGCGGGCGGCGCATGGTGGACCGTCGTATTCGATGCGGCGGCGATCGCGTCATTGGTGGTCGGCGTGAATCTGATTGCCGACAGCGTGCAAGGAGTGCTCGACCGATGAGCGCATCGCCGGCTGCTGCGTTTCCCGCATTCGACATATCGAAGCGCGACCGTTCGGATGCGCTGACCCTCGTCGGCCTCACCGTTGCGTATCGCGTGCGCGGACGCGATCGCGACGTGCTGCAGGATGTCTCGTTTCGCGTGCGGCGCGGCGAGGCCTATGGGCTTGTCGGCGAATCGGGCTGTGGCAAGTCGACCGTCGCCATGGCGGTGCTGCGCTATCTCCCGCGCAATGGCCGCGTGAAAGCCGGCCGCATTTCGATTGCCGGTGAGGACGTCGAGTCGCTCGATGCCCACGCGTTGCGCGAGTTGCGCGCGAACGCGATCTCGATGGTCTATCAGGACCCGTCGCGCGCGCTGAACCCATCGTTGACTATCGCGCGCCAGGTCGCGGAAGCGTTCGAAGTAACCGGCGCAACCTATGACGACGCGCTGCGGCGCGCACTCGAGATGCTGCGGCGAGTCAGGATCGCGGCGCCCGAGCGCGTGATGGACAGCTACCCGCACGAACTGTCGGGCGGCATGCAGCAGCGCGTGGTGATCGCGATGGCGCTCGCGTCGAACCCAGCGCTGCTGATACTCGACGAACCGACCACGGGCCTCGATGCGACGGTCGAAGCGGAAGTACTCGATCTGATCGCGCAGTTGCGCAACGAATATGGCACCGCGGTGCTGTTCATCAGCCACAACCTCGCGGTGATCGGCAAGATGTGCGAACGGGTCGGCGTGCTGTATGCGGGCAAGCTCGTCGAAGAAGGTGCGACGCGCGACGTGTTCGCACGGCCGCGCCATCCTTATACGGTCGGTCTGCTGCGCTGCCTGCCGAGCCCCGGCCGCAACAAGGATACCGACCGGCTCGACACGATCGCAGGCAGCCTGCCGTCGCCCGGGTCGATCAAGCAAGGCTGCATCTATGTGGACCGCTGCCTCCTCGCCGACGAACGCTGCCGTCGCGATGCGCCGCCGCCGTACCGGATGAGCGCGCAACATGGCGATCAGATGTCGCGTTGTCACTATCACGAGCGCGCGATCGAATTGCCGCGCGCCAATGCGCATGTCCCTGCTCAGCGCACATCCTCTGCGCCATCCGCACCATCCGCGCACACGCAAACGGAGGCGCCACCGGCTGTGTCGAAGCCCGACGGAGTCGAGCGCGTGCTGCGCGCGGAGCGCATCTCGAAGACCTTTCACGCATCGGGCGCGGTGCTACGCGCGGTCGATGCGGTCTCGCTCGAGCTTGCGGCGGGCGAGACGCTGGGCCTCGTCGGCGAATCGGGCAGCGGCAAGACGACGCTCGCGAAAATGCTGCTCGGACTGATTGCGCCCGACACAGGCGGCGTGCTCGAACTCGACGGTTCGCCGTTGCCGTCACGCGTGACACGCCGCAACGACGAGCAGGTGAAGTCGCTGCAGATCGTGTTTCAGAATCCCGATTCGGCGCTTAATCGCGCGCATTCGGTCAAGCGTCTGATCGGTCGCGCACTTTCGCGGCTCACGTCCTTACGCGGCCTTGCGCGCGAAGAGCGGCTCACCTCGCTCGCCGCCTCGGTACGCTTGCCGGACCGCTATCTGAGTGCGCGCACGCGGCAATTGTCCGGTGGACTCAAGCAGCGTGTCGCGATTGCGCGCGCGTTCGCAGGCGACCCGCGCGTCGTGGTCTGCGACGAGCCGACATCCGCGCTCGACGTGTCGGTACAGGCCGCGATCCTGAACCTGCTCGCGGATCTGCAGCGCGAACATCGCGTGAGCTACGTGTTCATCTCGCACGACTTGCACGTCGTGCGTTATCTGTCGGACCGCATCGCCGTGCTATACGTCGGGCGGCTGCTCGAGATCGGGCCGGCTGCCGCCGTGTTCGATGGCCCACATCATCCGTATACGGAAGCGCTGCTGTCGTCGGTGCCCACGCTCGATGCGCATGCAACGAGCGCCGACCGTCAACGCATCCATCTCGAGGGCGAGCCGCCCAGTCCCGCTGCGCCGCCTTCGGGCTGCGTGTTCCATACGCGCTGCCCGCGCAAGATCGGCTCGATCTGCGAACAGCAGGACCCGCCCTGCTCCGATGCCGGCGACGGCCATCAAATTCGCTGCCATATCCCGATCGACGAGCTTCGCTCGCTTCAGCGGCGCGGATGAAACGTCGCGCGCGCTGATTTCGCGCGGCCGTTTCAGCGCAGAAACGTTTTCCACCGATTTACGCATGCACGCGTTCGATGCGCGTACGCCGCGCCGTACGTGGCGCGCGTTTGCGTCCAATGGCATGTTTATCGCTTGATCGCGTGCGTCCGGTTCCGCGCCGATCGTGATGACGATCGACGCACACCGGCAGGCACGCGGATCGACCGATATGCGGCGATCCCAGGGAGCGTGGCGAACCGCAGGCCGTCACAAGCGGCCTGCGGCGCGCGAGACAAGCTACGGGGCAAAAAGGGCGGCGAGCCGTGTGACGGCGCAGTCACACGGCCCGCCCGCCGACAGGATTGGAACAAAGGGAATCGCGGCGACGGCGCTGCAGATTCCGGGGAGAAGTGCGATGAAGACCAAGAAATTTATTACGCACTGCGATATGTATGTACGGGGTGCGGTGATGATTGTGCTCGGCGCGGGACATTTTGCCGCCGCGCAAGCCGCGACCGCGGACGAAGTGATTCCGAAATGGGTGGTCGTTGCGGATGCCGCGCTGCCGGCAAGCAGCGTGTCGGTGGCCGGGCAGCCGGGCAGCGGCGATGCGGGCGCGCCGGGCGAACCGACGGCGACGGATCAATCGGCCGCCGATGCCGCGAACGCGACCGCTGCCGACGACGCGGCGGCGGTGTTCACTCCGGATAGTTGTATTGGCAACCAGAATAACTGTGGTCCGTATGCGCGCGGCGGTGCCCGGGGCGGCGCGGCCGCCGGCGGTGCCGCAGCGGCCGGTGGCAATGGCTCGGCGGGAAGCGCTGGCGGGGGCGCGGCATCCGGTGGCGCGGGCGGCGGCGGGGGAGCGGGTGGTGGTGGCGGCGGTGGCGGCGGTGGCGGTGGCGGCGGTGGCGGCGGTGGCGGCGGCGGTGGTGGCGGCGGTGGCGGCGGTGGTGGTAGCGGTGGTGGCAGCAGTGGCGGTTGTGGGTGTGGCGGCGCAGGCGCTGGTGGTCCAAGCGGCGGTCCTGCCGGTGGCCAGGGAGGCGGCTTTGGCGGAGGCGGCTTCGGTGGGGGCTTCGGCGGAGGCTTCGGTGGTGGCTTTGGCGCGGGTGGCTTTGGCGCCGGCGGCTTCGGAGGCGGCTTCGGACGTGGCAGCGGTGGTTCGGGCAAAGGTGGCGGCTCGGGCGGCGGCGGTGGTGGTGGCGGCAACGGCGGCGGCAACGGGCACTAGATCCCGGGTGAACGGTGCCCCCGCACCATTCCAGCCGTGACGAACCGCATGGTCACCCGTGATGGCCAGCGCTGCGCCGGCAGCGGCGGCGGTGACGTTCCGATCCCCCGGTCGAACGTCACCGCCCGGACCGCG
This sequence comes from Paraburkholderia humisilvae, assembly GCF_902859855.1. Classification (GTDB taxonomy): domain Bacteria; phylum Pseudomonadota; class Gammaproteobacteria; order Burkholderiales; family Burkholderiaceae; genus Paraburkholderia; species Paraburkholderia humisilvae. The sequence continues at coordinate 302,919 of NZ_CADIKH010000001.1, forward strand.
ATCGCATCGGTCGACGCGCTCATCCGCTGCGCATCACACAATGCACAAGATCGGAACCAAACCGCTTCGAACGCCTCCTAGTTGAGTCACCGTTCAATGGGGCACCGCCATGCAACCACACCTCCCCCGCTCAGTTGCACGTATCACTGCCCTCTGGCTATGCGCGGCGTTGTCCGGCTTCGCATCGCAAGCACAAGCCCAGACGGGCAACCCGGGTGCTGCGCCGCCATCCGCGGCACCGATGCAATCCTCCCAGCTCCGCGCAGCGCCAGCCGTCGACCCGACGTTCTCCGCGTATGCGCTTGCGCAACTCTGCGGGCGCAAGGACGATAACGTCGCGCAGGGTCAATGCCTTGGCGCGGTCCGCGGCATCATCCACGGCTATCAATACGGCGTGCTGTTCCTCGCGCAGCGTAAAGCGCTGCCCGCAGGTGAAACACAACGCGTGTCGCTGTGTCTGCCAGATGTAAGGGTATCGTCGATTATCGACGACTTTCTGAGCGATACAAGCCAGGTCGATGTCGATGCGCTCAAGGCGACCCCCGCCGAGGTTGCGTTGCTCGGCTCGGTGCACATGCATCACCCGTGTAGCTGATCACAGTATTTCGAGCGGCTGCTTGCGAAGCGGCGGACGAAAGTGCGCGTCAATCGTCACGATATCGTCGGCGCTCAGCTGCAGTTCGGCGGCGCGCCGGTTGTCGCGCACGTGCTCAACCCGCCCCGCCTTCGGAATCGAGAAGACGTCCGGTTGCTGCAGCGCCCACGCAAGCGCAATCTGAAACACCGATGCGCCGTGCGCGGCGGCAATCTCGTTGAGCGGCGAGCGCTTCGGTAGCCGTGCGTGATCGACCGGGCTATAAGCCATCATCGGAATGCTGCGTGCGTTGAGCCACGGCAGCAGATCGAATTCCGGCCCGCGTCGCGCGACGTTGTAGAGAACCTGATTGGTTGCGCAGGCATCGCCATGTGGGACCGCGGCGAGTTCTTCCATATCGTCGACGTCGAAATTGCTCACCCCCCAATGCCGGATCTTGCCGGCCTGGCGCAACGCCTCGAAGCCCGCGACAGTTTCTTCGAGCGGCTCCGGGCCGCGCCAATGCAGCAGGTACAGGTCCAGCCGATCGGTCTTCAGGCGCTTTAGCGACCGTTCGCATGCCGCCTGCACGCCGCGCCGGCTGGCGTTATGCGGATACACCTTGCTGACGAGAAACACATCGTCGCGCACGCCCGCGAGCGCTTCGCCGACGAGCGACTCGGTCGAACCTTCACCGTACATCTCCGCGGTATCGATCAGCGTCATGCCGAGCGCAATGCCCTCGCGCAGCGCGGCGATCTCCGCGGCGCGCTGCGCGGTACGCTCGCCCATCTCCCACGTGCCCTGCCCCAGCTTCGGAATACGCTCGCCGTCGGGCAGCGTCACAGTGGGGATGTCGGTCATCATTGATTTCTCCATGGACAGGTTGCGGTGCGCTGCGTCGAGTTTAGCGTTTTGGCGGCAAACGCATCGGCAAACCAGGCAAAAGCCCGCTATAAGGCAGCGCGCCGATGTCTTAGAATTGCCGCTTGCCTTTCTTGCGCACACTTCATGAACTCAGCCTCGGAAGACCGTTGGCGCGACCTGCGCCCGGACCCGGAAAACGATACGCCGCTCTACCTGCAACTCGCCCGCAAGCTCGGCCACGCTATTCATGACAATCGCTGGAATCCGGGCGAAGCGCTGCCTTCCGAACGCGTGCTGTCGGATGCGCTAGGCGTATCGCGCATCACCGCGCGCAAGGCAATCGCGCTGCTCGTCGAACAGGGGCTGATCCGCCGCACGCAGGGCGCGGGCAGTTTCATCACGCCACGTTATGAAGATCCGTTGTCGCGGCTGTCGAGCTTCAGCGAAATGCTGCGCCGGCGCGGGTTCACGCCAAGCTCGCAGTGGCTTTCGCGCGAGATCCTGCCCGCCAATCGCGATGAAGTAATCCGCCTCGGGTTGTCGCCGGCGGCCGCGGTCACGCGCTTGAGGCGCTTGCGGCTCGCGGACGGCATCGTGATGGCCGTCGAAAATTCGACTTTCCCCGCTTCGGTGATTCCAGATCCGCAGGCCATCGGCGATTCGTTGTACTCGTATCTCGAACAGCGCGGTCTAGCGATCGTGCGTGCGCTGCAGCACTTTCGCGCGGTCAATGCGAGCGAAGAAATCGCACAGCAGATGAGCATCGCGCCGAAAGAAGCGTTGCTGCTGATCACGCGGGTCGGCTATACGGCGGATCAGCGCGCGATTGAACTGACCGATACGTACTGCCGCAATGACTATTACGACTTTGTCGCCGAGCTGCGCAAGTAGCGGCCGCGACGCGCATCGGCCACGCAGGCGCCGTGCGCGTGCCCTGCTGCCGGGCATCTGGTCGCACGTCTGGTCGCGCATTTAGTCCGTTCCCCACCGGGCGTCATCAGTACCGATCGGCACCGGCGGCCGGCCATAGCACGCCGGCGTCTTCTCCAGCTGCTCCGCGGGCGACGTGCCAAGCACACGACCGAACGGCGAATCGACCGTTTCGACGCAGTCCTTGACGTCGTCGAACCCCACTTCGGGCGCTCGCCAGCCGTCTTCGATCTGGCCAAGCGACTGCAGCCAGCGGCCGGTTTGCGCAAGCGACAGCCGCACATGCCAACTGCCGCCCTCCGTCGCGCGGCGCTGGAGCGCGACCATCGCACCGAACGCGGCGAGATAGCCGGTGCCATGGTCGAGCGCTTGACACGGCAAATGTTTCGGACCGTCGACTCCTGCTGCGCGCGCCTCCGTGTATGCGATTCCGCTCGCCGACTGCACGAGACTGTCGAAACCGCGTCGCGCCGCCCACGGCCCCTGATGCCCATACGCGCAGATCGATACGCAGACGATGCCCGGTCGCTGCCGCGCCAGCGCGTCGGGTCCAAAGCCGCGCGCGGCGAGCGCGCCGGGCCGGTACGCCTGCAGAAACACATCCGCATCGCGTGTCAGCGCCTCGAGCTGCTCGCGCGCGGCGGCGTCGCGCAGATCGAGCGTCGCCGAACGCTTGCCGCGGCCGGTGTCAATCACGAGTGGCGCAATGTTCGGCAGATGCGGGCCGTTGACGAGCAGCACCTGCGCGCCGTGCGATGCAAGCGCGCGACCCGCGACCGGCCCCGCGATGATCCGCGACAGGTCCAGCACGCGCACGCCGGAAAGCGGTTGCCCAGCCGGCTCGCCGGCGCGGGCTGACAAAGAGGCGATCGGCTGCGGCGGCGCGTCGCCGATCCGCTCGATCTCGAAGAGCGGAAGATTCGCGATCGCCTTCGCCTGCTCGAGCGCCGCCCATTCGCGCGGCGTGCGGATCAGCGCGGCAGGCAGCCCCGCGTCGGCGAGCGTCTGATCGAGCGTAGCGCCATCCCAGTCGCGAATCGCTTGCGCGACCGCAGTCCTGTCGTTCGCGCAGCCGAGCACTTTCAGCACACCGTCGAGGTGATGCGGAAAATTCGTGTGCAGTTGGACCCACCGGCTGTCGCGCGTCTCGAAGAACCCGAAGATCGGGCTACGAAGTTCGGGCGCCGGCCCGTCGTTCACGCGCAGATACCGCTCGCTGCGAAACGCCGCCAGCGCGCGCCGCACGTCGACCTTGACACGCTGCAGTTGCCCGGTGCGCACCCGGTAGCACTCGGCGGCGGCAAGCCCGGTCGCCGCGACGGTCGCGGCAGCCAGCGTGCCGACGCGAAACACCGACGGCAGTGCGGGATCGTTGCCGGTAATCGACACTGCGTCGAGCGCCGCGGCATCGCAGCCGGCCACGGTCCAGAGATGATCGAGAGCGAGAAGAGGCGTCATGATCGGTAGCGATGTCGAGCCCGGAGAGCAAGGACAAGAAGGAATGGCGAACAGTCTAAAATTCGCTTGCACATCGATCAATCTTGATTGTTAAAATCAATATATATTGATTTTTCCGGTTTCGAGCGATTTCCATGACCTCCTCCGGTCGCTATCTGTCCGCCGACGAAGCCGCACAGGCGCTCGGCATTAGCTTGCCGACGCTATACGCGTATGTGAGTCGCGGCCTGCTGAGCTCGTCGCCGCACGCCGACTCGAAGCGCCGCCTCTACGATGCCGGCGAAGTGCGCCGTCTCGCGCGCCGCAAGGCGGACGGCAAGCGCGCGGGCAAGGTCGCACAGAAGGTGCTCGACTGGGGCGTGCCGGTGCTCGAGTCGGCCATCACGCTGATCAACGACGGGCGGCTCTTCTACCGCGGACGCGATGCGATCGAACTGGCGCGCAGCGCATCACTGGAAGAGGTCGCCGCGTTGCTGTGGGAATGCGGCGAACGGCGCATCGCGCAGGCGCCGGCCGCGCCGCTCGCCGCCGCGCAATGGTCCGCGTGGTTGAAATTGTGGGGCGATAGCACGCCGCTCGATCGCGTGCTGGTGCTGCTGCCCGCCGCCGCGGCGCAAATGCCGCGTGTGTGGGCGCTCGGGCGCGACGCGCAGCTCGATACGGCCTGCGTGCTGCTGCGCCTTGTCGCCGCCGCGATGGTGTCGGTCGCACCGTCGAACGATCCGCTGCATCGGCAACTAGCGGCCTCATGGGGCGTGCGCGGCCGGCCGCAGATCAGCCTGCTGCGCGCGGCGCTCGTTGCCTGCGCCGATCACGAACTGAACGCGTCGACCTTCACGGTGCGCTGTATCACGTCGACCGGCACGCATCTGTTCGGCGCGGTCGCGGGCGGCCTCGCGGCGCTTTCAGGACCGCGGCACGGGGGTGAGACCGCGCGCGTCGCCGCGCTGTTCGACGACGCGTCGCGTGCCGCCGATCTCGATCGTTTTCTCGCGACGCGTCTTGCGCGCGAGGAACACAGCGACGCGCGCGGCGGTCCGGGCGACACGACCGCGCTGCGCCCGCCGCTGCCCGGCTTCGGTCATCCGCTGTATCCGGACGGCGATCCGCGCGCGCGGCTGCTGCTCGAGCTGCTTGCCGACTGCGCGCCCACACGTGCGCCGCTCGCCGGCGTGCAACGGCTCGCCGCGGCGATGCGCGCCACGGCCGGCGCCGAACCGACGCTCGACTACGCGCTGGCGGCAATCGAGCGCGTGCTCGCGTTGCCGGCCGGCGCGGCGTTCACGTTATTTGCGGTGGGACGGGTAGTCGGCTGGATCGCTCACGCGATGGAACAGACGGCGGATGGCCGGTTGATTCGCCCACGCGCCCGCTATATCGGCGCGTACGAAGGGGACCATTGATCGGACACGAAGCGCGGCGCACACCTGGCACGCCGCGGTACCTGGATGCGGAAAACCGGCTAAACCGTCCGCATCCGTTAGACGAACCCCATCGCTCACGCAGGCAGCAACCAGCGCGGCAGCCAGTTCCATATCGACGTGCCGGTCAAAGGCCACGCGCGCAGATGGCGTCTGCCCGACAGCACGACGCGTGCCCCATCGCGCCCGGCACTGACCCACGCAGTCACCCCGCGCGGCAACGTGAATGACTCACCGCGACCGAGCCAGTAGTCTTCGGCATCCCCTTCCACGGTCAGCCAGACCTCGCCCGCGGTGACTTTAAGAATGGCCGGCTGCGCGACACGCCACGCGGCCGCCGGCTCGCCGTGTTCGAGTTCGAAAGTACGGATTTCGCGCATTGCCGTTCTCCTTGCAAGGCATTTCGGTCAGTCAATTATTGACGTACGATGCTGTCAATCACATGCACAGTACCGAACACTTTCAACAGAACTGTGCAGTTAAAAAACGGACACTTTGTTTACCTGTCGATTTCCTCAGCCGAAAGTCAACGGCCAGCGAGGGTAGCCGCATGAAACTCGATATCGAACTCGATCGCGACAGCGGTGTGCCGCTGACCGAACAGATCGTCACCGGCGTCACGCAATGGATCGGCTCACGTACCGCGCACGCGGGCACGAAGCTGCCGTCGATCCGCCAGTTCGCCGCCGACTATCAGATCAGCCGCTTTCCGGTGATCGAAGCGTATGACCGGCTCGTATCGCTCGGTTATCTGGATTCCCGGCACGGCTCAGGCTTCTACGTCGCGCAGCGCATACGCACGGGCATCGACAGTTCCCAGGGCACGTCGGACCCGCGGCGCGCGGAAGAAGAGTCGTTCCACATCCTGCAGCAGTTGAATCACCCGGGCGGAACGCTGAAGCTCGGCAGCGGCTTTATTCCGGAGTCGTGGCGGGACATGGACAGTCTCGCGCAGGCCATTCGACACGTGTCGCGCACCGACGCCGCGAGCCTGATCGACTACGCGACGCCGCTGGGCAACGCGGTATTGCGCGAACACCTGCGCAGCCGCTCCGCGCAGCTCGGCATGGAGGTCGATGCGTCGCAGATTCTGATCACTCAGGGGGCGAGCCAGGCGCTCGACCTGCTGATGCGCTACATGCTGAAAGCCGGCGACACGATGTTTGTCGAAGATCCCGGCTACTACAACCTGTTCGGCTTGCTCAAGCTGCACGGCGTCAATCTCGTCGGCATTCCGCGCACACGCAACGGCCCCGACCTCGACGTGCTGCAGGCGCAATTGAAACTGCACCGGCCGAAGCTCTTCTTTGTCAACAGCGTGTTCCACAATCCGACCGGCACATCGGTCGCGCCGCACGTCGCGTTTCGCCTGTTGAAGCTCGCGCGCGAGCACGACTTCACGATCATCGAAGACGACATCTTCGCGGACTTCCAGAACGAAGCGACCGACCGGCTCGCGACGCTCGATCAGTTCGAGCATGTGATCTACGTCGGCGGTCTGTCGAAGACGCTGTCGGCCTCGCTGCGGATCGGCTATGTGATTGCGCGCCACGCGATCATCAAGGACCTCGCCGACATCAAGATGCTGACCACGATCGGCGGCTCGCGTTTCGCCGAAGCGGTGGCGGTCGCGCAGCTCGAGCGCGGCATGTATCGCAAGCATCTCGAACGGCTGCGCCGGCGCATGCGCGACGCGTTAGGCGCGTCGGTGCAGATGCTCGAGGCGGCAGGCTGGGAAGTGTTCGAAAAACCGCTCGGCGGCAATCTGATCTGGGCGCGTGTCCCGCATATCGAAGATTCGCGTGCGCTCGCCGAATGCGGCACGCCGCTTGGCGTGACCGTTGCGCCCGGCCACTATTTCCGCCCGAACGCGGAAACGAGCGCGTGGACCCGCATCAACGCGGCCTATACGCAAGACCCGCGTGCGCAAGCGTTCTTCGATGCAGCCGCGCAACTGAAAGCCTGACCGGCCGGCCGCCGTCGCCGCCATTGCATCACGCTGGGCGATGCGGGATGCATCGCTATCCTTCATAGGTGCGCTGCACGCGCGGCGTACATATCGCGCCTATAGTCCGCCTGCCGATACAGTTTTTGCTTAAAATATGGGCCGCCCGGCTCAACCGGCTCGCCCTCTCGCTCCATGGCCAATACGACAAGCACCGAGACACTCCCCGCCAAGCCGTCCGCCCGTTCGCTCACCGTCATGTTGTGGATCGTCGCGACCGGCTTCTTCATGCAGACGCTCGACTCGACAATCGTCAACACTGCGCTGCCCGCGATGGCGACCAGCCTCGGCGAATTGCCGCTGCGGATGCAATCGGTCGTGATCGCCTATTCGCTGACGATGGCGGTGATGATCCCGGTCTCCGGCTGGCTCGCCGACAAGCTCGGCACGCGGCGCGTATTCATGAGCGCGATCTTCGTGTTTTCGGTCGGCTCGCTGCTGTGCGCGAGCGCGCATACGCTGTCGCAACTCGTGCTGTGGCGCATCCTGCAAGGCGCCGGCGGCGCGATGCTGCTGCCGGTCGGGCGCCTCGCGGTGTTGCGCGTGTTTCCCGCCGAACGCTATCTGCCCGCGCTGTCGTTCGTCGCGATTCCGGGCCTGATTGGTCCGCTGATCGGACCGACGCTCGGCGGCTGGCTCGTCAAGATCGCGTCATGGCACTGGATCTTCCTGATTAACGTGCCGGTCGGCGTGGTCGGCGTGATCGCAACGTTTATCTTCATGCCGGATTCGCGCAATCCGGACACCGCGAAATTCGACTTGAAAGGCTATCTGCTGCTGATCGTCGCGATGATTGCGATCTCGATGGCGCTCGACGGTCATAGTGAATTCGGCTTCGCGCATGCGACGGTGCTGGTGCTGCTAATCCTGAGCCTCGGCTTTTTCACCGCGTACGGGTTGCATGCGGTGCGCACGCCGCAACCGATTTTTTCGCTCGACCTGTTCCGAATTCATACGTTCAGCGTCGGGATTCTCGGCAACCTGTTCGCACGGATCGGCAGCGGCGCGATGCCATATCTGCTGCCGCTGCTGCTGCAGGTTAGCCTCGGCTACAGCGCATTCGAAGCAGGCCTGATGATGCTGCCCGTCGCGGCGGCCGGCATGACGTCCAAACGCCTCGTGACCCGGCTGATCTTCCGCTACGGCTACCGGCGCGTGCTCGTGACCAACACGGTGCTGGTCGGTCTCGCGATGGCGAGCTTCGCGCTGATGGGTGCGCACCAGCCGCTGTGGCTGCGGCTCGTGCAGCTCGCGTTTTTCGGCGGCGTGAACTCGATGCAGTTCACCGCGATGAATACGCTGACGCTAAAGGATCTCGGCACCGGGGGCGCAAGCAGCGGCAACAGCCTCTTCTCGCTGGTGCAGATGCTGTCGATGAGCCTCGGCGTGACGGTCGCCGGCGCGATGCTGACGACCTTCACCGGCATCATCCCGCGCGTCACCGAAGCGAACACGCTGCCCGCGTTCCACGCGACGTTCGTCTGCGTGGGCATCATTACGGCGGGCACGTCGTGGATCTTCGCGCAGCTCGCCCACGATATCCGGCGGCCCGCGCCGAAAACCGATCCATCGGAGCGAACCTGACATCGAACCGCAACGGGGCGCAGCATGTTCCCCGATGCACCATTGATGTGCTTGCGACCCGCTTCGCGCGTGATCGTCCGCTGCGATATCCGCGCAAGCCCTTGCGGGAAAGCCATCCGTCAGCGAGCACGGCGGATTGACTTTGCGCATGTTTCTTGCTGACTGATCCTGTAAACTAAATACTCCGCGCCGCGTGCGCACTCCCGCGAATGATTGACACGATGAGCATGGTCGAACTCGATCCTCCCGGCTTCCAGCCGCCGCGCCCCGTGGCGGGGGAGGAAGGTTCCCGCCGTACGGTGCGCTACGGCGGCTATACCGTCTTCAGCGTGTTTCAACCGGTGTTTTCAGTGTCGCATCGGCGCGCGATCGGCTATCACGCGTCGCTGCGCGTACACGACGAGAACGCGATGCAGGTGCCGTCGCACGAAGTGTTTTCGCAAGCCGCGCGACGCGGCGACCTGCTCGAACTCGGACGGCTCGCCGAATCGCTGCATCTGGGCAACTTCAACGCGTTCGACAGCCACGACGAGTGGCTCTTCCTGAGCCTGCATCCGGCCGCGCTGATGGATTTGAGCTACGGCGACGCGCTGCTGGCCGGGCTCAAATCGCTCGGCTTGCCGCCGCAACGGGTCGTGCTGGAGGTCAGCGAGCAGGCGGGCGGCGAGACCACGCGCTTTGCGGAGATCATCGATGCGCTGCGCAAGTCGGGCTTCCTGATCGCGCTCGACGGTTTCGGCGCGAAGCACTCGAATATCGACCGCGTATGGACGCTGCGCCCCGATATCGTCACGCTCGACCGCGGCATCCTCGCGCAGGCCACCGAACATTCGCATATCGAGCGGGTGCTGCCGGGCATTGTGTCGCTGCTGCACGAATCCGGGCAACTCGTCTTGATGGGCAATCTGACCACCGAAAACGATGCGCTGATCGCGCTCGAATGCAATGTCGATTTCGTGCAAGGCACGTTTTTCGCGAGCCCGAGCGTCGAACCGGTGAAGCCGCAGGCAACCGTCGATCTGATGGACAACCTGTCCGCTTCGCTGCGCAAGCGCGTCGCAGGCCGCGAAGTGGCGCAGGCCGAGCGGCTCGCGCCGTTCGTCGCCGCGCTCGAACACGCGAGCGCACAGCTTGCCGACGGTGCGTCGATAGACGACGCCGCTGCGCCGCTGCTCGCGCTGCGCGAAACCGCGCGCTGTTTTCTGCTCGACGGCTCAGGGCGGCAAATCGGCGACAACGTGCTGCCGCCGGGGCGCGCTTCGCAGCGCGCGAAACGCTTTCGCCCGCTGCTGCATTCGGAGGGCGCAAGCTGGGAACGGCGGCCCTATTTCATCCAGGCGGTGCGCACGCCGGGCCACGTGCAGTTGACCCCGCCTTATCTGTCGATCAATGAAGCGCACCTGTGCGTGACCGCGTCGATCGCATCGCAGACCACGCACGGCATGCAGGTGCTATGCGTCGACATCAACTGGGACGGCACCGCACCGCGCCCATGACGCACGTGCGGCGATCCGCTGCAACAGGCGCCGGACCGCGGACAGGCCGAACGTCTGATTAGCCCGGTGCAGCGCGGCCGGGTCCGTGACGTCCGTGACAATGCGCAGCGCGGCGATCGCGCCGTTCGCCGCGAACACCACATCCAGCATCGCGGCGATTTCGCCCTCCACCAGCCATGCGACGCGTGGCGTACCGTCCACGGTGAGTCCGATTGTTTCGGCCCGCAACGTGCCGGTCGCGCGCCCCGTTCGATCGGGCGACATCGCGCGCGCGGCCGTTTCATCCGATAGCAAAACAACGCGCGCGGCCGCCGCCTGCGCGGTCACTTCCGTGTTGGCGGACACGAACGCCGCCGTGTCGTCGCTACGTCCGTCGTCATCCGCGATGTGTACGCCGCCGCTGAACAGGCGCACGAGGCCGATCCGGTCTTGTGCGTCGATCGCCGCCCGCAAGCGTTCGACGATGCGCGCGTGCGCGGCCGCATCGGCCGCTGCATCCGCCGCCGCTTCTGCCACTTTCGTCGGCGCGCCCGCGCGCCGCAGCCGTTGCTTCGCCCGATGCACGATCTGCCGGCAATGAGCCGGCGTCTTCGCGAGGATCTTCGCGATTTCCGCGTAATCGCACTCGAGCGCTTCGTGCAGCACGAACGCAATGCGCTCGTCGGGTTTCAGGCGATCGAGCAGCAACGTGACGCCGTATGACATGTCCGACGCGTGCAGCGCCCGTTGGTCGGCTGCGGGGGCGAGCCCGTCGAGCCATGGCTGCGCCAGCTTGCCGGGCAAATGCGACGCGCGTTCGGTTCGCAAGCGGCGCAAACGGTCGATCGCAAGCCGTGTCGTGACCGTCGTCAGCCATGCGTCAGGCGAACGCACGTCCGCGCTGCGCGCGCCGTGCCACTTGAGCCACGCGTCCTGCACGACATCCTCGGCCTCCGCGCGGCTGCCGAGCATCCGCTGCGCGCGCGCAACGAGCTTGCGCCGCAGCGCTTCGAAAGCCGCGTCCGGCGGCGCTGTCCGGCTCGTGCTCGCACTATTGGCGGAGTGCGTGCGTTGCGTGCCGCTTATGTCGTGGCTCCCATCCATACCGGCCGTCTGCGTGCGTTGAACGTTGTCATCCATTCGTCATGCTCCTCGATCGTCATGGGGACACCACGCTGCGCGCCCCGTCTTCCCGTTGACGCCCCAACCCGTCGCGCCGTGACACTTCGCCGAAAAAATTTTCCCGTCACACGCGCCGGCACGCGCGCGTCTTCTCTGACAGGCATCGCGCCGATCGTGCGCGGCGCCTGTATACATCATTCCGACTTTCCTATCCGCACCAGCGAGGACCCCATGCATTTGCGCTATCCGCCCCTGCCTCCTTCCGCGTCCGGTCTCGGCCTCGTGCCGACCGTCATCGAACAGTCCGGCCGCGGCGAGCGCGCTTACGACATCTACTCGCGGCTGTTGCGCGAACGCATCGTGTTTCTGGTCGGCCCGGTCAACGAACAATCGGCCAGTCTGATCGTCGCACAACTGCTATTTCTCGAATCGGAAAACCCGGACAAGGATATTGCGTTCTACATCAACTCGCCAGGCGGCTCCGTCTATGACGGCCTCGCGGTCTACGACACGATGCAGTTCATCAAACCGGATGTGTCGACGCTGTGCACCGGCTTTGCGGCAAGCATGGGCACGTTTCTGCTTGCGGCGGGCGCGCGAGGCAAGCGTTACGCGCTGCCGAACGCGCGCATCATGATCCATCAGCCATCGGGCGGCAGCCAGGGCACGGCCGCCGATGTCGAAATTCAGGCGAAGGAAGTGCTTTATCTGCGCGAGCGGTTGAATGCGGTGCTCGCCGAGCGTACCGGGCAAAGCGTTGCGCAGATCGAAAAGGACACCGACCGCGACACCTTCATGTCCGCCGATGCGGCGAAAGGCTATGGGTTAATCGACGACGTACTGCAGACGCGCACGGCGCTCGCGCACGAAGCGCGCTGAGCGGCGGCTACCGCCCGCGCGGGCGGGTGCGTCGTCATACGAGGCGCGTGCCGAGGTAGGCGGATAGCACCGCCTTGTATTCGCCGATCAGCGCGACGCGCTCCTTCGGTTTCGCGGGAATGTAGAGCGGGCTCATGCTTTTCACGACCTGCAGCGTCACTTCGGCAATACGAAAAGCGTCGTCACTGGACAAGGCCGGCCGATAGCGCTGGAACAGTTCGGCAAAGCGTTTGCGCAGCCGGTTGCGCACCGCCGCGTCACGCCTGAAATTCAGCGACACCGACAGCAGCGGCAGGTACGCCGGATGCGCATCCATAAATTCGACCAGCAGCGCGAACAGCCGCTCGACCAGTTCCGGCACCGTCAGCCCGTCGGCGCTCGCGGTCAGCGCGGACCATTGCGCATCCACCGTGTTGCCGTAACGGGTGCGCAGCGCGAACACAAGCGCGTCCTTGTTCGGAAAGTACTGGTAGATCGCGCCGATCGACGCGCCGGCGCGCTCGGCAATTTCAGTCATGGTCGCCGCTTCGAAGCCGCGCTCCGCGATCGTCTCGGCGGCCGCGTCCAGCAGTGTTTCGACACGGCGCGCGGCGCGTTCCTGTTGCGGGACGCGCCGCGCGGTTTTCTCCGCAATTTTCTCTTTGACTGACGCCATACGTGGATTTCGAGTCTGATGATATGAGGCAATCCTCACATAGACGCGATGCATCACGCAAGCCTTTTCCCGACGAATGAACCATAATGCCCGTCACAGCAAACTCTTTTGCTCGATTAACGCAATACTTGCCCGATCCGGCGCGATCTAATACTTTCACTGTTTCTCGCCGCTGCCTCGCAATGCGGGCGCGCATTTCAATGGAGAAACCCTCATGGCGTCATCCTTCGACACAGTCAGCATGGCGCTGTTCTGCGACTTCGAAAACGTTGCGCTCGGTGTGCGCGATGCAAAGTACGAAAAGTTCGATATCAAGCTCGTGCTCGAGCGCCTGCTGCTCAAAGGCAGCATCGTCGTAAAGAAGGCATATTGCGACTGGGATCGCTACAAAGGCTTCAAGGCGACGATGCACGAAGCGAATTTCGAGCTGATCGAAATTCCGCACGTACGGCAATCGGGTAAGAATTCGGCGGATATCCGCCTTGTCGTCGATGCGCTCGATCTGTGCTACACGAAAGCTCATGTGAACACCTTCGTCATCATCAGCGGCGATTCGGACTTTTCACCGCTCGTGTCGAAACTGCGCGAAAACGCGAAGCAGGTGATCGGCGTCGGCGTGCAGCGCTCGACATCCGACCTGCTGACCGCGAACTGCGACGAGTTTATTTTCTATGACGATCTGGTGCGCGAAAGCCAGCGCGCCGCGGCGAAGCGCGAAGCCGCGCGCGCACCGCAGCCGTCCGCGAAGCGCGCGCCCGACGGCGACAAACAGCGCAAGGAAGATCTCGACACGCGCAAAACGAAGGCGATCGAAATCGCCGTACAGACGTTCGACGCACTCGCGACGGAGCGCGGCGACAGCGGCAAGATCTGGGCGTCGGTGCTGAAAAACGCGATCAAGCGGCGCAAGCCTGATTTCAACGAAACCTATTACGGCTTTCGTGCATTCGGCAATCTGCTCGATGAAGCGCAGGCGCGCGGGCTGCTCGAAGTCGGCCGGGACGAGAAATCAGGCACGTATGTGTATCGCAACGTGGTAGCGGGACCGGGAGGCGAGTCGGCAATCGACACCGCAAACGAACCCGCGAGCCAACGGGCGATGGAGACCGGCAGCAGCGGTGAAGGCGAATCTCAAGCCGCGGTCGAAGTGTTGCGCGAGGTCATCGATGCGGGTGCGGAAGCGGTGCCCGCGGCGGCGCATGCATCCCCGGCCGTGACGGAAAACGGCGAACCGGCGGATCACGCAAGGGCGGATTCGGGCGCGCGCGGCAGGAAGCGAGGCGAGCGCAAACCGGCTGCGGCGAAAAAAGCAAGGAAGGAGAAAAAGACCTCAGCACCAGGTGCCGCGGACGCGGCCGCTTCGACTGCGGAACCGCCGTCGGCTGCGGCAACGTCAAACCAGCCGCAGGACCCCGCCGCAATGGCCGCCGAAGCCACCGATGCCGGCCAGGCCGGCAAAGCCACGCGCAAATCGACATCGCGCGGCCGTCGGCCACGCAAAGCCGCCACCGCCGCTGACGCCGGTTAACCCCGGCAGGGCGCACCCATCGCAAGCGCATACCACCGGGCATGCCGGGCACGCCGGCATGCCCGGCGCGGCGTCCAGCGCGTCGCAAGCACCTGTGCTAGATTCGCTGTTCCCTGCGGTTTCAAGCGTCTACGCGCGCGTTGTCCGTCCCGGCTCATTGGTCACGCCGGCCGTGCACGCGTCATTTCGAAGGTATTTCAATGAACTACGTCCCGCACCTCGCGCTGGTCGCCGGCGTGATGCTGCTCGCCTGCGTGAGTCCCGGCCCCGATCTGATGGCCGTCACATCCCAGGCGCTCGCCCGACGCCGCGCCGGACTCCTCGCCGCGTGCGGCATCGCCACGTCGCATGCGCTATGGGCGACGCTCGCGATTTTCGGTCTGGGTCTGGTCCTCGCGCAGCTCGCGTGGCTGTACGGCGCGATCCGGGTGGCCGGCGCCCTCTATCTGATCCATCTCGGCATCCGGATGCTCGCCAGTCTCGGCAAACCCGCAGGGTCGCTCGACGTGAGCGCCGCCAGCGCGTCCACTGCGCTCGGCGCATACCGGCGCGGCTTGTTCGTCGGCCTGACCAATCCGAAGGGAGCCGCGTTCTTCGGCGGACTGTTCGTCACCGTGCTGCCCGCGCACGCGCCACTATGGGTGCATGCGACGACCGTCGCGGCGGTCAGCATCGTGTCGCTCGGCTGGTTCAACGCGATGGCGTTCGTGTTTTCGATGCAACGCGTGCAGTACGGCTACGGGCGCATCCGCAAGATCGTCGACGGTACGATGGGCACCATTCTGATAGCGCTCGGCGCGAAACTGGCGCTCGACCGCTAAGCCGCTACCGCGCACCGCCGCCGCACACGCGGGCGTCGGCCCTATCAAGCGTGCGTTCACGGCTCGCCGGCCTTCCGGGCGTGGCCGCGCCCGGCAATTCGACCACGAGTTGCGCACCCGGTCCCGCGTTGTTGCCGGCCGAAATCGTCCCGCCGTGACTTTCGATAATCGTCTTGCAGATCGACAGTCCCATGCCCATGCCGTCCTGCTTGGTCGTGAAGAACGGCGAGAAGAGCTTCTCCTGATCGGCCGCCGCGATGCCAGTACCGGCATCGCGCACGATCACGCGCACGCCACCGTCCGCGTTCACCGACGAACTCACCGTCAGTACCCTGGGCACCGCGTCGACCCATTCCATCGACTGGCTACCGTTCGTGATCAGATTGATCAGTACCTGCTGAAGCTGCACCGGATGCACTACGACGCGCGGCAGATCCGGACAGAGCTCGAGCTTCAACACGACGCGATTCCGCGCTAGTTGCGGCTTCGCGAGCAGCACCGCGTCCTGAACAATGCGGTTCACGTCGTCGAGGTGGCGCGCCGTCGTGTCTTTACGCGCAAGCGCGCGTAATTGACGAACCACGTCAGTCGCACGCTGGGCTTCCTTGATCATCCGCTCGACCGTGAGTCTCGCCTCGTCCACTTCCGGTTGCGCGCGAGCGAGCCAGCGCAAGCCGGCCGCGCCGTTCGCCGCGATCGCCGCAAGCGGCTGGCTCACCTCGTGCGCGATCGATGCGGCGAGCTCGCCCAGCGTCGCAACGCGCGTCGCGTGTGCGAGCTCGTCATGCGCCTGCTCCAGACGCCGTTCGGCCTGCTTCGCCTCGCTGATATCGATCACCGCGCCCGCATACTCGCTCTTGCTGCCTTTGTAATCGACCGGATGAGCCAGCAGACGGATATCTTTGACTCTACCGTCAGGCATCATCAGCCGATGGGTCGTATCGACCTCGCGATCACCCGCGTGAATCCGCTCGAATACGCGTGTCAGTTCGTCGATGTCGTCGGGATGCGTGCGCGCCAACACCGCACGCAAGTCGATCTTCGTATCGGCCTCGTATTCATAGAGCCGGTACATTTCATGGGACCAATACAGCGCTCCGGTGTGCGGATTGAGCGCAAAGCTGCCGGTATGGCTCAAGCGCTGCGCGTCGGTCAGGTACGCTTCGCTCAGGCGCAGCGCATCTTCGGCGCGCTTGCGATCTTCGATGTCCAGAATCGCGCCGTACCAGCGAACGACGCGGCCGGTCACATCGCGCAGCGGGTTCACGACCGACATGCACCAGCGATAGCCCCGCTGCTGGCTGCCGAGCCGGCATTCGCACGAACCCTCGAGACCGTTCTCGAGCAGATGCAGCCACACCTTCATCGCACGCTCGCGGTCGTCCGGATGCACCGCCTCTTTCCAGCCCCACCCTTGCGCCTCATCGAACGATACCCCGGTGAAACGCACCCAACGGTCGTTGACGAAATCCAGGTAGCCGTCAGCCCGAGCACTCCAAACCATCACGGGCACCTGGCCCCATGGAAAGTGCGGCTCACGTTCGCAGGCACAACGGGCGGGCTCGCGCAGTTCGTGATCGGGGAGTCCGATCGCGGCGGCCGCAAAGCCTTCGCACGTGCCGTCATCCGCTCCATGCGCGCTGATGCTGAGCAGAAATCGCTGATAACGGCCGCGCGCGTCGACGATGCGCACAGGCAGGCGCGGGTCCTGATTGCCGCCGTGCGCACCGGCACAGCACTGCTGTACCGTGCTCAGGTCGTCGGGATGCAGCAGACGTTGCCAGCCCAAGCCACGCAGTTCTTCCGGACAGCGGCCTGTATAACGCGTCCATGCCGCATTGAGCGACGTCGCGACACCGTCGGGTGTGCCGCTCCAGATGAGCGCGGGCGCCGCGTCGAGCAGTTTGATTGAATCCAGTTCTCGTGTCATTGGCTGAAGCCACGATAGTCAGTAGAGCGCACCGGCATTGACGCGTCAAAGGTTGCGGACACCATGAACGGCACGATGGCCCGGGCATCGCGACACGCGAAGCGATTTATTCTCGCGGAACTCGACAACCCGTAAGAGACCTCATTGTTTGCGGACGCGCGTTTCGCTCAATGACAGCACCCATGATGGCGGCGCGCAGCGCGCGCGGTGCGCAGCAAATTCGCCCGACTTCGCGTGCGCATGCCGACCGGCATCGGGCAGCAGCGCAATCGGGCATCACGCGATATGACATGGGACGCCGGTGATCCGCCGCGAAGGTCTCGTTGCATCGCCTCGCTCGGACGGAATCACTGCGTCGGGGATGACTATACTGACCTATTGTTTCACCTTCACGCCCATGCGCCGAGTGCACCAGCACACGCAGCACGCACAAGCGCGGCGCTGCGCGGATGCGTGACGCTGCGTTCAAACACGAAGGGTGTCTTCGTCCCGTGCGGAACTCCATTGATTGCATCCCACAGATAAACGACAACAAGATGACAGTCCGCATACAGACTAGCAATCATTGAAACCCGCTATTGCCGGCAGCAGTCGGTATGAGCCTGGATGAACAGGGATAAACGCATGGATAAGCGCGTGGGCACTGCACTGTAACAAATGCACGAACTCATGCGCATGGACGAACAAAAGCCCTCGCATGGAGGGCTTTCATTCAGACTACCGGCCGCTCATGCGCTATGCGCGAGCCGCCCGGACACAAGCGACGCAACGTTACGTCACGCGAAGTTCTTCGCAGCAAAGTCCCAGTTCACGATGTTCCAGAACGCTTCGACGAATTTCGGACGCGCATTGCGATAGTCGATGTAATACGCGTGCTCCCAAACGTCGATCGTGAGCAGAGGCTTCGCGTCCGTCGTGAGCGGCGTCGCGGCATTGCTGGTCGACACGAGGTCGAGCGAGCCATCCGCCTTCTTCACGAGCCATGCCCAGCCGGAACCGAACGTGCCGACGGCCGTCTTCGTGAACTCTTCCTTGAACTTGTCGAAGGAACCCCACTTTTTGTTGATCGCTTCGCCAAGCGCGCCGCTCGGTGCGCCGCCGCCTTGCGGCTTCAGGCTGTTCCAGAAAAACGTGTGATTCCAGATTTGCGCGGCATTGTTGAACACACCACCCGACGCTTTCTTGACGATTTCTTCAAGCGACAGATTTTCGTATTCCGTGCCCTTGATCAGATTATTCAGGTTAGTCACATAGGTCTGGTGATGCTTGCCGTAGTGAAACTCAAGCGTCTCTTCGGACATGTGCGGCGCGAGTGCGTTTTTCGCATACGGCAGAGGCGGGAGCTGATGTTCCATGGTGCTTTCCTTCTATCTGTTTATGGGGAAGTCTGCGGACAACGCTTGTAGAGCATTGGATTGTAGGCGACTTGGGATAACCCCGCAAACCAACGGTCTTTTGAGCAATTGGATGCGAATTGCGGGATTTTCGCCGGGCGCGCGAAGCGTGACCGCAGGTCTTCACGTCGCGCGATGCCGCATTCCGATCACACACAAGGCGTGCTGTCAGGCGTTGCATCAGAAACAGTATCAAGCGGCGTACCTGGGCCGGGGTCGCGCCGCTTATCTGGCGCTTATCCGCTCCGTTATTCGCGTTCGCGTGAGCGCCACCGCGAGCGTTCGGGTCGTACGGTCGACCCATCTTTGAAGCAGCGTAATGAATGCACGCGCGTTCTGCGCGTGCGCGGCGATCCGGCAAATCTGCCGGCGGTTCAGAAGCCGTCAGTCAGCCGCGGCTGCACATCGGCCAGCGCGATGTCCGCCGAACCCTCCGCCAGATGCACGGTCAGCCGGCGCCCAGGCTTCAACGCAGTCGGCGCGCGCAGTGCGCGGCCGCTTTGCGCATCGAGCAGCGCCGCATAGCCGCGCTCGAACGTGCGCTGCGGACTCAGCACTTCGAGCCGCGCGGCGAGCGCCGCAACATGCGCGGCATCACGTTCGTACCGCCGGACGAACGCGCCGCGCAGGCGCTCGTCGAGCCGGCTCACCGCACTGCGATGCACGGCGACGTCGGGGCGCCAGCGCTGCCAGCGCATGCGCAACAATGCGAAGCGTGCGCGCGCATCGCGAACCGGCCGCGCACCCGCCGACGCAAGCCGCACGCTCAACTGCTGCAAATGCGTGCGTTGGCGCGCGAGCCGCTCTGCCGGCGAGACGAGCCGGCGCGCCAGCCAGTCGAGCTGCTGCGCTCGCCGCTCCATCATCCGACCGAAGCCGCGCGCCAGCGTCGCATGCCGGTGATCGAGCTCGCGCAGCAGCAGCACGCGCTGCGGGCTCACGAGTTCCGCGGCGCCGGTCGGCGTCGGCGCGCGCACGTCGGCCGCGAAATCGGCAATCGTGAAATCGGTTTCGTGGCCGACGCCGCTCACCACCGGCACGTCGCTTGCGGCAATCGCACGCGCGAGCACCTCTTCATTGAATGCCCACAGGTCTTCAATCGAGCCGCCGCCGCGGCACACAATCAATACGTCGACTTCACGCCGCTGATTCACCGTTTCGACCATCGCCGCGAGCCTCGCGCCCGCGCCCATGCCTTGCACCGGCGCCGGATAGACGATCACCGGAATGTGCGGCGCGCGGCGCGCGAGGGTAGTCAACACATCGCGCAGCGCGGCCGCCTGCAGCGATGTGACGATACCGATCGCACGCGGATGCGCGGGCAGCGTCCGCTTGCGTTCAGCAGCGAAAAGGCCCTCGGCTTCAAGCTGTGCCTTCAGCTTCAGAAAGGCTTCGTACAGGCGCCCCTGGCCGGTGCGGCGCAGCGCTTCGACGTTCAGCTGCAGTTCACCGCGTGGCTCGTACATCGTGACGAGCGCGCGCACTTCGATGCGATCGCCTTCGCGCGGCGTGAATTCCGCGTATTGCGCGCGACCGCGAAACATCACGCAACGCATCTGCGCCTGCGCATCCTTGATCGAGAAGTACCAGTGGCCGCTCGCGGCACGCGTGAAGTTCGACACTTCACCGGACACCCACACAAGCGGAAACGAGCGCTCGAGCATCGTGCCGATCGCGCGGTTCAGCGCCGACACGGGTATCACGGCATCGCTGCCGCTCGGGACGGACGAAGCAAAAGGACGTTCTGGATTCATGCGGCGATCGGACCAACGGGTCGAAATGAATGGCCGGACAGACGATAGACCGACAGGCGGGCCGCGTCCACTGTTCCGGGGTGCGGGTTAGTCACGTTGTTAAAAGTGTCCACATGTCGGGATACTAAACATGAGGGGTCGAAAACGCCCCTGAAAGCCTCATGAATTCAATTTATGTGTTTGATTTTTATGATTTTTTTATCTCTTAAATGTATACCTATAGCGACGGGAGGCTTAGGCGGCGGTGCTGACGGATGCATGCGAGGCAGGTTCTCCACAAAGTTATCCACAAGCTCGGTGCGCAACGCGCGGGGCGCGAAACGCCGTCTGGCCTGCTCGATGCTATCGTTCGCGACTTGCCGCGAGGCGGCTCCGCGCGCTAGAGTGCCGGGTCCCGGCGACAGCCAGCCGCCCCAGAGAACCTTGTCGATGTCCACTCCGTACATCGTGTCACGCGCACCGAGCCTGCCGCCCGTCGGCGCAGCGCGCTTGTGCCGCCCGGCTGCGCATCCATGAACGAACTGCGCGCCCGTGTCGAAGCGTACGTCACGCGCGCATGGCAGCGGCGCGGCTTGTTCGCGTGGGCGCTGTCGCCGCTCGCATGCGTGTTCGGCGCGATCGCGGCGGCGCGCCGCGGCGCCTACGCGGCGGGTTGGCTCGAGCGAATCAGGGTCGGCGTGCCCGTCGTGGTGGTCGGCAACGTGACGGTCGGCGGCACAGGCAAAACACCGACCGTTATCGCGCTCGTCGAAGCGTTGCGCGCGGCCGGTTTCGCGCCGGGCGTGGTGTCGCGCGGCTACGGCGCGCACGTGCGCACGCCGACGCCCGTCACCGCCGCTTCGTCGGCCGCGCATGCTGGCGATGAGCCACTGCTGATCGCGCGCCGCGCCAGCGTGCCGGTGTGGGTCTGTCCGGACCGCGTCGCCGCCGCGCGCGCACTGTGTGCCGCGCATCGCGACGTCGACGTGATCGTCAGCGACGACGGCCTGCAGCACTATCGCCTCGTGCGCGACGTCGAACTCGTCGTGTTCGATCACCGGCTCGGCGGCAACGGCTTCCTGCTTCCCGCGGGGCCGCTGCGCGAACCGCTGTCGCGCCGCCGCGATGCGACCCTCGTCAATAGCCCGTACGAACGCACGCTGCCGCCATGGCCGAACACCTACGCGCTGCAACTGACGCCGGGCGACGCATGGCACCTCGACAATCCGCAGCTACGCCGGCCGCTTGCGCAATTCACCGGTGTCAAGGTGCTGGCGGCCGCGGGCATCGGCGCACCCGAGCGCTTCTTCGCGACCCTGCGCGCCGCCGGCATCGCGCCCGATACGCGAGCGCTGCCCGACCACTATGCGTTCACCGCCAATCCGTTCGCGGATGCGCAAGCCGACGCGATCCTGATCACCGAAAAGGATGCGGTAAAATTAGGGACTTGGCGTGATGCGCGAATCTGGGTCGTTCCGGTCGAGGCCGCGCTTGATCATCGCCTCATTGAATCCGTTGTGGAGAAACTCCGTGGACGCCCGTCTGCTTGAAATCCTCGTTTGCCCGATCTGCAAGGGCCCGCTCAGCTACGATCGTTCCGCACAGGAGCTCATCTGCAACGCAGACAAGCTCGCCTATCCGATTCGCGACGGCATCCCGGTGATGCTCGTCGATGAAGCGCGGCAGACCGTCGAAGGCACACCGGTCGATCTGAACCCGGGGTCGGTTGCGTGAACGGCTCCGCTGTCCCCGCCCCGCCCTTTATCGCCGTCGTCCCGGCCCGTCTCGCCTCCACCCGCTTACCCAACAAGCCGCTTGCCGACCTCGGCGGCAAGCCGATGGTCATCCGTGTTGCCGAACGCGCGCGCGAGTCGGGCGCGCGGCAGGTGCTGATCGCGACCGACGCGCAAGCGGTGCTCGACGTCGCGCGCGCACACGGCATCGACGCAATGCTCACGCGCGCCGATCATCCGTCGGGCACGGACCGGCTTGCCGAAGTCGCAGTGCAGCATGGCTGGAGCGACGACACGATCGTCGTCAACGTGCAGGGCGACGAACCGCTAATCGATCCGGCGCTGGTGCGCGGCGTAGCGTCGCACCTCGCGGCGAACGACGGATGCGCGATCGCGACGGCCGCGCATCCGATCACGAATCCCACGGAAGTGTTCAATCCGAACGTCGTCAAGGTCGTGCTCGACGCGCGCGGCATCGCGATGTATTTCTCGCGCGCACCGATTCCATGGGCCCGTGACGCATGGCAGCCGCAGTCGCCCGCCGGGCTGCCCAATCTCGGCGCGCTGCCCGCGCCACCGGCGAGCGCAACCGTCTACCGGCATATCGGTCTCTATGCGTACCGTGCGAAGTTTCTGCGTACGTATCCGTCCCTGACCCTGTCGCCGATCGAGCAGACCGAAGCCCTCGAGCAGTTGCGCGCGATGTGGCATGGTGAGCGGATCGCCGTGCTCGTGACGCCGGACACCCCGCCGCCGGGCGTCGACACGCCTGCCGATCTGGCGCGCGTGCAGGCTTTTTTCGGGTCGTCCGTGTAAAAACCCATGGCATAATCGGGCGGGTAGCGAGCCATCCGGCAACGTCGTTCGCCATGTATCGCCCCGCTTGTCCCCTCGTTGTGCAGTCAACCTTGCATGTTGCAGCGCTGTCGCGATAGAACACGCGACGTGCAGCGCAACGCATCGCTGATCGCTGTACACGCCCGGTCAACGCGGCCCACAAGACGAAGCAGCGTGATGTGCGCGGATCCGCGCCCGCGCAAAACAGAATTTACATAGAGATCTGGAGATATCACATGCGTTTGATCCTGTTGGGCGCGCCCGGAGCGGGCAAGGGCACCCAGGCAAACTTCATCAAGGACAAGTTTGGTATTCCGCAGATTTCGACGGGCGATATGCTGCGCGCCGCGGTCAAGGCGGGCACGCCGCTTGGCATCGAAGCGAAGCGCTATATGGATGCCGGCGAACTGGTGACGGATGAGCTGATCATCAACCTCGTGAAGGAGCGGTTGCTCGAGGCGGACTGCAAGAACGGCTATCTGTTCGACGGCTTTCCGCGCACGTTGCCGCAAGCCGAAGCGATGAAGCAGGCGGGTGTCGCCATCGATTACGTGCTCGAGATCGACGTGCCGTTCGATGAGATCATCACCCGCATGAGCGGTCGTCGCGTGCACGCGGCGTCGGGCCGTACGTATCACGTGAAGTTCAATCCGCCGAAGCACGACAACCTCGACGACGTGACCGGCGAGCCGCTGATCCAGCGCGACGACGACAAGGAAGAAACCGTGCGCAAACGTCTGGATGTCTACGTCGCGCAAACGAAGCCGCTTGTCGATTACTACCAGACATGGGCGCAGAAGGGCGATCCATCCACTACGCTAAAGGCGCCGCAGTATCGGCGTATCTCGGGGCTCGGCGGTGTCGATGAGATTCGCGCGCGCGTGTTCGACGCGTTGAAGTGAAGTCAGCGCGACCGCGCGCAGTGTCCTCCCGCGGTTTCCGCTTGCCGTTCCTGCGCGGAATCGCGCACCACCCCGCCTGGTCAAACCGGCATCGCAAAAGCCGCCCCTCAGTGGGCGGTTTTTATTCAGCTCTGCTGCAACAGGTCGCGATTGATTTAATCAGCGATCCAAATCATCTTCACGCCGTTCCTGTCGCAACACCGGGCGTCTCCTATCCGCCTTCTGCGCGCTAACCGCACCCGCTACAATCGTTGTTCGACACGAACCCGCCAGACCGGCCGCGTTAACCCGGCCCAAGGAGAACTCATGGATATCCGCGATAACGCATTTCTGATCACCGGTGGCGCATCGGGCCTCGGCGCGGCCACTGCCCGCCTCTTCGCCGAACACGGCGGCAAGGTCGTGCTCGCCGATCTGAACGAAGCGGTCGGCGTCAAGCTGGCCAACGAGCTCCATGGCATGTTCATCAAATGCGACGTCACGCGTGAAGACGACGCGACTCAAGCTGTCGACGCTGCGGCAAAGCTCGGCCCGCTGCGTGGACTCATCAATTGCGCCGGTGTCGCGCCCGCGATGAAAACGGTCGGCAAGGACGGCCCGCACTCGCTCGACGCGTTTTCGAAAACCATCGCGATCAACCTGATCGGCACGTTCAATATGATCCGGCTCGCCGCCGCCGCAATGGCGAAGCTTGAGCCGAATGCGGGCGGCGAGCGGGGCGTGATCGTCAATACCGCGTCGGTGGCGGCGTTCGACGGACAAATCGGCCAGGCCGCGTATGCGGCATCGAAGGCCGGGGTCGTCGGCATGACGCTGCCGGTCGCGCGCGATCTGTCGCGCAATGGCATTCGCGTGATGACCATCGCGCCCGGTATCTTCGAAACGCCGATGCTGCTCGGCATGCCACAGGAGGTGCAGGACTCGCTCGGCGCGATGGTGCCGTTCCCGTCGCGTCTGGGCAAGCCGGTCGAGTACGCGCTGCTCGCGAAACAGATTTTCGACAATCCGATGCTGAACGGCGAAGTAATCCGCCTCGACGGTGCGATCCGCATGCAACCGAAGTGACCGCTTGATGCGGCCTGATGCTGGATAAAAAGCTTGCGGCTGGCGAAGCCTGTCGCTTCGTCAGCGACAGGCCGCATCGATCGCGTGTTTTGGTGTTGTAGTGTTTTTGACGCTTTCGTGTGACGGAAAGCGCATCGCGGCGCGAAGCTCCGCGCCGCTGGGCCGGTCAATCGCGGTCGTTATGCTGCGTGCGCTGGCGAATCTCGAGCAGTTGCGATTCGACCACAGTCGCGTCGTCCGCGTCAGGGCGGTCGCCCAGATAGCGCTCGAGGTCTTCGAGCGCGGGCCGCAGATAATCGAGCCGCGCATAGGCAAAACCACGGTCGCGCACTTCCTCGATACTCTCCGGCAGCAGAATCACCAGGCGCTGCTGCACCGCGAGCAATCGCTGCCAGCGTTCGGTTTGCAGATAGGTTGCCTTCAGGTTGCGCAGCATTCGCGCGATGATCTCGCGCCGCGTCGCCGGCTGCAGCAACATCCGCAGCGCGCGGCCGACCGAATCGCCCGCCTTCGCGACATACGGCTCAAGCATATCGACCATCTCGGATTCGGACAGCGAGTGGCCGCTCGTCGGATCGAGCATCACATCGCCTTCCGGCGTCGTCACACGCAACAGGAAATGTCCTGGAAACGATACCCCGCGCACCGGAATACCGACCTGACTCGCAATTTCGAGGTACAGCACCGCAAGCGAAATCGGTATGCCGCGCCGCCGCTTGAGCACGACATTCAGATGGCTGTTGTCCGGATCGTAGTAGTCGTTGACGTTGGCCGCAAACCCGAGTTCGCGAAAGAAGTACCGGTTCAGGATGCCGACCTTCTGTTTGACATCCGCGTCGTCGGGCATGCGCCGCTGCAGCCGCACGACCAGTTCGTCGATCTCCGCAAGCGTGCCCTGCAGATCGAGATCGGGGTAGGCGTCCTGCGCGAGCGAAAGCGCCGCTTCCGTCAGCGGAAGGCTTTCGTCCTCGGCGACAAGCGTGCTGAAATAGTCGAGAACTCGCGTCATCGTGATCACTTCACTCGCCTTCTGAAATACGCGTATTTGAAGCCCATCAGCCACAGCATACCGAAATATAGCGCGGCAAACAGGACGAGGCACGCGCCGAGCAACACGATTCGCGTGAGCGGCCGCTCGTGCATGCCGATCCAGTCGAAGCTCGCGGCCAGCCACCGCATCATGCCTGCCAGCACGAGACATGCACCGAGCAATTGCACGAAAAAGCGCATCCACCCCGCCGACGGTGTATAGATACCGCGCCGCCGCAAGCCGATGAAGAGCAGCAACGCGTTCATGCAAGCGCCGAGCCCGACCGACAGCGTAAGCCCCGCATGGGCAAAGATCGGCACGAAGAGGTAGTTGCACACCTGCGTGAAGACCAGCACGCCGACACCGATCTTGACCGGCGTCTTGATGTCCTGCTTTGCGTAGAAGCCGGGCGCGAGGATCTTGATCAGAATCAACCCGACCAGTCCGACACCGTAAGCCGCAAGCGCGCGTCCGACCATCACGACCGCGTGGCCGTCAAACTTGCCGTAGTGAAAGAGCGTCGCCGTCAGCGGCTCGGCAAAAAAGAATAATGCGATCGCGCTGGGCGCCGCGAGCAGGAAGGTGACGCGCAGGCCCCAGTCGAGCAGCGCCGAATATTCGTGCGTATCCGCATCGACGTGCGCCTTCGACAAACTCGGGAGCAGGATCGTCCCCAGCGCGACGCCGAGCAGCGCGGTCGGGAATTCCATCAGCCGGTCCGCATAGTTGATCCACGACACCGCGCCCGGCCCGATATGCGACGCGATATTCGTGTTGATGATCAGGCTGATCTGCGCAACCGACACGGCGAACATCGCCGGCACCATCTTCGCGAGCACGCGCTTCACGCCGCGATGCGCGAGCGCGCGTAACGGCCGTAGCCCGATGCGCGGCAACATGTCGATTTTTTTCAACACCGGTAGCTGAACGACGAACTGAAGAATGCCGCCGGCAATGACCGCCCACGCGAGCGCATAGACCGGCGTGCGCATATGCGGCGCGATGAACAGCGCGGCAAAGATGAACGCAACATTCAGCAGCACCGGCGCGAACGCGGGCATCGAGAAATGCTTGTACGTGTTGAGTACGCTCGACGCAAGCGAGGTCAGCGAGATGAAGACGATGTACGGAAACATGATGCGCGTCATCGTGACCGCGAGCGGGAACGCGTCGCCGTCGGTGCGCAGCCCCGATGCAACGGCCAGCACGACCCACGACGCAAGCGCCACGCCGACCAGCGACAGGATCGCCAGCACCCACGCGAGCACCGTCGACGTCGCATCGACCAGCGCCTTGGTCGCGTCGTGGCCCTGCTGGTTCTTGAACTCGGCGAGGATCGGCACGAATGCCTGGGAGAACGCGCCTTCGGCGGAAATGCGGCGCAGCAGGTTCGGAATGCGGAACGCGACGTAGAATGCGTCGGTATATTGACTGGCGCCGAACGCACGGGCGATCAGCGTTTCGCGGGCCAGTCCGGTCACGCGGGACAGCAGCGTGAAGCCGCTGACCGTCAACAGGGCTCGGAATAGATTCATGGGGCGCTTATTATACGGGTCGGTCCAGGGCGCAAGAGCGTGTCAAAACGCGATTCGGACCGATCCGCGCGCAAGACGTTCGCGATTGTCTCGATTGCGGCGGGAATTTTGCGCAAGGCCGGCGGCAGGGGCCGGCCGCGGCCGAAGGTGGGGGAACCGTTCCAGCTTGTCACTCGGCTGATTTTATTGCTATAATCGCCCGTTTCGAAGCTTACTCTGCTTGTTTTCCTTCTGGGGCAACCCCCGGGGCAACTTCCTGGACAACTCCCGGGGCGAGCTTCACATCATTGTCGTAACCCTGAATTTGATCATGCGCCCGCGGGCAACCGCTTCCGCGGGTTGAATCCAGAAAGCAGCGCCGGGGCTTCTCATCGGCCATTCGTCGAATGGGCCGGCACTGGAAACAGGAACAGGATAAGGAACCAACCGTCATGGCTAACTCCAAACAAGCACGCAAGCGTGGCCGCCAGGCTGTCAAGCTCAATTCGCACAACTCGGCGCTGCGCTCGAAATACCGTACGGCAGTCAAGGCCGTCCGTAAGGCAATCGAAGCGGGCGACGCAGCGAAGGCCGCTGAAATTTTCCGCGCATCGTCGAAGACCATCGACATCATTGCCGACAAAGATATCGTTCACAAGAACAAGGCCGCTCGTCACAAGAGCCGCCTCGCTGCAGCCGTCAAGGGTCTGCAAGCGCCCGCTGCACAGTAAATTCGCAAGTCCTGCCAACCCGCACGATGCGGGTTGATCCTGCTTTTGCTGCTGCATGAAGGCCCGCCTCGGCGGGCTTTTTTGTTCTGCAGCCTTCTTATTGCCGGCAAGCGTTCGCTCGTGAACCCGTAACGCCATTCGCGTGCACAAAAGCGCGAAGCATAAAAAAACCCGCTAACGCGGGTTCGTGTCTGATCGGTTTATGCAGGCCGTCTCCTGTGCCGCGGCGCCACGCGTCGATTCGGAGCTAATCCCGCCGCAGCATAACCACGCTGCGCGCGCGTCATTATTGCGCTGAGCGTCGCTGCGTCAGGACGTTCTGCCCTGCTGCGTACCGTGATGCGGCGGCAGTTCGCACGCCTCGGTGACAACGAGGTCGTTGTCTTTTGCGAAGTTCATCACGAAGTCAAACGCCATCGGCTCGATATCGCGCAGCCGGGAGTCGAGAATCACGCACTTCAGGTCGCCGAGCATGGTGGGCCGCACGTACAACGAGTATTGCAGGCGCGCGTTCGGCCCTCTCGCCCCCGGACCGAAACACGACATCACACCCGCGAGACGCTCCGACCAGTCGCTCGGCCGAAACTTTTTTCCCTTGCTGGTGATGCCTTGAATAAAGAACTCGGTTGGGGGTGTGTCGGCCATGTAGGAAACCCTGTGTGACTGCCCAGCGGAGTGCCAACAACGGACAGGCTATTCGAGCGGGGCTGCGCGAACGTCAAAACCGCTGCCGCGCGCATCCGGTCGTGCCATTCGCCATGTGGCGCATCGGTGTGGCGCCGCTGTGTGGTGTCTCTATGCGGCACCTTATCGACACCGCACCACACATTGATCGGCGCTACACCGGCAGGCTCACCGCAGCCAGACTGCACCGGAAAACACCGAAAGCCTGACAACCCGATGAAGACAGTGCGACTGATTGGCCGTCCAGCACGCTCAAGGCGGTCGCCGCAGTCGCTTTCGCTCGCGCCGTGACGCGTCCGCCGGTGCGCCCCGCCTACGCCAAGCCTTGTTCCGCAAGCATGGAGCCTTGCCTGCCGGGCTCTTGAAAAACCTACGGATTATAGCGCAGCGGGCCTTCTTCCGCACTGCACACAAGCCTTCCGCGAACATTGCGGCAACAATTTTCCTCACATCAGTCGTGCCGCCATCCTCCGTCCGGCTGACTCGTCAAACCCGGGAAAATCCTTTATGCTGCATTGAGTTACCACAAACGACGGCGGCGTCGTCCGGCCCTTTCGGTCGGGTGAGACCGCCGTATTTGTTTCATGAACGCCAAAACTATCCGCCACTATCTGCAGTTCAAGGACTTCTCGCTCGACGACTACGAATACGTGCTCGAACGCGCGCGCATTCTGAAACGCAAGTTCAAGAACTACGAAACCTATCACCCGCTGCACGACCGCACGCTCGCGATGATCTTCGAGAAGAACTCGACACGCACGCGACTGTCGTTCGAAGCGGGCATCTTCCAGCTCGGCGGCCATGCAGTGTTCATGAGCACGCGCGATACCCAGCTTGGCCGTGGCGAACCGATCGAAGACGCTGCGCAGGTCATCTCGCGGATGGTCGATATCATCATGATCCGCACGTTCGGCCAGGACATCATCCAGCGCTTCGCGGAAAACTCTCGCGTGCCGGTCATCAACGGGCTGACCAACGAGTATCACCCGTGCCAGGTGCTGGCAGACATCTTCACGTACTACGAGCATCGCGGACCGATTCGCGACAAAACGGTCGCATGGGTCGGCGACGCGAACAACATGCTGTACACGTGGATTCAGGCCGCGCAGATTCTCGGCTTCAAGCTGCGCCTGTCCACGCCGCCAGGCTACAAGCTCGATCGCGCGCTGGTCGCGCCTGAGAGCGCGCCGTTCTGCCAGGAATTCGGCGACCCGCATGAAGCGTGCGCGGGCGCCGATCTCGTCACCACCGATGTCTGGACCAGCATGGGCTTCGAAGCGGAAAACGAAGCACGCAAGAAGGCGTTCGCGGATTGGTGCATCGATGCGGACATGATGGCGCGCGCAAACAAGGACGCGCTCTTCATGCATTGCCTGCCCGCGCATCGCGGCGAAGAGGTCAGCGCGGAAGTGATCGACGGCCCGCAAAGCGTCGTGTGGGACGAAGCGGAGAACCGTCTGCACGTGCAAAAGGCGCTGCTGGAGTTTCTGCTGCTCGGCAAGCTCAATCACTGAGTCCACGCTGACAAAGGGGCACGCCGCCGCAACGCGCGTCCCCATTTGCCGCCCCGTCCAAATCGCAGGGCATCGGGCAGTTTAGTGTCAAAATAGCGTTTTTCCGCGCGCCGGGGCCGCCGGCGCGCACTAGTCTTCCAGCTACGAGTCCATCATGAGCGATATCAAGAAAGTCGTGCTCGCCTATTCGGGCGGCCTCGACACCTCCGTCATCCTGAAGTGGTTGCAGGACAACTACGACGCCGAAGTCGTCACGTTCACGGCCGACATCGGCCAGGGCGAAGAGCTGGAACCGGCACGCAAGAAGGCGCTGCAATTCGGCATCAAGCAGGAGAACATCTACATCGAAGACCTGCGCGAAGAGTTCGTGCGCGACTTTGTGTTCCCGATGTTCCGCGCGAACACGCTCTATGAAGGCGAATATCTGCTGGGCACGTCAATCGCCCGTCCGTTGATCGCGAAGCGCCAGATCGATATCGCGCGCGCAACGGGCGCACAGGCGGTGTCGCACGGCGCGACCGGCAAGGGCAACGACCAGGTCCGCTTCGAGCTCGGCTATTACGCGCTCGAACCCGGCATCAAGGTTATCGCGCCGTGGCGCGAATGGGACCTGCTGTCGCGCGAGAAGCTGCTCGCTTACGCGGAAAAATCCGGTATTCCGATCGAGATGAAGCACAAGCAAGGTGGCGCACCGTATTCGATGGACGCGAACCTGCTGCATATCTCGTTCGAAGGCCGTCACCTCGAAGATCCGAAAGCCGAGGCCGAGGCCGACATGTGGCGCTGGACCGTGTCGCCTGAAGAGGCGCCGGATCAGCCCGAATTCATCGATATCGAGTACGAGCACGGCGATCCGGTCGCGCTGAACGGCAAGCGCCTGTCGCCGGCCGCGATGCTCACCGAACTGAACCGCCTGGGCGGCAAGCACGGCATCGGCCGGCTCGACCTCGTCGAGAACCGCTACGTCGGTATGAAGTCGCGCGGCTGCTATGAAACGCCGGGCGGCACGATCATGCTGAAGGCACACCGCGGCATCGAGTCGATCACGCTCGACCGCGAAGTCGCGCACCTGAAGGACGACCTGATGGCGCGCTACGCATCGCTGATTTACAACGGCTACTGGTGGAGCCCGGAACGCCGCGCGATCCAGGTGCTGATCGACCATACACAGGAAAAGGTCAATGGCTGGGTGCGCGTGAAGCTATACAAGGGCAGCGTCTCGGTGGTTGCGCGCGATTCGAAGGACACGCTGTTCGACAAGACCATCGCCACGTTCGACGATGACGGCGGCGCATACAACCAGGCGGACGCTGGCGGCTTTATCAAGCTGAACGCACTGCGGATGCGGATTGCGGAGACTGCCCGCCGCAAGCGTGGATCTTAAGCCCGGGCGGGTCTTAGGCCCGTGAACGACGACGGCGCGCTTCAGAGTCGCAGCGTCCGAATCGGAAAGGCGCCGGCGCACCAATACGTGCACCGGCGTTTTTATTGAAGAATCCTGGCAAGTTCGCGGCACCGGCTGTCGCGTCCGTGCGCGCTCAGAGAAAGATCGGTTCCGGCTCGAGATCGACGCCGAAGCGCTCCGCGACGTCACGCTGAATCGCCGCGGCCAGCGCGAGCACGTCGGCGCCGGTCGCACCGCCTCGATTGACGAGCACGAGCGCCTGCCGGTCATGCACGGCCGCCGCGCCGAGCGCGCGGCCCTTCCACCCACAGCGGTCAATCAGCCAGCCAGCCGCGAGTTTCACGCGCCCGTCGGGCTGCGGATACGACACCATGCCGGCCTCTCTTTCCAGCAGCGCTGCGAATTGCGCGGCACTCACCACCGGGTTCTTGAAAAAGCTCCCGGCATTGCCGAGTGCAAGCGGGTCGGGCAGCTTCGCCCGGCGGACCCTGACCACCGCGTCGAAGATCGCCCGAGCGCCTGGCGCGGCGTCCGCGCTGCCGCTGACCTTGCCATTGACGCTGCCGTGCTGACCGACAGCCAGTTCGCGCGCGATGTCCGCATAGCCGGCGCGGGGCGCCCACACTTTCGGCAACCTGAACGTGACCGACGTGATCACGAAGCGGTCGCGCCCTTCCCGCTTGAAGAAGCTGTCGCGATAGCCGAACCGGCAAGCGCACGCGTCGAGTTCGACGGTCTGCCCGGACGCGAGATCCACCGCGCGCAGCGACGCGAAACGCTCGCCCATTTCGAGCCCGTAAGCGCCGATGTTCTGGATCGGCGCGGCGCCCACCGTACCCGGAATCAGCGCGAGATTCTCGAGACCTGGCAAGCCGTGCGCGAGCGTCCATTCGACGAATTCATGCCAGTTTTCACCCGCCGCCGCCTCGACATACCACGCGTCACCGTCTTCGCGGACCACGCGCCGGCCGCGCAGCGCGATCAGCAGCACGAGCCCGGCAAAATCGCGTGTCAGCACGATGTTGCTGCCGCCGCCGAGCACCAGCCTCGGCAAACCCGCCGCGCGCGGGTCACGCACGGCCGCAAGCAGTTGGTCTTCCCGTTCGATCCGGCAAGCAAGCTGCGCGCGCACGTCGAAACCGAACGTGTTGTGCGCGCGCAGCGGGTAGTCGGCAATCAACGGCATGGAGGCGGTTTCGGACATCGGGTCGAAAAGATCAGCAAACTATCGGACTATCGGACAGGTTTCAGTGGAACGGCGCCCGCACAAAACGATACGTAAAGCCGTACCACCAACGTGCGAACCTTGGGCAAACGATAGGGCGCCGGTAAAATGACATCGGTTCGTGATTATAGCGAGTGCGTCATGCGCGTCCGGTGGGCGGCATGGCGGTACTCCAGCACTATGGGAGAGAAAAATGCCATCGTTCGACGTCGTCTGCGAAGCCAACATGGTTGAGGTGAAGAATGCAATCGAGCAGTCGAACAAGGAAATTTCGACGCGCTTCGACTTCAAGGGATCGGATGCTCGCGTCGAGCAGAAGGAGCGCGAGCTGACCGCGTTCGCCGACGATGAGTTCAAGCTCAGCCAGGTCAAGGACGTGCTGCTTGGCAAAATGGCGAAGCGCAGCGTGGACGTGCGTTTCCTCGAGTACGGCAAGATCGAGAAGATCGGCGGCGACAAGGTCAAGCAGGTCGTCACGGTCAAGAAAGGCGTGTCGGGCGATCTCGCAAAGAAGATCGTCAAGCTTGTGAAAGACAGCAAAATCAAGGTGCAGGCGAGCATTCAGGGCGACGCGGTGCGTATCGCCGGCGCGAAACGCGACGATCTGCAAAGCGTGATCGCGATGCTGCGCAAGGAAGTGACGGACACGCCGCTCGATTTCAACAACTTTCGGGACTAGGCTCCGGGACGGGGCTTGCGCGCTTGCGAGCGGGGTTGATTCGAGCGTCGCGAAATAACGGAGATCCGCGACCATACGCCGACATACGCGCCCATGCCTGCACATGCCTGCACATGCTGTTCCCAGCACGGGTCCACCGCTGCGCCCTGCTGTCAATCAGCGGCCGCGCTCAAGGCTTTCTGTGCCCAGTGCCGCCGGCCGTCCCGCCGCCCGCTTCTTTCTTCTTCTCGCCGATCCGGCTTTCCTGCCCCGCGACGAGTTTCGCGATATTCCCACGGTGACGCCAGATCAGCAGCGCGCTCATCGCGACAATCGAAAGCGCGATCACATTCGGACCGAACAGAAAACCGTCGAAAAGCGGCGCGAAGATTGCTGCGCAAATCGCCGCAAGCGACGAGTACCGCATAAAGAACGCGACGATCAACCAGGTCATCAGCGTCGCGCCCCCGAGCACCGGGTTGATCGCGAGCAACACGCCTGCCGCGGTTGCCACGCCCTTGCCGCCCTTGAAGCGGAAAAATACCGGATACAGGTGGCCGAGAAACACGGCGATCGCCGCAATCGCAATCGACGTATCGTCGAGACCGTAGCGCGCGCCGAAATGGCCGACAAACCACACCGGCACCCAGCCCTTTAGCGCGTCGCCGATCAGCGTCAGGACCGCGGCCTTCCTGTTGCCGGTGCGCAGCACATTCGTCGCGCCCGGGTTGCCAGACCCATACGAACGCGGATCGGCGAGGCCCATCGCCGCGCTCACGATCACGGCAAACGACACCGAGCCGATCAGATAGGACACGACAGCGACAATCAGGTTTTCCATGTCGAAGCTCTTATAAGTATCAAACAGCGCGATGGCGGGCGCTTGCCGCTATGCATCGCTATCCGCCGGATCGCGCGGCCTTGCTGTTACGTGCGGCCAGGCGCGCATTCACGACGGCGCACATTCTACCGAAGCCGTCCGCGGCGGTCTCTGCGAGCCGAACACGACGACGCCGAAACCAGACTGCAACGCGAAGCCGCTCGCGACCCCAGACATCCGAACCGCTGTCAGCCTCCGGCCAGGCTTAACCCGGCCAGAGTCAATCCACGCTTGCGCACTGCACCGGTTGTGCGCCGAGCACCCCGGTCAGCACGCTCGGCGCGATACTGACCAGAAACCCGCGCCGCCCACCGTTGATCCATATCCGGTCCAGTTCGAGAATGCCCGCTTCGACGTAGACCGGCATCGTCTTGCGCGTGCCGAATGGCGAGGTCCCGCCAATCAGGTACCCCGAATGCCGGTTCGCGACTTCCGGCTTGCAAGGCTCGACACGCTTCACGCCGATCTGCCGCGCGAGATTCTTCGTCGACACGGTGCGGTCGCCGTGCATCAGCACGATCAGCGGCTTCGCCTGCTCGTCTTCCATCACGAGCGTCTTCACGACGTGATGCTCGTCGACGCCAAGCTGACGGGCCGATTCCTCGGTGCCGCCATGCTCGACGTAGTCATACGGATGCTCGCCGAATGCAACACCGTGGCGCCGCAGGAACTGCGTGGCAGGCGTTTCGGAAACATGTCTGGATTTGCTCATCGGCGCATTGTAATGTCCGCGCGCGGCCTCGACCATCTGCCGAACGGCTGAGATTGTGCGAGTCCACTGCGTGTGGCACGATCGTTCGCGATTCGTCAGCCCAATCGGCAGAACCATTGCCCGCCGTGTCGCTGTCAGGAGATTGCATTGAGCCATCCGCCGTATTCGCCAGCATCCAGCGCAACCGCTGCCGCCCACGTACCCGCCAACGTCGCGTTCGATGCGTCCGCGTTGCTCGCGTCGCTACCCGTGCGCATCTCCGGGATTCCGGCGCTCGGCGCCGCGCGTCGTCCCCAGCATCTCGCGCTGATCGAGGACGCACGGCGCCTGACCTACGCGCAACTCGCCGCCGCCACCGATGCGGCCGCCGCGACGCTGCGCGCGCTGGGCGTACGCGGCGGCGATCGTGTGATGATCGTTGCGGAAAACTGCGTCGCGCAGATCGTGCTGCTGTTCGCCACCGCGCAACTCGACGCGTGGGCGCTGCTGTGCAACGCGCGGCTCGCGGCAGCGGAACTCGACGCGATCGGCGAGCACGCGCGACCGCGCATCGTCGTCTTCACGACCGATGCTTCGCCCGATGCCGCGCGGCATGCGCGGCACTACCGCGCACAACCCGCGGCGGCGACTGGACCCGCGCTTGCCGCTAAGATGGGGTCCGATATCGGCGCGTGGTCGTACACGCTCGAGCCAAACGCGCCAGCGGAGCCGCTCGACATCGCGAGCGAGCGTCAGTGCGCCGCGTTGATCTACACCACCGGCACAACCGGCACGCCGAAGGGCGTGATGCTGTCGCACCGCAATCTGCTTTTTATCGCAGCGATGTCCAGCACACTGCGCCGCGTCGGTCCGAACGACGTCGTCTACACGGTGCTGCCGGTATCGCACGTGTACGGACTCGCTTCGGTGTGCCTCGGCAGCCTGTATGCGGGCGCGACACTGCGGCTTGCGCCGCGTTTTGTGCCGGAAGCGGTGCGCGCCGCGCTCGCCGACGAAGACGTATCGATTTTTCAGGGCGTGCCGGCGATGCATGCGAAGCTGCTCGACTATCTGCACACGCAGCGCCTGCGCTGGTTCGCACCACGCTTGCGCTTTGCGTACTCGGGCGGTTCACCGCTCGACGCGGCGCTGAAAGCGCGTGTTGAAAGCCTGTACGGCGTCGCGCTGCACAACGGCTACGGGATGACCGAGACCAGCCCGACCGTCGCGCAAACGATGCTCGATGCGCCGCGCTCCGACTGTTCGGTCGGTCCGCCGATTCCGGGCGTCGAGGTTCGATTCGTGTCGCCGGATGGCACCGATGTCGCACACGGCGAAGTCGGTGAGCTCTGGGTGCGTGGTCCCAACGTGATGCTCGGCTACTATCGCGCCGCCGCTCAAACACGCGCCGCCATGACCGAAGATGGCTGGCTCAAAACCGGCGACCTCGCAACGCAAGACCCGGACGGCGCGCTGCATATTGTCGGCCGCAGCAAGGAGCTGATCATCCGCTCGGGCTTCAATGTCTATCCAGCGGAGGTCGAGCAGGTGCTGAACGCGCATCCGGACGTCGTGCAATCGGCGGTGATCGGCCGGCCGGCAAGCGACGGCAACGAAGACGTGATCGCGTTTGTCGAGCTGGTCGCAAGCGCGCACGTGTCGCCCGCGCAGTTGGTGAAATGGTGCGGAACGCGGCTTGCTCCGTACAAACGGCCCGCCGAAGTGAAGGTGCTCGTCGCGCTGCCCGCCGCGGCGACCGGCAAGATTTTGAAGCACAAACTGCGCGACCTCGCGTAACGCCCCGGCCCGCCGCGGCAACCCGCGCCCGTTTGCGTTTGCCGCGCGCCGTCATCCGCGCGGATGATGCACCGCATGCAGCGACTTCAGCCGCTCACGCGCGACGTGTGTGTAGATCTGCGTCGTCGAAATATCGGTATGGCCGAGCAGCAACTGCACGACCCGCAAGTCCGCACCGTGGTTCAGCAAATGCGTCGCGAATGCATGCCTGAGTGTATGCGGTGACAACGGCGCATGCACGCCGGCCGCCATCGCATGGCGCTTGATGATGTTCCAGAACTGCTGGCGCGTCATGCCCTCCGCGCGCGCGGTCACGAATAGCGCGTCGGCCGAGCGCGCGCCAAGCAGCGCCGGCCGGGACTCGCGCAGATACCGCTCGATCCAGCCGTGCGCCTCTTCGCCGAACGGAATCAGCCGTTCTTTCGCCCCCTTGCCGAGCACGCGCACCACGCCCTCGTTGAGACCAACCTCGACGGTCTTCAGGGTGACGAGTTCCGTCACGCGCAAGCCGCTCGCGTACATCAACTCGAGCATGGTCCGGTCGCGCAAGCCAAGCGGCGTGTCGATATCGGGCGCACCCAGCAATGCTTCGACCTGCGCCTCGGTGAGCGTCGCCGGAAAACGCGGCGGCTGCTTCGCTGAGCGAATGCGCAGCGTCGGGTCGGCTACCGCGCGATGCTCGCGCACCGCCCACGCGTAATAGCGCCGAAACACCGACAGGCGCCGGTTCGACGAAGTCGATTTGTCCTTCAGGCGCACCGCGCTGTATGCGGTCAGATCCGCTTCGGCAGCGGTATCGAGCGAGGCATTGCGGGTTGCCGCGAGCCATTCGGCAAACAGGCGCAGATCGCGCCGATAAGCATCGAGTGTATTGCGCGACAAGCCATGCTCGAGCCACAACGCGTCGCAGAACGCATCGATCGACGCGCTACTCGACTGAAAGAGGGGCGACGCGACGGGCGCGCCGGCGGGGTCGACGGTAATGGCGTCGCTCATGCGTAACGCACGCCTTCATGCGCGAGCAGCCAGCGTTTGACCGTTCGGTAGTAACCGTCGTCGCCGTGATGCGCAAAGCCACCGATACCGCTCGACGCAACCACGCGATGGCACGGAATCACGATCGGGTATGCGTTCGACCCGCACGCCTGGCCAACCGCGCGCGGCACACTACCGATCTCCTTCGCCAGTTGCCCGTAGGTCTGCACGACGCCGGGCGGGATCGCGCTAATCGCCTGCCAGACGCGCCGCTGGAACGCGGTGCCGACCTCCGCGAGCGGCAACTCGAAGGTCGCCGACGCGTGGTCGAGATAATGTTCGATCTGTTCGACCGCCTTTTTCGCCAGCGCCGTGTCGGGCTCGACGCTTTGCATCGAGTCGGGCAAGTAGACAATCTCGCGCAGGTTGGCCCCTTCGACGCGAATGCCGATCTTGCCGAACGGCGCATCGATCACAGCATTGAACATGGTGAACGTATCCTCCCGATAGCGATCGTGATTGCAGCCGTCACTGCGGCCGTGGTTGCGACCACCCTGCACGCCAGCCGCTTTTTCCAGCCATTTCAGCACTCTACGCCGCTTCCAGCGCCCACTGCACGTGCTCGCGCACGAGTGACGAAGGGTCGTCGGCGCGCTCACGCAACGCGTCGACAATCGCCGCGCGCGCATGGGGCGCCAGGCTCGCCGGATCGGCGCGCAACGCATTGCCCATCCCGACTGCCAGGTTGCGCAGCCAGCATTCATAGCCGATCCGGCGGATCGCGCTGCCCTGCATGCGCGTGTCGAAGTCCTGCGCGCTCCAGCCGAACAGGTCGGTCAACGATGCACGGTCGAGCCCGTGACGCACGTCGAAGTCCGCAACCGGCGCCGCCTGCGCGAATTTGTTCCATGGACACACCAGCTGACAGTCATCGCAGCCGTATACACGATTACCGATCAGCGGCCGTAAATCCTGGGGAATACTGCCCTTCAGTTCGATTGTCAGATACGAGATGCAGCGCCGCGCATCGACCTTGTACGGTGCGACGATCGCGCCGGTCGGGCAGGCTTCGATGCAGCGCGTGCAATGGCCGCAATGCGCACCCGCAGTCTGCGGCGCGCGCTCGGGCGTGCGCTGCGCGTCGGTGGGCAACGGCAGATCGACATAAATCTCGCCGAGAAAAAACAGCGAACCCGCATCGCGCTGCAACAGCAGCGTGTGCTTGCCACGCCAGCCGACCCCGGCTTTCTGCGCGAGTTCGACCTCAAGCACCGGCGCCGAATCGGTAAACACCCGGAAGCCGTATGCGCCCACCTCGTGCTCGATGCGCTCCGCGAGCTGCTGCAGACGGTTGCGCATGACCTTGTGATAGTCGCGGCCGCGCGCGTAGATCGACACGACGGCCGCGCCCGGGTCAGCCAGACGCGCGTGTTCGTCGCTGCGCCAGTCATGCCGGCCCGGCATTGCCGCGCGCTGTTTGCCGCGTGTGCAAGCGCGTGGTTCGCGCGCGGCATCGCTTTCAACGCCCTTTCCAGCTTCTGTCGATGCGGGCAGATAGGCCATTCGCGCGGTAATCACGCGTAGCGTGCCGGCCACAAGCTCGGCCGGCCGTGCGCGTTTCATCCCGTGTTTGGCCATATAATCCATCTCGCCGTGCCAGCCCGCGTCGAGCCATGCCGCGAGGCCCGCCTCGGCATCCGCGAGGTCCGTATCGCTGATACCGACCTCGCCGAAACCCAGTTCGCGTCCCCACGTCTTGATGCGCGATGCGAGCGCGGCCAGCGCCGCTTCATCGACATGATGCTGAAGGGGCGACAGAGTGTGCGGGCCGCCGTTGGAGTCGGGCGTGCCGGAAACGGGATGCTGCTGGCTTCGGTCCATCACGTCATTTTACGAGAATGCCCGATCAACCCGACCACGCGACACACCCCACTGCCGACGTCCTGCTTGAGCGCACCATCACGCTCGCGGACGAAGCCGCCACCGCGGCTTTCGGCGAACGTTTTGCGCGAGCGCTCGAAGCCGAACGCGAAACGCAACGCAACGGTCATCACGTGTTCAACGGTTTGCAGGTGCATCTCGTCGGCGATCTCGGCGCCGGCAAGACCACGCTCGTGCGCGCGACCTTGCGCGCGCTCGGTCACGCCGGCCGCGTGCGCAGCCCGACCTACACGCTCGTCGAGCCTTACGCGGTGCACCGGCCCGATGGGGAACTCGAGCTCTATCACTTCGATCTTTACCGCTTCAACGATCCGGCCGAATGGGCCGATGCGGGCTTTCGCGAGTATTTCGACAGCGGCGCGATCTGCCTTGTCGAATGGCCGCAGCGCGCAGGAGCTTTGCTGGGTGTGCCCGATCTGATCTTCTCGCTGGAAGTCGACGGCGAGGGGCGCAGGCTGACCGCCCAGGCGTACAGCGAATCAGGAAAAGCATGTCTCGAAAGATGTTGATCAAACCGTTCCGCTCGATCGAATCCGCCGCCACCGCGTCGCACAACTGGCGGCGCCGCCAGATTCTATGCGCCGGCGCGTCGACCCTCGTGCTGGGGCTCGCCGTGCCGCGACTCGCGTGGGCAAGCTCGGTGCTCGGCGTGCGCGTATGGCCGGCGCGCGACTACACGCGTGTCACGATCGAGTCGGACCAGCCGCTGCAGAACACCCAGCAACTGTTGCAGGGTCCCGATCGACTCGTTGTCGATCTGAGCGGCCTCGATCTCGACCAGGCGCTGAAAGACCTCGTATCGAAGATCGCACCGAACGATCCGCAGATTCAATCCGTGCGGGTCGGGCAGTACCAACCGCATGTCGTGCGGCTCGTGTTCGATCTGAAGGGCGAGGTCAAGCCGCAAGTGTTCACGCTGCCGCCGGTCGGTTCGTACAAGTACCGTCTCGTGTTCGACCTGTATCCAGCCGTCGCGCCGGACCCGCTGATGGACCTCCTCGCGCAGACCGAGCGCAAGGAACAGCGTCTGCAGGAACAAAGCGCACCGCCGAACGCGACGCTCAACGGTCCTTCGTCGCCGCCCGCCACGGCTGACAACAGCGATGCCTTCTTCGAGAAGTACGCGCAGAACGATGCGTCTGCGCCTTCCGGCCCGTCGGCGGCGCCAGCGGCGCCCGCCGCGCCACGCGCTCAAACGCAGGCGCGGGTGAACCCGGCGCCTACGCCGCGCGCGCCCGCAAAGTCGACACAGCCGCCGCCCGCGGCACTCGCGGGCAATGACGACAGCAGCCCCGATGACGAGACCAGCGACACCTACACGTTCACCACACCAAAGGGCAAGCGCAACACCGTGCGGCTTCTGACGGTTGCGATCGACCCCGGCCACGGCGGCGAAGATCCAGGCGCGATCGGCAGCAGCGGCACCTACGAAAAACACGTCGCGCTCGACATCGCGAAGAGGCTGCGCACCAAGATCGATGCGCAGCCGAACATGCGCTCGATGATGACGCGCGACGCCGACTTCTTCGTGCCGCTCAACGTGCGCGTGCAGAAGGCGCGGCGCGTCGGCGCGGACCTGTTCGTATCGATTCACGCCGATGCGTTTACAACGCCCGAAGCAAGCGGCTCGTCGGTGTTCGCGCTGTCGGACCACGGTGCGTCGAGCGCGGCGGCGCGCTGGATGGCGAACAAGGAGAACTCGTCGGATCTGATCGGCGGCATCAACATCAAATCGACCGATGCGGCGGTCAACCGTGCGCTGTTCGATATGTCGACCACCGCGCAGATCCGCGACTCGATGCGTTACGGCAATTTCGTGCTGAAGGAAATCGGCGACATCAACAAGCTGCACAAGGGTTCGGTCGAGCAAGCCGGGTTTGCCGTGCTGAAGGCGCCGGATATTCCTTCGATCCTCGTCGAGACCGCGTTCATCAGCAACCCGGACGAAGAACGGCGTCTGAACGACGACGCGTACCGCGACCGGATGGCGACCGCGATCATGAACGGGATCAAGCGCTATTTCGCGGCGAACCCGCCACTCGCGAAGAACCGGATGACCTGAACGATACGAACCGGCACACGTTTTATTTTCACCGCATTTATCACGCACTCCTTTTCTTCAAACACGGCCACTCGAAGTGGCCGTTTATTTTTTCATTACCTGATTTTCATTCTGTCTGTGTTAATCGGCATTTTGTCGTTGCCGAACATTCTTCTTAATCCGCTGCGCATTTAAATTGCATGTTCACGAAAATACACGAAAGAAGCGGAGAAAAAGAATGCGAAGTTTTCTGCATAGCCGGCGGCATGGCCCGGCATTTTCCACGCAGATCGACATCATTGGCCGGAGCAGTTCGGCCGCACAGGCAGCCCGCGAATTCATTTCACGCATCTATCTGCAGCACCATGCTGCGACGGTCCGACCCGACCCGGATTACATCATCTCGAGCACCGACCGCCAGTCGGGCAAGCTGACCGCCTGCGCGGGCATCTCGTTCGCGTCGCAACGCACCCGGCTGTTTTCGGAGCGGTATCTCGACGCGCCCCTCGAAGAGGCGATCTTCCAGTCCACGCAGCATGAGGTTCAGCGTCAAACCATCGCGGAGGTGGGTTCGCTCGCGTCGGACAAAGCCATTGCGGCGGGCGACCTGATCCGCCTCGTGCCGATCGTTGCGTGGGGGATGGGCACACAGGCCGTGCTCTGCACCGCGACCGGCCGCCTACGCAAACTGTTCGATTTCCATCAGATTCCGTTCGACATTCTGGCAAACGCTTCGGCCGACCGGTTGTCCGTAGAAGAAAAATCCCAATGGGGCAGTTATTACGATCAGGCGCCGCAAACCGGCGTCGTTCTAATTGGGCGATGCGGCCATTTATTTAATCAGTTTTGTGGGCGGTTTGTATTTTCCGAATTCGAGAATTTGGCCCACCCAAAATCAGGCATTTCGCAGGTTGCCGCATGAATATTCTCACAGAAATTCTCCTGCAGGCTGAAAGAACGCCAAACGCCGCAGCGATCGTTCAATTCGGCCGCGGTAGCGGATGCTCATTCGATGAAGAAATTCTGTGCAGCTATCGGACTCTGGTCGAACAGGCGCAGGGTCTGTGCACGCGCATCCTCCGCCGTGTCGCAGCGGACGCCCAGGTTGGGGTGGTCATGGGCAACAGCGCCGAGTGGGTACTCGCCGATCTCGCCCTGATGCTTGCCGGCTGCACGCAAGTGCCGGTCCCACTCGCGTTCTCGGCGCCGCAGGCCGGCTGGCTGCTGCAGAACTGCGCAGTGGTGCTGACCGACGCATCGGGTGCGATGCGTCTGCAGGAATGGCTGGAAACAGGCCTCGATTTGCCGCGCAACACGATGCACGTGGTCTTCGGACACTATCAGCAACAGAGCGCGGCGGCGCCCACGTCGCGCGCCGCGCTATCGGGACCGGACCGCATCGTCAAGGTCGTGCACACGTCGGGTACGACGTTCCGGCCAAAGGGTGTGCGCATACGCCGCGACGGCCTCGACGCGCTGGTATCGGCGCTGTGGCAACGTGCCAGCAAGGACGACTATCGCCGCTATCTGAGCCTCGTGCCGTTCAGTCTGCTGATCGAACAGGTCACAGCCATTTACCTGCCGCTAACGTCGGGCGGCGCACTGCTGCTACCGCCCGCCGACATGCTGCCGCTGGGCAGTCCTGGCGTCATCGCCGCCGATCGGCTGGAGATCATCCGGGCCGCGCGGGCATCGGCGCTGACGTTGACGCCGGCACTCGTCGAAGCGCTGGCTGCGCAAGCGATCCGCCTCGCCGGCCGGGCCGACGCGCTGCACGCGCTGTTCGGCCGGCCGACGGCGCCGCTGCTGGCGGCCGGCGGCGCCCCGGTCGCCAACCAGACGCTGACGACGCTCGATCAGCTCGGCATTCCGGTCTATCAGGGCTACGGGCTCAGTGAAAACAGTTCCGTCGCAACGTGGAACCACCGGGGCGCAAACCGCATCGGCACAGTCGGCCAGCCGCTGCCGCACGTCGAGGTGCGCGTGGCCGACGATGGCGAGCTCTGTTTGCGCAGCACGTCGCTGTTCGCCGGCTACTCGAACGACGATCCAAGCAGTTGCATCGTCGACGACGACGGCTGGCTGCACACCGGCGATCTCGCCACCCGCGACAGCGAAGGCTTTGTCACGATCACAGGCCGCAAGAAGACGCTGATCATCACCGCGAATGGCCGCAATGTGTCGCCGGAATGGCTCGAGTCCGCGTACCGCTCGGTGCCCGGCGTGCTGCACGTGATCGTCTATGGCGACGACCGTCAGTTCCTCGGCGGCATTTTCGTCGTAGCCGATCGGTCGCGCGCGGATGAAATCAGGCTGGCAATCGCCGATTATGCGCGCCGACACCTGAGCGAGATTGAACACATCCATACGCCCTTGCTGATCGAACACAGCCCGGACGTGATGGCACAACTATTCACCGTCACCGGGCGACCGCGACGCGACGCGATTGCCCCCTTCTTGTCCCTGCAAAAGGATCCATCCGTCCATGAACATCCGTGAATCCGCACACGCCGGCGGCTCAGGGCTCGTCGTCGAATCACTGAACCACGCGGAGTTGGCCCGGCTCGCGCCGGCGTATCTGCTTGGCCAGCTTGCCGAGCATGGCTATCTCGTGCTGCGAGGGTTTCAGCACGGCATCGACGCGTTCTCACGGCTTGTCCGTGCGACCAGTACCACGATCAGCCTTGACCCGGCCCGCCGATTCGACGGCGACACCGCGCAGAAGGTGGACGCCGGCTATGACCGTGTCGGTTTACATTGCGAGAACGGCAACAGCCCGTTCTGGC
Source organism: Paraburkholderia humisilvae (assembly GCF_902859855.1). Classification (GTDB taxonomy): domain Bacteria; phylum Pseudomonadota; class Gammaproteobacteria; order Burkholderiales; family Burkholderiaceae; genus Paraburkholderia; species Paraburkholderia humisilvae. Next base: position 347,704 of record NZ_CADIKH010000001.1, read on the forward strand.
CGGACCTGTGCTGGTTCTATTGCCAGACCGCGCCGGCACGCGGCTCGCAGACCACCGTGTGCGACGGCAAAGCGGTCTACCGGCAGATGACGGCCGCGCAAAAGGCCGCATTCGATGCGCAGGACATCGTCTACGCGCGGCGCGTCGACGAACAACGCTGGAAAACCTACGCGTTTCACGCGCTCGCCTCTCAGGGGCAGCATCTCGCCTGCACAAAGGACGCGACCTTCGGTCACCTGCTGTCCTTGACCCAAGGCCGGACCGGAACCCGCCTCACGCTTAACGACGACGGCTCGGTGCGCTACCGCTTCCAGGTCCCCGCGGTTCGCGCGAGCCATATCAATCCGCACCTGACGCATAACTTCGCGAACAGCCTGTTCGGGCCGTCGAACCACTACGAAAAACCGGAAATCACGTTCGCGAACGGCGGCGCGATACCGCAGGCGCTGCTCGTCGAACTCGAAGCGCTCTGCGAGCGATTCACGGCGGAGATCGGCTGGCAGACCGGCGACGTCGTGCTGATCGACAACACGCGCGTGATGCATGGCCGGCGCGCGATCGAAGACAAAGCCCGCAGCATTTTCAACGCACTTTCATCTGTTTCGTGAACAAGGCCCGATCATCATGAACCGTTTCAAGCCCATCAATCATGACGCCCATCTGCACTATCTGCACCCGAACCGCATGCGCTGGGAACATGCAGCCGGCCCCGACGAACTGCTGTTTCTGTCGCAAGCGCTGATCGGCGACGCAGGTCAGGAAAAAAAGGCTATCGCTTACCTGTACAAGGAACTGTCGCAGCTTGCGGAGCTCGAGATGCACGTCGCGACGGTGCTGTGCCGGATCGTCTGCGAAATGCAGGCCGAGCGTACGCCGCTCAGCGCGGGAGACACGCTATACCACGCGCTTTCCTGCTTCGCGGCCGAAGAGATCAATCACGCAAACAGCTTCTATCAGTATGTGCGCCACCTTTCCGGGCGCGATATCAAGCTGACCGGCAATCTGTTCCGCGAGCGCGTCGAGCTTTACAGCGGCAACGAGTCGCCGCTGATCAAACTGGCGGCGTTGTGCTCGGCCGCTTATGTCGGGGAATCCGTCATCACCGTGTTCGAACGCCGCCTCAAGGTGCTCGACCCGATGCAGCACCGTTTCCTGACCCAACTGCTGCATTTTCACGGGCTCGACGAGGCGCGCCACATCCAGTGCGACCACGCGGTGTTCGACGACATCGTCCCGGCGCTCAGCGTCGCCGACCGCCAGCGCATGCACCGCCTGATTGACGACACGGAATCGTTGAACACGCAACTGGCGATCGCAAGCGCCGAGACCGTCAAGGCGGCGTTCGACCTCGACTACACCGAAGGCAATGCCGCCGCCCGCACGCAGCTCGACATCACGCTGCGCTTTCGCGAGATCGTGCAATCCGGCGATCTGATACGCAAGGTGGACGATGGGATCGATGAAGACACAGCCGCGATGCTCACACGGTTTTCTTCGGCCCCTCGCGTGCACGCTCATTGACCGTCAGGTGCCGTATGAAAGAAGCCATCCTCGAATCCACCGCCACCAGCCTTAAAGACAGCCGGCTTGCCGTCGCAAGCGTCATCGCCGCGCTGTTTCTGGCTGCCGTCGACAGCACGATTGTCAGCACCGCGCTGCCGTCCATCGCTGCTCAATTGGGAACGCCCGAGCTCTATCCGTGGATCATGTCCGGGTTCCTGCTGCCGGTGGCGCTGGTCGCGCCGCTCGCCGGCGCCTGCGCGGACCGGCTCGGCGTGTCCGCGGTGCTGAAGTTATGTCTGATCGTGTTTCTCGCCGCGTCGGCATGCGCCGCACTCAGTCCTTCCATGCCGCTGCTGATCGCCGCCCGCGTGCTGCAAGGCGCGAGCGCGGGCGGCATTATCGTGCTTGCCTACTCGATGCTGGCGAACCTTTTCGATGCCGAGCGCCGCGGCCGTATGCAAGGCATGCTCAGCACCGTTTGGGGATTATCGGCCGTCGCCGGGCCGCTGCTCGGCAGCGCGCTGGACGTCGCGTTCGGCTGGCGCGCGATTTTCTGGTTCAACCTGCCGGTCGGCGTCGCTGCGCTGTCGATGCTATGCATCGCACCGGGTGTCGGAAAGCCTGCGGGCAATGCGCGAGTCGACTTGCCCGCACAGGCGTTGATGATCATTCTGCTGTGCAGCGTGCTGCTGCTCGTCTCTCAACCAGGCGACACCACTCAAGTACAGTACGGACTCTTCGGCGCAGCAGCCGCCGCGTCGGCGCTGCTCGTCGCACGCATTGCGCCGGACCGGCAACGCAGCCCGCTACCGCTCGCGTTTTTCCAGCGTCGGGCGCTTCTGTCCGCCACTGGCATCGTGCTGCTGTCGAGCGGCGGCCTGTTCGCATCCGTTACGCTTGCCCCCCTTGTGCTAAAACCGATGGCCGGAGCGTCGCTCTCGACTGGCGTGATCGTCATGATGGCTGCGCTCGGCTGGGTGGCCGGTGCGGCGCTATGCGGCGCACGACTCGCCCGCGCGGGTTACCGGACCATGGCGGGCGCCGGCATGCTTCTGCTCGCCGCCGGTTGTTTCACCATGCCCTTTGCCCTTGAGCACCAACTCGTGCCGCTCGCCGCCGCCGCATTGGCGCTGGTCGGCCTCGGAATGGGTTTTGCGGCGACCACGACGCTCGTCTTCGCGCAAAATAGCGCACCGGTCGGCAGGCTGGCCAGCTGGACATCAACGGTACAGTGCCTGCGCAACCTCGGGGCCGCGCTCGGCGTCAACGCGCTCGGCACCATTCAACTGCGACTGTCAGGTGACGCGTCATTCCAGACTTGCTTTACCATACTCGGCTCGGCCATGCTGGCGGGGTTGATCGTTTCGCTGTTTCTGCCGGCGCAGTACCAGGTGGATCATGACTAGCAGTCCAAATGAATGGCAAAGAACCTCAGCAACACGCGTTGATCGTCGAGCGGACACTGCACCGCCGGTCAGAGCAGAATACGGAGCCCCATCGGCATGCTCCCGGCCAGTTCGTGCTGGTGCGAAGCGGTGTGCTCTATGGCCATACGCAGGATCAGCGATGGCTGCTTAAGCGCAATATGGCGGTATGGATACCGCCGGATGTCGTCCATTGGGGCTCCGCTTTCGACCGCGTCGAGCTGCTGGTTCTTTACCTTCCTGCGGAGCAGGCGCGGGCGTGCGGCCTGCCCGCCGTCAAACTGATCGACGCATCGCTATTGATCGTCGCGCTGTGCGAACGGCTGGCCGACACGCGGTCGCCGCTGACCGACGCGCGCCGCACCGCGATGCTCGATATCCTGTTCGACGAGATTCGTTCCGTGCCGGGCAGCACGCTCGCGTTACCGCTGCCGCAGGATGCGCGGCTGAAGAAAATCGCCGACAGCCTGGTCGCAAATCCGGCGCAGCGCAAAAGCCTCGCGGAATGGGGTCGGCAGGTCGGCGCGACCGACCGCACGCTGGCCCGCCTGCTGCGCAAGGACACCGGGCTTTCGTTCAGGGAATGGCATAACCGTCTGCTACTGGCCGAAGCCTGGCGCGGCATCGCGAGTGGCGCATCGAACGAGCAGCTCGCCGCGATGCTCGGTTTCTCGTCGAGCGATTCATTCGGCCACTGGTTTCGCCGCGTCAGCGACCAGTGCCCCGGACAGATACGCAAGCGTCTGCAGTCGGGCAGCAGCACGCGCGGCCCCCTGCCCGACTCAGACTCGCCGAGGACCTGACACGCGGCGCTTGTTGCGCCCGCTTGTTGCGCCCGCTTGTTGCGTCCCCTGGCGGCCTTGGCCCGGCCGCTTCCGTCAGCCGCTCAGGCCACCCACTGCGGCACAACAGCGGCCACACGCGCGAATCAGGCAGGCGCGTCACCGCCTATGCGACCGCCTTGATCGCGCCCGCCCTACCCGTATCGCCATCGGCAGGGCGGCGCGCACCGTTGCCGTCGGTTTGCGCGTGAGGGCAGTAGAATGACCATCCCGCCCTACCGACCAATCCCCCAACACTATGTCCTCATCGATCAAAGCGGTTCTGACGCCCCACCTGCGCGACATCGGCGACCTGGCCGTGCGGCGCGTGCTGCCCGCGATGGCCGCGCGCCTGGTCGGCCCGTTCATCTTCTTCGATCATATGGGTCCGGCCACGCTGCCCGCCGGCTCCGGCATCAACGTGCGCCCGCACCCGCATATCGGCCTCGCGACGGTCACCTATCTGTTCGACGGCGCGATCATGCACCGCGACAGCCTCGGTTCGCTGCAGAAAATCGTACCCGGCGACGTCAACTGGATGACCGCCGGCTCCGGCATCGTCCACTCGGAGCGCTCGCCCGATGAGGAACGCGCGCGCGGCTCGCGGGTGCACGGCATCCAGACATGGGTCGCGCTGCCGATTGCCGATGAAGACTGTGCGCCGTCGTTCGAACATCACGCGGCGTCCACGCTGCCGCAATTCGAGCGCAACGGCGTCGCGCTGCGCCTGATAGCGGGTACTGCGTTCGGCCATACCGCTCCGACCCGCACCTTCTCCGGCACCCTGTACGCGACCGCGCAATTCACGCCAGGCAGCGCGTTCGCGCTCGAACCGGAGCACGACGAGCGCGGCGTCTATCTGGTCGAAGGCGACCTGTCGATTGACGACACCCCACTCGAACCCGCGCAGATGGCCGTGCTGGTACCCGGCGAAACGGTGACGCTCGCCAGCAAGGGCGGCGCAACAGTCATGCTGCTCGGCGGCGAAAAGCTGGAGGGCGAGCGCTTTATCGAGTGGAATTTCGTGTCGAGCTCGCGCGACAAGATCGAACGCGCGAAGCTCGCGTGGACGAACCAGCAAATGGGCCAGGTACCCGGCGAAACCGAATGGATTCCGCTGCCCGAGCGCAAGCCTCGCTAACGGCAGGCAGCCGGACATGGCAGCGCGCTTGCTGTTCCGCTCCATATTGAATTGGCGCATCATGCCCTCAATTGACCGTATCAACCGCTTGACGACGAGGATGCGATGGACACCACACTGGCCACTTTCGAAAAAGACGTAATCGCCGGCTCGACGCTCGCGCCGGTGTTGGTCGACTTCTGGGCGCCATGGTGCGGACCTTGCAAGACGTTAAGCCCGATGCTGGAACGACTCGAAGCCGAATACGACGGCAAATGGAAGCTCGCGAAGGTGAACGTCGACGAGAATCAGGAGCTTGCCGCGCACTTCCAGGTGCGCAGCATTCCGCACGTCGTTGCATTTGCGGATGGCCGGCCCGTCGATCAATTTATCGGCGTGCTGCCGGAGGGCCAGTTGCGGGCGTTCCTTGACCGGCTCGTGCCGAACGGCGCCGAAGCGGCACGCGGAGCGGCCGCCGGCGCACTGGCGGAAGGCCAGCGCGGCGAGGCTTACGATTACCTTAAAGAAGCGCTCGCATTCGACCCGGGCTACGACGACGCGCGGATGGACCTGATCGAACTGCTGCTCGCGGACAGTCGCGTCGACGAAGCACGCCAGCAGATCGACCTGCTGTCGCCGAAAACCACGCAAGGCATCGATGCCCGCTTTAACGCGATCAGGACGCGCGTCGACGCGCTCGATGCGGCGGCGGACCTGCCGCCGACCGATGCGCTCGAAGCCAGTGTGACCGAGCGCCCGGACGATCTCGATGCGCGCTTCGATCTGGCGAGCGCGTTCATCGCGCGCCACAAGTACGAAGGTGCACTGGAACAGCTATTGGAGATTGTCAGACGCGACCGCGGTTATCGCGATGATATTGGTCGCAAAACGATGCTGTCCGTGTTCGATCTGGCCGCTCACCATCCGGAACTGGTCGCGAAGTGGCGGCGCAAACTAAGCGCTGCGCTGTTCTGACGCAGGCGAAGTGAGCTCAGCGCAGACGAAGAAGAGGCGGTGTAGCGGATACGAACGGGTATAGGCGGGGTACATCAAGCGCCGCCTCGTTGTTTTCAAGCCGCTATCCGCCTTCCGTTACGCATTGCACAATGCATCACGCCGCCGCCCGCTGCGCCAGTGCACGCAGCACATGGGCGACAGCGGCCAGACCGAAGCTCGCCGTCACGCACACGCTCGAGCCGAACCCCGCGCAATTGAGGCCGACCGGCCCTGCATGGCCCGGCGACGTCGCGACATGCTCCGCTTCTTCGTCGATATCGCAGACGGCCGCTTCCGGATAGATCAGCGGCTCTTCCGAATAGACCGCGCTCACCTTGAACTTCGCCTTCGGCCCGCGCGGAAAACCATGATGCTTGCGCAATTGCGCACGGACCTTCGACAGCAGCGGATCTTGAATCGTTTGCGCGAGATCGGCGATGCGAATGCGTGTCGGGTCGAGTTGACCGCCCGCGCCGCCGACCGTGATCAACGGCTGTCCGTGCTCGACGCACCATGCGATCAGCGCGGTTTTCGTGCGCACGCTGTCGATCGCGTCAATCACGTAGTCGAAGCCGCCGGCCAGTAGCACGTCGAAATTGCCCGGTTCGATAAAGTCTTCGACGACACGCACGTCGCACTGCGGATCAATCAGCCCGATGCGTTCGGCCATCGCGTCGACTTTCGGCTTGCCGTAGTTGCCGTCGTGCGCGTGGATCTGCCGGTTCGTGTTGCTCTCGGCGACGTTGTCGAGATCGATCAGCGTCAGCCTGCCGACCGCGTTGCGCGCGAGCGCTTCGACCGCCCACGACCCGACGCCGCCGATGCCGATTACCGCGACATGCGCGCGTTCGAACGCGGCCAGCGCCGCCGCACCGTACAGCCGCGCCACACCGCCGAAGCGCCGCGCACGGTCGGCTTCAATCCCGCTGTGGCTGGTAGTAACATCGTTAGGCGTGGTGAGGTGAGCAAGAGGAACTGACATGATCGGCTTGATAGTTTGCAAACGGCCGTGGCCGGCAGGCGAAGCCTCTATTCTGCCTGATCGCGCAAGCGCCGATTTCGCTCGTCATTCCGGCCATGCCTTCGGTCGAACGAGTGCCGGCGGCCTGTTCTCCCGCCACAGTAAACAGCGTGATTGACCTGTTTGGCTACAAGGAAATGCGTCCTTCGCTATACTGGCCCTACTGTAGCGCTTGCATAACAACATGAGCTCACTTGCAGAACTTCGAAAAAACTATTCGCGCGGTTCGCTAGACGAGGCCGACCTGGAGCGCGACCCGATCCTCCAGTTCGAAAAGTGGTTCGCTCAGGCCATCGAAGCCCAACTGCCGGAACCCAACGCGATGACCCTCGCGACCGTCGATTCCCGGGGCCATCCCTCTGCACGCATCGTTCTGATCAAAGGCGTCGACGCTCGCGGGTTCGTGTTCTTCACCAACTACGAAAGCCGCAAAGGCCGCGAACTCGCGGACAATCCGCGCGCGAGCCTGCTATTTCACTGGATCGAACTCGAGCGCCAGGTGCGCATCGAGGGCAGCGTCGAAATGACGAGCCCCGCAGAAAGCGATGCGTACTACGCGTCGCGGCCGCTCGAATCGCGCATCGGCGCGTGGGCGTCCGAGCAGAGTCAGGTCATTGAAAATCGCGCAGCGCTCGAAGCGCGCGAACGTGAAATCAGTGCGAAATACGGCGACCATCCGCCGCGTCCGCCGCACTGGGGCGGCTACCGCGTGGTCCCCGATACGATCGAATTCTGGCAAGGCCGGCCCTCCCGGCTGCACGACCGGATGCGCTATACGCGCGACGGCAGCGGCTCCTGGCGAATCGCCCGCCTGTCACCCTGATCCAGCTGTACACCGGCAATACCGGGAAGAGGCGCGGCTGCAGTCGGGCCGCATACGCTAAACGGATCTGGCTCACCGCCGCGCAAGCTGTCCGGCACTCCGCAGGCGCAAGCCGATTCGACAGGCTTTTGCTTTGATTCATTGGATACGGAGGGTTCGAATGTTCTGGGAGAAGAAGCTGTCGCAATGGGTCGACGAAGTGCGGACGAAATCGAATCTACCCGCCCGCCTTGTGTTGTGGGACGGTCAGAAGCATGACTTCGGCCAGTTCACCGAGCCGCAGGTCACGTTGAAGGTCAATAGCGCGTCGGCGATGCCGCTATTGCTCGACCCGAGCCTCGACAATCTCGGCGAAGCATATGTAAAGGGCAAGATCGACATCGAAGGCAAGCTGTCCGATGTGATCAACATCGGCTACTCGCTGGCACGCAGTACCGTCACCAGCACGAGCAAGCTCGCTCGCGTCACGCGCTACTTCAATCACACGAAAGCGTCGGACAAGAAGGCGATCCAGTACCACTACGACGTTTCCAACGACTTCTACAAGCTGTGGCTCGACGAGAACATGGTCTACTCGTGCGCGTACTTCGAGAACGGCGACGAAGACCTCGCCACCGCGCAACTGAAGAAGATCGACCATATCCTGCGAAAGATTCAGGTGCAACCGGGCCAGCGGCTGCTCGACATCGGCTGCGGCTGGGGCGCCCTTGTGTTGCGCGCGGCGCGGAAGTTCGGCGCACGCTGCGTCGGCGTCACGTTGTCGCAAAACCAGTTCGATCTCGCCACCGAGCGCGTGAAAGCGGCGGGCCTCGAGGACAAGATCGAAATTCGTCTGCAGGATTATCGCGACCTCGAAGGCCAGTTCGACCGGATCACGAGCGTCGGCATGTTCGAGCACGTCGGGCGCAAGAACCTGCCCGGCTACTTCAGGAAAATGCACGATCTGCTCGCCGAAGACGGTGTTGCGATGAACCACGGCATAACGTCGAGCGATGCCGACAGCGGTGAGACATCGCTAGGCGGCGGCGAATTTATCGACCGCTTCGTGTTCCCGGCCGGCGAATTGCCGCATATCAGCCTCGTGCTCGACGCGATGCAGCGCGGTGGCATCGAGGCGCTCGACATCGAAAGCCTGCGTCGCCACTATGCACGCACGCTCGATATCTGGACCGAGAACTTCGAGGCGAAGGCCGACCAGGCAAGGAAGCTCGTCGATGATCAGAAATTCCGCATCTGGCGTGTGTATCTCGCGGGCTGCTCGTATGCGTTCGAGCACGACGATGTGTCGATCTACCAGGTGGTTTGCCGCCGGGCCGGCCGCAGCGCGAAGACGCTGCCGTGGTCGCGGCGGTATATCTACGACACGCCGCTTTGAACACGCCCGCTCGTGAACGGAATGTGGGCCGGTATGGTGAGAGACTGAAGCACCGCGCGCCGGACGCGTCGCTGACGCGATCCGGCGCTCGCATGAACAAGAAAAGGAATCGATGGAAGCGAGCCGCGCACGCGCCGACAACGTGCCAGCCGGACAACTCGATATGTTTGGTGAGGCAGTGGGCGATTCGTCCGCTGACGCCGCGCCTGTGCAGTTGCCTTCGTCGAATTTAAGCCTGAATTACAGCTTGAATCACGGCGAGGATCACAGCCCGCCGACTCACAGCCCGACTCATAGCCCGACTCACAGCCCGAACGACGGCGAATCTTCCGCAGGCTCGTCGGCCCGCACTGCCACTCCGCAGGTGGGCGAACCCCGCGACCCCGCCGGGGCATCGCTGTGGGAAGAAAAAACGCCAACCCAATCCGGGGCCGCCGGCGAGCGTCGCGAATCTGCGTCACCCGAACCGGCTCCCGCCCAATCCGGCAAGCGGCGCGCGAAGGGTGTGCTCGCCGCCGAACCGAACGCCGATGTCATTGCCGTCGCGAGCGCGCTGCCGCCGCACGTGCACCTGGGTACGTCGACATGGTCGTTTCCCGGCTGGCGCGGCATCGTGTACGGCGACGACTACAGCAACAGCAAGCTGTCGCGCGACGGCCTCACCGCCTACGGCGCGCACCCGCTGCTGCGCACGGTCAGCATCGACCGTTCTTTCTATAAACCGCTCACGCTCGCTGAGTATCTGCGCTACGCGCAACAGGTGCCCGAGCACTTCCGCTTCATCGTGAAGGCGCCGGCGCTCGTGACCGACGCGACCATGCGCGCGGAACGCGGTGAACCGGTGTCGCCCAACCCGTGTTTTCTGAATGCCCAGCTTGCCGCCGACGAATTCGTGCGGCCGTGTATCGACGGCCTCGGCGCCAGGGCGGGCGCGCTCGTGTTCCAGTTCTCGCCGCTGCCCGACGCGATGCTTGCGCAGCCGGCAGCCTTTGTCGAGCGGCTCGCCGCCTTTCTGGCCGCGCTCCCGACGCTGCCTGAAGGCAGTTGCTATGCGGTGGAAATTCGCGATGCGTGCCTGCTGACGCCGCGCTTTATCAGGATGCTGAAAGCGGCCGGCGTGCGCTATTGCGTCGGTCTGCATGCGCGGATGCCGGACACGCTGCGGCAAGCGGCTGCGCTCGCGTTACTCGACGACGTGCCGGCCGGCCCGCTGATCGTGCGCTGGAGTCTGCACCGCGGCTTCAAGTACGAGCAGGCGAAGGCCAAGTACGACCCGTTCGACAAACTCGTCGATGAAGACCCGGCCACGCGCACCGCGCTCGCCGAGCTCGCGGCACGCTATGCGATCGCCGGTCAGCCGGTGTTGATCGCGGTGAATAACAAGGCCGAAGGTTCGGCGCCGCTTAGCTGCGTGGAACTCGCGCGCGACATCGCGGCTGCCTGCGCGCGGCTCTCGGGTTGAAGAGAAGGCGGCGCACGCAATGAAGCTGCGCGAAACCGCGCAACGCCGCGCGCCGGCACCTCGCTCAGACCCGGCTGCTCTTGATCCGGTGCGCGAACTTCTGCCGGAACTTGGCGACCTTCGGTGCAACGACAAATGAGCAGTAGCCCTGATTCGGATGCTGTGCGAAATAGTTCTGATGATAGGCTTCAGCCGGCCAGTAATTGCCGTCGAGCGGCAACACCTGCGTGACGATCTGGCCGTCGTAGAGGCCTTCCGCGCCGATCTGGCGAATCGTCTGCAAGGCGGTGTCGCGCTGCGCATCGGAGTGCGTAAAGATCACCGACCGGTATTGCGTGCCGACGTCGTTGCCCTGCCGGTTCAACTGTGTCGGATCGTGAATCGCAAAGAAGATATCGAGAATCTCGCGATAGCTGATCTTCGCCGGATCGAACTCGACCTTCACCACTTCCGCATGGCCGGTATTGCCGTCGCACACCTGTTCGTACGACGGATGATCGACTTGACCGCCCGCATAACCCGACTCCACCGACGTCACACCATCGACATCCAGATACACCGCTTCGAGACACCAGAAACATCCGCCGCCGAGCGTGGCGGTTTCGACTGACTGACTCATGCTGCTCGCTCCTTTGTTCGAGTGCTGTATTGCGACTGATGCACCAACCGTTCCACGTGCCACGGTGAACCGGTTGCAGGGCTCGCGCCGCGCACGGCTTGCTCCATAACCGTGGGGTCTTGGCGGGACCGCAGCGCGATTCCGCTAAAATTGGGTCAATTCGACGAAAATCTACATGACCTTCGATTCAGTTTTTTCCTCCGTCCGCGCGGGACCGATCGCCCACAAGGCGCCGCGGGAGACCCTGAACCCATGAAGCGCGCCACGCCGCCCAATTTCGACGCCGCTGCGTTTCGCCGCGCGTTAGGCGAGTTCGCCACCGGTGTCACGATCGTCACGACCCGCTCACCGTCGGGTCAACTGATCGGTATCACCGCCAGCTCGTTCAATTCCGTTTCGCTGTCGCCTCCGCTCGTGCTGTGGAGCCTGTCGACGCGCTCCGCATCGATGCCGGTGTTCCGCACGAACAGTCATTATGTCGTCAATGTGCTCGCCGCGTCGCAACTTGATCTGTGCAAACGCTTCGCGACACTAAAGGGTGACCGGTTCGAGGGCGTCTCGCACGCGGCCGGCGACAGCGGGATGCCGGTGCTCGACGGCGCGCTCGCATGGTTCGAGTGCCATAACCGCAGCCGTTACGAAGAAGGCGACCATGTGATCTTCGTCGGCGAAGTGGAACGCTGCGGCATGCGCGATGATGCGCAACAGGTTGGGCCGCTCGTGTTCCAAAGCGGCGAATTCCATACGGTGAAGCCGCTGTAGCAGCGAGACGCGTGAAACCTGATGCTGCAGGCGCAGTGCGCCGCATCAGCGGTTTGCGTACCTGGTCGAATGCGCATGCGCAGCGGCATACGCAACAGCGTGCCCGCGTTCAGCGAACACGATCCTGTCGACCGTTTGCGTTAGCCTTTCACTCCCGGCACCAGACTGACCGGCACGCCGGAGTCTTCCTTCAGTGTCTGCAGCACGATGTTAGAACGAATATCGAGCACGCCCGGCGCCTTGTACAGACGCGTCAGCACGAAATCCGAATAATGTTTGAGGTGGTGCGCCAGCACGTGCAGCAGATAGTGCGTCTCACCCGTCACGACAAATGCGCCGATCACTTCGGGCCAGTCGCGCACGGCTTCCGCGAAACGCTCGTGCCAGTTTTCCTGTTCGTTGCGCATCGACACCTGCACGAACGCTTCGAGTTCAAACCCCAGCACTTCGCGATTCAAACACGCGCGATAGCGTTCGATGACACCCTGCTCTTCGAGCAGGCGCAACCGTCTCAGGCAAGCTGACGGCGACAGCGAGATCCGCTCCGCCAGATCGAGATTGCTGATTCGTCCTTCGTGCTGAAGCACCGTCAAGATACGGCAATCGGTGGCGTCGAGCGAGATCGCGTTCATTTTCGGTCTCCCTTTTCCGTCTTGATCAAATTATGTTCCAAACAAGACGAAAGAACGAGTTTTTTTCGCAACCCTATTGCGTGGCAACCGGCCTATTATCGATGTCATGGACACGACAGCCAACACGCAGCGTCAAAACAGCGAGCTGTGGGACATCACGCCGGCCGTCGACGCGGCCACGCCGGTGTGGCCCGGCGATACGCCGGTCGGGATCGAACGGGTCTGGCGCATCGAGGCGGGCTCGCCGGTCAACGTCGCGCGGCTGACGCTTTCGCCGCACACCGGCGCGCATACCGACGCACCGCTTCATTACGACCCCAACGGAGCGGCCATCGGCGCCGTTGCGCTGGACGCATACCTCGGTCGATGCCGTGTGATTCATTGCATCGGCGCGGCGCCGCGGGTGAGGCCCGAGCAGGTAAGCGCGGCGCTCGCGGACATCCCGCCGCGCGTGCTGCTGCGCACTTATGCGCGCGCGCCGCTTGGCGCCTGGGATAGCGCGTTCTGCGCGGTTGCGCCGGCGACTATCGACCTGCTGGCCGCACACGGCGTGAAGCTGATCGGCATCGACACGCCGTCGCTCGATCCGCAGGACTCTAAAACGATGGATGCGCACCACCGCGTGCGCGCGCACCGGATGGCGATCCTCGAAGGCATCGTGCTTGACGAAGTCGCCGCCGGCGACTACGAGCTGATTGCGTTGCCGCTCAAATTCACGACGCTCGATGCGAGCCCCGTGCGAGCCGTGTTACGCGCGCTGAAATAAGCATCCGATCCGACGCCGCATGACGGACCCACCGATTGCGCTTGACTGGAGCTGACTGCATGACGATGAATACCCGAGACGAAGCCCTGGCCCGCGACGCCGCCGATCCACTCGCGCCTTTGCGCGCGCAGTTCGCGCTGTCGCCCGACACCATCTATCTCGACGGCAACTCGCTCGGCGTGCCGCCTGCGGCGGCCGCGCAACGCGCGCAGGTCGTGATCGCCGCCGAATGGGGCGAAGGCCTGATTCGCAGCTGGAACACGGCTGGCTGGTTTGCGCTGGCGAAGCGTCTCGGCAACAAGCTTGCGCCGCTGATCGGCGCCGCGCACAACGAACTCGTGGTCACCGATTCGATTTCAGTGAATCTGTTCAAGGTGCTGTCCGCCGCGTTGCGGCTGCAGCAGCGGCGCGATCCGAAACGGCGCGTGATCGTCGCGGAGCGCGGCGATTTTCCGAACGATCTGTACATTGCGCAGGGTCTCGTCGCGCAATCGAACGGCGCGTATGAACTGCGCCTGATCGACGACCCAGCGGAATTATCGGCGGCGCTGCAGCCGGACACCGCGGTCGCGATGATCACACACGTGAACTACCGTAGTGGCTATATGCACGACATGGCGGCGCTCACGCAGCTGATTCATCAGAAAGGCGCGCTTGCGATATGGGGCCTCGCCCACTCGGCCGGCGCGGTGCCGGTCGATCTGAACGGCGTCGGTGCGGACGGCGCGGTAGGTTGCACGTACAAGTATCTGAACGGTGGCCCGGGTGCGCCCGCATTCGTTTGGGTTCCGCATCGGCACCAGGGCGCATTCGAGCAGCCGCTCTCCGGCTGGTGGGGGCATCGCGCGCCGCTCGCGATGAGCCCGCTATTCGAGCCCGACGACGGCATTGGCCGCTTCCTGTGCGGAACGCAGCCGATCGTATCGATGGCGCTCGTCGAATGCGGGCTCGACGTGTTCCTGCAAACCGATATGCGCGCGATTCGCGACAAATCGCTCGCGTTGACCGATCTCTTTATCGAACTCGTCGAAGCACGCTGCGACGAGTTTCCATTGCGCGTCGTCACACCGCGCGAACATGCGCAGCGCGGCTCGCAGGTGAGCGTCGCGCACCCGCACGGCTACGAAGTGATGCAGGCCTTGATCGCGCGCGGCGTGATCGGCGACTACCGCGAACCGCAGGTGATGCGCTTCGGCTTCACGCCGCTGTATACGCGGCATGTGGACGTGTGGGATGCGGTCGAAACGCTGCACGACGTGCTGGTCAAGGAAACCTGGCGGGCGCCGGAATTCGCGATCCGCGCCAGCGTGACCTGATCGGGCCGAGGAGCGCATGATGACCACCGACCCGATGAAACTGCCGGACGATCAGCAGCCGCATAGCGCGAGCGCCAGCCATGGCAGCGCTCAGGTGTCGCACACTGCGCACGCGCCTCATATGGCCACCGGCGACGGCAGCACCGACAGCAACGGCGCGCAAGACAATCGCGACCAGAGTAGCGGCTGGCACAACGCGAAGCTCGATATGTCGAAGTCGATGAGCTATGCCGACTATCTGTCGCTCGATACCTTGTTGTCCGCGCAGCATCCGTTATCGCCCGATCACAACGAGATGCTGTTCATCATTCAGCATCAGACGAGCGAGCTTTGGCTGAAGCTCGCGCTCTACGAACTGCGCGGCGCGCTCGCCGCCGTGCATCGCGATGAACTACCGCGCGCGTTCAAGATGCTTGCGCGCGTATCGAGAATCTTCGAGCAACTCGTGCAGGCGTGGGACGTGCTCGCAACACTGACGCCGTCCGAATACACGTCGATGCGGCCCTACCTCGGCAGTTCGTCGGGATTTCAGTCGTATCAGTACCGCGAACTCGAATTCCTGCTCGGCAACAAGCATGAGGAGACGCTCAAGCCGCATGCGCATCGTCCCGAGGTGGTGGACGACGTTCGTCGGTTACTCGAAGCGCCTTCGTTCTACGACGAGGTGGTGCGGCTGCTTGCGCGGCGCGGCTTCGCGATCGCTGCAGAGCGGCTCGAGCGCGACTGGACAAAGCCGACCGAATACGACGCGAGCGTCGAAGCCGCGTGGCTCGAGGTTTATCGCAATCCGTCGCGGCATTGGGAACTTTACGAAATGGCCGAAGAACTGGTCGACCTCGAAGACGAGTTCCGTCAATGGCGTTTCCGGCATGTGACGACCGTCGAGCGGATCATCGGCTTTAAACAGGGCACCGGCGGCACGGCGGGGGTGACCTATCTGCGCAAAATGCTCGACGTCGTGCTGTTTCCGGAGCTGTGGCACGTGCGCACGGTGCTGTAACCCCCTACTCGCTGCGATTCGGCGCGACTCGTCCCGCCCCACCCGCCCCGCCCGCTTAATGCCGCACTGCCGCACGAAAACCTCGTCGTGCCGCCTTGACTTTCGCCGCGGCGAATACGATCATAAGTTCACGAACTGAGCAAATGCTCCACGCAGTGATATGCGTGTGATGGACGTGCGTCGCGCGCAGCAGCGGCCACGCGCCAAGAACACTCTGGAGACACACCATGAACAGCGACCCGCGCGGCAGCGGCGCGAATGCGCATGTGATCGTGCACATCGGCGCAGGCTCGTTCCATCGCGCGCACCAGGCGTGGTATCTGCACCGGCTCGACCAGGCGCGTGTCGAAGGCGAGCCCCACTGGTCGCTCACGGTCGGCAACATCCGCAGCGACATGAACGCGGTGATGGACGCACTGGCCGCGCAAAACGGCGTCTACACGCTCGAAACGGTCACGCCGCAAGGCGAGCGCGCGTATGAAACGATCCGTTCGATCACGCGCGTCATACCGTGGTCGGCAGACTTGCAAGGGCTGATTGACGCCGGCGCGGACCCCGCGTGCAAGATCATCGCGTTCACGGTCACCGAAGGCGGCTACTACCTCGACGAACACGACCGGCTCGACACCGGCAACCCCGATCTGGTGGCCGACCTGAACGGCGCGCACACGACCATCTATGGCGCGCTCGCCGCCATTCTCGAAGCACGGATGCAGCGCAACGCCGGTCCGGTCACGCTACAGACCTGTGACAACCTGCGCAGCAACGGCCACCGTTTCCACGCGGGGATGACCGCGTTTCTCGACAAGCGCGGCGCCACCGCGCTGCGCGCGTGGTTCAACGCGAACACTGCTTGCCCGAACTCGATGGTCGACCGCATCACGCCGCGCCCGACGCCGGATGTGCGCGACCGCGTACGCGCGGCAACCGGCCTCGATGACGCCTGTCCGGTGATGGGCGAAGCGTTTATCCAGTGGGTGATCGAAGACCACTTCCGCGCGGGGCGGCCCGCGTGGGAAAAAGTCGGCGCCGAACTCGTCGAGTCGGTGATGCCATACGAAGAGGCGAAGATTCGCGTGCTGAACGCGACGCACAGCTGTATCGCATGGGCCGGCACGCTGATTGGATTGCGCTACATTCACGAAGGCACGATCGACCCGGATATCCAGCGGTTCGCGTACGACTATGTGACGCAAGACGTGATTCCGTGTCTGACGCCGAGTCCGATCGACCTCGGCCGCTATCGCGACGTCGTGATCGAGCGCTTCAGCAACCCGTTCATCCAGGACACGAATCAGCGCGTCGCCGCCGACGGCTTTTCGAAGATTCCCGGTTTTATTGCGCCGACGCTGTCTGAAACCTTTGCGCGCAGTAAGGAACCGTCGGCGACCGCGATGCTGCCCGCGCTGTTCTTTCGCTTTCTCGACCGCTGGCAGCAAGGCCAGTTGCCGTACACGTACCAGGACGGCGTCATGGATGAAAAGATCGCGTGCGGCTTCTTCGCGGCGGCGGACCCGGTAAAAGCCTATTGCGCGGACCGCCTGCTGTGGGGAAGCATGGCGCAGACGCCGCAACTCGAGAATGCGGTTCGAGCGGCACTGGCGCGCGTCGACGCGTGGCTCGACAAGCGCGTTTGAAGCGCGCGGTTGAACCGATGGGTTCCGCTCTCCCGGCACCGCATGCGTAACAACGCGATAACCGCCGCGGGTAGCAAGCCCACATAGTGATCGCTGTAACGATCGAATACGCCGCATGCATGCGCGCCAGGTCTTACGCCCATGGCATCGCGCGTCACATGCGGCTAAAGTAGCGCATCTTTACCGACGAAGGTATCGCGCCCATGTATCTCGGCATTGATCTTGGCACGTCTGAAGTGAAAGTCCTGCTGCTCGCGTCCGACGGACGCGTGATCGGCACCGCGGGAACACCGTTTACGGTGTCGCGTCCGCATCCGCGCTGGTCGGAACAGAACCCGATCGACTGGTGGGAAGGCACGCGCGCCGCGCTATTCGCGTTGCGCGAACAGCACCCCGATGAATTCGCGCAAATTCGCGGCATCGGCCTGTCCGGCCAGATGCACGGCGCGGTGCTGCTCGATGCGCAAGACCGCGTATTGCGTCCGGCGATTCTGTGGAACGACATGCGCAGCGTCGAAGAATGCGCGGAACTCACCGCGCGCGCGCCGGAGTTGCATCGCGTGGCCGGCAATCTCGCGATGCCCGGCTTCACCGCGCCGAAACTGCTGTGGGTTGCGCGACACGAGCCCGAGATTTTCAAACAGACCGCGTGCGTGCTACTGCCGAAGGACTACTTGCGTCTGCAACTGACGGGCGGCAAGGTATCCGATCCATCGGATGCGGCGGGCACGTTGTGGCTCGATGTCGCAAAGCGCGACTGGTCCGATTCACTGCTCGCCGCGTGCAATCTGACGCGCGCGCATATGCCCGGTCTCGCGGAAGGCAGTGCGCCATCGGGCATGCTCAAGCCTGAGCTCGCGCGCGAATTCGGTCTGCGCGAACCGGTCGTGGTCGCGGCCGGTGGCGGCGACAATGCAACGAGCGCCATCGGCATCGGTGCAACGCAACCGGGCGATGGCTTCGTGTCGCTCGGCACATCGGGCGTGTTGTGCGTGATCGGCGACAGCTTCCGGCCGAACCCCGAGTCCGCGGTGCATGCGTTCTGCCATGCGATTCCTGACCGCTGGCATCAGATGAGCGTCGTGCTGTCGGCGGCCAGTTGCTTGCGGTGGGTATGCAAGCTGACCGGCACCCACGAAACGACGCTCCTGCCTGAAATCGAGGCACTGCCTGAAAGCGCGCTGACACATGCGCCGATCTTCCTGCCGTATCTGTCCGGCGAACGCACGCCGCATAACGACCCGTACGCGCAAGGCGTGTTCTTCGGCATGACGCATGCGACCGACCGCGCGCTGCTCGGCTACGCGGTGCTCGAAGGCGTGACGCTCGCGTTGACCGACGGCCTCGATGCGCTGAAAGCGGCCGGCACCGAAGTGAACGCGTTGTCGCTGCTCGGCGGCGGTGCGCGCAGCAACTACTGGGGGCAACTGCTCGCCGACGCGCTCGATACGAGCACGCGCAAGCACGGCGGCGGCGAAACCGGTGCCGCGCTCGGCGCCGCGCGCCTCGGCTGGCTCGCGGCCGGCGGCGATCCCGCGCACGTGCTGACCAAGCCGCCGGTCGAAATCGAGTTCACGCCGAATCCGCGGCGTCATGCGGTGCTGCGCAGGCGGCTCGAGCATTACCGCACGCTGTATCGGCAATTGAAGCCGCTGTTCGCGGCCACCGCGTCAGGCGACTCGCCGGCATAGCGGGCGCACATCGCCGAACAGGTCGAAAGGTCCAAGCCAACGCATCCATTCACCGTGCCCAAGTCCAGCGAAAAACTCGATCTCGCGACGCGTGCCGCCTGGCTGTATTACGTAGCGGGCAATACGCAGAACGAAATCGCCGAAAAGTTGCAGGTGTCGCGGCCCGTCGCGCAGCGGCTGGTTGCGTTCGCGGTCGAAAAAAACCTGATTCGCGTGCGGGTCGACCATCAGCTGGCCGAGTGTCTGGCGCTCGCCGATGAACTGTCGAAACGGTATGGGCTGACGATGTGCGAGGTCGTGCCGGTCGACAACGATACGCAGGAAGAAATCGACCGCAAGCTCGCGGTGGCCGGCGCGCAGGTCATGGAGCGCTATCTGGGTGAAGAGAAACCGATGATCGTCGCGGTCAGCAGCGGACGCACGCTCAAAGCGGTGGTCGACCAGGTCGCGCAACTCGATCGGCCGCAGCATCGGCTGGTGTCGATGGTGGGCGCGATCGCGCACGATGGCTCGTCGAATCGTTATGACGTCGCGCTGCATATCTCCGAGAAGACGGGCGGCAAGCATTTTCTGTTGCCCGCGCCGTTGATCGCCGATAGCGAGGCCGAACGCGCGCAGTGGTGCAATCACCGGCTCTATCGAATCGTCGAATCGCTATCCGGCGACGCGGATGTCGCGTTTATCGGCATCGGCAATATCGGGCTGGGTTGCCCGCTGCATGAGGACGGCTTCATCACCTCCGACGAAGTGGCGGAATTGATGGAACTGGGCGCGGTCGCGGAACTGCATGGTTTGCCGATTTCGGCCGACGGCGCGCGCATCGAGTCGCCCACCGAACGGCGGGTGACCAGCATCCGGCCCGTTTCGCCGCCGAAGCGGCCGACCATCGGCTTTGCATGCGGTGAGCGAAAGCGCACCGCGGTAATTGCCGCGCTAAAAGGCGGATGGCTATCGGGACTCGTCACCGATGAACTGTGCGCGCGCGAGGCGCTCGAAGAAGCGGCCGATGCCGCGTTGAAAGAGCCCGCGCGCTGACGCTCGAAGAACGGATGCCGGTTTTCCGTGTGATCGACGAAGTGAATATACGCATCGATGATTCTCGGCGGGATAGTCATAGGGCAGCCTCGACGCATGGCGCTGTTGGCACAGCGCAACGCAGAGCATAGGCGCTGATGGCCGCGTACCCAAGGCAACCACCCACACTATTCGCCGCGGTATTCAGCACGGTACGCGCCGCTACTCGGACGGTGTCGCACCGTGGACGTGAGACAGCACCGGTTCAACTCGCCTTCGTTCTCGCCCCCGACGCGATCGCCTGCAACGCGACACTGCGCGCGCTCTCGATCGCCGCGGCCTCGCTCGCATACAGCGTGTCGCTCTCCACGCGTTGATACGGCAGGATCTCGGCGTCTTCGGCGCTCGGCGCCGTCACGCTACGCACCGCCGCATAGGCGGTCCAGCCGCCGTTCTGAATCGACTGCATCGCCGACAGCACCAGTTGATATCGTCCGAGCGTTTCGATGTGCATGATCATCTCCAGTCAAAGAAGCGTATTGCCGATGTTGCGCCGCGTGTCGCAGTCGGCCTGCGCGACGCCAGTAACGGAACGGTGCGCCGCCCGAGCCTGCCATTGCGCACCACCGTGCAAGCCTCGGCGCAATCATCGATGAAGACCGCCTACGCGCTCAGTTGCGCAAGCAGCGCTTCGACGCTGTGCTTCGCGTCACCAAACAGCATCCGCGTGTTCTCCTTGTAGAAGAGCGGATTGTCCACGCCCGCATAGCCGCTCGCCATGCTGCGCTTCGACACGATCACCGTGTTCGCCTTCCACACTTCGAGCACCGGCATCCCGGCAATCGGGCTGCCCGCATCTTCGAGCGCCGCCGGATTCACGATGTCGTTTGCGCCGATCACGAGCACGACGTCGGTACTGCTGAAGTCCTCGTTGATCTCATCCATCTCGAGCACGATGTCGTATGGCACCCTCGCCTCCGCGAGCAGTACGTTCATATGGCCCGGCAAGCGCCCCGCAACCGGATGAATGCCGAAGCGCACCTTCACGCCCTTGTCGCGCAGCTTGCGGGTGATCTCGCTGATCGTCGTTTGCGCCTGCGCGACCGCCATGCCGTAGCCCGGCACGATCACCACTTCGGACGCGTCGCGTAGCAGCGCGCCGACTTCGTCGACGGACACCGGCACCACCTCGCCTTCGATGGCCGCGGCGACGGTCGTCACCGTACCGAAGCCGCCGAAAATCACCGACAGGAACTTGCGGTTCATCGCGCGGCACATGATGTAGCTGAGAATCGCGCCGCTCGAGCCTACCAGTGCGCCGGTCACGATCAATAGATCGTTGCTGAGCATGAAGCCGGTCGCAGCCGCCGCCCAGCCCGAATAGCTGTTCAGCATCGACACGACCACCGGCATGTCCGCGCCGCCGATCGCCATCACCAGATGCACGCCGATCAGCGCGGCGATCGCGGTCATGGTCAGCAGAGGGCCGACGCCTTGCGCCGCCTCCGGCGCCGTCAGGAACAGATAGCCGAGCGCGACACAGGCCAGCACGCCGACCAGGTTCAGCAGATGCCGCATCGGCAGGACCAGCGGCTTGCCGCCGACCGTGCCTTGCAACTTCAGAAAGGCGACGATCGATCCGGTGAAGGTCACCGCGCCGATAAACACGCCAAGATAGATTTCGACGTCGTGAATCGATTGCCCGGCACCGCCGAAGCTCGCCGCATTGCCCGCCGCCGGCGACAGATAGCTCGCGAACGCGACGAGCACAGCCGCGAGACCGACAAAGCTGTGCAGCGCCGCGACGAGTTGCGGCATTTGCGTCATCTCGACGCGCCGCGCGAGCAGCGCGCCGCCCGCCACGCCGATCGCCATCAGCGCGGCGACGACTGGCAGCACGGCGCCGCCCGCGAGCCACAGCGTCGTGACGACCGCGATCGCCATGCCGGCAACGCCGTACAGATTGCCGCGCCGGGCGGACGCGGGGTGGCTCAAGCCGCGCAGGCTCAAGATGAACAGTGCACTCGCGGCCAGATAGGCCATGCTGCCGATTCCGTTTTGCATGTCGGTCTCCTTATTCGCCGCGCTGGAACATGTTCAGCATGCGTTGGGTCACGAGGAACCCGCCTGCGATGTTGATCGTCGCGATCAGCAGCGCAAGACCGGCAAGTACCGCGACCACCCCACCCGGCGCACCGATCTGAAGGAGCGCGCCGATCACGATGATTCCGCTGATCGCATTGGTGACGCTCATCAGCGGCGTATGCAGCGCCGGCGTCACGTTCCAGACCACCTGATAGCCGACGAAAATCGCGAGCACGAACACCGTGAAGTGCGCGACGAACGCAGGCGGCGCGACCGCACCGAGCGCGGCGATTAGCACGGCGGCAAGCACAAGGCCGACAACACCGAGCGTGGATGCGCGGCGCCGCTGCTGATCGCTGACCGCTGCGCCCGCACCGTGCGCAGCGGGCTTCGGCTGCACCGCGGCGGCTGCGGTGACCGTTGCCGCGGCCGGCGCCGGCGTCGCGCGCTTCGGCGGCGGCCATTTGATTTCACCGTTGCGAATCACCGTCATCCCGGCGATCACTTCGTCCTCGAGATTCACTGCGATCTCGCCGTCCTTGCGTGGTGTGAGATCGGTAAGCAGGTGTCGCAGGTTCGTGCCGTACAACTGGCTCGACTGCGTCGCCATCCGCGCGGGCAGGTCCGTGTAGCCGATCATCGTCACGCCTTCCGCCTGCGCCGCGACGCCCGGTTGCGTCAACTCGCAATTGCCGCCCTGCTCGGCCGCCAGATCGACGATCACGCTGCCATAGCGCATGCTGCGCACCATCTCGGTCGTGATCAGCTTCGGCGCGGGCTTGCCCGGAATCAGCGCGGTCGTCACGATCACGTCGACTTCCTTCGCCTGCGCCGCGAACAGCGCCATTTCCGCTTCGATAAACGCGGCGCTCATTTCCTTCGCATAGCCGCCCGAGCCGCTGCCGTCTTCGTTGTAGTCGAGCTCGAGAAACTCGGCGCCCATGCTCTCGACCTGCTGCCGCACTTCGGGCCGCGTGTCAAACGCGCGTACGATCGCGCCAAGACTGCGTGCCGCGCCAATCGCCGCCAGGCCCGCGACGCCGGCGCCGATCACCATCACCTTCGCAGGCGCGATCTTGCCGGCCGCCGTGATCTGGCCCATGAAGCCGCGGCCGAACTGATGCGCGGCCTCGATCACCGCGCGGTAACCGGCCATGTTCGCCATCGAGCTCAGCGCATCGATCTTCTGCGCGCGCGAGATGCGCGGCACGCAGTCCATCGCGAGCACCGTGATGTTGCGCGCGCGCAGCCTCTCCAGCAGTTCCGGATTTTGCGCGGGCCAGATAAAGCTGATCAGCGTTGTGCCTTCGCGCAGCAGCGCGATTTCGTCGACGCCGCCCGCGGCTTCGGACGACGGTGCGCGCACCTTCACGATGATGTCGGCCATCTCATGCAACGCCGCCGCGTTCGCGACGACCTGCGCGCCCGCCGCGCGATATGAATCATCGGAGAACGCGGCCCGTTCGCCTGCGCCTGTTTCGATGGCCACATTGAAACCGAGCTTCGACAGATGCCCGATGACTTCCGGCGTCAAAGCGACACGACGCTCGCCCGGATAGGTCTCCCGCGGTACTCCAATCTTCATTGGCATGGCAATGCTCCCAATCGACGTTTCAAATCCTGTTCCGCGGTGCGCACGGCACGATCGCGCGATGACTCAACATTCCGCGCAAGAACGCGTGCGCGCAGCCGCGCGCGCCCTCCATCGGCGTCGCGCCGCGGCAAGGGGCTCAATCCTGTTGTCAAATGGTCGGTCAGCCGCGCAACACGGGCTTTCACGCGCATCGGTCCGTTTGGGGGGGATGGACCGCGCGCCGCTTGTGGCTCGCTTTCATGCGGGCCGATGTCGCTTTGCTTCGTCTTCGTTGTCCGGCAAATCGCTGGCGCCGGCATGCCGTCATCGGCGTGCTTTATTGACGCGCCTCATTGGGCGTGCTCATGGGCGTAAATTACGCGCCGGCTTTCGCCTCCAGCTCGGCGACGCGCTTGCGTAGCGCGCGGTCTTCGGCGAAGCGCGTGGTCTCGTCACGGATAATCGCGACGATACCGGTTATCGCGCCTTGCGGAGAATGCAATAGCGCGACCGTGAACGCGATCGACATCGCGCGGCCGGCCTTGTCGACTGCCGGCACTTTCAGCAGGTCGTGGCCATAGCGCGTCTGCCCCGTCGCCATGGTCTTGTTGTAGCCGTCCCAGTGACGGCCGCGTAGCCGCTCGGGAATGATCAGGTCCAGCGACTGGCCAAGCGCTTCTTCCTGCGTGTAGCCGAACATCCGCTCGGCAGCGGGATTCCACAGTGTAATCGCGCCGTCCGGACCGGAGATGATCACGGCGTCGCCGATTGCATTGACAAGCTGTTCAAAATCGATGGTGGGGGCCATGTTCTCTCGTCCGCGCGGTAGGGCTGTGCTCGCACGCGAGCATTCGTCACTCATTCAGTGTGCGGCCGCCGTCCCGTTCTGCTGAATCAGGGCACGGCGGCCGCCTGCTGCAATTGCGCTTACTGCGTGCTACGTCGACGGCGAACTACGCTGCAACATCAAACCGCACGCGCGTCACGCATGCTGGCGATCTGGTCGTGGCTATAGCCCAGTTCGGCCAGCACTTCGTCGGTGTGCTCGCCGAGCAGCGGCGACGACGTGATCTCCGGCTTCAGGTCCGAGAACTTGATCGGGCTGCCGACCGTCAGGTACTTGCCGCGCACCTTGTGATCCACTTCAACGATCGAGCCGCTGCTGCGCAGCGATTCGTCGTTCGCGAGTTCCTTCATCGTCAGCACCGGTGCGCACGGAATATCGAACTTGCGCAGGATATCGACCGCTTCGAACTTCGTCTTGTCGGCAAGCCATCCTTCGATCGTCGCGAAGATGTCGAAGATGTGCGGCTGACGCGCTGCCGCCGTGCTGTAGTTCGGATCGTTGATCCATTCCGGCTTGCCGATCGCGCGGCAGATCGGCTCCCACGCGTGGCCCTGAACCGTGAAGTAGATGTACGCGTTCGGATCGGTTTCCCAGCCCTTGCACTTCAACACCCAGCCCGGCTGGCCGCCGCCGCCCGCGTTGCCGCCACGCGGCACCACGTCGCTGAACGTGCCGTGCGGGTATTGCGGATACTCTTCGAGATAGCCGAGACGGTCCAGACGCTGCTGGTCGCGCAGCTTCACGCGGCACAGGTTCAGCACGCTGTCCTGCATCGACACCGCAACCTTCTGGCCCTTGCCGGTCTGCTGGCGGCCGATGATCGCGGTCAGAATGCCGATCGCGAGATGCATGCCGGTGTTGCTGTCGCCGAGCGCGGCCGCGCTCACCGTCGGCGGGCCGTCCCAGAAGCCGGTCGTCGAGGCGGCGCCGCCCGCGCATTGCGCGACGTTCTCGTAGACCTTCAGGTCCTGGTAGTGGTGGCCGTCGCTAAAGCCCTTCACCGACGCGACGATCATCTTCGGGTTCAGCTCATTGATGCGCTCCCACGAGAAGCCCATCCGGTCCAGCGCACCCGGGCCGAAGTTCTCAACGAGGACATCCGATTCCTGGATCAGCTTTTCCAGCACTTCCTTGCCGGCGGCCGTCTTCGTGTCGAGCGTCAACGAGCGCTTGTTGCTGTTGAGCATCGTGAAGTACAGCGCGTCGGCATCGGGAATGTCGCGCAACTGGTTGCGCGTCACGTCGCCCGAGCCGGGACGCTCGACCTTGATCACGTCCGCACCGAACCACGCCAGCAATTGCGTGCACGCCGGGCCGGCCTGGACGTGCGTAAAGTCGATGATCTTGATGCCTTCGAGGGGTTTGTTGCTCATACGTATCTCCAGATGGGCCGGGGCTTACTTCTTCACGCCGCTTTGCGGGTTAAGGTTGGTCAATCGGCCGCTTTCGGTACCGGCCGCTTCGTCGATCACTGCATTGATCAAGGTGGGCTTGCCTGACTTGATCGCTTCCTGCAGCGCGTGGGTCAGTTCTTCCGGCGTCGTCGCGTTAAAGCCGATGCCGCCGAATGCCTCGATCATCTTGTCGTAACGGGCGCCCTTCACGAACACGGTCGGCGCTACGTCCTTGCCGCCCGTCGGGTTCACATCGGTGCCCTTGTAGACGCCGTTGTTGTTGAACACGATCGTGCAGACCGGCAGGTCATATCGGCAGATCGTTTCGAGTTCCATGCCGGAAAAGCCGAACGCGCTGTCGCCTTCGATCGCGACCACCTGTGTGCCGCTCGTTACCGCCGCGCCGATCGCGAAGCCCATCCCGATGCCCATGATTCCCCACGTGCCCGAGTCGAAGCGGCGGCGCGGTTCATACATGTCGATCACCGCACGCGCGTAGTCGAGCGTATTCGCGCCTTCGTTGACGACGTTGATGTCCGGACGCGTCTTCAGCACGTCGCGAATCGCGCGCAGTGCGCTGTGGAAGTTCATCGGCGACGGATTCTTCGCGAGCGTCGCGGCCATCTTTTCGAGGTTCTTGTTCTTTTTCTCAGTGACAGCCGAGATCCAGTCCGCAGGCGGCTTCGGGAAGTTCGCGTCGAGACCGGCGACCAGCGCCGACACGCACGAACCGATATCGCCGATCAGCGGCGCTTCGATCGCGACGTTGCTGTCGATTTCGGTCGGCGCGATATCGATCTGCACGAAACGCTTCGGTGCGCTGCCCCAGGTCTTGCCCTTGCCATGCGCGAGCAGCCAGTTCAGGCGAGCGCCGATCAGCACGACGCAATCCGACTCCTGCAGCACGTACGAGCGCGCGGCGGACGCCGACTGCGCATGCGTATCCGGCAGCAGGCCCTTGGCCATCGACATCGGCAGATACGGAATGCCGCTCTTTTCGACCAGATCGCGGATCGCCTTGTCGGCCTGCGCATACGCAGCGCCTTTACCGAGCAGAATCAGCGGACGCTTGGCGCCTTTGATCACATCGAGCGCGCGCTTCACCGAATCCGGCGACGGCAGCTGGCGCGGCGCCGGATCGACGACCTTCACCAGCGATTCCTTGCCCTTCGCCGCATCGATCACCTGCGCCAGCAGCTTCGCCGGCAGATCCAGATACACGCCGCCCGGGCGGCCCGACACGGCGGCACGAATCGCACGCGCAATGCCGATACCGATGTCTTCGGCGTGCAACACGCGGTATGCGGCCTTTGCGTACGGCTTCGCCGCGTTCAACTGATCCATCTCTTCGTAGTCGCCCTGCTGCAGGTCGACGATCTCGCGTTCGCTCGATCCGCTGATCAGGATCATCGGGAAGCAGTTGGTGGTCGCGTTCGCGAGCGCGGTCAGGCCGTTCAGGAAGCCCGGTGCCGACACCGTCAGGCAGATGCCCGGCTTTTGCGTCATATAGCCGTGAATCGCCGCGGCGTTGCCCGCGTTCTGCTCGTGACGGAAGCCGATAAAGCGCATTCCTTCGGCCTGCGCGAGACGCGCGAGGTCGGTAATCGGAATGCCGACGAGGCCGAAAATCGTATCGATGCCGTTCAGCTTCAGCGCGTCGATCACCAGGTGGAAGCCGTCGGTCGTGGCGGCTGGTTCGCTTCCCTGCGCGGTCGTTGCATCAGGGCGCGCAATTTCAACAGTAGACATTCACTCATCTCCAGTTCGTTATGACTGTTAGGCCGTCGCGTCGTGTGTGTTGGCAACCGGTGCCCGAGGACCTTCCATCGGACGCTTCGCAGCACTGTGATATACCATATATCACACACCAAGTTTGATTCAATAGCTGTTTGTCCCTAGGGGCGCGTTTTGCGCAGCACAGAAATCGCTCAATCTCGCTGATCGCCGACAGCTTCCCTGTAGAAACTCTAATAATCTCAGTGACTTGCTCCTTTCAATAACCTCTTGTGCAGTACAGCACGACGTCAGACGATATCTGGAATGTGATATATCATATTTACACGAAGAAAGGCCCGCGCACGGGCCGATCCACATTCATTCGTCATCCCAACTCGATTCCGCGTCACTCCAGAAAATCACAGTGCGTATTCACATAGGTCGCGAGTTCCAGCGAATGCTCGCGTGCGAGCCGCTCTGCGCCTTCGGTATCGCGTGCCTCCAGCGCCTCGATGATCTGCATGTGATCCGTGATCGAGCGTGACGCCCGGTCGCTCTGCGAAATCGTCAGCTTGCGGATCGCGCGCACGTGCGCAAACACGTTGCGGATCGTATGCGCGATCGCCTGCGACTTCGACAGCTTCACCAACGCCTCGTGAAACGTGATGTTCGCCTCCGAGTACTCGTCGATATGCCGTGCCGGCGCCTGCCGCTCGCCATGGAAGCGATCGAACAGCCGCCGCAGGTCGGCGACCTCGTCGTCGCTCGCCTTGAGCGTCGCAAGGCGTGCGGCCATGCTTTCGAGCGCCGCCCACATCTGGATCATCTCGACAATCTCCCGGCGCGTCTTGCGCCGGATAAACACACCGCGCCGCGGCACTGCGCGCAGAAAGCCTTCCTGCTCGAGCAGCGTCATCGCCTCGCGGATCGGCGTGCGGCTCACGCCGAGCGCTTCGGTGAGGTTGCGCTCGTCGAGCCGGATCGCTTCGCGCGAGCCGTAAATGTCCGCTTCCGCAATCGCCTAGCGCAGCTTGGCGTACGCCAGATCGCGCAGCGACGCACCCGGGTTGAGCGGCTGCAGCGACAACGCAAAAGGCGCCGGACGCGCCTCCAGCGTCAAGGTTGCATCGTCCATTACTCGTTTGACCCCAGCGGCGTAGGGTCATACGTATTGCGGAAGGCGAGCCGTTCGCTTTGCTTCGCCGAATCCTCGATCCAGCGCTGCCGC
Source organism: Paraburkholderia humisilvae (assembly GCF_902859855.1). Classification (GTDB taxonomy): domain Bacteria; phylum Pseudomonadota; class Gammaproteobacteria; order Burkholderiales; family Burkholderiaceae; genus Paraburkholderia; species Paraburkholderia humisilvae. Next base: position 376,529 of record NZ_CADIKH010000001.1, read on the forward strand.
ATCGGCGCGAGCACGAATTTCGCCGACACACTGCCCGCGATCGCAATGCACGCCGAGAAGATAAACACCGTGTTCCAGCCGCCGTGCACGGCCAGCACCGACGCAATCGGCACCAGCAGCGCCGCGGTGCCTTTCGCGGTGTACAACGTGCCCGCGTTGCCCGCTGCGTATTTCGCACCGAACGTATCCGCGCAGGTCGCCGGGAAGTTCGAGAAGATATCGCCGTAGAACACGAAGATCAGCCCGGAGAACACGATGAACAGGTACGGGTTGTGACCGAAGTGCATCAGCCCGAGCAGCGCCAGCCCCTCGCCGAGGAAGGTGATGAACATCGTGTTCTCGCGGCCGATACGGTCGGAGATCGCACCGCAGATCGGCCGCGTGAAGCCATTGCAAACGTTGTTGATCGACAGCGTCAGCGTCAGCAACGGCAGCGTCGCGGCGAAGAACGAGATCGGCGTTTCGGCGAAGCCATACTCCTTCGCGATCGGGCCGATCTGTGCGGTCGCGATAATGCCGCCCGTCGCCACGCAGACGAACATCGCGTACAGCACCCAGAACACCGGCGCACGCACCATTTCGCCGGTGGTGTAGTCGATCTTCGTTGCGACCACGCGCTTGATGCTGCGCGCGAACTCAGGCGGATTCGGACGCACCAGCATGGTCGCCAGCAACAGGATCACGCCGCCCTGCAAGCAGCCGAAGAAGATCAGCGTGTGCTGGTAACCGGAACGCTCGATCATCGCCGCAATCGGGATGACCGTCAGCGCGGCACCCGCGCCGAAGCCCGCCGCGGTCAGGCCCGCCGCAAGACCGCGCCGGTCCGGGAACCACTTGAGTGCGTTGCCGACGCAGGTGCCGTACACACAGCCCGCGCCGATGCCGGAGATCACCGCCCCGACATAGAGCACGGCCAGATTCGGTGCAACCGCATAGAGAATCCAGCCGAGGCCCGCGCAGAGTGCACCGCCAATCACCACAGGGCGCGGACCAAAGCGATCGACCAGCCACCCTTCAATCGGCACCAGCCAGGTTTCGGTGACGATAAAGATCGAGAAAGCCGTTTGAATCGACGCGAGGCCCCAATGATGCGCGGCATTCATCGGCTCGACAAAGAGCGTCCACGCGTACTGAAGGTTGGCGACAAGGCCCATGCATATCACGCCGATCGCAAGTTGAAACCATCGGCTGGGTGTGCGGCCGGCGTCGCGTTGTGCACTGCCGCGCGGTGCGGGTACTGGCTGTCGCAAGAGTCGTCTCCGTTGGTACTTCTAGTGTGACGTCGACGCTCGGGTTCAACTTGCGGGCTGGCAGGGCAGAACGAGATGCAGTTGACGCCCACCGATGGTGGAGCGTTTTGCGCGGCAGCAAAAATCAAACTTTTTTATCGTTTGAATAAGGCGGCGTGAATGGCCGTCAACGTGCGTTATGACGGGGAAAGGGATTAGTAATGAAAACGCGCACGGAGCCGCGTGAGCAATGAGCCCATGGAGCGGCAGGAGGTTGTCCAACCGCTACGCATCGGCGCGACGAAGCGCGGATGCGCAACGGCCAGACGGTTAGTTTGACGATTTATATAGAACGCAGCGGCCCTGACACCTATCAAGCCGCCAGCTCGTGCGCAAACTTCCTGCGGAACGCTTGCCCGTCGCTATCGAACAGGTGGCAATGGTCCGGCTGCGCGCCGAGCTTGACCTGCTTTCCCTTGGTATGCCGTTCGAGCGGCGGAATGCGCGCAATCAACCCCTCCGGTGCGACGCCGCACTCCGCATACAGATACGCGGCATCGCCGAGCGACTCGACCGCCATGATCGTTGCGGACACACCGAATTCGCTCGAATCGACGTGCAGATGCTCGGGCCGGATGCCGACCGTCACCTTGTCGCCTTCCTTCGCGCCGCCGGGTTCGACCGCGACGCGTTGCGTCTCGCCGGTTTCGTAGCGCACCAGCAGACCGTCAGGCCCGAGCGACTGTACGACACCATCCATGAAGTTCATCTTCGGCGAGCCGATAAATCCCGCGACAAAGCGGTTCGCCGGTGCGTGATACAGCATGTTAGGCGTGCCGACCTGCTCAAGATTGCCGGCTGAGAGCACGACGATCTTGTCGGCGAGCGTCATCGCTTCAACCTGGTCGTGCGTCACGTAGATCATCGTCGTCTTCAGTTCGTCGTGCAGCCGCGCGAACTCGAGACGCATTTTGACGCGCAACGCCGCATCGAGATTCGACAGTGGTTCGTCGAACAGAAACACCTTGGGCTTGCGCGTAATCGCACGGCCGATCGCGACCCGCTGCCGCTGCCCGCCCGACAGCTGCTTCGGCTTGCGCTCGAGCAGATGGTCGATATGCAGGATCTTCGCCGCGTTGCGCACCGCCTGATCGATTTCCGGCTTTTTCGCGCCGGCGAGCTTCAGACCGAATGCCATGTTGTCGTGCAGCGTCATATGCGGGTACAGCGCATAGGACTGGAACACCATCGCAATCCCACGTTTTGCCGGTGGCACCTCGTTCATGCGTGTACCGTCGATGTTCAGGTCGCCGCTGCTGATGTCCTCGAGACCCGCGATCATCCGCATCAGCGTCGACTTCCCGCAGCCGCTCGGACCGACGAACACGACAAACTCGCCATCCGCGATATCGAGGTTGATGTTGCGCATCACTTCGTTGTCGTCGTAGCGCTTGCTGATATTGCGCAATGTCAGGCTAGCCATGATGTGTCTCCGTGTGTTGCGTGATAGTGCTGTGTTGCGTCGCTTCGTTTCAAAGTGAACGGACCTGCAGGTCGGCCCATGCGGCTCGGCCTGTCTATCAGGATCAGCCTATGAAGCGGCCTTCACCTGCTGCATCCATTGCGCGACCAGTTCGGGCAATTGCCGCATATCGTCGAATACGTGCCGCGCACCGGCCTCGCGCAATGCACCGATCTGCGCGCCGCTCACGTGACCGGCGCCGGCAAAGCCGATCACGGTCATCCCCGCCGCCGTGGCGGCCGTCACGCCGGTCACGCTGTCTTCGATGACGAGACACGCATCCGGCGTCACGTTCAGCCCGCGCGCCGCCGCCAGGTAAACATCCGGAGCCGGCTTCGGCCGTGGCACCGCATCCGCGCAGAACAGCCGGTCGCCGAAGAACTTCGCGAGTCCGGTGCGCGCAAGCGCCGCTTCGACATACGGACGGAAACTGTTGCTCGCGCACGCTTTGGTCAACGTGATGGTCGCCAGCGCATCGCCGATGCCGTTGACCATCGGCGCCTGCACCGCCGCGGCTTCGACCTTCGCACGAATCGCGCCGATATCGCCGTCGGCAAACTGCTTGCCGAGCTGCGCGGCGGTGCCTTCGAGCACGCGCTCGATGCGCAGACCGAGCAGCGGCATCACGACCGGTGCGACATCCGCGTCGGGCCAGCGCGCTTCGAGTTCGCGCACGAGCATCGCGGCCGCGACGGATTCGCTGTCGATCAGCACACCGTCACAATCGCAGATCAGCGCAAGCTGCGCATCGCCGCGGATTGGCGTCCGGGATTGCGTCGTGGTCTGCGTTGGCATGTGCGTCGTCCGCATTGGGGTCCGCATTGGGGTCCGCATTGGGGTCCGCATTGGGGTCACTTAACCGCCCCGAACGTAAGACCGCGCACCAACTGCTTCTGCGACAGCCAGCCGACGATCAGGATCGGCGCGACCGCAAGCAGCGATGCGGCGGACAGTTTCGCCCAGAACAGACCCTCGGGACTCGAATACGAGGCGATGAACACCGTCAGCGGCGCCGCGTTCGAGCTCGACAGGTTAATGCTCCAGAACGCCTCGTTCCACGACAGAATGACGAGCAGCAGCGCGGTCGACGCGAGCCCCGGCAACGACATCGGCATCAGCAGGTAGACGATCTCCTGCCAGGTCGCCGCGCCATCGATACGGCCGGCCTCGAGAATGTCGCGCGGAATCTCGTTGAAGTAGGTGAACGCCATCCACACGGCAATCGGCAGGTTGATCAGCGTATAGACGATGACGAGTCCGGACACCGTGTCGAGCAGGCCGCTGTTCTTCCACAGCAGATAGATCGGCACCAGCACGCCGACCGACGGCATCATCTTCGTCGACAGCATCCACAGCAGCGTTTGCTGCGTGCGTTTGGTCGGGAAGAACGCCATCGCGTACGCAGCGGGCACCGCGAGTATCAGACACAGAATCGTCACGCCGACCGAAATCAGCACCGAGTTCCACGCAAACGCGAAGTAGTTGCTGCGCGCGAACACTTCGCGGAAGCTGTCGAGCGTCGGCACGAAGAACAGCGACGACGAGTACGCCTGCTGCTCGGTCTTGAATGCGGTGATCGTCATCCAGAAGATCGGGAAGAACAGCGCAATCGAAATCAGCCACGCGAGAATGCCCGGAATGCTGCGCTTCACGGCGGCAAACGGCGACGCGGCGGGCACGGTGGTGGCGGTAACGGGTGATGCAGCGACCTGGCTCATTTTTCATACTCCCCTTTCAGATTCTTCGCGAGCATCTTCACGAGGAAGAACGACACGATGTTCGCGACCACGACCGCCAGAATGCCGCCCGCCGACGCGAGACCGACGTCGAACTGCTGCAGGCCAAGTGCGTAGATCAGGTACGACAGGTTGGTCGTGGCGTTGCCGGGACCGCCGCCGGTCGTCGTATAGATCTCGGCGAAAATCGACAGCAGGAAAATCGTCTCCATCATCACGACCACCGCAATCGCGCGTTTCAGGTGCGGCAGCGTGATAAAGAAAAACATCGCGAACGCTCCGGCGCCGTCGATGCGCGCGGCTTCCTTCTGTTCCTGATCGAGCGACTGGATCGCCGTGAACAGGATCAGAAACGCGAACGGCAGCCACTGCCACGCAACGATGATGATCACCGCCGTGAGCGGGTAAGTCGCGAACCAGTCGATCGGCGTCAGGCCGAGCGCGCGCATCCCGCCTGCGATGAGGCCGTACACCGGGTGCATGATCATGTTCTTCCAGATCAGCGCGCTCACCGTCGGCATCACGAAGAACGGCGCGATCGCCAGCAGGCGCGCGATGCCCTGCCCGTAGAACTTGCGGTCGAACAGCACGGCCATCAGCACGCCGCCCACCACCGTGATCACCAGCACCGAAATGATCAGTTGCAGCGTGTGCATGATCGACGGCCAGAACGATGGGTCGGTCGCGAGATAGCGGTAGTTGTCGAATCCGGCAAAGCCTTTCTCATCCGGGTTCAGCAGGTTGTAGCGCGTGAACGAAAACCAGATGGTCATCGCGAGCGGGATCGCCATCCACAGCAACAGGACCGCGACGGACGGCGTCACCAGCCAGCGGGCCGACGCGGCTTTGCGCGACTCGCGTTCCTGTTCGGTTTGAGGGTGGGCGTGCGACAGAGGAAGGCGCAGATGAGGCATGATGGGCCACCTGTTCGGAAGTGCGCGAGCCGCCGGGTTTGCTTCAACCTGTGCAAGCGGTCCGCAGTGCTGCCGGGGGTCCGGCCGGGCAATGCCGCCCGGCCGGGGTTTGCTTCAAACGAACGTCGCTGCTATATCACTTCGGGTCAGTGGGGCTACTTCTGCAAGCCGGCCTGGCGCACCGCGCGATCCGCGGCCGCATTGCCGGCTGTCAACGCCTGGTCGACAGTCATCTGGCCAGCCACGGCGCCGGAGATGCTCTGACCGACCACCGTGCCGAATGACTGGAACTCAGGAATACCGACGAACTGCACACCGGTGTACGGTACGGGTTTCAGCGTCGGGTGCGTCGGGTCGGCCGTTTCGATCGCTTTCAGCACGAACGCGGCGAACGGTGCGGCCTGCTGGTACTCGGGACGCTGATAGGTCGACTGGCGCGTGCCCGGCGGCACCGAGGCCCAGCCTTGATCCTTCGCGACCATCTCGATGTACTCCTTCGACGTTGCCCACTCGATGAACTTCTTCGCCGAGTCCTGCTGCTTGGACGTCTTAGGAATCGCAAGCGCCCATGCCCACAGCCAGTGCGAACCGTTCGGCGTGACCTGAGTGGGCGCCGCTGCGAAGCCGACCTTGTCGGCAATCTGCGATTGCTGCTTGTTGTAAAGCATGCCCGCCGCCACGGTCGCGTCGATCCACATCCCGCATTTGCCCGACGACATCAACGTCAGGTTTTCGTTGAAGCCGTTCGAGCTGGCTCCCGGCGGCCCGTCTTTTTTCAGCAGATCGACATAGAACGACACCGCTTTTTTCCATTCCGGCGTGGTCAACTGCGCGTGCCATTGTTCGTCGAACCAGCGGCCGCCGAACGTATTCACGAGCGTGGTCACGTACGCCATGTTCTCGCCCCAGCCCGCCTTGCCGCGCAAACAGATACCGTACGTGCCCGCCGACTTGTCGGTGAGCTTGTCCGCGAACTGCGCGATCTGGTCGTAGGTCGGGTTATCCGGCATCTTCAGGCCCTTCGCCGCGAACAGGTCCTTGCGGTAGAAGGTCATCGAGCTTTCGACGTAGAACGGCAGCGCAAAGAGCGTGCCGTTGTACGACAGCCCGTCGCGCGCGGTCTTCACGACATCGTTCAGATCGTAGCTTGCCGGCAGGTTCGTGAGCGGCGACAGCCAGCCGCGCTTGCCCCATTGCGGCGTTTCATACGCGCCGATTGTCATCACATCGAACTGGCCGCTACCCGTCGTGATGTCAGTGGTCGCGCGCTGGCGCAACACGTTTTCTTCGAGGATCACCCAGTTCAGCTTGATGTCCGGATTCGCCTTTTCGAACGCGGGCGAAAGCTTCTTCAGCTCGATCATGTCCGGATTGTTGAGGGTCGCGATCGTCACGGTCGCCGCCGACGCATTGAACGCCGCGCATGCGGCCGCCGTGGCGCCGAGTGCCTTCAGCGTGGGTTTCAGAGCGGGTTTCATCGTTTGTCTCCTTTATCGTACGTTCGTGTTGGCTTGCGATGGGCGGCTCACGGATCCTCACATTTCCGGCCGGCAGCCGAGTCGCGGGCAGCGGGGGTCAAGCAGGTCAGCTCATCCAGTTGCCGCCGTCGACATTCAGGGTTTGCGCGGTGATGTAGTCCGCATCCGCCGATGCAAGGAACAGCGCCGCACCGGTCAGATCCGCCGGCAGCCCCATCCTGCCGAGCGGCACCGCTTCGCCGACGAGGCGCTTCTTCTCGCCGAGCGGCCGGTTCTCATAACGTGCGAAAAGCGCATCGACCTGATCCCACATCGGCGTATCGACGACGCCCGGTGCGATGCCGTTGACGTTGATCCTGTGCGGCGCCAAGGCGAGCGCCGCCGATTGCGTATAACTGAGCACCGCCGCTTTGGTCGCGCAGTAATGCGACACGAGTGCTTCGCCGCGGCGTCCCGCCTGCGACGACATGTTGATAATCTTCCCGCCTGCGCCCTGCTCGACCATGCGTTGCGCGACGGCCTGCATCAGGAAGAACAGGCCCTTCACGTTGACCGCGAAGAGCTTGTCATAGATATCCCAGGATTCGTCGAGCAGCGGACGCATATCGAAGAGCGCCGCGTTGTTGAAGAGAATATCGATCCGACCGAACTGCTGCACCGTCTGAGCGACGATGCGTTCGATGTCTTCGCGCCGCGTGACGTCCGCGGTGAGGGTCAACACGCGTTCGCGGTACGCGTCGCGCAATGGCTGACCGAAATCGCTGGCCGGCTTCAGGTCGACCAGCGCGCAGCGTGCGCCTTCGTCCAGATACCGGCGTGCGACCGCTTCGCCAATGCCGCTTGCCGCGCCGGTGAGGATCGCCACCTTGTCTTGCAATCGCGCTGCCACTGCGTGTCTCCCAATCGTTCGACGCTTGGTGTCTGAGTTTTTGCGCCAGTGAGCGAACGCTCTCTGCGCGATCAATTGCTCTATTTGTGATCGAATGATCGGATACGCGTCCGACCATGTCAAGGCGTGCCGCAAGATTTCGATGGTGCAGCGCCGCAGGTTGCGCGCCGTGTTGCTCAGCGCCTGGTTCGCCGTTTGGCGCAGTTTGCTTTCAGCACTTGCGTCGCCTCGCTCTATCAATTTAGACGGCGCGTCGACGCAATCAATGGCAAGATGTTTAGATACGTTATATCATTCCGCCTTCGTTGTTTCACCGGTCCTTCAGCTCAACGCGGGTGGGCACCGGCGCCTTGCCGGGCAGGCGTGCCGTCTCAGGAGCAGTAACATGTCCGTCCCATCCGACGATCCCATCGCACAACGCGTTGCGCACGCACAAGCCGTCGCTGCCGCGCGCGGTCTCGCGCTCACTACGTTGCGCCGCCAGGTCTATACGCTGGTCGCCGCAAGCGAGCGGCCGATCGGCGCGTACGACCTGCTCGCCGCGCTCGAACCGGAGCGCGGACGCGTGCCGCCGACCACGGTCTATCGTGCGCTCGACTTTCTGGTCGAGCATGGCTTCGTGCATCGAATCGAGTCGAAGAACGCCTTCATTGCGTGTTGCGATGTGGACCACCCGCATCAGGGCCAGTTTCTGATCTGCGAAGCATGCGGCGAAACGATCGAAATTCCTGGCGGCGAACTGGCGCGGCAGCTCGCCGGCAGCGCGCCCGCGCATGGCTTCGAAGTACACCGTCAGGTGGTCGAACTGAGCGGCCTGTGCGCCGCCTGCCAGCATGGCCAACGGTAAGCCATTCTTTTGTCCGTTCACCCTTCAACCCTTCAACCTGATCACGCTCGTTACGATGAAAATCAAGAACCCGAAGTGGAATGCGGCGCGCCTCGCGCTAAGACTGGCACAGTATCTGGCCACCGCGGGCGTAACGCTTGCCGTCGCGCTGTCTGTGACTCAGGCAGCGCGTGCGCAAACCGCCCCGGCAGCCGCGAACAGCAAAATTTCCGTGGTCGCCGCCGAGAACTTCTATGGCGACGTCGCTCAGCAGTTGGGCGGCGACCATGTCGACGTCACAAGCATCCTGAGCAATCCGGACCAGGACCCTCACCTGTTCGAAGCCAGCCCGAAGACCGCTCGCGCGCTGCAGCACGCGAGCCTTGTTGTCTATAACGGCGCCGACTACGATCCGTGGATGGCCAAACTCCTCGACGCGTCGAAGAGCGCGAAGCGCACGGTGATCGTCGCGGCGGACCTTGTCGGCAAGAAAAACGGCGATAATCCGCACCTCTGGTACGACCCGGCGACGATGCCCGCTGTCGCGCGCGCGATCAGCGCCGCGCTGACGGCCGCTGACCCGGTGCACAAGAACGCGTACGATGCGAATCTCGCAAGGTTTCTTGAGTCGCTGAAGCCGCTCGACGCGAAGGTTGCCGCACTGCATGCCCGCTATGCGGGTGTGCCGGTCACAGCCACTGAGCCGGTGTTCGGCTATATGTCGGATGCAATCGGCCTCGATATGCGCAACTTGCGTTTTCAGCTGGCGACGATGAATGACACCGAGGCGAGCGCATCGGACATTGCCGCGTTTGAACGCGACTTGCGCGAGAAGCGCGTACGCGTGCTGATCTATAACAGCCAGGCCACCGAAGCGCTGACTAAACGAATGTTGAAGCTTGCGCAGCAATCGCACGTGCCGACGATGAGCGTCACCGAAACGGAACTCGCGGGCAAGACGTACCAGCAATGGATGCTTGCGCAACTGGATGCGCTCGGCGTGGCGCTCGCGGCAGGCGACACGGCCGGCAGCAAAGGAAAAACTCAATGACCGAAAGTGACCGTCCGCCGTCCGCCCCCCCCGCTTCGTCCGGCACGAAAGAGGCGGCGCCCGTGCTGGAGCTCGACCGCGTCACGCTCGAGCTCGGCGGACGCACGATCCTGCGCGATACGAGCCTTGTGATCCGGCAAGGCGAATTTGTCGGCGTGCTCGGCCCGAACGGCGCCGGCAAGACCACGCTGATGCGCTCGGTGCTCGGCCTCGTGCCGGCCGCACACGGCGTCGTGCGGGTGCTCGGCGAGCCGGTCGTCTGCGGCAATCCGTCGATCGGCTATATGCCGCAGACGCGCAGTGCGCTGGCGGGCCGGCGCGTGCGCGGGCGCGATTTCGTCGCGATGGCGGCGGACGGACACCGCTGGGGCTTGCCGCACGCCGACGCGAAAACGCGCGCCGATGTCGAACGCGTGCTCGATCTGGTCGGCGGCCGCGCGTTGGCCCAACGGCCGCTGTCGGAGCTGTCGGGCGGCGAGCGGCAACGCCTGCTGCTTGCGCAGTGTCTGCTTGGCAATCCGCGCCTGCTGCTACTCGACGAACCGCTGATCAGCCTTGATCCGCATCATCAGAAGAGCGTCGTCGAACTCGTGCGGCGCGTGCAGCAGGAGCTCGGCATCGCGGTGCTGTTCTCCGCGCACGAGCTCAATCCGCTGCTGCATGCGCTCGACCGCGTGCTGTATCTCGGCAACGGCGTCGCGGCGCTCGGCACGGTCGACGAAGTGATCACCAAGCCCGTGTTGTCGCGCCTCTATGGGTCGGCGATCGACGTGATCCGCATGAACGGCCGCATCTTCGTGATGTCCGGCGACGTCGAAGTGGAAAAGCACGACCACGAGCACGAAGACGACGGCGAGCACGGCCATGGACGCGACCATGGCGGCTCGCACGCGCATGCTCACCCCCATCACCACGCGTCACGCGACGGGCACACACACGATGTTTGAATATGACTTCATGGTGAACGCATTCGCGGCGTCGGGGATCGTCGCGGTGCTGTCGGGAATCGTCGGGTACTTTCTGGTGATGCGCGGGCAGACGTTCGCCGGCCACGCGCTCTCGCACGTTGGCTTTACCGGCGCGACCGGCGCCGTGCTGATCGGCATCTCGCCGATCTGGGGGATGATCGGCTTTACGCTGGCAGCCGGCGTCGGCATGGGGGCGCTCGGCGAGCGCCTCGCAGGCCGCGATGTCGCGATCGGCATGACGCTGTCGCTGTCGCTCGGCTTCGGGTTGCTGTTTCTGCATTTCTTCACCGCCTACGCGACACAGGTCACTGCGCTGCTGTTCGGCAATGTGCTCGGCGTCAACCAATCGACGCTTGTGGTGCTCGCGGCGATCGGTGTGTTGAGTCTGATTGCGCTCGCGGCCATCATGCGGCCGCTGCTGTTCGCATCGTTGCAGCCGGAACTGGCGGAAGCGAAAGGCGTATCGCTGCGCCTGGTGTCGGTCCTGTTTCTCGCGATCGCGGCGCTCGCCGTGGCCGCCTGCACGCAGATCGTCGGTGTGCTGCTGGTGTTCACGCTGATGGTCGGCCCGGCCGCCGCCGCGCAGAACATGACGACCCGTCTATCGATCGGTCTCGTGGCCGCCGCGGCGCTCGCGCTTGTGCAAGCGTGGCTCGGCGTCACACTCGCGTTCTACACCGACTGGCCGACGAGTTTCTGGATCACGCTGCTGGCGGCGCTCGTCTACGGTGTAAGTCTGCTCGCGCGGCGATAACGCGCGTGCGGTGTCGTGTGCGCAACGTCGCGTTCACGCGTTGTCACCGCACACCGGCTGACGCTGCCGCAACGCAGTCGCGCCGTGCGGCAGCGGCCCGCATTGTTACGCGAGCAACACCTTCGCGTGATGCGCGAGATGATCTTCGATAAAGGTTGAAATAAAGTAGTACCCGTGGTCGTAGCCCGCGTGCCGCCGCAGCGTCAACGGCTGGCCTGCGGCGCCGCACGCCGCCTCGAAGACACCCGGATTGAGCTGCTCGTCGAGAAACTGATCCGCGAGCCCCTGATCGACCAGAATGCCCGCCGCGAATGTTGCCGACGCGCGCCCGACCAGTTCGCTCGCGTCGTACTCGCGCCATGCGTCCCGGTTCTCGCCGAGATAGCCGTTGAACGCCTTCTCACCCCATGGGCAGCGCATCGGCGCGGCGATCGGCGCAAACGCGGACACCGACCGGTACAGGTCCGGATTACGCAGCGCAAGCACGAGCGCGCCGTGCCCGCCCATCGAGTGGCCGAAGATGCCAAGCCGCGCCGCATCGATCGGCAGATTCGCGCACACGGTCTCGCGCAAATCGTCTTGCACGTACGAGTACATCCGGTAGTGCTTCGCCCACGGCTCGCGCGTCGCGTCGACGTAGAATCCCGCCCCGACGCCGAAGTCCCACGCTTCGCTCTCGCCAGGCACGCCTGCGCCGCGCGGGCTGGTGTCGGGCGCGATCAATGCGATGCCGTGCCGCGCGGCGAAGCGCTGCGCGCCGGCCTTGATCGGAAATGTCTCTTCGGTGCAGGTCAACCCCGCGAGATAGAACAGCGCCGGCACCTTGCCGTGCGCGGCCTGCGGCGGCAGATACGCGGCGAAGCGCATCGGCAGGCCGATCGTGCGCGAATCATGCTGGTAGAACTGCTGCACGCCACCGTGACAGGCGTGCGACGAGCGCGTCTCGAGCATTGCGATCTCCCTGGTACTAGTACATCACCACCGAGCGGATCGACTCGCCCTTCTTCATCAGGTCGAAACCGTCGTTGATCTGTTCGAGCGACAGATGGTGGGTGATCAGATCGTCGATGTTGATCTTGCCTTCCATATACCAGTCGACGATTTTCGGCACATCGGTACGACCGCGTGCGCCACCGAATGCCGAGCCTTTCCATTGACGGCCCGTGACCAGCTGGAACGGCCGCGTGCTGATCTCCTCGCCGGCCGCCGCGACGCCGATGATGAACGACTGCCCCCAGCCCTTGTGCGTGCATTCGAGCGCATCGCGCATCACCTTCGTATTGCCGATGCATTCAAACGAGTAATCGGCGCCGCCATCGGTGAGCTGCACGATGCGGTCCACGACGTTGTCGACTTCCTTCGGGTTGATGAAGTCGGTCATGCCGAATTTCGTCGCCAGTTCCACCCGCCTCGGGTTGATATCGACGCCGATAATCCGGTTGGCGCCGACCATCTTCGCGCCCTGGATCACGTTGAGCCCGATGCCGCCCAGCCCGAACACGGCGACATTCGCCCCCGCTTCGACCTTCGCCGAATAGACGACCGCGCCCACACCGGTCGTCACGCCGCAGCCGATATAGCACACCTTGTCGAACGGCGCGTCCGCGCGAATCTTCGCGACGGCGATCTCCGGCACGACAATGTAGTTCGAGAACGTCGACGTGCCCATGTAGTGATAGAGCGGCTTGCCGCCGAGCGAGAAGCGCGAGGTCGAATCCGGCATCAGGCCTTTGCCTTGCGTTGCGCGTATTGCCTGGCACAGGTTCGTCTTGCGCGACAGGCAGAACTTGCATTGCCGGCATTCCGGCGTGTACAGCGGAATGACGTGCTCGCCCTTTTTCAGCGTACCGACGCCCGGCCCGACGTCGACCACCACACCGGCCCCTTCATGACCGAGGATTGCCGGAAAAATGCCTTCCGGGTCCGCGCCGGACAACGTGTAGTAGTCGGTGTGGCAAATGCCGGTGGCCTTCACCTCGATCAGCACTTCTCCGGCGCGCGGGCCCTCGAGATCGACTTCCTCGATGGTCAGCGGCGCGCCGGCTTTCCATGCGATGGCGGCTTTGGTCTTCATTCAGTGTTCTCCTGGATTCTTGAGAAGCGGATAGCGGAAAGGTCAATGTCAGGGACGTCGGCCTCCGTCGTGGGCTCCGTCGTTCGTCCCTGTCGTTCACTCCAGTCACCGGTACGCGCGGCGAAGGACGTTCGCACCGGTACGCGCACCGTGCATGTTGGCGATGCTCAGCCGTTATGTAAAGGTCGCGTCCGACGAAATTTCGTCAAACAGGATCGCCTCTCTATACTCGAAAGACGTGACAGAAGCAAAGGGACGCCGACGCGCCGGGACACCAGCGGCGCGCGTCGGCGAAAATACCGCAGACACTGACTTTCGGAACGCGACCCCATGGCAAGCCAGACCCAGGCATCCGACGATGCCATACAGTTGACTGTCAGCGACGGCATCGCGCGCGTCACGCTGAACCGCCCCGAGCGACGCAACGCGCTCACCTTCGCGCTGTGGCAGCGCCTGGGCGACACCTTCGATGCGTTGAGCGCGCGGCGCGAGATTCACGCGATCGTGCTGACCGGCAGTGCAAACAGCTTCTGCGCGGGCGCCGATATCTCCGAGTTCGGCGAAGTGCGTGCGAACGCGGAGCAAGCGCGCCAATACGAGCAGGCTTACGAAGGATGCTGCAACCGGATCGCCGCGTCGCCGAAGCCGACCATCGCGGCGATCAACGGCTATTGCATGGGCGGCGGCTGCAACGTCGCGATGTCATGCGATTTCCGCGTTGCCGTGCGTCACGCCACGTTTGCGATTCCGGCCGCCAGGCTTTCGATTGTCTACGGCATTGCGGGCACGCGCCGGCTGCTGTCGCTCGTCGGCCTCGCCAACGCAAAGCGCATTCTCTACACCGCTGAAACGTTCGATGCCGAGCGCGCGCTGCGTATCGGCTTTATCGACGACATCGCCGACGACGCGCTCGCTGCGGCGCAGGCATTCGCACAGCGGCTCAACGCATGCGCGCCACTCACGATCTCCGGCGCGAAAACGATGCTCGACGCGCTCGCATCCGGCAACGGCGCGTTACGCGATGGCGTAGTCGAAGCGCTGCTCGATCAGGCCGCGCAAAGCCATGACTTTCGCGAAGGACGCGCGGCGTTTGCGGAAAAGCGCGCGCCGCGCTTTCGCGGCGAATGAGTCACGACAAGAGACCGGGACCGATCGCGAGGCCGCATGAACCAACCCATAACCGACACGCGCGAACCGCGCCGGCAACGCGCCGACTTCACCGCACTGCACGGCGTCACAACGCGCTGGTCGGACAATGATATCTATGGGCACGTCAATAACGTCGTTTACTACTCGTACTTCGATACGGCGGTGAATAGCTGGTTGATCGAAGCCGGACTGCTGTTGTTATCCTCGGAGCCGGACACGGATACTCAACCGATCGGCCTCGTCGTCGAGACACAATGCCGCTATTTCGCACCGCTCGCGTTTCCCGACACCGTCACGGTGGGGCTGCGCGTCGCCCGCATCGGCGCCAGCAGCGTGCGCTACGAACTCGCGATCTTTCGCAACGAAGAAGATAACGCGTGCGCGCAAGGCCATTTCGTGCACGTGTATGTGGATCGCGTCACGCGCCGCCCCGCCTCATTGCCAGCCGCGTGGCGACAGCGTCTTGAAACCTTGCAGGTGACACCGCCTGCCTCGTAAGGACGCGCAAACCGTACGCCTCCACTTAGGCAACCGAAGTGTGCACCGGCTTTGCGCCGCAGTGGAATAACGCGCATGGACCAGCTGTGGATGCTTTCTTGAAACGGCATCAACCCTGCGTTTCTCCATTCCACCTTCAGACAGGTATCCCAACATGGCGAACACCTCGGATTCGGTCGAACTCGGCGCACCGCCCGATCGCGTATGGCAATTGATCGGCGGCTTTCATTCGCTGCCGGACTGGCTACCTTACATTGCCAGCAGTGCAATGAGCGAAGGCGGGCGGGTGCGCACACTGCGCAGCGCTGCGAATGAAGTGATCGTCGAGCGGCTCGAATCGTTCGACAACCGTAACCGCTCGTACAGCTACTCGTTTCTTGCATCCCCCTTTCCCGCGAGCGACTATCTCGCGACGCTAAGCGTGCGGCACGCGAGCTCGCGACCGCGCTCAGAACCAGCCTTCGACGCGCCCGTATAGATCGATAAAGCGCGCATACCGGCTAGCGATGGCGCGATCGCCGCTTGGCCCTGCGACACGCGTCGCCGCAGGCGCAAGCGTCGCCAGTTCATCCACGCGCCAATGGCCGCACGCGAGTCCGCCGAGCAACGCGGCGCCGCGCGCGGCGGCGTTCGGACAATCGACCGCGTGAAGCTCGACGTCGAGCGCATCGGCAAGCAGCTGGCGCCAGCGCGTATCGACCGAGCCGCCGCCCGCAAGACGCAATGCATCGACCGCCGCGCCGCTCTCGCGAATCGCGTCGAGGCCCGCGCGCAGCGCGAACGCGACACCCTCGAAAGCCGCCCGCATTAGCGCACCGCGCGGAGCGCCGAGTGCCAGCCCGAGCCAGCCGCCGCGCGCAGCGGGATTGAGCCACGGAGTGCGCTCGCCGGTCAGGTACGGCAGGAACGTGAGCGCGCCGGCATCGCACCCGGCGGCGAACGCGTCGCGATAAGCGTCACTCCATTCATACGACAGCCATCCGCGCACCGCTTCGAGCGCAACACCGACGTTCTGCATCGCGGCCATCCGATACCAGTCGCCAGTCGCCGCGCGATAGCGGTGCAAACCTCGCGCGGGTGGTGGCTCATCGCTCGATAGCACGACGATCTGCCCACCAGTACCGGTTGTCAGCAGCGCGTCGCCGTCTTTCACGAGGCCGCTGCCGAGCGCGGCACACGGCGTGTCGGCCGCGCCGGTCGCGAGCGGGATGCCCGCGCGCAAGCCGAGCGCATGCGCCGCTTCGGCTGACAACACACCACTCATCGCGAATGACGGCGCCAATGCGGCAAACCATGTGCGCGGCAAACCGAGCCGATCGAGCAACGCGACATCCCACACGCCGGTGGGCTCAGCCAGCGCGGTCGCGCACGCATCGGATGGGTCGGTCGCCACTTCACCGCCCAGCGCGACGCGCAGCCAGTCCTTCGGTTGCAGCGCCCAACGCGCTCTTTCGACGGGCTCGGGCTCGTGTTGCGCAACCCAACGCAGCAGTGGACCGGCCATCCCAGGGGCAACCGGATTCGGCTGCGGGTAGGGCCACGCGTCGAGCAGCGCGAGGGCACGCGTGTCGGGCCAGAGCATCGCGTGCCGCACGGCCTCGCCGTGCACATTCGTCAGCACGACGCCATGCATCTGCCCGGAAAAGCCGATCGCTTCGATCGCATCGCGTTCGTCCGCGGGCAAACGCGCCGACGCTTCGCACAGCGCGCGCCACCAGGTCTGTGGATCAATCTCGGCCCAACCCGGATGCGGCGTGTCGAATGCATACGCGACGCTTGCGATCGATGTTTCGTGGCCGTCGCCGTCGACGATCGCGAGTTTCAGTGAACCGGTGCCGAGATCGATGCCGAGATAGGACATGAGTAGCCGTTCGATGGAAATGGAATGGCGCAATCCGGCACGAGCGAAGCGCGCTCAGCCGCGCCGCGCGGGTTAACCCCAGCGCACGCTTCGCCGCGCCAAAGCCGCATGATGCGCGGCGCCAAATACAGATCATATCGAACGCGATACGTCCCCGTTGCGAGGCCGCTTATGTCACCGTCCCTTGCTCACGTGCGGCTTGCGCGGCGGCCGGTAACGCCTGCGCAGGCACGGCGCCGCTCCGTTCGCCGCATGCCCGTGGCAGTCGCCCCATGTCGGCGCATATCGGCCCTGCGAATGCCGAAATAGCCGTCCGAGGTCTTGTTGTGCTTTTTCGGCGCGCATACCGTTAGGAACATTCCTAAACCGACGTGGAGAGAGACAATGCATGCGAACACGGTCCACCCGTGCGATGAGCGCCTGCCTGCTGGCCGCCTGCTGACGCTCGGAATCCAGCACGTACTCGTCATGTATGCGGGCGCGGTTGCCGTGCCGCTGATCATCGGCAGCGCGCTGAAACTGCCGAAAGACCAGATCGCATTCCTGATCAGCGCCGATCTGTTCTCATGCGGTATCGCGACGCTGATCCAGACGCTCGGCCTGTGGATTTTCGGCATTCGTCTGCCGGTCATCATGGGTTGCACGTTCGCCGCGGTCAGCCCGATGATCGCGATCGGCACGAACCCGAATCTCGGCATCCTCGACATCTTCGGTTCGACCATCGCGGCGGGCGTGATCGGCATTCTGCTGGCGCCTGCGATCGGTAAGCTGCTGCGCTTTTTCCCGCCGGTGGTGGTCGGCGTCGTGATCTCGGTGATCGGGCTGTCGCTGATGGAAGTCGGCATCAACTGGGCTGCGGGCGGGGTCGGCAATCCTGATTACGGCAGTCCGGTGTATCTGGGGCTTTCGCTGACGGTGCTGATGCTGATCCTGCTGATCAACAAGTTCGGCAAGGGCTTCATCGCCAATATTTCGGTGTTGCTGGGTATCGTTGCCGGCTTCGTGATTGCGGCGCTCATCGGCCGCGTGAACATGGAGGGCGTAACGAGCGCGCCGTGGGTCGGCTTCGTGATGCCGTTTCATTTCGGCTTGCCGCACTTCGATGCGCTGTCGATCGCAACGATGGTCACGGTGATGTTCGTCACGTTCATCGAGTCGACCGGCATGTTCCTCGCGGTCGGCGACATGGTCGAGCGGCCCGTCGATCAGAAAACGCTCGTGCGCGGTTTGCGCGTCGACGGTCTGGGCACGCTGATCGGCGGAATCTTCAACTCGTTTCCGCACACATCGTTCTCGCAGAACGTCGGACTGATCGGTGTCACCGGTGTGAAGAGCCGCTACGTGTGCGCGATGGGTGGCGTGATTCTGGTGCTGCTCGGACTGTTTCCGAAGATGGCGCAAGTCGTCGCGTCGGTGCCCGCGTTCGTGCTCGGCGGCGCTGGCATCGTGATGTTCGGCATGGTGGCGGCGAACGGCATCAAGGTGCTGTCGAAGGTCGACTTCGCGAAGAATCATCACAACCTTTTCATCGTCGCGGTCAGCATCGGGCTGGGGCTCGTGCCGGTCGTGTCGCCGCACTTCTTTGCGAAGTTGCCCCCAGCGCTATCGCCGCTGCTGCACAGCGGAATTCTGCTGGCCTCCGCGTCGGCGGTCGTGCTGAATCTCATCTTCAACGGCGTTCAGCGCGAACGTGCGGCCACGCGCGAACCGCGTCGTCCGGAACACGAGCTGGACGTGAGCACCGATCCGCGCGACGCTGCCGCGGGTGACGGGATGATGCAGACGGTCGCGGAATAACCTTCCGGATGGGCTTCGAACAGCAGCGACGAAAGATGTCACTGACTGTGTGATTGACATTGCAGGAACGCGCGATCGCGGCACGACCGCGACCGCCACACACCTGGCCATTCGGACGAATGGTGGCGACGGAAAGGCATCCATAGAATGGACCGCTCGCCTTTTCGTTCCGTCCAATGTCGCAAAACGCACTACAGGTCGCCGTCGAAGAAATACCCGAGCATGCGCAGCGCTTTAGCGATGTTTCATTTCGTGGCGTTCGATGGGACCTGAGCCATCTCGACTCCTTCACATTCAAAATCGACCTGGACCTCGGCGCCGACGTGACGGTGCTGGTGCTGTTCTTATGCCACTGTTTCTCTCACAGCGTTCGATGGGATAAACGCGCACGAGCACTGATACCAGCGAATGAGATCTATGACGATGGCAGAGAGCAACGCGTACTCGATCCTCAGCGATATGAATTATCACGACGTTTCTTGAGAGACGTTGTGATGAGCTTGCCGTCGCGTCACATCGGCTTAGCCGACGAGCGGCAGCCTAATTTCGTCACGGTCGAAAGCCTGAATGCTGAAGGCACCACTTCGCTCTACGCGATATTCTTCGAGGCGCGCAAGGACAAGAGCCGCAGACGCAGGATGATCCTGCGCATTCAATCCGCGTACATTCTTATTGACCTTTCCATAAATCATGACGTCACCACAAGGTTGCCTGAATCCAGCACGCGGCGATGATCGAAGGTCGGTGCTGAGCGCTTTTGAGCTTGTTGCGAGCGACGGTGTGCAACTCGTTGAGATTGTCGGGGCAGAAGTTCGCAATCGCGTGACGCTTGAGCCATGCCCACAGGTACTCGACGGGATTGAGTTCCGGACAATACGGTGGCAGGAAGGTGATCTGAATATGGACGTCGAGCGAATCCAGGTATTGGCGGACAATTGCGGCGTGGTGAGGCCTGACACCGTCCCAGATGATCAGCAGCGGCTGCTTCAGATGCGCTTTGAGCGCCTTGAGAAACTCGATCACCTGTTCCTTCTTCACGCTGCCTTCGTACAACCGGAACAGGTAGTTCGTGCGACTGAGACCCGCAATCG
>NZ_CADIKH010000002.1 GCF_902859855.1 Paraburkholderia humisilvae
CCGTTACCAGCGACGCACGATCGAGTAGGCTACTGCTGGCAGAACAGCAGGTCCCATCCATGTGCTATCGGCAGGACAGTTGCAATAGCGACTTTGCAGGTCGCACCTGTATAAACATACAGTATAGTGTCCGTCGGATTTTGGCTTTTCTGGAGCAGTCAACCGGCTTCTCCGATCAGGCGTACATTCACTGCTTCGTGTGCCGCCGCGGCGTGCCGCGCACGTGTGCGGCGCCGCTGCGCACCGGCGTGCACGGGCGAACGCGCATTTTTCACGCTTTCTTTGCGCGTTGTTTGCGCTTTGTTCGCGCTTTGTTCGTACTTCACGCGTTATTTCACGCTCAATTGACGGATAGCAAATTGGCATCTCAAGGAACGATCCGCATCCGCGGAGCCCGCCAGCACAATCTGAAGAATGTCGACCTCGACTTGCGCACCGGCGAAATGACCGTCGTGACCGGGCCCTCCGGGTCGGGTAAATCGAGCCTCGTGTTCGACACGCTGTATGCGGAAGGCCAGCGTCGCTACGTCGAGACCTTCAGCGCCTATGCGCGCCAGTTTCTCGACCGGATGGACCGGCCGCAGGTCGACCGCGTCGACGGTGTACCGCCCGCGATCGCGATCGATCAGACGAATCCGGTGCGCAGTTCGCGTTCGACGGTCGGCACGATGACCGAACTGAACGACCACCTGAAGCTGTTGTACGCGCGCACAGCCGAATTGTTCGACCGCAAGACCGCCCAGCAGGTGCGTCACGACACACCAGAAACGATCTACGCGGAACTCGGCACGCGCACGGTAACGGACGATCCGCGCGTCGTGATCACGTTTCCGGTCGAGTTGCCGGAAAGCGCGAGCAAGTCGGAAGTCGAGCAATGGCTGTCCGCAAGCGGCTACACGCGCGTGCAGGCGCAGCGCGAAGTCGCGTCGTCGACCGGCCCGCGCAAGGTGCTCGACGTTGTCGCCGACCGGTTCCGGCTGCATCAGGTCGACAAGGCGCGCGTCGTCGAGGCGATCGAAGCGTCGTTGAAGCGCGGCGGCGGGCGCGTGAGCGTCTACGTGCTAAATGAAGCTGAAGCGCAGAGCGTGCAAAGCGACGCCGCGCCAGCACCGCAGGTCTGGCGCTTCTCAACAGGCCTGCACAATCCGGATAGCGATTTGCGCTACGCCGATCCACAGCCCGCCTTGTTCTCGTTCAACTCCGCCTATGGAGCGTGCGATACATGCCGCGGCTTTGGCCGCGTCATCGGCGTCGACCTTGGCCTCGTGATTCCCGACGAACGCAAGACGCTGCGCGGCGGCGCGATCAAACCGATGCAAACGCCAGCGTGGAAGGAGTGTCAGGACGACCTGATGCGCTATGCGGCGAAAGCGAATATCCGTCGCGATACTCGCTGGTCGGAGCTGACCGACGCGGAGCGCGACTGGGTCATCAACGGGTCGCCCGATTGGGACGGCGAGTGGCAGCGGCAGTGGTATGGCGTCAAGCGTTTCTTCGCGTACCTCGAATCGAAGGCGTACAAGATGCACATTCGCGTGCTGCTGTCGAAGTACCGCAGCTACACGCCATGCGAAACCTGCGGCGGCGCGCGTCTGAAGCTCGAATCGCTGTTGTGGCGCCTCGGCACCCGGGCGAATGCGAATGCGGTGCTCGACGCCGCGCAGCGCTTCATGCCGCGCGGCGTCGACTGGACCCGCGCGCAGCTCGAAGCGCTGCCCGGCCTGACCGTGCACGACCTGATGCTGCTGCCGATCGAGCGTATCCGCCGTTTCTTCGACGAGATCACGCTGCCCAGCGCGTTGCTCGACGATGCATTGAAGTTGCTGCTCGCCGAGGTGCGCACGCGCCTGAAGTACCTGTGCGACGTCGGCCTCGGCTATCTGACGCTCGACCGGCAAAGCCGCACGCTGTCGGGCGGCGAGGTGCAGCGGATCAACCTGACCACTGCGCTCGGCACGTCGCTGACGAAAACGCTGTTTGTGCTCGACGAGCCGAGCATCGGCCTGCATCCGCGTGATCTGAACCGGATCGTCGAAGCGATGCAGCGCTTGCGCGACGCGGGCAATACGCTGGTTGTCGTCGAGCACGATCCCTCGGTGATGCTGGCAGCGGACCGTCTGATCGACATGGGGCCGGGTCCGGGCGAGCGTGGCGGCACGATCATCTTCGACGGTGCACCGCAGGCCATCCGCACGGCCGGCACGCTGACCGGCGAATACCTCGGCGGCCGCAAGCACGTGGCCGATGCCGCACACTGGTTGCGTCGGGCGGTCGACGCAAGCACGCCGCGCATCGTGCTCGAAGGCGCGCGCGAACACAACCTGCGCGACGTCGACGTCGAGATTCCGCTGCAACGGCTGGTCTGCGTGACGGGCGTATCCGGCTCCGGCAAGTCGACCCTCGTGCAGGATGTGCTGTATCCGGCGCTCGCGCGCCATCTCGGCAAGGCGACCGAAACACCCGGCGTGCATCGTGCGCTATCCGGCGCGGAGCAGATCAGCGACGCGGTGTTCGTCGATCAATCGCCGATCGGCAAGACCACGCGCTCGAATCCGGCCAGCTATGTCGGCGCATTCGACGAGATCCGCAAACTGTTCGCCAAAGCGTCGCTCGCGTTGCAGCGCGGCTATGGCGCCGGCGTATTCAGCTTCAACTCGGGCGACGGGCGCTGCCCGACATGCGGTGGCTCCGGCTTCGAGCATATCGAGATGCAGTTCCTGAGCGACGTCTATTTGCGCTGCCCGGATTGCGACGGACGCCGTTACCGGCCCGAGATTCTCGAAGTCAAGGTCGAGCGCGGCACGCGCGCACTCAGCGTCGCGGATGTGCTCGAACTGACGGTCAATGAAGCGATCGGGTTTTTCTCCGAAGACGCGGAGGTGTTGCGTGTATTGCAGCCCATCGTCGACGTCGGCCTTGAGTACGTGAAGCTCGGCCAGCCGGTGCCGACGCTATCGGGCGGTGAAGCGCAGCGGCTCAAGCTCGCGGGCTTTCTCGCGGAGGCCGCGCAGGCGAGCGGCGCGCGCAACCGGAAGGAAGCGGGGGCGGCGCGTCTTTTCATGTTCGACGAACCGACCACGGGCCTGCATTTCGACGATATCGCGAAGCTGATGCAAGCGTTTGGCAAGCTGCTCGCGTGCGGCCATTCGCTCGTCGTGATCGAGCACAATCTCGACGTGATCCGCGCGGCCGACTGGCTGATCGATCTCGGCCCCGAAGGTGGGGACGGCGGCGGGCTGGTGCTCTGTGCGGGCACGCCTGAAGACGTGAAGCAGTGCGCCGCTTCGCATACTGGCACGGCGCTCGTGCAGTACGACAAGGCGATGGGCCTTGCGGTCGAGCCCGCCGAGGCGGCATCCGAGGGCGTGCCGCTGCAGGCAACGCTCGCCGCGGCACGCGCGCGGCGCGCGGTCGAAGGCGAAAACGTGGTGCGCATCGTGAACGCGCGCGAGCACAACCTGAAAGCGCTTGACGTCGATATTCCGCACGGCCGTTTCAACGTCATTACCGGCGTGTCGGGTTCCGGCAAATCGACGCTTGCGTTCGACATCCTGTTTCATGAGGGCCAGCGCCGCTATCTCGAATCGCTGAATGCGTACGCGCGCTCGATCGTACAGCCGGCCGGACGTTCGGAAGTGGACGCGGTGTACGGCATCCCGCCGACTGTCGCGATCGAGCAGCGGCTCTCGCGTGGCGGCCGCAAGAGTACCGTCGCGACGACCTCCGAGGTCTGGCATTTCCTGCGCCTGCTGTACGTGAAGCTGGGGCTGCAGCATTGCATTCATGACGGCACGCCGGTCACGTCGCAAAGCATCGAGTCGATTGCCGCGCAAGTGCTGCGCGATCACAAAGGTGAGCACGTTGGCATGCTGGCGCCGCTTGTCGTGAACCGCAAAGGTGTCTATACCGATCTCGCGAAATGGGCGAAAGCGCGCGGCAACACACACTTGCGCGTCGACGGTGAGTTCGTGCCGGTTGACCCATGGCCGAAGCTCGACCGCTTCCGCGAACATACGATCGAACTGCCGGTTGGCGATCTGGTCGTGTCGGCTGATCACGAAGCGCAATTACGGCGTTTGCTCGAGCAAACGCTGGAAGCCGGCAAAGGCGTGATGCACCTGCTCGCGCCGCTCGACGGGTTGCAGCGCGCGATGGGCAACGGCGGTACGACGAGAATCGGCGAGGTCAAAGTGCTGTCGGTCAAGCGTGCGTGTCCGGTGTGCGGCACCAGCTACCCGGAACTCGATCCGCGGATGTTCTCGTACAACAGCAAGCATGGCTGGTGCACGACCTGCGTCGGCACAGGCCTCGCGCTGACTCGCGAGCAGCGCGCCGCGTATGACGACACAGTGCTCGTCGACGACAACCGCGGCCGCGAGCAGACGCTGCCGTCGGACGAACAGGAGCCCGAAGGCGTCGTGGATGAGCCGTGCCCGGATTGTCACGGCACGCGGCTGAATCCGACCGCGCGCGCCGTCACGTTCGACGGGAAGCCCATCGTCGACGTCGCGCAATGGACGGTGTCCGATACGCGCCGCTGGATCGACGGGCTGCGGCTCAAGGGCCGTGAAGCGGGGATTGCGCGCGACGTCGTCAGCGAGATTGCGAGCCGGCTGCAGTTTCTCGAGGAAGTCGGGCTCGGCTATCTGAGCCTCGACCGCGCGGCGCCGAGCCTGTCGGGCGGCGAAGCGCAGCGTATCCGTCTTGCCGCGCAACTCGGCAGCAATCTGCAGGGCGTTTGCTATGTGCTCGACGAACCAACCATCGGCCTGCATCCGCGCGACAACCAGATTCTGCTGAATGCACTGCGCAAACTCGGCGACAAGGGCAATACACTCGTCGTCGTCGAGCACGACGAAGATACGATCCGGCGTGCCGATCACATCATCGATATCGGTCCGGGCGCCGGCAAGCGCGGTGGCACGCTAGTCGCACAGGGCGGCGTCAGCGATCTGTCCGCGCAGCCCGATTCGCTGACCGGCCGTTTTCTCGCGCAGCCGATTCCGCATCCGCTGCAGGCGCGCCGGCCGGTGCTGTCGCCAGGTCATGCGGCAGGCAAACGTGCAGCGGCGGTGCCCGAGCAATGGCTCACGGTGCACGGCGGCAAGCTGCACAATCTGCGCGATGTGACGGTCGGTATTCCGCTTGGACGTCTCGTCGCGGTAACGGGCGTGAGCGGCTCTGGTAAGTCGACGCTCGCGCGCGACGTGCTGATGACCAACCTGCTCGACGCGGTCGGCCGCTCGGTGCTGTCGTCGCCCGCGACGCGGCGCGCGCGCAAGGCCGCGCAAACGGACGCGCCGCGGGCCGACCGGCGCGCGAGCGTGCTTGCCCGCAGTGCGCCGCGGCCCGCGTTGAATGTCACGCATACGTGGCAAGGGTGTGCGTCGATCACCGGCTGGGAAGCGATCGATCGCGTGCTCGAAGTCGATCAAACGCCGATCGGCAAGACGCCGCGCTCGTGCCCGGCGACCTACATCGGCGTATGGGATGCGATCCGCCGGCTGTTCGCCGATACGCTCGAGGCGCGTGCGCGCGGCTACACCGCGTCGCGCTTCTCGTTCAACACCGGCGATGGGCGTTGCCCGGCTTGCGAAGGGCAGGGCGTGCGCACGATCGGCATGAGCTTCCTGCCGGACGTGAAAGTGCCGTGCGACGTCTGTCATGGGCAACGCTTCAATCCGGAAACGCTTGCGGTCACCTGGCGCGGCAAGAACATCGGTGACGTGCTGACAATGGAAATCGACGAGGCGGTCGAATTATTCGCACCGATGTCGAACATCGCGCACCCGTTGCAACTGATGAAGGATGTCGGGCTCGGCTATCTGACACTGGGTCAGCCGTCGCCGACGCTGTCGGGCGGTGAAGCGCAGCGTATCAAGCTTGTCACCGAGCTATCGAAGGTGCGCGACGACATCACGCGGCGCGGGCAGAAAGCGCCGCATACGCTGTACGTGCTCGACGAGCCAACCGTCGGGCTGCATATGGCCGATGTTGCGAAGCTGATCCGCGTGCTGCACCGGCTCGCGGACGGCGGGCATAGCGTCGTGGTGATCGAACACGATCTCGACGTGATCGCGGAAGCGGACTGGATTATCGATCTCGGTCCGGAAGGCGGCGTCGGCGGCGGCACGATCGTCGCGGCAACCGATCCCGAGGGACTTGTCAAGGTGCGGGCGAGCCATACGGGGCAGGCGCTTGCGCCCGTGCTTGCACGGGGACGCACGGCGCCACGGGAAAGGGTCGACGAGCGGAATGTCAGGGCTGGCGCTGCGTGAGCGCGCGTGACGGCTGAGCTTTGTCACGCAGGTCGATTGCGCGCATCGTGCGTGTGGCGTTCACTGTCGCGCTCAATCGACGTTGACGTGCACCCGGATCTCCTGCGTGCTTTCGACTGCTTCGCCGTTTTTCATCGCAGGGAAGAAGCGCCACTTCGTTAACGCGTCGAGCAATAGCTGATTGAGCCGAGGGTTGTGTGTCGGCTTGATCAGTTCGACATCGACCGAACCATCGCGATGCACCGCAAAGCGGGCAGTCGCGACGGCCTGAAACGCATCTTCGCGCAAATCGTCGGGTATGGCCGGCAGGGGTTGCAGGATCGCATGAGCAGGACCGTTGCCGGCGCTTGTCGTTCCACTTTGTGTGGATGGCGTGGCGGGCCCGGCGCCCTGCGGCGGTCCGTTCGCTTGCGTGGCCTGTGCGCTGGGCGGTGTCTGCGGTATCGCGTTGGTGGGCGGCGCGGCGGGCGGTGTCGGCAGCGTAGGTTGCGTCGGTTGCGCCATGCCCGGTGCCGCCGTCGCGGTGGTGGCCTGTTGTGGTATCGCGTGCGGTGGCGTTGGCTTCGCCGGTATCGGCGAAGCCACGCCGCGCCGCGCGGCACCCGCGGGCTTAGGTTGCCCGGCCGGCGCGGCGGTTGGCGGTTGCGGCGCGCGCGCAGCCTGCGTGACGCGCGAAGTCTGCGGCTGCGGCCGTGGCGGCGGTTCAGGCGGCGGCAGGCGCACCAGTTTGACGTCGAACGCAACCGGCTTGGGTGAGTTAGCGTGGTCGTCGGCAAACCACAACCCGCGTACGAAGCCCAGTGCAAAACCGAACCAGATCGCCACCGCCGCCAGCGCGCAGATCAACGCGCGCGGCGTGCGTGCATCGAGCACGTCGCCTATCTGCAGCGGCTTGCGGGCGAGGTGATGGGGCGCGTCATGGGCCACGTTATTCGTCACGTTGGACGGCAACCAGAAAATGCTCGGCGCCGCCTTCGCGTGCGCGCAGCATCGCCTCAACGACGATCCCGTTCGACGCCGCCGTATCGGCCGCAATCACGACGTTGCCGTCTGGACCGATCAGTCGCCTGATGGTCGTGGCGACCTGATCGAGTGTGACCCGCTGCCGGTCGATCTCGATATGGCCGTCGCGTGCGACCGCGAGCGTCAACGGCTGTTGTTGGGCCAGCGCTTGCGCGTGCCCCTGCGGCAAGTTCAGCCGGATCGCGTCGAGCCGCTGCATCGACAGTGATGTCAGCATGAACGTCGCCAGCAGGAAAAACATCACATCGATCATCGGAATGATCTCGATGCGGCCGCGTTTTGCGGTGCGGGAGCGGCGCAGCTTCATGCTGTACTGACCGCTTTGGCGGCGCGGTCTCCGCTAAGCGCCTGTTCGCGCGCAAGCCGCATATCGGCGAGCCAAGTGCTGACGAACGTCTCGAGTTCTTCGACGAGCCGGTCGACACGCCGCGAGAAGTAGTTGAACGCGAATAGCGCAACGAGCGCGATCACCAGACCGAGTGCGGTCGCGACCAGTGCCTGCGCGACACCGCCGGTCACGCCCGTTGGGTTGACGAGGCCGTTGCCGCCGATCAGCCGGAACGCGTGCATCATGCCGACGATCGTGCCGAGCAGCCCGACGAGCGGCGCGGCCGTCACGATCGTCTCGAGCACCCACAAACCGCGCGACATGTCGCGTTGCACGTCGAGCGCAAGCGCACTCGCGCGCTCCTCGATCCACCACACCGGCTTCGTGACTTCGCCGACGAGCGGCGTCATCAACCGGCGCAGCGAGTGTGCAGGCGGCAGTGTGACGAGCAGCGCGCCGATGTCGCTGCCGGATGACACGCTGCCGCGCAGGTTCGCGAACCGCCAGAACACCATCAGCCGATCGAGGATGATGAAGAGCGCGACGAGCGCGAGCAACGTGAGCGGGTAGACGATCCACCCCGCGACGCGCGCCGCTTCGATGATACCGAGCCAGTCTTGCATCGAATCCTCCCGTAGAACTCAGATCGTTCAGAAATACTTCGTGATGCCGGCGTAAAACGCGCGATACGGGCCGAACTGCGGCGCACCGACGCCGATACCGGAGCCGTCGCGCAATTCGTACACGCGGCCGAACGCATTCACGACCGCTCCGCGCACATCGACTTTGCCGATCATCGGCGCATTGAGGTGTTCGATGACGCCGAGATTCACCTGCGCATAGAGCGGCAGCTTGTCGGTGTTCGCAAAGCCCGAGCGCAGGCCGCTGCCGACCGTGCCGTCCGCGGAGAAGGTGGTCGTGTGCCACGTGTACGAGCCGCCGAATGACGCGGTGACGCGTTGATCGTGATCGAGGAACACAAAGTGATTCGAGATAAACGCGAGTTCGTCGGCACCGAAGTTGAACTGCGCGGAATTGATGTCCTTGCCCTGCGCGCGGCTATACGCGACGTTCAGATACGCGGACACGTTCTCGTGTTTGTAGTTTGCGGTGAACTCGATACCGTAGACGCGCCCGTACCGGTAATTGAATGGCGCAAAGATCAGCGCGGTACCGAACTGGCCTTCGTCGAGCAGGTTGTGCGCCTTCTTGTAGTACGCGTCGAGCCCGACGGTCACATCGGAGCCGAGCCGCTGCGTGATGCCGACGTCGTAGTAGTCGTCGCGCTCGGGCTGCACCGGGTCGTTCTGCGTGACTTCGGGCGCGTTGGTCGTGCCGGCGAAGCGGCCGATCGTGCCGCTCGACACCAGTTCGAACGACGGTGGCGTGAAGTAGCGCGCATAGCCCGCGTGCAGCGTGGTCGCGGGCGTCAGCTGATAAACGGCGCCGATGCGCGGGCTCAGCTGATGCGCGGTCACGAACTCGTCCATGCCGTCGTAGCGAAGCCCGTAGTTCAGCGTCAGCTTGCTTGTGATCTTCCATTCGTCCTGCAGGTAGGCGCTATACAGGTAGCCGGTCTTGCTGCTCGCATCCTGCAGCGTGATCGGCACGTCGGACGCCTGGTTGCCTTCGGCGTCGGTCGGAAACACCGACACGGTGTCGCTGAATTGCGCGTGTTCCTGCTGCAACTGCACACCGGCGCGCAGGGTATGCGCGCTGTTCAGCCGCCAGGTCGTGTCGGTTTGCAGGCCGTTCGCGGTGTCGTTGTGGAAGTCCTTCGACGCGACGCCGTTGAAGATCAGATCGCCGACCGGATCGGGATTGAACTGCGTGCGCGTATAGCGCGTGAAGAGCGCGACCTGATAGTCGAATGCGGCGCCGTTCGTGCCTTGCAGCGCGACGACCGCGTAGTTGTTCAGCTCCGATTGCGTCTCGTTGAGGTTCGCGGAGTTGAAGGTCGGCGTGCCGGCCAGCTTGAATACCGGTGCGAGACCCGGCGTGTTCGGAATCTCGAACTGATTGGCCGCGGTGCCGAGCATCACGGAGACCCGCGTGAGCGGATTGATCAGATACGACATGTAGCCGAACGCGCTGCCCTGGCGCGTATGGTCGTGGATCGGCGACGGGCTCGCGGTCGGCGCTTCGATACCGAGGTTATTCACGCCGAGCGAGCCGGTGAAGAAGTAGCTGAAATCGCCCTTGCTGCCATACACGTCGGCACTCGTGCGCAGCGTCTGATGGCTGCCGCCGAATACATCGATCGCGCCGCCGTCGCCGGCATCGCCGTTCTTCGTGTGGATGTCGACGATGCCGGCCGTGCGGTCGCCGTACTGCGCGGGTAGCGCGCCCGTTAGCAGATTCACCTGATCGATGATGCGCGTGTCGAGCGACTGGCCAAAGCCGCTAATCGGCTCGGGAATCTGAATGCCGTTGATCCGGTACTGCAGGTCCGCGTGATCGCCGCGCACGTGTACCTGACCGAACGAGTCGTTGGCCACGCCGGGCGCTTGCAGCAGTACCTGGTTCAACGGCGTGTTCTCGCCGAGCGGCATCGCCCGGATATCCTCGTTCGTGATCCGGTAGATGCTGCTGCCGGTTTCCGGAGACAACCCGTTGCGCGCCTGATCGAGCCGCTTCGCGTACACGTTGACGTCGAGCGCGTCGTCCTTCTTGAGCGTCAACGCGAGTGGTGGAGCCGTGCCGCTGGTCGTATCGGCGAGCTTCGTGGTCGCCTCGAAACCGGTGGCGGCGACGGCAACCGCGTACGTGCCGGGCGCAACATCCTTTAGTTCGAAGTGGCCCGCCGCATCGGTGCTTGCATGGCCCGCATCGCTACCGCTCGCGGTTTTCAGGCTGACCTGCGCATGGGCGATCGGCTTGCCGTTCGCGTCTTCAACGGTGCCGCTTAACGTTGTGGCCGCATCGGCGGCCCATGTTTGACTGCCGGCAAGGGCCGTGAACAGCAGCACGGTGGCTTGCGCGATGTGTGTGCGAGATTTCATTCCGGACAAAGTGAATCGAGTTGTTGGTCTTCTTGCGGGCCCCTTCTGGCGGTTCGCCAGTGGACTGCCGTAAATGCGCGCCCGTTATTGCGGCCAGGTGAGCCCGGCCAGTTGTCAAAGCGCAGCGTGGCGAATGATATAACATAACAATTTAAGGTGGCATTAAATATTTACGAGGGTGGTGTCGCCTGTGAGTCAACTCATGTCATGTATTCGATGCCCGTCCACATGACGGCCCTCGCGCGGGAGACAATCGCAATCGGAATGCTTATATTGTTTGTTCCGTCTGCTGATTCGGTGGATGACGTGCGGCGATTGCACGCGGCAACGTGCGGTGTGTGCGGTGTGTGCCGTGCTGGAATAAAACAAGGAGACTCGCGATGGCCGATCTTTCCGCTTTCCCGATCACAACCCGGTGGCGCGCGCAACATCCGGACCGGATCCAGCTCTATTCGCTGCCGACACCGAACGGTGTCAAGGTCTCGACCATGCTGGAGGAGACCGGCTTGCCGTACGAGCCGCATCGTGTGAGCTTCGATACCGGCGATCAGAAGTCGCTCGAATTCCGGTCGTTGAATCCGTACGCGAAAATACCGGCAATCATCGACCCGAACGGGCCAGAAGGGCGGCCGCTCGCGTTGTTCGAATCGGGTGCGATTCTGCTTTATCTCGCCGACAAATCCGGCCAGTTCATTCCGCAAAAGCCCGCCGACCGCTACGAGACGATTCAGTGGCTGATGTTCCAGATGGCAGGCATTGGGCCGATGTTCGGACAAGTTGGTTTTTTCAATAAATTTGCCGGTAAAGACTTTGAAGACAAGCGCCCGCGCGATCGCTATGTCGGTGAAGCGAGACGCTTGCTGACGGTGCTGAATGACCGGCTTGCGGGCCGCGAGTGGATCATGGGTGATGTGTATACGATCGCGGATATCGCGGTATTTCCGTGGGTACGCAATCTGACCGGGTTTTACGAGGCGGGCGAACTGGTCGGCATCGCGGATTTCAAACATGTCACGCGTACGCTCGATGCGTTCGTTGCGCGTCCTGCAGTCGCTCGCGGGTTGACTATTCCGGGTGCGACATGATCCGCGGCGCACGTGGTCCGTCGCGCGGCCGCGTGCCGGTACGGGCACGCTGAAAAGTTCGCCGGAGCTGGCCATACGGCATATTGCGATCGATGTCCCGTATCGCGGAAGATAGACCGCTACGGTGCAGATGGCCGAGAACTCTTCCGGCCGTCTGAGGCCGTTATTAAGGTATCCGTATCGATCGCGGAATGACCGCGTGAGCGCCGCGCAATCTCATCTGTTTCCTACCGAATCTTAGTCAAACAGGCGTGGCAGTAAGACACCGCCCGCTGCATGGCTTCGCGCGCAACGGCCGACCGGATTGATCGGCAGGACCAAACGCACGACGTCCGCGGCGGCACGGAACGCTCCTGCCTGTTCCGTGATTGTAAATCGTGTATTTACGGTTTATAGTGGTGTCCGTGCGGATGAGGATAACGCCGTGAGGCAGGCGCGGTCCCGGAAAGATCGAAGATGATCAAATCATTCAGGCACAAAGGCCTCGAACGTTTTTTTCTGACAGGTTGCGAAAGCGGCATACAACCGTCGCACGCGGCAAAACTGAGGCGCCAGCTCGGTGTGTTGAACCGGGCCAAATGCCCGGCGAACATGAACCAGTTCGGCTGGGGGCTGCATGAGTTGCAGGGCACGCGCAAGCATTGCTGGTCGGTTCAGGTCAACGGTAACTGGCGCCTGACGTTCGGGTTCGATGAGGGGGACGCGGTTCTCGTCAACTACGAGGACTATCACTAAGGTGTCTTTGCGCTTCCGAGCGCTCAATGAAGGTGTTGTTGTTTTTTCTGAGAGAGGTTTGTGATGGCTAAGATGTTCAATCCTCCGCATCCCGGCTCGATTCTGCGAGAAGATGTGCTGCCCGCGCTGCAGTTGAGCGTCACGGAGGCGGCGAGCCAGTTGGGTGTATCGCGCGTGATGCTGTCGCGCGTGCTGAACGAGCGGGCCGGTGTAACGCCCGAGATGGCGTTGCGCATCGAAGCGTGGCTCGGTGTCGAGCGCGGTGGTAGCGCCGACCTGTGGCTCGGTCTGCAGACCGACTACGACTTGTGGCAGGCGCGCAAGCACGCGCCGAAGAAGGTCAAGCCGGCGCCGATGCCCGACACGTTGCAAGCGGTTGCGTGATACTCACGCGTTACGCCTGCCGGAGTGGGCAAGTCTCCGGCAAGGCGGCCTGACGCAGGCCAGCCCGCAGCCCATCATTGTCCGCTGGCAAATCGCGTCACAGGGTTGGCGCGGCAATGAACGCGGCAATGGTGTCATTAAGCGCTTCGGGCGCTTCCGCGTGGGGCGAGTGAGCGCAACCAGCCAGCTTCGCAAGCCGCGCATGCGGCACCTCGGCGGCGATTCCACCGATTTGCGCCATCGTTCCATAGTGGTCGTTGCAGCCTTGAATGGCGAGCAGCGGACAACGAATCGTGCGTAGTTGGCCGACGATGTTCCATGTCCTGAATGCCGTGCTCAGCCAGATATCGCACCAGCCATAAAACGCGGAGTCGACGTCGGTGTGATAGCGAGCGAGCTTGTCGCGCAGGTCCTTTTGCTCGTACGCGCTGCGGGTTTCGACGATTCCCGCGACCGACACGTCTTCGACAAAAATATGCGGTGCGATCACCACAGCTCCGGCGAGGGCATTCGGAAATGCGCTGGCATACAACAGTGCGATCGAGCCACCGTCGCTGTGACCGATGAGCCACATCCGCGAGCGTTCGGCTGCGGCGACGCCGAGCGCGTCCAGCAGCGCAGGCAGGATGTCGTGAGCCTGTGTTGACAAATAATCGACTGGCAATTTCATGTCGTGCGCGCGGGGTGTCGAACGGCCATAGCCGGGCCGCGAATAGACCAGCCCGCGCATGCCGATCCGCTCACATAGGAACTGTGGCCAATCCTTCCACATGGCCACTGAGCCTAGCCCTTCATGCAGGAATACGGCGAGCGGCGCGTCGCGCAAATGCGGGTTGAGCCACCGGTACTCGATGACGGGCGCGGGGCGCGCGGCACGCACGGGCAGTGTGGCAAATGCGCTGCCGGTGTGGTCTGCGGTGTTGCCGGCGGAGTGACGGGCCGGTGGTGCGGGATCGGTTGGGGCGTGCATCGCGTCAATGGGTTTCGTGGGCGGCAGTCTGGTGCGCGGTGTCCCATCTTGCCTGTCGCGGGAACCGCAAGCGCGCGCCGTGCGCGTCTCTGCCACGCCGCGCTGGACCGGAGCAGGCGAGCCCCGTAGAGGTGCGCATTGCTAAACTTACGGTTTCGGTCTAGCTTATTCCGCCACCGCATATGATTAAAGCTCAAAATGCGTTGCCGAAATAGAGTCCGTTTGCTACAGTCCGCGCACTCTGCGGCCGGTCTGATGCCGCAGGCATCGCGTTGACGGGAAAAACAAATTTACGGAGCTCACTCATGAAGTCGATTCGATCCCTCCTTCTGATCGGCCTGCTGCAGGTTGCGACCGCGACGGCGGCGTTCGCGGCGGATGGCCTCGCGCAGATCAAATCCGCCGGCGTATTGAAGATCGGTACGGAAGGCACGTATGCGCCGTTTTCGTTTCATGACGCGTCGGGGCAACTGACGGGCTTTGACGTCGAGATCGGCCGCGAGATCGCGAAACGCATCGGCGTGAAGCCGGAGTTTGTCGAGGGAAAGTGGGATGGACTGATTGCCGGCCTTGATGTGAACCGCTATGACGCAGTCATCAACGAAGTCGCGATTACCGACGCGCGCAAGGTCAAATACGACTTCTCCGATCCGTATATCGTGTCGCATGCGGCACTGATCGTCCGCTCGGACAATACGTCGATCAAGTCGTTCGACGATCTGAAGGGCAAGAAGTCGGCCAACACGCTGACCAGCAACTTCGGCAAACTGGCGGCCGCGCATGGCGCGGAGGTGGTGCCGGTGCAAGGTTTCAACGAATCGATCGACCTGTTGACGTCGGGGCGTGTCGATGCGACCGTCAACGATTCGCTGTCGTTCCTCGACTTCAAGAAGCACAAGCCTGACGCGAAGGTGAAAATCGCTGCGATCGATACGGGCGACCAGAGCGACAAGTCCGCGGTGCTGATTCGCAAGGACAACCCCGAATTGAAGGCCGCGATCGACAAGGCGCTTCGCGACATGAAGGCGGATGGCACGTACGCGAAGCTCTCGGACAAGTACTTCGGCAAAGACGTATCGCAATGAGCGTGACTGGCGCCGCCGCGCACGCCACGCATAAAACACGCATCACGCGAGCCTGAATCATGCCTGCCTGGTTACATCTGATGGGGCAGTCTTTGTGGCCTCTCCTGTACGCGGGCCTCGTCTTCACCGTACCGCTGACGCTCGTGTCGTTCGCGCTCGGGTTGACGCTCGCGTTCGTCGTCGCGCTGCTGCGGCTGTTCGGTCCGCCGTGGGCAGTCGCGATTGTGCGCTTCTACGTGTGGCTGATTCGCGGATCGCCGCTCCTCGTGCAACTGTTCGTGATCTTCTACGGCTTGCCGAACATCGGTATCGTGCTCGATCCGCTGACAGCGGCGATCATCGGCTTTTCGCTGAATGTCGGCGCGTACAATTCGGAAGTGATTCGCGGCGTGATCGAATCGATTCCGAAAGGGCAGTGGGAAGCCTCCTACTCAATCGGCATGACGCGCGCACAGGCGCTATGGCGTGTCGTCCTGCCGCAGGCGGCACGCGTTGCGTTGCCGCCGCTGTCAAACTCGTTTATCTCGCTTGTCAAAGATACATCGCTTGCGGCGGTGCTGACGGTGCCTGAGATTTTCCAGGCCGCGCAGCGGATCGCGTCGGTGACCTATGAGCCGCTGATTCTCTATACGGAAGCCGCGCTGATCTATCTGGTCTTCAGCTCGGTGCTGTCTTCCGCGCAAGTGCGGCTCGAACGCAGGTTCGGACGGCATGCGCTTTTCCAATCGAGTAGCTGATGATTCGTCTCGAGAAAATCGACAAGTACTTCGGCAGCCATCGTGTGCTGAGCGCGGTCGACCTCGCGCTCGAAGCGGGCAGCGTGACGGCGCTGATCGGACCGTCCGGGAGCGGCAAGAGCACGCTGCTGCGGTGTGTGAACCTGCTGGAAATTCCGGAGGCCGGCACGCTCGAGCTGGGCGATCTGCGCGTCGAGTTTAGCCGCACGAGCAAGCCGCCGCGCGACACGGTGCTTGCGATTCGCCGCCGCACCGGCATGGTGTTTCAGAACTTCCAGCTGTTTCCGCACCGGACGGTCCTCGAAAATGTGATGGAAGGGCTCATGACCGTGCAGAAATGGGATCAGGACCGAGCCCGGTCGCGCGCGCTGGGGTTGCTCGAGAAAGTCGGCATCGCGCACAAGGCGGACGCTTGGCCCACGACGCTATCGGGCGGCCAGCAGCAACGTGTCGCGATTGCGCGTGCGCTCGCGCCGTCGCCCGACGTGCTGTTGTGCGATGAACCCACGTCGGCGCTCGACCCCGGTCTTGCGGCTGAGGTCGTCGAGGTGCTGCGTCAGCTCGCCCAGGAGGGGATGACCATGCTGATGGCAACCCACGACCTGCGCCTTGCCGCGTCGATTGCGCGCGACGTGCTGTTTCTGAGCAACGGTGTGGTGGTCGAAGCCGGTCCATCGCGCGAGATCTTCACGCGGCCGCGCGAGAAGGAAACCGCGAACTTTGTCTCCACGCTGACGCAGAGCTTGCCCGACGCGTGGGCGAACTGACCGGCGGGCGGGGTGCGGCAGCTGCCTGCGCGTCCAGCGCGCCGGCAATGGGATGCACCGCGGTCGCGGCGTCGCATCGCGTGCGCCGTCCCGGCGGGCGTTCAGGGACTCCAGGCTACAATGCCCGGCAGATCAAGAACGGACGATTTATGAACACCCGCGTCTTCACCATCGTTTCCTCTGCCGTTGCGCTTACGCTGATCGCCGGATGTACCGCTGCCTTCAAGAATTCCGTCGCATGCCGGGACCAGATGCGCAGCGTGGCAGGCGGCGAAATGGCGGCGTCGGAAACGTTGACGATCAGTCATACCGGCGCCGCCATTCGCGGCAGCCGTGTGGTGGTCGAAGGCGCGTTCGTCAGCATGGTGCCGGCGTCTTCCGTCGCGGCGATGACCGCGGCGTGGGCGACAGCGCCGGCTTCGGGGGCGTCAGCCGCGTCGGCACCGTTGGCCGCCTCGGCGCCGTCGGTGGCACTGGCGGCGTCGCAACCGGCGCTATCCGCGTTGCCGCCGTCGTCGACGATGGGCGTCGCGGGTATCCAGGCGCCGACGTTCGAGTCCACGCCGGCCAACACCGGCGCAGTCGCGCCGAAAGCAACGGCGCAAAATTCGAACAAACCGGTCAGGCTCTCCATTCCCGCGGCGATGGAATGCCAGTTCGATGGCCTGGACCTGACGTCATTTCAGTGGCTTGCACCAGGCAGACTGGTCAAGCGCGCCGACAGCGGCACGGGCGGGTAGTCCGAGGCAGTCTGTATCGTTGGGGAACGTCGTCCGGTACGCTTACTGTTGACACCTACCGCGACGCAACATCGACGACGCAACGTTTACCTGGCATCGCTTGCTACGCGCCGCACCCGCAGTGCTACGATTTCCTGTGTGGCGAACCAGGAGCTCAGCATGGACGGCTACATCAGACACCAGATAGAGGGCGCGTCGGTCGACATCGATGTCGTGCCCGTTACACCGCGCGGTTTCTGCGCACGTTTCCGGATTTTCCGCGATACCGCCGACCAGCCCGAATGGCACCGGGTGCACGTGTCCGGCAGCGTGTTCGATACCGCCGCTGCGGCTGAGGAGGCGGCACGGTCGATGGCGCTCGAACAGGTGCTGGCGCGCGGCGCCGAGTAGCTTGCGCGGTGTCAGTGCCGTGTCGCTGCGGTCAAATTGCCGGTGGCTGCCTGCCTCTCTTCGACCAGCTGTAGCACGCGTTCGCCGAATACTTCCGGTCGGCCTTCAAAAAAGCGATGAGCCGCTCGCGTTTCGATCAACTGTGCACGTAGTGCCTCGCGCTCGTCGTGCCGGTCGATCATCCTGACTGCCGCGTCGACATAGTCGTCGACAGACGATGCGACAGTCCACGTCGGCATGCCCGCACGCGCGAAGAGCGCACCGTCGATGCGCTCGAACACTTCAGGTCCGGTTTTGCAGATGCCCGGCACGCCTGCCGTGAACGCGTCGACGATGCCGTTTGTGTTGCCGAACGGGAACGGGCTTAGAAACAGATCCGCATACTGGACGCGCGCGAGGTAATCCGCATACGGATAGAAGCCGTGGATGATCGCGCCGGGCAGCGCGAGCGCGGCGACGCGGCGCATCTGCTCAAGCAACAGGCCATGCCGCGCGCCGGTCATCAGATGAAACTGCGCGGGCGTTTGAGCGGCTTCGAGAATTCGCCGGCAGGCGTCGAAAAAGCGCGGATTGAGTTTCATCTGGCTTGCCGTCACGACGATTTGCAGCGTGTCGCGTCGCGCGGGCATGGCAGGCGCGAGCGGCGGCAGCGCGCTCGAGGCCACATAGGGCTGGCCGTCGCGTGGCAGCGTCAACAGGTCCTCGCTAAAGCACGCGGGGTTGCCGACGAAATCTTCCTCGACGCTCACGTAGTCGATCCGCGCCGAGCATGTCGTGGACGGATGGCCGAGCCCCGCGATCTGCAACGGCGCGACACGCAGGTTCGACATGAAAATGGTCAGCACGAACATGCCGACGCTCGGCATATAGAGCACGTCGGGATGTTCCGCGTGCGCGAAATCGCGAATCGTCCTCAGGCATTCGCCGATGTAGTCCGGTTCCGTCAGTTCGATGAAGCGGTCGAACAGCGCACGGCCGGCCTCGTCGACCGCGTAGCCAAAGCCGAACCCGACCACTTCGAAACGCGCGCGCGCCGCCGCGAGCGTGCGCGAATGCGTTCGGTAGATCGAATGCGCGCTGCCGAACCACTCAAGTACGACGATCATCAGCGGCTTTCGTTTGCGCTTGCGTGGCGCCGGTCTGGGTAACGGCGGGTACCCGACGTCGTCTACACCCAGTTCGTCCAGTTTTCGGCGCACGAGCGCATTGATGTCGGCCTTGATCGCATGCCGGTACGGCGTGTCCGCGTAGCTGCAGAACATGTATGCGTTGTGCAGCACGCCGGTTGGCAGCAAATCGAGGTTGTCGATCTGCCCGAGCTTGCCCGGCAACCATTCGAGCAGCGCCTCGCGCTTGCGATGTGCGTTCGTGGAGCCCTGGAACTCGGCGGACAGTAACGCGAGCGCGAGATTCGCCGCGATAACCGGTTCGCGTGCCCAAAGCTCGCCTAGTTCGAACGACAGGTCCGATTCGCCCGAATACAGAAGACATCGCTTCTCCAGAGAGCCCTCCGCAGCGCGTGAAGGCGACTCGCCGCTCCAGTCCGGGGCGATGCACCGCGCGATGTGATCGGCGTTGCCCAGCGGCGTGGCGGCGAACAGCGCACCCAGCCACGCGTGCATCGACATCAGTGTGTTGAATACAGACATTCGCGGGCGAAACGCCGGGTCGGCGAAGAGCGTGGCGATTGCCGCAGTGGCACGCGCGCAAAAGCGCTCCCGCTGCCAGTCGGCCGGCAGATCGGCGATACCCGATGCGCGAATGTCGCCATCCAGTTCGCCGCGCTTTTGCTGCAGCAAGGCAAGCAGCACGGTCAATTGTTCAGCAGCCCTGTCGTGCTCGCGAGCGTAGACGGATTGCTCGAAGTCGTCGAGTACGAAAGTGGGTTCCATCAAGCTGGGATGAAAAATTGGGATCGCTAATTGTATGGGATGCCTTGTGCGGTAGAAGTCGTTAATGCGCACGTTTTGATCATTTTGGGAGTTTTCTTGTATCGAAAGATTCGCATTGTTTGTAGGATGCGCCTGTCGTCGATGTCAGCAAGCTTGTCAGTCGACACAGGGGTTCCGTCGGTGCAGCGCCATGTCGACGGTTGGGTGCGGATTGATGTGGCCGTGGCACGGCCGCGGGGTACGGAGGTTCGAGTGTTGTCAGTTCATTAGTGATATTTCGGTATCCACATTAAATGGCGGGATTCATCGCTCATTCCACCGGTCTCGAACGGCGGAGCGGGGTGGGCCCGAATCGGTCGGGTAATTACATGTTGCAGGGCTAGAGATGAAGAAGAAACGATATGTCACGCGTGCGCGCGACAAATATGCATCGGTGGTGGCTTCGCAGCGCAGCGCGCGGCGCGGAACGTCGGCGCGCAAGGCTCGGCTGGCGGCGCTTGCGCTCGGCATCGGCACGGCGTCGCTGGTGCATGCCGCAAGCGCGGATGACGCGACGGAAACGGACCTCGTGCCGCTTCCGGTAATGCGGCAACTCCTCGCGCAGTCATCCGCGCGGCCGCTGGGTGCGAGCCTGCTGGCTGCGGCGCCAGTCACCGACTATATCGCGGTGAGCTCGAACACCACGCCGGGCGCGCCGACGCACGCATCCGACGATCTCAACGCGATGGCGGTGGGGCCGACGTCGGCAGCCACGGGCATCAACGCGACCGCGGTTGGCGCCGGGGCGTTTGCCGCGCGCAGCTATTCAACCGCGGTTGGTGCGGGAGCCGGTGCGCTTGGGCTGCGTACGACTACCATCGGCACGAGCGCGACGACGGGCTTCGAAGCGGACGGCGCGGTCGCAATCGGCTATCTGGCACGAGGCGACACCGCCGGGACACTTGCGCTTGGCAGCGGAGCGACCGCTTCAGGCGTTCAGTCTGTGGCAATGGGTTCGAACGCGACCACTTTCACGGACGCGTCGCTCGCGCTAGGTGCGGACACGCTCGTGACAGCCGCGGGCGGCATCGCGCTCGGTGCCAACTCGATCGGGGACCGGCAGAACGCAGTCTCGGTCGGCAATGCGGGACTGCAGCGGCAGATCATCAACATGGCCGCCGGCACATCCGATACGGATGGTGTCAACGTTGCGCAATTGAAGGGTCTCGCGGTGGCGTTCGGCGGCGGTGCCTCGGTGAAACCTGACGGTACGGTGTCGCCGCCCACCTATGGTATCGGCGGCAATGTGTATCGCAACGTGGGTGATGCGCTCGCGAATCTCGATGGCCGTGTGAACGCCAATACGGTTCGCCTCGACAATCTGACGAACGTGGTGAACAACATCAGTGGCGCAAGCACCGGTCCGATTCGCTACTTCCATGCGAACTCGGCATTGAGCGACGCGGCCGCGACCGGCCGCGAAGCGGTCGCGATCGGCGGCAACGCGCGGGCGTCAGCGGCCAATTCAGTCGCGCTGGGTGCGGACTCGGTCGCGGACCGCGACAACGCCGTGTCGGTCGGTTCGGTGGGGCTCGAACGTCAGATCATGAACGTCGCGGCCGGCACCGCGGATACCGATGCGGTCAACCTCGGCCAGCTGAACAGCGCACTCAGTCAGATCGTCAACGAGCAGCCGCGTACCGCGAGTCCGTTTGTCATCGTGAACGGCAATGCGGCCAGCGAGGCCGCGCAAGCGAATGGCACGCACGCGGCGGCGCTCGGCGCCAACGCCTCGGCAAATGGCGCCGCGGCGCTTGCGCTTGGCGCGAACGCCAGCGCGAACGGCGACACGGCCAGCGCGATCGGCGCCCAGGCGGTGGCGAAAGGCAATCAGACGTCCGCATTCGGCTGGAACAGCGTCGCGTCGGCCGATGGCGCCGTTGCGCTTGGCGCGGGTTCGATTGCCGATCGGGCGAATACGGTATCGGTCGGCAGCGCGGGAGCTGAACGGCAGATCGCGAATGTCGCGCCGGGCACACATGGCACAGACGCCGTCAATCTCGATCAACTGAATGCAGCCTTCAATCAGACCAGCCAGGCGCTCAACGATCTCGACCGAAGCACGCGCAAGGGCATTGCGTCCGCATCCGCGCTGCAGATTGTGACGCCGTATCTGCCGGGACGCACGACGCTCAATGCAGGTGTCGCCGCTTATCGGGGGCAGGCCGCGCTGGCGATCGGCGTGTCGCGCTGGAGTGAGAAGGGCACGTTCAATGTCAATGCGGGGGTCGCTTCGGCGGGCAGCAACAGCACCATCGTCAGGGCGGGCATCGGCATCGTGATCGGAGACTGATGCGCTCCGGTCAATCATCGAACAACTGGTTAGCGCCGCGCGTGAAGGCGCGATTGCGTGCACGCGCGGCGCACGCGTGAGGGAACAACATGAAGCAGCTGGTCATCGTCGCGGCCGCACTTGCACTATCCGGTTGCTCCGGGCAAGCGGCACGCGAACAACTCGATATTCGCAATCCGTCGGTCGCGCACGGCGGATTCGGTACGCCGCAGGATACCGCGGCGGGCGCGGCGGTCAAGCCGTGGACCGACACCTACACACCGATCAAGCGCCGAGGCGCGACGCTCGATGCGTTGCAGAACAGACTGGATCGGCTGGGTTCGAAGAAGGATTCGTATGCAGGCGCGAAGGCGCAATGCTGGATCGAGACCGGCAAACAGGCGTTCGCGGCGCGCGACGAATGGGGCTTCGTCGAGGAAGCGATCGGCGAGGCAAGGGGCTTGATTGAGCGTCTCGAAGCGGGCGTTGGGCCCAGCCCCGTTTCGGCTCATCCGCAGACGGCCGAAGCGCGATCCCTGCGAACGGCCGTACAGGTGCGACCGGATTTATGGACGGAATTGGCCGCGCTCCACGCCGATGCCCGTTTTGCGTCCTGTGCGCCGGCGCAGCAACAGGTCGCATGCGCCGAGGTGGAGTTGTCGCGCGCCGGGCATGACGCGTGGACGCACGCATTTGCCGCCGCCCAGCAGCGTGTCGATACGCTGCAAGCGCGAATGCGTGAAGCGTCACAGGCGTTAGCCGCCTGTACGGTTGCGCCTCCTTTGGCACAGGAATCCGAAATGATCTCGTTGTCCGCCGATGCACTGTTCGAATTTGGACGGGGCGATCTGGCCGCGATCCGCGACGAAGGGCGCCGGCAACTCGACCAGATCGCGGTGCGTTTGCGCGCGCTCGATGCGGTTGACCGGCTGGTCGTATCCGGCTATACGGACCGACTCGGCTCCGCCAGCTATAACTTGCGCCTGTCGTCGCTGCGCGCGGATACGGTGCGACGCTATCTGTCGAACAGTGGAGTGACCGTGCCGATCGACGCGCGAGGTTTCGGCAAAGCGCAGCCGGGCAGCACTTGCGCGATGCGCGAGCGCGAAGTGTTGATCGATTGTCTTGCGCGTGACCGGCGCGTCGAGATCCGTGTGGTTGGGGCGCGGCAGAAGGGGGCATGAAGCGCCGGCTTGCCTGTGCAAGCGAACCCGTCGCGGGCTATGCGTGACGTCATTTGCCGAGCCGGGTCAGCACAACCGGAACCGCGGTTGCGCTTGTGACAGGACCCGCCTATGGCACAGGCGATGCGCGCATCCGCACCGCAGGTCAAAACGCGTAGAACGGTCCGTTGCCCGCGGCGGTCGGCCGCGCTTCGATCGCGGTGAAGATGCGCCTGCCAAAGAAGAAGGGCAGGCCCCAGTCGAACATCGTGCTCGAGACGCCTGCGAGGTTGTCGAATGCATTATTCGAGGTTGCGAACAATGCCTGTGCGTTGGCGACGGAGAACGATAGCGTCATCGCGGCGCCGTCCACGCCGGTCATCGTGGCGGTCTGCGTCGTTTGCGCGGGCGGGCAGTACCAGATACCGCACGGCGTGAGTGTCGTGCTGGCGAAGAACATGCCGTTCGACCCGCTGTCGATGAAGCTGCGCGACCATGTCTGGCCGTCGGCGGTGGTGACCAAGTAGCCGGTCTGCGTGTTCACCCTCAGTACGGTGGCGCCGCCCAGCGTGTTATTCGCCTGTGTGCCGATGCCGAAAATCAGCTGACCGGTCAGGGTCTGCGTGCCGGCGTCGGGTATCGCGGGCAAGTCGATGATCACGCCGTTGTTGTTCTCGGCGAAGTCGGCGACCGGGTTGGTCACTTGCGATGCGAGCGGTTGCGAACTCGACGTGCACGCGCCGCCCGCGTCGCATACGTAGTACCAGCGCGGCAATGCGTTGCCCGCGCACACGCTGCCGCAGTCGGCGGCGAACAGGCCGATGCCGAGAATGCCGTTCACGGGCAGCGTGGCCTGCGTCATCATCGCCGGACCGGAGCTGGCGCAGTCCGCGGGCACAGTCGGTACTGTCGGGTCGGCGATCACCTGAATCGGTAGATCAGCAGCGATCTGTCCGGCGATCCGGACGTCGGCGGTACGCACGGCACCCCACGTGTAACCGGTGCCGAACACTGCGCATGCGCCGCTCACCGTACCCACACCGGCCGCGCCGCCGGCGCCGGCTATCGCCGGCAGCGCGAGCGTCGCGGGCAGTGCGGTGGCGAAGATGCGCAACCCTTGTGATCCGGTATCGACCTGCACGTTGTCGATCGTTGCACAGTCGGCGGTTCCGGGCGTGCAGACGATGACGCTTGTCGTCAGTATGTTGCGCAAGCGGTTCGGCAATGCGTCGACCGTGACCGGCTGCACGTTCGGCGAGCTCGATTGAGGAACCGATGGCGCGACAGCCGGCGGAGCGGCAACGGGCGTCGTGGACGGTGGCGCGACATTGGGGCGCTGTTCGGCACTGGCGTCTGTGCCGCCGCCACCGCCGCA
The DNA here is from genome assembly GCF_902859855.1 of Paraburkholderia humisilvae. Lineage (GTDB taxonomy): Bacteria > Pseudomonadota > Gammaproteobacteria > Burkholderiales > Burkholderiaceae > Paraburkholderia > Paraburkholderia humisilvae. Next base: position 24,266 of record NZ_CADIKH010000002.1, read on the forward strand.
TCCGGCGAGCACGGTCAGCGAAGCGAGCGCCACCGCCAGTACGGCTGCGTGCGGAACACGCATCGCTGCGGCGGCCAGTCTCATGCGCATGATCCACAAGACGGGGAACGCAGGCACGGGGTAAAGAGCGGTTCGCGTACACACGATTCCTCCATCATTGCAGGTCGGCAGGCGAGATGCCGGGCGGTATCACGGCCGGCAGCCACGCACGGCCCACATAGCTGCGCATCTGTCCGCCAGAATCGACAACCACATCGGATTGCGCAACGCGGGATGCGTGCAGGCTGCCTCCCGTGGCAAGCAGTGCAGTCGCTTTCGCGCGATAAGACGCTTTGTACGGGCCGAGCAGCCGGTCCAGGTCGGGCATCGTCGGGCCTTGCCACGTGTACGCGAAGATCAGCCCGTCGCCCGTTGCGTATTCGTGGATCGTCGTGCCGCCTTCGTCGATCCACCCGAGTATGCGTATGCTGGCGTCCGTGAGATCGTTCGCGATGACTTCGCTCGCGGCGCGCGGCGTCGCGGACATCGTGCCGCCGAGTTGCGCGCAGGCTGGCGCTGCGCTCAGCAAGAGAGTCGCGCCCATTCCAGCCGCTACGGCGACGCGCATAATGGGGGAGTTCATCGCGAATTTCATTGTGAAGGTTTCCTAACTTTTTTGAGATCGCTAATTCAAGATAGCATCTGGCCCATTTGACCCATCAACCGCGCGCAACGCGTGGCGTTCCGATGTCGAAAAACAAAGCAGCGACGAGCCCGGAATTCCCAAGAAAAACAAAGGGCTTGTCGCAAATTCGACGATTTGCTCCAAATGCGCCGGGAACGTTGCAGAGTGTTAAATTTCGGTTCGCCGAACGACGGCGCATGGCTCCCGATATTGTTGGAAATGCTTGGTCGGGGTCAGAGCAACGACCGGGTAAGCAGGCACGGGGACCGCGCCGCGTCGCGGTTTAGCGTGAAGACGGCGGCGCGCCGGGATGGCGCCGAGTTGGCGTGGCGTGCGCGTCGAAAGGGGGCCGGCACCCCGGTTTTTGCCATCGGAGTCGCCGGACCGGTAAAATAGCGGGTTGATCCACGGATACTGCCGTGGCGTAGCGGAAGGATTCCCAGAACATGACTGATCTTCGTCTCACCAAGCGGTATGCAGCATTGCTGATGGCAGGCGGGCTGGTCGCCGGCTGCGGCACGTCGTCGCCGACCAAAATCGACTACAAGAGCGACCAGAAATCGAAGGAAGTGTCGCTTGCCGTTCCGCCGAACATGATCGACGAAACGGCCGATCAGCGTTCGCTGCCGCCGCAGGGCGGGCAGACGTCCCTTTCCACGCTGCAGCACGTGCAAAGCTCGGCGCCGCCGGAAACCGCTGTGGTGCCGCCGGTAACGGGCATGCATATCCAGCGCGACGGCACCGAAAGCTGGCTCGTGATCGACAGTGAAGCGCCCGATCAGGTATGGCCGCAGGTTCGCCGTTTCTGGCAGGAACAAGGCTTTTTGCTGGTCGTCGACGATCGTAAGAAGAGCGTAATGGAAACGGACTGGAACGAAACCCATCCGGCAATCAACGATGGTCTGATCCGCAATACGCTGTCAAAAGCGATGGGCAACTCGTACGTGACGTCCGAGCGCAACAAGTACCGCACGCGTCTCGAGCCGGCGCCAGATGGCGGCACGTACGTGTTCGTCAGCCAGAAAGGTCTGCGCGAACAGTTGACCGGCGCGAATAACGATTCGAGTACATGGGTCGCGAAACCGAATGATCCGGCACTGGAAGCCGAATATCTGAAGCGGCTGATGGCGTCGCTCATCCAGGCGCAGGCCCGTGCGCAGGCCTCCGGCACGACGAGCGGCGGTGCGATGCAAAACGTCGCACTATCGCCGGCCGGTGCGCAAACGGCGCCGGGCCTGAGCGCGGGCGCTGCCTCTGCGGGCGCCGCGTCCGCAGGCGCCGCCTCCGCGGGAGCGAACGCGGCCGCCGCGGCCGTGGCCGCGCAAAACGTCACGCTCGCCGCGCAAGCACCGGCGCCCGCTACGACCGGAACAGACAGCAGCAGCACGGACACATTCGCGCAAGTGTCGGCGTCGGAGCTGATGCTTGGCGAGCCGTACGATCGCGCATGGCTGCGCGTCGGTCTCGCGCTCGATCGCAGCAATTTCACGGTTGACGACCGCGACCGCACCCGTGGTCTTTATTTCGTGCGCTACGTCGATCCGAAAGATATGAGCTCGGCCGAGCAAGGCTTCTGGAGCCAGATTTTCCATGGCCGCAAGGAGAAGGTCGCGAAGCAGTATCTCGTGAACGTCCGTGCGATTACGCCGAATCAGACTCGCGTTGCGGTGGTGGACGACAAGGGCGCGATCGATTCGTCGTCGCAGGCGAAGCAGATCATGTCGCTGATGGTCGATCAGTTGCATTAAGGGGCCGACACTAGCTGCCCGCATGGCACGCGAAAGTGCAAAAGCCGCGAGACGTTTTCCGTCTCGCGGCTTTTTATTTGATGCTGCGCTCTTCAGCCAGCGGGAGAACAGCCGTCTGCGGACTTAATGCTTGTCAGCCGCCGCGGGTGAGCCACCACCCCGTGCGCCAAACCACGGAATCCGCTTGACGACGCCGGTTGCCAGCGCTGTGCCGACAAGAATCACCGCGCAGCCCGCGAGCATGCCGGGAGACACGCGTTCGCCGAGAAACAGCGCGCCCCACAGAATGCCGAACACCGGAATCACGAACGTGACGGTAATTGCGCGGGCGGGGCCGGCGACGGCGATCAGATGGAAAAACAGCATGTACGCGATGCCCGTGCAACCGATGCCGAGGCAGAGCACCGAGCCCCACGCGTGCAGCGTGATTGGCGCGGCGGGCCACTGCGCGATCGCGAGCGGCAGCAGCACGATGGTCGCGCCGATCATGGTCCCGGTCGCGACGGTCAACGCATCGACGCCCATCAGGTGCCGCTTCGTATAGCTGGCCGCGATGCCGTACAGCAGCGTCGCGCCGAGCGCCGCGGCGGCGGCGAGCGCGGTGGTCGCCGGGGTGGCGCTGACGCCGTTCGCGCCAGGCGCGGCGATCTGATCCCAGACGAGCATTAGCACGCCGGCAAAGCCGATTGAAAGCCCGATACTGCTCAGCGTGCTCAATCGGTCCTTCAGCCACACGAACGCAACGAGCGCACCCCACAACGGCGTGGTCGCGTTGATGACCGATGTCACGCCGGCGGACAGCGTGAGTTCGGCGTAGGCGAACAGGCAAAAGGGCGCCGCTGAATTCAGCACGCCGACGACCGCGAGCGGCCACGCGCGCCGGCCGAGCGTGTCGACCGATGCGCGCAGCGGACGCCGCGCAATCAGCACGACGACGAGAAACAGCGCGCCGATACCGACGCGCAGTGCCATCAACGGCGCGACGCCGAAGTCGGCTACCCCGATGCGGATGAAGAGAAATGACGCGCCCCATAGCGCGGCGAGGATCAATAGTTGAACGATGTTGGTCGGGGACATGGGCAGGGCGTCGCGCGCAGTTGAGTCGGGACGCGCACGAATGTTAGCACCCTTAATCGGGCAAACAGTTCATGCTGGAATGAAGTAGCAAGAAACCGGAAGGCGACGATAAGGCGACGCCAATGCAGTGCCAGTGTCGCGTGAATGTTTCGCGAATGTTTCGAACACGCAGCGCGAGGACCGCGATACGAGACGCGCGACGATACAAAAAAAGACGGCGCCTTGACGGCGCCGCCCAAGGTCTGTCGATCAGCAACCGCGCGCCCTATCAGACGCGCGGCGATCAACGGACGTTCAATGCGGAATCATCCCTTGCAGATAGTTCTGCTGCAGCCACACGAGGATGCCGAGCACGATCGTCAGGATAATCGAATGCTTGAAGGTCTTCGCGAACACGACGCCTTCCTTGCCCTTGAGCTCGGTCGTGGCAACGCCGGTCGAGATGTTTTGCGGCGAGATCATCTTGCCCATCACCCCGCCCGATGAGTTGGTCGCGGCCATCAGCACCGGATGCAAATTCAGCTGATTGGCGGCCACCACCTGCAGATTGCCGAACAGCGCGTTACCGGACGTATCGCTGCCGGAGAGGAACACCGCGACCCAGCCGAGGAACGCCGACACCAGCGGGAAGAACGCGCCGACCGATGCCACACTGAGACCGAGCGTGTAGTTCAGGCCGGAATAGTTCATCAGGTACGCAAGTCCGACGATCGTCGCGACCGTGAAGATCGCGATGCGTGTCTGCACCCACGTATCGACGACCGCGCGGCCGAATTCAGACGGCTTGAGGCCGACGACGAACGACGTGATGATCGCCGCGACGAGAATCGCGGTTCCGGTCGCAAGCGGCTGGAAGTCCCAGATCGCGCCGTACGGCTGGTTATACAGCGTGATGAAGACCGCCTTGTCCAGACCCGGCCACGGCACCTTCACATCGCCGATCAGATAGATTCTCGCGACAGTCCAGATGATCACGACCGCCGACACGATCAGCCACGGATACCAGCCCTGAATGCCGCTCACCTCGCCGCGCACTTCGGTGGCGCGATCGACATTGATCGCGAACGCCGGATCGGGCGCGGGACGCCACACACGCAGGAAAAGGATCGTCACAACCAGCGACACGAGCGATGACAGCACGTCGGTCAGGCTGTAGTTGATGTAGTTCGACGTAATGAACTGCGTCAACGCGAAGCTGCCGCCCGACACGAACAGCACCGGCCAGATGCTCATCATCTTGCGGAAGCCCGAGTAGACGGCCATCACGTAGAACGGCAGCAGGAACGCGAAGAATGGCAACTGACGGCCGACCATCTTGCCGAGCGTATCCGCGGGCAGGTGGGTGACCGCGCCGAGCACCGTGATCGGCACACCGAGCGCACCGAACGCGACCGGCGCGGTATTGAAGATCAGCGTGAAGGTCAGCGCTTCGAGGGTCGGGAAGCCCATCATGATCAGCAGTGAACTCGTGATCGCGATTGGCGTGCCGAAGCCCGAGATGCCTTCGAGCAGCGCGCCGAACGAGAAGCCGATCACGACCAGCACGATGCGCCGGTCGTTGGGCAGGTGATCGATCATCCACATGCGAAACGCGGCGAAACGGCCCGAGCGCACGGCGATGTTGTACAGCAGGATCGCGTTGACCACGATCCACATCACCGGCCAGATCGCGAATACCGCGCCTGCGACGACCGAGTTGATCGCAAGGCCGACGGGAAACTGCCACGCGAAGATTGCCACGAGCAGGCCGACCACCAACCCCGCGAGCGAAGCCTGCCATGCGGGCCGGCGAGCCCAGCCGAGCAGGATAAGCACGACGACGATTGGTAAAACGGCAACGAGGAACGATGGGAACAGTGAATTGCCAACAGGCGTTAACAGCTGGTGAAACATCACGTCTCCTTCTTTGTTGTTCGAATCGCCATGGTTCTGCGCCTTATCGCGCATGACATGACAAGTCGAGGGCGAGCAGTACGGATGGCGATGACGTCGCGCGAACGCGACTCTCTTTTTTAAGCAGGCGTAGCAGTGGCAACCGCAAGCATAGAGATCACGCTGATGCAGTCAATAGGGAAACTACCCTGAAACGCAAAAGCTTGCTGCCTGATGCGCACGGCGATGCACGACGCTTGCCGAAAGAGGTCAACGGTTTTGCGCGGCCTTCTATTCCGTTGTAAAGAAAATGAAGGGTTGATGCGCGGTAGATGTGCAACGCGCATGCTCAATGATGGTGGTGGTAGCCGCCGTGGAAGCCAAAGCCGAACGATATGGAAGGGCCCCACCAGCCGGGGCCGTAGCCGTAGTACGCGGGATACGGATAGGGATACGGATAGTAGGCCGGATAGGCGGGATACGGCGGATAGTACGCGGGTGCGACGGCGACCGGCGGCGGCGGTGCATAAACCGTATAGGGCGCGGGTCCCTGCCCAGGCCCCTGCTCAGGTCCCTGCCCGGGTCCCTGCGGCGGCATCTGCGATTGCGCGATGGGCGGCGGCGCTTCGCCGTCGTTATTCGCGTCGTTCGCATTCGGATCGGCACCTTGCGCTTCCGCTTCGGGGCCGGCAGGCGCATAGCCTGGCCCGAGTGCCGGGTCGCGTTGCGTCGCAGCAGAGGGCCCGGGGGTGGTTGGGTACGCGGCAGGATACGGCGCTGCGCCGTAGTAACCGTATGGATAGGGGTAATAGCAGCCGGATAGCGCAAGCACAACGGCAGCACCGCTCACGCGTGCCGCTGTGGGTAACGGGTTCATGACTTGCTCCTGCTTCGTGGTTGTAACGCCATGCTGCGATGGCGGGCGCGTCAAATGGGATGCAACGAGGGATGCACCGAGCTTACGTCAGCGGTTCAACGCTCGCGTTGCAAACTGGTAACCGCATATTTCACAACGTTGCAAAGCATCGCCGCACGGGACGCGCGACGCTGCGCAATGAGCACGACGGCGGGAAGAGGAGGGAGATGTCGCTATGTCGTAGACAGCGGCGGCGTGGCCGGCATCGCATGCGACGGGGGGCGGTTACACCGTGACCGTTGCCGTGCCGCTCGCTGCTACAGGTCCGTTAGATGATAGGCGTCATGTGACGACGTGCGCTTGCGTGATCACTTGCCGACTTCATGACCGATGACGCCGCCCGCTGCTGCGCCGCCGAGCGTCGATAGCGCATTGCCGCCAACCGCCGCACCTGCCGCCGCACCGAGACCCGCGCCAACCGCGGTGTCACGCCCCTGGGGCGACATCCCGCCGCACGCGGTCAGACTCGCGACGATCATCGCAATCGCGGTCCACGCTCCGATTCGCTTGAACGATTTCATGATCCCACTCCTTATTCTTGAATGGCCAGACCGCGAATCGTCCGCGGCCGTTCGGCCCTTAACTTCATGGTATCGCCCGGTGTCGTTTCGATTTGTGTGACCTTGTCAGCAAATTGTCGGTTCGGTAATCATTTGTTTCGTCGCGGCCTGATTCTTGCAAAGCCTCTGCGGCGTTTTTGCCGGCGCGTAAAAAAGCCCGCGCGTCCAGTGGACGGCGGGCTTATGCATCCCACTCGATCACGCAAGGTTTGCTGCCATGCTTGCGTGCAAGCCGTGCTTTTTACTGACGCTGATAGATCTCGGCGCCGCTCTTCACGAATTCGACGGCCTTCACTTCCATGCCCTTGCGCAGCGCTTCGTCGTCGCTCACGCCCTGCTGCGCGGCGAACTCGCGCACGTCTTGCGTGATCTTCATCGAGCAGAAGTGCGGACCGCACATCGAACAGAAATGCGCCACTTTAGCGGAGTCCTTCGGCAGCGTTTCGTCGTGGAATTCGCGGGCCTTGTCCGGATCGAGGCCAAGGTTGAACTGGTCCTCCCAGCGGAATTCGAAACGCGCCTTCGATAGCGCGTTATCACGCACCTGCGCACCCGGATGGCCTTTCGCGAGATCGGCTGCGTGCGCGGCGAGCTTGTACGTGATGATGCCTTCCTTCACGTCGTCCTTATCCGGCAGGCCGAGGTGCTCCTTCGGCGTCACGTAACACAGCATCGCGGTGCCGAACCAGCCGATCATCGCGGCGCCGATACCGGACGTGATGTGGTCGTAGCCCGGCGCGATGTCGGTCGTGAGCGGGCCGAGCGTGTAGAACGGCGCCTCGTCGCACCAATCGAGCTGCAGGTCCATGTTCTCCTTGATCAACTGCATCGGCACGTGGCCCGGACCTTCGATCATCGTCTGCACATCGTGTTTCCACGCGATCTGCGTCAGTTCGCCGAGGGTCTTCAGTTCGGCGAGCTGCGCTTCGTCGTTCGCGTCGTAGATCGAGCCGGGGCGCAGGCCGTCGCCGAGCGAGAAGCTCACGTCGTACGCCTTCATGATTTCGCAGATGTCTTCGAAATGCTCATACAGGAAGCTTTCGCGATGATGCGCGAGACACCACTTCGCCATGATCGAGCCGCCGCGTGACACGATGCCGGTCATCCGCTTCGCGGTCATCGGCACGTATGGCAGGCGCACGCCCGCGTGAATCGTGAAGTAATCGACCCCTTGCTCAGCCTGTTCGATCAGGGTGTCGCGGAAGATCTCCCACGTCAGTTCCTCGGCTTTGCCGTTCACTTTTTCGAGCGCCTGATAGATGGGCACCGTGCCGATCGGCACCGGGCTGTTGCGGATGATCCATTCGCGCGTCTCATGAATATGCTTGCCGGTCGACAGGTCCATTACCGTGTCGCCGCCCCAGCGGATCGCCCAGGTCATCTTGTCGACTTCCTCGCCGATCGACGACGTGACCGCCGAATTGCCGATATTCGCGTTGACCTTCACGAGGAAGTTGCGGCCGATGATCATCGGCTCGCTCTCCGGGTGATTGATGTTGGCCGGAATGATTGCGCGGCCGCGCGCCACTTCCTCGCGCACGAACTCGGGCGTGATTTCCTTCAGTGCATTCGCGCCGAACGCGGCCGCGCCGAATGCCTGGCCGGGATGCTGACGGCCCATCAGGTCGGCGAGCTTCATGCCGTTCGGGCCGCTCGCGCGCAGACTCTCGAGATATTCGGCGCGCCGCTGGTTCTCGCGAATCGCGATGAATTCCATTTCGGGCGTGACCATGCCTTGCTTCGCGTAGTGCATTTGCGACACGTTCGCGCCGGCCACCGCGCGGCGCGGCGTGCGATGCAGGCCCGGAAAGCGCAGTTGCGCGGTGGCCTGATCGGCTGCGCGCTCGCGGCCGTATTCGCTGGTGAGACCGGGCAGCGCTTCGGTGTCGCCGCGCGCTTCGATCCAGCGCTGGCGCAGCGCGGGCAGGCCGGCGCGGATGTCGATGCGGGCCTCGGGGTCGGTGTACGGGCCCGACGTGTCATACACATAGACCGGCGGGTTTTTTTCGCCGCCGAAGCCGGTCGGCGTATCGGCCTGGCTGATTTCGCGCATCGGCACGCGAATGTCGGGCTGCGACCCGGTGACGTAGATCTTGCGCGAATTCGGCAACGGCGCGACGGCGGCCGCATCGACATGCGCATCGGCGGAAATGAATTTCGGGTTGGCGTTCATGTGGCTCTCCTGCGGCGGACCGCTTCTGTTTGAGCTACACGGGAGACGAGAGGAAGATGGACGGGTTCGCGAGAGGTTGCAGACTTAAGCGGCGAGACCCGAACGCTTCCCTGCGCTGGCATTATCCAGATCAGGTTCAAAGGGTATTTCTCACCCACGCTACGCGATATTGGCGGCCGGACCGAGGTGTGCGACGAGTTCTGAAAACCCGCGACGCCCGGCTTGCGGCGGACAACGATGCGTAACGCAGGACCCCCGCGTTAGCAGCGCACAAGATAACCTGGCTTCGCGGTGCTTGGCAACCCGTCAGAGGGTTCTGCGACGCGCGTACGCACCGAATCCGGCCTCCCGACAAAAATTTCGACGGCGGATGTCATATCGGCCACGTTGCCTCGACAAACGTGCAGATCGGAAATGGCGCTTTGCGATGTTGCCTTGGCTGGTGCGCTCAAGCATCGCCGTGCTGCCACTCGATGTTCGTAAGCGGATTGAACGGAAAGACCGCGGTGCGTCGCTCGCCCATCGCGCTAACGCAAAGCACAACGTAAGAGGAATCGATGATGGCAACCCCTCACGCCGACGCTACGCGGCGTCCCGCGCGCCCGCACATCGCGCCGCCGCCCGTGGCCGGCGCGCGCCCGGTTCACCCGCTGTGGGTGCGCATCGGGCATTGGCTCAACGCGCTGGCCGCGATCGTGATGATGCTGTCGGGCTGGCGCATCTACGACGCGTCGCCGGTTTTTCACGGCTTCGTGATTCCACCGAACCTGACGCTCGGCGGCTGGCTCGGCGGCGCGCTGCAATGGCACTTCGCGGCGATGTGGCTGCTGGTGTTCAACGGCATCGTGTATCTGGCGCTGAACATCGCCAGCGGACGGTTCTTTCGCAAGTTCATGCCGGTCTCGTCGCGCGCCGTTCTGCGCGATCTGGGAGCCGCGCTGACCGGCAAGCTGTCGCATGCCGATCTGAACCACTACAACGCGGTGCAGAAGGTTGCGTATCTGTTCGTCATCTGCGATCTGATCGTGCTCGTGTTGTCGGGCCTCGCGATCTGGAAGTCGGTGCAGTTTCCGCTTTTGCGAGAATTGATGGGCGGCTACGACAACGCGCGCGTCGTGCACTTCTGCGCGATGGCGCTGATGGCGGGTTTTCTCGTCGTGCATCTGGTGATGGTCGCGCTGGTGCCGCGCTCGTTGCTCGCGATGCTTCGCGGTCGATAAGGAGAGCGTGATGGGTGATCAATCCAGGCGCGGATTAGATGGCAAAGCGAGCCGCAAGCTCGACCGCCGATCGATCCTGCAAGACGCGAAGCGCGAACTGGCGATGCCGTCGCGGCGCCTGTTCGGCAAGCAGTTGCTGACCTTGGGCGGGCTGTCGATGCTAACCGGCTGTTCGCTGACCGACGACGATTCCGTCAACAGGTTTCTGATGGCGGTGTCGCGGCTTAACGATCGTGCGCAAGCGTTCCTGTTCGATCCGACACAGCTTGCGCCGACCTATATGGAAGCGCAGATCACGCGGCCATTTCCGTTCAATGCGTATTACAGCATCGACGATGTGCCGCATGTCGATGCGGCTGCATACCGTCTGCAACTGAGCGGCCTCGTCACCGGCAAACGGAGCTGGACGCTGCCTGAACTGTATGCGCTGCCGCACGCGGAACAGATCACGCGGCATATCTGCGTCGAAGGCTGGAGCGCGGTCGGCCGTGGGGCGGTACGCCGTTCAGCGATTTTCTGAAGCGCGTCGGCGCGGACACGAGTGCGAAGTACGTGGGCTTCAAATGCGCGGACGACTACTACGAGAGCATCGATATGCCGACCGCGCTGCATCCGCAGACGCTGCTCACGTTCGACTATGACGGCGAGCGACTGCCCGCGAAATATGGCTTCCCGATGAAGCTGCGGATGCCGACCAAGCTCGGCTACAAGAACCCGAAGCACATCGTCGAGATTTTCGTCACGAATACGTACCCCGGAGGCTATTGGAGCGACCAGGGGTACAACTGGTTCGGAGGCTCCTGATGCGCGTCAGCGTGCTCGCCACGACACGCAGCAGGAGCTTCGGAAGACACCCGGCAGCGCCGGTTTATTTCAAATCAGGCAGGACACACACACGGAGTCAATCATGAAGAAACTCGCAATGATCGCAGCGGCAGCGGCATGTCTCACGACCGGCACCGCCGCGTTTGCGCAGGCCAGCGGCGCGATGTCGAACGACGCGATGGCGCAGGGCGCGATGTCGCACGACAGCATGTCCCACGACAGCATGTCGAAGGCCGGATCGAAGGACAAGATGAAGCACGACAAGATGAAGAAGGGCGGCGACGCGATGGGCATGGGTCACGAGGCATCGGGCGCGATGGCCCAATAAGCACGGCGGCGCGCACGCGCCGGTCGGTTCGAGCCGCGACAGGCCGCCGGAGGAATCCGGCGGTTCACAGGAAGCCGGCACACGCATGCAAGCGTGCGCCGGTTTTGTCTTTCCGGCGCCCGCATTCGAATACGAACCGTGCGGCGTGCACGTTTCGTTACCATTCTGTCGACGGCGAGTAAAACGGTTACTGCATAATTGAGGGTCCGCTTGCGCTACCGGCTGCGAGTCGGTTGTGATCATCTTGTAGTCAGCGTTCCTGATCCACCCTTTGATCGACTTTTGACCCGCTTACCGGCGCGCGAGCCGTGCGTGCCCGCTGTTCTACCGTCCTACTGCCATGCGTTTCAGTCCTGCCTGCCTTGCCGCCGCCGCGCCCGTTTGCGCGGCGATCGTTGCCGTGTTGCCGCCGGGTTACGCTGGCCCGGCTTGCGCACCGACCGGCAGCGGCAGGTATGGCTCATGCGCCTGAATCTTCCCGCGCGTTTCCCGTTCCGCTTGCCGCAATCGACCGGCGGGCGCATTGCGCTTGCGCTCGCGGTGGTCTATCTGGTCTGGGGCTCGACGTACCTCTGTGTGCACGTTGCGCTTGGCTCGTTTCCGCCGCTTCTGATGTCGGGCCTGCGCAACTTCTTCGCCGGCATGGGTCTTTTTATCTTCGCGGTGCGCCGCCGCCCGCCGTGGCCGCGCGTTGAGCAGGTGCGCAATGCGGCGCTGGTCGGCACGATGCTGGTCGGCCTGTCGAGCGGGATGCTCGCGTATGGGATGCGTACCGTCGGCACCGGTACCGCGGCGGTGATGGTCGCGACTGTGCCGCTCTTTGCCACCGTGATCGCCGCGCTGGCCGGACGCCGTATCGCGCGCGGCGAGTGGTTCGCGGTCGGCCTTGGGCTCGTCGGCATCATGATCCTGAGTCACGGCGATACCGCGCCGGGCTCCGCCGGCGGTAGCCTCGCGATTCTCTGCGGCGCGCTGTTCTGGGCCGGCGGCGCGCATCTGGCCGGGCGGCTGTCGCTGCCGTCCGATCTGTTCTTGTCGACGGCACTGCAAATCGGGCTTGGCGGCGCGATCTCGACGTTCGTCGCGTGGGTATCCGGCGAACGGATGCTCGAACTGCATTTTCTGCCGGTGGTCGCCTTTCTCTATCTGATGCTGATCGGCACGATGGCCGCGTATGTCGCGTACGGCTATCTGATCCGCCACACGAGTCCGATCATCGCGAGTAGCTGCATGTATGTGAATCCGCTCGTCGCGGTCGCGCTCGGCGCGCTGCTGCTCGCCGAGCCGGTCACGCGCTCGACGGTCGTCGCGACCGTCGTCATTCTGTCGAGCGTCGGCTTGTCGTTCTGGTTCGACTACCGGCGGCGTGCCCGTGCATAAGCGGATCACGTACCGCGCTGCGTGATCCGTCCCATCCTGTTGAACGTGCGATCCCCCGCATGCGGTAACCGCTGCACGAGCCGTGTAACGCTGGCTCGCCGCGGCCCGTGCGCACGCGCTTGCGTTGCTGCGCGGCAAAGCGTTCCGATGAGAGCTTCTAACCGTTGAAAGTCCCTTATCTGACGGGTCACCTTTGATGTTTGCAGTGCGTAAGGCTTGCATGCGGCACACAGTTTGCTGAATGCGATCGTCCAAACGACGCGGACCGCGGCGATCGACGAGCACCGATTCGTCGCGCTCCACGACCAGGGACACGAAGGCATGCCGCCGTTTGGAAGGCTCGCTGCGCAACTGATCACAACAACCGGACGCGCATCGGTGCCTGCGGCAGGCCGCATATCAACGGGTGCGGGTATGCCCGCTTTCAGGGAGGTGGTCAATGAAGCTTATCCGTACGATTGCGACGCTGTTCGGTGCGGCATCCTTACTAGTGGCGTGCGGTGGAGGAGGCCATGACGCTGGCAAGGAACTCGGCCTGACCAATCCGGAGATGCACTTCGTGCACGCCATTCCGGGTGGCCCGACGGTCGATTTCCTCGTTAATGGAGCCGCATTGCAGTCGAACATCAGCTACAAGCAGGTGACGAACTTCGCGAACGTCAATACCGGACAGACGGTGGTCGGCTACGCGACGACGGGCAGCACGACCCTGCTGGCAAGCGGCACATTCTCCGACGTCGCGAACGGTCACGAGTACACGGTGATCGCGGTGCCGGGACTGACCGCGCCCGACATCGGTCTGATCGACGATCCGTTCGACAAGGGCTTGTTGTCGAACAGCGCGCGCGTGCGGTCGTTCAATGCGTCGGTGAACGCGTCGAACGTCGACCTGTATCTGGTCCCGCAGGGCACCGACGTGAACACGGTCGGCCCGACGTTAGCGGGCGTGTCGTTCAAGAACGCGGTGCCGGCTTCCGGACAGGATTCGGTCTATGTGAACGGCGGTACGTACGTGCTGATCGCAACGACCGCGGGTAGCAAGACAGTGATTTTCCAGTCCGCTCCGTTTGCGCTCGCGAACAACGCGGACTGGCTCATCACGACGGTGCCGATTGCCGGCGCGCTTAGCCAGTTGCTGCCGAACCAGATTCACCTGCTGGTCGCGCAAGGCGGGAACACGTCGCAACCGGCGCTCGAATTGAGCAATACGTTGAACGGAGAATAACGACGAGGCATCAGGGAGAAGCGGGAGTAGCGGCCCGCGTCGCGCGGGCCGCCTTTTTACCGCATCGACGAACGACTAACGATTGAACGACTAACGATTATTTGGCCTTTTCAGCGGTATCGCTGATCGCCTGACCGCCCTTCGAAATATCCTGGCCGGCGCCGGAGACCGTGTTGCAAGCAGAGAGCGTGGCCGTGCCGGTGAACACGAACAGAAGCAAAGCGATGAGTCGAGTCATGAGTCTTCCCCTTATCAAGGATGCACGCTGGAACGCTTGCGCGCCGGGCGCGCCGCGTCTCGTTCGACCCGGCCGAATGCGCCAGCCGATCCGGTCTGATTGGCGCAGCAGCAAGCCGCATTCCCGCCCTGCACGGGGCGACGCGAAAATCAGCGCGCGTCGCGACTCAGGTCCGTTCCGTGCTAGCTACAGAATGTCGATCGCACTATCCTGGAGAAGCCATCATGCTGAAGTGGGCGCTGTTTTTTGCCATCGTGGCCGTGATTGCCGGATTGCTGGGCTTTACCGGCGTAGCAGCGGGCGCCGCGGCGATTGCGAAGATCCTGTTTATCGTGTTCGTCATTCTGTGCGTCGTGTTTCTCATACTCGGCTTTGTCGTGACGAAGAAGATCGTCGACTAGCGGTCGCCAGTCGCGTACCACAACAACGCATCGTTGAAAAAAAGGGAGCGTCGCCATGCTGCATTACGCACTCGTGTTCTTCGTGATCGCGATCATTGCCGCGGTATTCGGTTTTACTGGCATTGCGGCCGGCGCGGCCGAAATCGCGAAGATTCTGTTCTACATCTTTCTGGTGGTGTTCGTCGTCACGTTGTTGCTGGGCGTGTTCCGAACGTAGCCGCTGCAACTTTCCCGCAGGCGCGGCGGTACGCGACGAGCGTGCGCCGCGGTCCCCACCAATCGCATAAGGAGCCGTTAAATGTCGAAGTCATTGGAAGCACAGGGCACGGCGACGAAAGGCCCATTCGTGATAGACCTCGAGAAGATTCGCACGCAGGCGCGCAAGGACATGGACGACGGTCCGGTCACGCAAAGCTACAAGGCCGACCGCAATACGGTGCTCAAGCTGCTCAACGGTGCGCTCGCCACCGAAATTGTCTGCACGCTGCGGTATAAGCGTCACTACTTCATGGCGAAGGGCATCAACTCGGAAGCCGTCGCACAGGAATTTCTCGAGCATGCGAACGAAGAGCAACAGCATGCGGACCAGCTCGCCGCACGCATCGTGCAACTGGGCGGTGCGCCGGATTTCTCGCCGGATAGCCTGACCGCCCGTTCGCACTCGGAATACAAGGAGGGCACCGATCTGACCGATATGATTCGCGAGAATCTCGTCGCGGAGCGGATTGCGATCGACACGTATCGCGAGATGGTCCGTTACCTGGGCGACGCGGATACGACGACCCGCCGCATTTTCGAGGAAATTCTCGCAGTCGAAGAGGAGCACGCGGACGACATGGCCGATCTGCTCGCGCGCCGTTGACGATGCCGGTTCGTCGCCGTCGGTCGGGATAGACGCAGGTGCGGCGCAGTGGGCGCTAGCCGTTGTTGCAGACGCAACGTTCGCTGCACGCGCGCTCGGCGCCGAGCGCGGCGCCTGAGGACGCCCATGCGGGCGCGCCCGCCGACGCCCATGCGGCGTGCGTGTTCATTGGGACGCCGCGACCGTGCCGCGCCCGGTGCGCCGATGGTTCCACGCGGCAATGCCGCTAAAAAGCAGCCCCGCGACGCTCACGCCGACCCAGCCGAACCTCGGCCACACGAGCGCGGCGACCAGCGAGCCGAGCGCGCCGCCGATGAAATAGGCGACCATATACACGGTATTGACGCGGCTGCGCGCCTCGGGCTTGAGCGCATAAATGCGCGACTGGTTCGAGATCTGCGCGGCCTGTACGCCGATGTCCAGCACGATCACGCCGATCACGAGGCCGGTCAGGCTGGATCCCGACAGCGCGAACACGATGAACGATGCGGCGCAAAGCCCGATCGACAGTGTCACGACCGCGCGCGGACCGCGCCGGTCCGCGGATTTGCCGGCGAGCGGCGCGGCGAGCGCGCCTGCCGCGCCGACAATGCCGAACAGACCGGTCGCCTGCGGCCCGAGATGGAACGGCGGGCCCGCAAGCAGCAGCGCGAGTGTCGACCAGAAAATGCTGAACCCTGCGAACAGCGATCCGCCGGTGACGGCCGCTTCGCGCAGCCCGCGCAATTCGACGCTCAGATGCCACATCGACGCGAGCAACTGGCCATACGGCAGCGTCGACGTCGGTTTGCTGTGCGGCAGTCGCATGATGATCACGATGGACAGCACGATCAGCACCACGATCGACACGCCGAACACCGCGCGCCAGCCGAAATATTCAGCGATAAAACCGGCCGCCGTCCGCGCGAGCAGAATGCCGAGCAACAAACCGCTCATCACGATGCCGACCGCGTGACCGCGTTGCGATCCCGGTGCGATTTCGGCCGCGAATGGCACGGCCTGCTGGGCGATCGTCGCGAGTATGCCGATCGCGAGGCTCGCGGCCGCCAGGACCGCGAGTGTTGGCGCGAAGGTCGCGCACAGTAGCGCGACGCAGAGCGCGGCGGTTTGCAGAAGAATCAGCGCGCGCCGGTCGAAGCGGTCGCCAAGCGGCGCAAGCAGCAGCATGCCGCCCGCGTAGCCGAGTTGTGTTGCGGCCGGCACCACGCCGACCCACGCCGCGCTATGCGGATACGACTTGCGAAAATCGTCGAGCAGCGGCTGGTTGTAGTAGATGTTCGCGACCGAGATACCGGCGATCGTCGCGAGGAGCAGCAGCAGGCCGCTTAGCGAGCGATCGGACGGAGCGGTGCTTTCGGAAGTGGACATGTGCGGCTGACGGGTTGAATCGGCGAAGCGCCTGATTGGCGGAGTGCACGATCGGCAGATGCCCGCTCGGCAGGGGACGCGATCGGGGCCGATTGCACGCACGGCAGCATGGTGACCGGCCGCCGGCGCGCGGGGCGATGCATGCGCGATGCAAATGACACATCGGGCACGCCCGGCGACACCCACCGGGCGTGCCCGATGATACCGGACGCGCGCCGATCGTGCATCGGCGGCGCAGCATCGCCGTGAGTGGCCTGCCGCTTCACCGCTTCAGTACCCGCGTGATGCCGGTGCGCGGTCAGTCGATCAGCGCGCCGGCGGGCTCATGGAACGGGTAGGGACCGTCGCCTTGATCGACATACGCATGATGCGTGACGAGTCCCGTCGCCGCATCGTACCAATGCAGCGCGAACGCTGGCGCTTCCATGCGAAACACGGACGGTGCATCGTCGCGCAGATCGAGCGCCACCTGATGCGCGGGCGCCGGTACCGCCGACGCGATCGTGCCGCCGAAGCGCACGAACATCGGCCGGTGCACGTGTCCGCAGATCACACGCTCGACGTTCGGATGGCGTGCGATCAGCGTTTCGACTTCGCGCGCGGCGGCGGGGTCGAGGCGCACTTGATCCATATGACCGATGCCGGACACGAACGGCGGGTGGTGCAGCGCGACGATCACCGGCTTGCCGCTCGCCGCGTCGAGCTGCGCGGCGAGCCACGCGAGGCGCGTGGCGCACAGCGTGCCGCCGCTCGCGCCAGGCACGATCGAATCGAGCGCGAGCACGCGCAACGCGCCGACATCGAACGCGTATTGCACGAATTCACCCCCCGCGAACAGTTCCTGCCGTTCGCTGAACACCGTGCGCAATGCGGCGCGGTCATCGTGATTGCCGACCAGCAGGTAATAGGGAATCTGCAACGGCTCGAGCAGCGCTTTCAGATGTTCGTATTGTTCGACGTCGCCCTGATCGACCAGATCGCCGGTGACGATCACGGCGTTCGGGCGCGGCACGAGTGCGTTGAGCGCCGCCACGCAACGGCTGAAGTAGGCGGCGGTATCGACGCGGCGATAGGCGAGTGCGCCGGGGCGTTTGATATGCAGGTCGCTGATCTGGGCTAGCAGCATGAAAGCCTCTGACTGTTCACGAAAGGAGCAAGGGACGGATGGCGCATGGGGTCTCGCCGGCGCGTGTCACGAAGTGTTGCGTCACGATAGCGCAATCAGCGCATCCTGCGCGATCGAGATGCCGACCGCTGTGCCGCGTGCGAGCTCGACGCGCCCCGCGACGTCGACGATCAGCGCATCGGGCGCCGCATCGCGGATCGTCAGCCGGGTGCGCTCGCCAAGAAACGCCGCGTGTTCGACCGTGCCGCGCAATTGTGCGCTCGACGGATCGGCGAGCCACGCGTCTTCGGGGCGGAAGAACACTTCATGTGTTTCTTGCGCGCCATTTTGCGCAGCATGTGCGGCCGCCCGAGGTGTCGGGACGGGCACCGCGCCGCCGCGGGTCGTGAGCACGCCGTCGCGCCATGCGCCGGCCAGCCGGTTGACGGTGCCGATAAATTGCGCAACCGTGCGATTGGCCGGACGGTAATAGATGTCGCGCGGTGCGCCGATCTGTTCAATGCGACCGTGGCTCATGACGACGATGCGGTCGCCGAGTTCCATCGCCTCGGCCTGATCGTGTGTCACATAGACGGTCGTGATGCCGAGTTCGCGCAGCAGCGTATTCATCTCAGTGCGCAGCGTGTCGCGCAGCCGTGCATCGAGTGCGGTCAGAGGCTCGTCGAGCAGCAGGACACGCGGCTGCGGCGCGATTGCGCGGGCCAGCGCGACACGCTGACGCTGCCCGCCCGACAACTGATCAACCGGTTTGTCCGCGTGTCCGGTGAGCCGCATCATCGCGAGCAGTTCGTCGACGCGGCGGCGCGTCTCCGGCGCGGGCACGCGGCGTATCTTCAATCCGTAGCCGATATTGCCGCGCACCGTCAGGTTCGGAAACAGCGCGTAGTTCTGAAACACCATGCCGACCGCGCGCCGCTCGATCGGCAGCGTGGTCACGTCATCGTCGCCGAAGCGCACGCGGCCGCCCGCGTCGGGCGTCTCGAGGCCCGCGATCAGCCGCAGGGTCGTGGTCTTGCCGCAGCCGGAGGGGCCGAGCAGCACCAGCGTCTCGCCCGCGCCGATCTGCAGTTCGAGCGGTTCGAGCACGCGCGCGCCGCGAAACGTCTTCGCGCAGTTCGACAGGGTGATGGGCACGGGGGCGAGCTTCATGATGTCACCTCGTCGGAACGGGAAGGGCGCGCTGCGGCGCTGTCGTTTTGCCGGTGCGCCGCGCGTCGCTGGCCGCTTGCATCGACGCCGAGCCATTGCATCGCCACCAGCAGCGGCATCGTCATGATGAAAAACACGATGGTGTACGCGCTGCCCACTTCGATGCGCATCGACGCGTACGTGTCGGCGAGGCCGACTGGCAGCGTTTTGGTGTCGGGCGTATGCAGCATCCACGTGAGGTTGAATTCGCCGATCGACAGCGTCACCACGGCAAGCGCGCCCGCGACGATACCCGGCCGGATATTGGGCAGCACGATCGTCACGAAGCGCTGCGCGAAGCCTGCGCCGAGGCTTGCGGCGCCCTCTTCGAGCGTGCGCAGTCCGGCGCTCGCGCAGACCGCGGCGACCGCGCGCACCATGAACGGCAGCGTGAACACCACGTGACCGACGACGATAAACGCCGCGCTCATCCGGAACGCGCTGAACCCGCCGTAGACGACCAGCAACGCGAGCGCCGAAGCAAGCCCGGGCAACGCGACCGGCAGCACGAGCATTTCTTCGACGACACGCGCGAGGCGCGTCTTGCTGCGCGCGAGCGCATAGCCGGCCGGCACGCCGGTGATCAGCGTCACGATCAGCGTGGCGGCGGCCACTTCGAGCGACAGAAACACCGACGCGTGATACTGCGTCCACACTTCGCCGAGCCAGCGCAGCGTGAGACCGCTTGCGACGCCGCGAAAGTAGTTGACGGTGAGACCCGCGACGATCGACATCACGACCGGTACGATCAGAAATGCGCACAGCGCGAGCGTGACGAACCATTGGCCTGCTGCAAGCCAGCCGCGCGCAGACGGCAGTGCGAACGCGCGGCTGCGGCGCGGCGCGGGCGAGTCCGGGTGTGTTTCGACGAGGGTGTTCATGCGAATGGGCTCGTCGTCATTCATGCGCGTCATGCGGTCGCCGCGACGGCGGAGCCAGTCGCGCTGCGCGCCGCAGCCAGTACTGCCCAGGTGACGATGCCGAGAATGATCGACAGGCCTGCCGCCGTCACCATGTTCGCGCTTAGCGTGAACTGCGTGTAGATCGTCATGGGCAGCACATCGATGTCGGTTGCCAGCGTGAAGGCGGTGCCGAATGCGCCCATCGAGGTTGCGAAGCACACGGCGCCCGCCGCGATCAGCCCCGGCGCAAGCGCGGGCAGCACGATGTCGCACAGGATTCGCCACGGCGACGCGCCGAGCGAGCGCGCTGCTTCTTCGAGCGACGCATCGAGCTTGGTTGCCGACGCCATCACGGTGATGATCACGCGTGGAATCGAAAAGTAGAGGTAACCGACGAAGAGACCCGCGATCGAGTAGGCGAATACCCAGCGGTCGCCGGTCAGCTTCATCGACAGGGAACCGATCAGGCCTTGCCGGCCCGCCAGCATGATCACCATAAAGCCGACCACGACGCCCGGAAAGGCAAGCGGGAAGGTGAGCAGCGCGAGCAGCAGGCGCTTGCCGGTGAACTCGCGGCGCGCGAGCAGCAGGCCGGCGATGACCGACAGCACGAGCGTGGTTAGCGTGACCGCCGCCGATAGCAAGACAGTCTGGCCAAGGCTGCGCATATAGCTCGCGTTGGTCAGGAGTGCAGCATAGGTCGCGAACGGATGACCGTCGCCGCTGACCTGCACGAGCGCGGCGATCGGCAGCAGCCAGAACGCGATAAACACCGATAGCGCCGGCGCGATAAACGCGACGCGCCAGCGCTGCGGGAACGTGATGTCGTTCAATGCATCACCTGAAGATACTGCTCGCCGAAGCTTTGCTGCTTGTCGGCCATCTTCGCGAAGTCGACCGCTTTCGCGCGTGCGTAGTCGGCCGCGGGCAGGAATCTGCTCGCCGCGTCCGCGCTCATCTCATTCGCACGTACCGGCCGCAGATAGGCGTTCGCCCACAGCTTCTGACCTTCGTCGGACAGCACGAAGTCGAGCACCTTCTTGCCGTTCGCGTCGTGCGGCGCGCCCTTCACGAGGCTCATCACATACGGCACCGAGATCGTGCCTTCCTGGGGAATCACGAATTCGACGTTCGCGTGATCCTTGTATTTCGCGCGATAGGCGTCGAAATCGTAGTCGAGCAGGATCGGAATTTCGCCGGATAGCACGCGAGCATAGGCGGTCTGCTTCGGCACGATCGGATCGTTTGCCTTCAGCTTGCGAAACCAGTCGAGGCCAGGCTTGAAGTTGTCGAAGCTGCCGCCGAGCGCCTGATTCACGGCGACCGCGCCGGCATAACCGACGAACGCGCTCGACGGGTCGAGATAGCCGATCATTCCCTTGTACTCGGGCTTGAGCAGGTCGGCCCACGAGCGCGGCACGGGCTTGCCTTCGAGCGCGTCCTTGTTGACGAAGAAGCCGAGCGTGCCCGAATGGATCGCGAACCAGTAGCCTTGCGGGTCTTTCATGTTCGCGGGGATGTCGTTCCAGTGGGCGGGCTTGTACGGCTGGATCACGCCCTTGTCCTTCGCCTGGAACGCCGACGACACGCCGAGATAGACAACGTCCGCGACCGGGCTTTTTGCTTCGGCCATCAGTTGCGCGATGGCCTGACCGGAGTTCTTGTTGTCGAACGGGACGCGAATGCCGGTCTTTTGCTGGATCGCGTTGATCTGGCTCGCCCAGTCGGCCCATTCGGGCGGGCAGTTGTAGCAGATCGCGGTTTCTTCCGCATGGGCAAGCGGCGCGGCGGCAAGCATACCGAGCACCGCCGCGGTGGTAAATGTGGCGGTGAGTGTTGCGAGACGGCGTGACAGCGTGTTGATTATCGTTCGGCGAGACAGGTTCACAGCGATCTCCAAGGCGGTGTGAAAAACGGGCGGGCGCGATGCGAGGTGGCGGCCTGCACCGGTGAGCCGGGCGTGCGGCACGCTCGGACCTGGCGCTAACCCGCGGAATGCGCGGCCTGGTACGACGAGCCCGATTGCGCAGCGGCCGGCGTCGTTTCGTGCGAGCGCCTCGCCGATGCCGCATCGGCGTGACTGGAAATCGCGGCGATCGTCGCGCCTTCGCGCAACGTGTACGGCAGCGTCAGCGACAGCGATGCGTCCGCATACGTTCCATCGATTCTCGCGATCAGCCGGCGCCACGCGGAGCAGCCGATCTCCCGATTCGGCGAGCCGATGCTCGCTAGCGGCGGCGCGAGCAGTTCGCCCATCGCGAGGCCGTCGAAACCGAGAATCGACATGTCGCGCGGCACGTCCAGGTGCGCGCGGCGCAGCCCGCGCATCACGACCATCGCGAGCAGGTCGTTGCTGCAGAAGAGGGCGGTCGGGCGCTGGCTGCCGGTCAGATGCGCGAGCACCGACGGCGCGAGTTCGTCCGCATTGAAATCGATTTCGAGCGCCGGGGCGGGCGTGAGTCCGGCTTGCTGCATCGCCTGCGAGTAGCCGACGTGACGCAGCCGCGCGCGGTCCGACGCGGCCAGCGTGCCGGCCAGCATCAGGATGTGCCGATGTCCGTGCGCGATCAGCATGCGCACGCCCTCGAATGCGGCGAGCCGGTTGTCGACCGACACGGACGGGCGACGCACGGTGTCGTTGTGCATCAGCACGTAGAGCATGCCGGCATGGTCGAGTTCGTCGAGCAGCGGGTGGGTGTCGGCGTCCGCGACGGTCAGGATCAGCCCTTCGACGCGCTGTTCGCGCAGTGTCTCGATCGCATGGCGTTCCCGTTCGGCGTCGTATTGGGTCGTCATCAGCATCAGCCGGAAGCCCTGCGCGGCGGCGAGTTCGTCGATTCCTTGCAGGCATTCGGCGAACACTGGGTTCGCGATGGTCGGCAGCACGACGCCGATCAGACGGCTGCGCTCGCCGCGTAGCTGGCGGCCGAGCGGGCTCGGGCGGAAGTCGAGCGCGTCGATCGACTGGCGGACTTTTTCGAGCGTCACCGGATTCACGGTATGGGGCGCGTTGATCGCGCGCGACACGGTCGCGATCGAGAATCCCGCGTGGGCGGCGACATCTTTGATGGTCGGAGTCATCGTGTCGGCAGGTTTCGTGTAAACGTTTTCGCCGGGCCGATTATCGATAGCGAATATGACGAACGCGTGACGTACAAAAGGCTGACACGCTCTTTTGGTGCGGCTCGCCGGGCGATGGTAGAATCCCGTCCGCCCTGCCGGGGTGATGAAATTGGTAAACATAGCGGACTTAAATGATTGAGTGCCTGGTCGGAAACGGCCGGTGCAGAACCCCTCAAATTCGGCGAAACCCCTGGGCCGGCCCCGCGCCGCCGCGGCAACGCCGAGCCAAGCCCGCCGCCGCTCAAAAGGCGAAGGCGCGGAAGGTGTAGAGACTAGACGGGGGGCGCCTAAGGCGGTGCGCGGTAGGGTCGGTTTTCTTCGTTGGTGAAATCGGCACTGCGGTGTGCGGCAATGGCGAAGGCATAGTCCAGCGCACGAACGGGAATGCCGCCTGGTATTCGCCGGCGTCGAAAGACGTGGTGTGAAGAAAATCCGCCGCTTAACGGCTTGCCGGTTCGAGTCCGGTCCCCGGCACCAGTTTGGCCATCTTCACCCATCCTCAAACCTAATCAACACGTTGCCCTTTCCAGGCGTTTGCCTGGTCGCTCACGGTGTCGTCGTGACTGCATAGTTACACACAACTACACAAAAAACTGGCGACTTCGCGATCTTCGTGTGTATAGTTACACACCGAGAGCCGGAGGTGACGATGAATTCATCGCAACTGATCCGGGTGCTCAAGGACGATGGCTGGAAGTTGATACGTGTGACAGGCAGTCATCATCACTTTAAACATGCGGTGAAGCCGGGCCTTGTCACGGTGCCTCACCCGAAGAAGGACCTGCCAATCGGCACGACGAAGAGCATCCTGAAATCCGCCGGTCTTCAATGACTGGCGGTTTTTTCGGGCAGACGGTGCCACTACCGGAGTTGACCTCATAGGAAGAGCAAAAATGGAATTTCCCATCGCAGTTCATAAGGACGATGGGAGCGTCTACGGAGTGACCGTTCCGGATATTCCGGGCGTCCACTCCTGGGGCGACACCATCGATGATGCGATCAGAAACGCGAAGGAGGCGATTGTCGGTCACGTTTCGACGTTGGTTGAACTCGGCGAAGACGTGGGCTTCATGTGTTCGACGGTCGAAGAACTGGTCGCGAGGCCCGAATATGCCGGCGCCGTATGGGCGCTGGTCGAAGTCGATCTGACGAAGCTCGATTCGAAGCCGGAACGGATCAACGTCAGCCTGCCGCGATTCGTGTTGCGTAAGATCGATGCCTACGTCGCGGCGCGTCACGAAACGCGAAGCGGCTTCCTCGCGCGCGCCGCACTGGAAGCATTGGCGCATTCATAAAGCCTGTGCATGGCGCTTTGAGGCCCGCTTCAGCGGGCCTTTGTATTTCTGGATGGCCGACCGGCGTACGGCCGTCCTCAAAACACGCAACCTCCTCAAGACACGCAACAATCTGCCGATAACGTCAGACAAGATCCACCGTTCGCCACCCTGCGGCGGCTCGCGGTATGCGGACACTTCCCCCTCCGATCACCAGATATGTCGACTCCAATCAGCGGCAGTAATCTCAGCGGGTTGCTGGGCGCACTGAATCCTAATTCGAACGATCCGTCCGCCAACGCGGGCCGGACCAAGTCCAGCCAGACGGGCTCGGTCGCGGACCCCGGTTCTCAGTTGGCCGCGTCACTCGCCGCCGCGCTTCAGGCGCAGGCAGCCAGCGTCAACCAGCTTATGCAGGCATTCGGGCAGGCGCTGCAGGGCGCGACGACCGTCGACCCGTCGACCGGCGTGCGCGAGGTGTCGGCGAGCGCAAGCACCCAGTTGAGCACCGCGCTCAACGGCTTCTTCGTGCAAAACGGCTTCAGCCAGCAGCAGGCCGACGCGGCAACCAAAGACTTCGTCGCGGAACTGGCCAAGGGCGGTCCGGTCGATCTCGACGCGAGTTTCGACGAATCCGTTTCTGTCGCATCGTCGATGTCCACCAGTTATGGCTCGACGACGATGTCCGCGTCGTCGGTGGCGGTCAATGAGCGTTCCGGCTCGGTCGCGATCGATTTCGATCCGACGACCGGCAAGATCTCGATTTCGCTCAAGGAACAGCAGATGAGTGCGATCACGACATTGACCCAGATCTCGGGCCCGGCCGCGTTGACGTTGCCGTTGTTGGCGCTGCCTCAACCGCAGGACGGCCTCCTGAACCTGCTGCCCGGCCACGGCCACAACAGCACGGACAACGGCGACAGCAACGACGCAACGAATGGTCAGGGGGCTGCCGCGCAGTCCGGCAGCGCCAGCGACAAGACGGCGGCGTCGAACGACGCAAACAGCACGTTGAACGGACTGCTTGCGGGCCTGACGCAGCCGACGTTGCACACGACGCAGGAAGCGCTGGACCTGCTGGGCCAGATGCTTAAGTCCATGCAACCGGGCGGTGCGGCGGCAAGCGCGAACGGCGGTGCCGCAGCGGCGGGCGGTACGCAGGATCAATCCGCTTCCGGTGCTTTCTCCGTGTCGATCGGCTTTACGCAGACGTTGTCGATCGCGCTGCACGACCTGACCGGCCATGGCACGACGCTGTTCAAGCGGCCCGACGGTAGCACGGGAGCAATGTCGTTCGAGCCGACGCACGTTGAGGTTTGAGCGGTAGACACGCGGCGCGAGGGGGGTGTGTCCGCGCCGTGTGTCGTTTGCATTACTCGCGGTGCTCAATGCTGTTCTTCACTCCGCAGCCGGTTCTTCGGGCCGTTGTTGTGTCACCGTGATGTATTGCTCCAGTTCTGGCTGGTCGATTGCCAACAACAGCAGGGCGGTTCCGCCGAGCTGTCGGGCAAATTCGTCGTCAAGCGCAAAGGAACGACTTTCAAGCGACCAGGGCATGACAAGCGCACTTTCCTTTAACGCAGAGACTGAGTGTCGGTCGACCGTGCATGTCTCGATCCGTTGTCCTTCTTCGTTGTACGTGATCAGCACGCACCGCGCGCTTCTTTGACTCATCCGAATTCCCTTAGGAAGTTGGCATTGCGATTCATCGCGGTGGAAGCCCTGCTCTCGGCCATATGGGCTCCGTACTTTCGCACAAAAAACACTCGCCATATTCCATCCACCACCTCTCGCCACTCGCCCTCCATTCGTCTAAAGTAACCGCAGCCCCGCATCGCCCAGACCGTGCGCATCGAACGATCGAAAACCCGAAAAGCCAACTGAATGGAGGAGAGCAAACATGCAACTGATCGGTATGATGGATTCCCCATACGTGCGTCGCGTCGCGATCGCGCTCGCGATGTACGGCATTCCGTGCGAGCACCGCGCGCTGTCGGTATTCCGTCACTTCGACGAATTCGCGAAGACAAATCCGGTAGTCAAAGCACCGACCCTGATCACCGACGACGGCACGATGCTAGTCGATTCGTCGCTGATCCTCGACTATCTGGACCACAAGGCCGCACCCCAGCGGCGGCTGATGCCCGAGGACCTCGCGCTGCGGGCCAAAGCGCTGCATCTGATCGGCTTTGCGCTCGCCGCATGCGAAAAGACCATGCAGCACGTGTACGAAGATATGCTGCGGCCGAAGGAGAAACGGCATGAGCCGTGGGTCGCGCGCGTTCGAACCCAGTTGCACGGCGCATATGGCCAACTGGAAGCCGAACTCGCCGCGCACCAAGGCAATGGCTGGCTGCTCGGCGACTGGGTGATGCTGCCGGATATCACGATCGCCGTCGCATGGCGCTTTACGCAGTTTGTTTTGCTGGACGAGGTCGATCCGGCACGTTATCCGGCGCTTGCCGCATTTTCCGCGCGGGCCGAGGCGTTGCCCGCGTTCGTCGAGACGCCGCTCGAGTAGCGAGGCCCTGTTGGCTGCCAGCACGCGCGCAGCGCCCGTGTGCCGGGATTGTTGTCCTGGTTCGACAAGTGACTTCATGTTTGTGCCATTTATCCGCAAGTGGCACATCTCTACAATTGCTTCCATCGGCAAATAAGTTGGCGGCGCGCCCCAGACAGGCTGCGACGCATTTTGGGAGCAGTCATGAAATCGTTGATCGAGCGGCAGATCTATCATCCGGCGGTGGTGCTGCCGATGCTGTCGCTCATGCAAATGATGGTGTCCACGGACTTCAACCTCGGGCAGGTCGGCGTACTGGTCGCGACCAATGGCGCACGCGCGGCGTTACAGCGCTCGCGCGATTTGATGTGCCATATGGTGTGCCACGGCGAAGATCGGGCGCACTAAGAACCTCGTCAAAGACCACCTCGAGGAAACCGCATCACGCGCCTGAAAGGCGCGTCTGTCGATAGAAACCGGGCGCTCGACGCCCGGTTTTCTTTTGCCGAAGGCTTTTGGCATGGGCTGCCGCCCTGCTTGCAGGGCATTGTCGTCGGGCTGGCGTAAGATGACCGATCCTCGACCCGCGCTTTGGGAGATCTGCCATGCCACAGCACTTCGACGCAATCGTGATCGGCACAGGGCAGGGCGGCTCGCCGCTCGCCGTCCGGCTCGGCAAGAGCGGCCGCAAAACGGCCATCGTCGAACGTGATTTGTTCGGCGGCACGTGCGTCAACGTTGGCTGTACGCCCACCAAGGCTTATGTGGCGAGCGCGCGCGCCGCGCATGTCGCGCGTCATGCGGCCGGCTATGGCGTGCAGGTCAGCGGTGAAGTCACCGTCGATCTGGCTCAGGTGAAGGCGCGTAAGGATCGCATCATCGGCCAGTCGCGCACCGGCGTCGAAAAGTGGCTGCGCACCGCGCAGAACGTGTCGGTGTTCACTGGCCACGGCCGCTTTACCGGCCCGCGCACCCTTTCGATCACGGACCACGAAGGGCGCGTCAGCGATGAACTGAGCGCCGACGAATTCTTCCTGAACACCGGCACGCGCCCTGTGATTCCAAAGGTCGACGGCCTCGAGCGGATCCGCTACTACACGAACTCGACGCTGCTCGATCTGACCGAGCTTCCCGAGCATCTGGTGATCGTCGGCGGCAGCTATATCGCACTCGAGTTTGCGCAGGTGTTCCGCCGCTTCGGCAGCCGCGTGACCGTGCTGGTGCGTAGCGACCGGTTGCTCAAGCGCGAAGACGCGGATTTCGCGGAAGCGGTGCAAAAGGTGCTTGCGCGCGAGGGCATCGCGTTTCGTTTCATGTCCGAGCCCGTTCGCATCGAGCCGCTGCATGGCGACGGTTCAACGGCCGCACGAGTCACGTGCGCGTCTGGCATTCCGGTCGAAGCGTCGCATCTGCTATTCGCGACCGGCCGCCGGCCGAACACCGACGATCTCGGTCTCGACGTTGCGGGCGTCCACGTGGACCCACATGGCACGGTTCCGGTCGACGGGCAATTGCGCACGAATGCGCCCGGCATCTGGGCGATCGGCGATATCAATGGCCGCGGCGCATTCACGCATACCTCGTACGACGACTATCTGATCGTCGCCGCCAATCTGCTCGACGGCGGCAAGCGCAGCGTCGACGACCGGATCATGGCGTCTGCGGTGTTCATCGATCCGCCGCTCGCGCGCGTCGGGTTATCGGAAACGGACGTTCGCCAATCGGGCCGCGCGGCGCTGATCGCCACGATGCCGATGACGCGTGTCGGCCGTGCGCGCGAGAAAGGCGAAACGGACGGCTTCATGAAAGCGCTGGTCGACTCGCAAACGAAACAGATTCTCGGTGCGACCATTTACGGCGTCGACGGCGATGAAGCGATTCACACTTTCATCGACATCATGACGGCGCGCGCGCCGTATCCGACGCTGCAATTCGCGATGCATGTCCACCCGACAGTCAGCGAGCTGGTGCCGACGCTGCTCGATAGCCTGAAGCCGCTCGAATGACGCCGAGGCCGCGTTGAACCCCGCTGCGAAACGTCCGCCCGGCGTAGCCGGCAATCTATTCAGCGCTGTCGAACAGGGTCCGCACGAGCATGTCGACGTGCTCGCCGAACGCGGCGATCTGACCATCGAACGCATCGTTTCAATGGCGCATGCGAGCCCCGCTGGCTTCTGGTACGACAGCCCCCGCGACGAATGGGTCGTGCTGCTGACGGGTGCGGCGGCGCTCGAGTTCGAACACGATGCCGCGCGGCACGACATGCGGCCCGGCGACTACCTGCTGATCGAAGCGCATCGCCGCCATCGCGTCGCATGGACCCATCCGGATCAGCCAACCGTGTGGCTCGCGGTTCACTATTCAGCCGAGGTCGACAAACGGCGGGACGATCGCCGATAATCGGCCGCAGCGCGCGCGGTCGCCACGTGCACCGTCGTTATCCAACTGAGACAAAGGAAACCGGCAGATGGGCAAAGGGCGTATCGAAGCGTTCAGCGACGGCGTGATTGCGATCATCATCACGATCATGGTGCTTGAGCTCAAAGTGCCCGAAGGCTTCGATCTGGAATCGCTGCGGCCTGTCGGGCCCGTGTTCTGTGCGTATGTGCTGAGCTTTATCTATGTCGGCATTTACTGGAACAATCACCATCATATGTTCCATACGGTGCAGAAGGTCAACGGCGCGACACTTTGGGCGAATCTGCATCTGCTGTTCTGGCTGTCGCTGCTGCCGGCGGTGACTCACTGGCTGGGCGAGAGTCACCTGTCCGCGTGGCCCACCGCGCTATACGGCGTCGTGCTGCTGATGTCCGCAATCGCGTATTTCATTCTGGCGCATGTGATGGTGCGCCACCATGGTCCCGATTCGACGCTCGCGCGTGCACTCGGCGCCGACCGGAAAGGCAAGCTATCGGTCGTGGTGTATCTGGCGGGCGTGGTGCTTGCGTTTGTGGAGCCGTGGATGTCGGCCGTGCTGTACACGTTGATGGCCGCAATCTGGCTGGTGCCGGACCGGCGCATTGAACGCGCGCTGGCGGAGTGATCTGCGATGACCTCGTCACCTTCAGCTTCGTCGTCTTTGGCATCGTCGAAAGTGGCCCGCATCGGTCTGATCTCCGATACGCATAATCTCGTGCGTCCCGAAGCGCTGCGCCATCTCGAAGGCTGCGATGCGATCGTACATGCCGGCGATATCTGCGAACCGGCGGTGCTCGACGCATTGCGCGAGATCGCACCGGTTACGGCGGTCCGCGGCAACAATGACACCGGCGCATGGGCCGCGGCATTGCCGACGCACGCGACGCTGACGGTGCGCGACGTGACGATTCTCGTTGTGCACGATATGGCCGATGTCGGCAAGAATGTGCATCGCGACGGCGTGCGCGTGGTCGTCACCGGGCATTCGCATCAGCCGCGCATCGACGAACGCGATGGCGTGCTGTACGTAAATCCCGGCAGCGCGGGGCCGCGGCGTTTCAGGCTGCCGATATCCGCGGGCCTTTTGCTGATCGACGGCGCGCAGGTTCATGCAACGTTGCATACGCTGATTGCGTGAGCGGCGGGCCGCGGCGCGGCGCGTCCGCGGCACGTCCTTTGCTATCCCTACTGGAAAGACCTCGGTCCAACGCGCGACGCGCATGCGATGCGTGTGCGTGTGGCCGGGTCATTGAACGATTGCTTTGTGTTGAGCGCATAAATGCACGCGCAAGCGCACGCACCAACGCACGCACCAACGCACGCACGCACCAACGCGAAGGGAGGAGCCGTGATCCAGCGACCCATTACTCAGTTTGTCGCAGCACTCATTGCAGCGAGCGCGATGAGTGTGGCAACGGGCGCCGCCGCGCAAGGCGCGCCACAATCGGTGACGCAAACACGCGTCGATGTGGTTCACATGGGCGCGGGTTTCCGCGCGTCGAAGCTCACCGGTGCGACCGTCTACAACCGTGACAAGGATCGGATCGGCACAATCGACGATCTGATCCTGTCGCCGTCCGAGCAGAATGCGTTCGCTATTCTGTCGGTCGGCGGTTTCCTTGGCATGGGCAAGCACTACGTCGCGGTGCCGTTCAACAGCCTGCAGATCAGCGACAAGCAGATCGTGCTGCCCGATGCGACGAAGCAGTCAATCGAAGCATTGCCCGAATTCAAGTACGCGCCGGATTGAACCCCGGCGCGCGGTTGCGGGTTTGCTTAAGCCCGTACCGTGGCCGTCGCCGCATAGGCTTCGTCGAGCTCTTCCGCTTCACGCTGGCCGCGCAGCACCGCATGCGCTTCCGCACGGGTCGCCACGCAGGGCGCGGAGCCGAGCAGCGGCTTCCTCGCGGTCTCGCGCAACGCGACCACCGACACCAGGCCGATCAGCGACGCACCCATCAGATAGTACGCAGGCATCATCAGATTGCCGGTGTGCTCGACGAGCCACGCGGCAACCAGCGGCGTCGTGCCGCCGAACAGCGACACCGATACGTTGAAGCCGATCGCCAGCGCACCGTACCGGATCCTGGTCGGAAACAGCGCGGGCAGCGCGGATGGCATCACGCCGGTGAACGTTGAGAGCAGTGCGCCGAGTATCAGCAGGCCGGCGAATACCGGCACCACGGTGCCCATGCGTATCAGCAGCAGCGCGGGCGCCGACAGCACGAACAGCCCCACGCAGCCGAACAGCATCACCGGCTTGCGGCCGATCGCGTCGGACAGACGGCCGGCGAAGAGCGTCATCGGCATCATCAGCACCATCACGAGCAGCACGAGGAACAGGCCGTGCGTTTCGTTGAAGTGCAGCGTCGCCGACAGGTAGCTCGGCAGATAGGACAGCGCCATGTAGTCGGTCACATTGAAGATCAGTACGAGGCCGACGCACAGCAACAGCGGCTTCCATTGCTGCGCAAGCAGTGCGCGCAGCGTTTCTTTCGGCCGCGCCTTGTCTTCCGCTTCGCGCGCTTGCGCTTCCTGTTTGAACGCCGGCGTTTCTTCGAGCTTCAGGCGGATATACAGACCGACGAGGCCAAGCGGCCCGGCGATCATGAACGGCACGCGCCAGCCCCACGACAGCAGTGCATCCTGCGACAGCGTCGCGGTCAGGATCGCGACCGTGCCCGCGCCGAGGATGTAGCCGACCAGCGTGCCGAACTCGAGGAAGCTGCCCATAAAGCCGCGCCGCCGGTCAGTCGAGAACTCCGCGATGAAGGTGGCCGCGCCGCCGTATTCGCCGCCGGTCGAAAAGCCTTGGACCAGACGCGCGACCAGCAGCAGCACCGGCGCGAGCACGCCGATCGACGTGTAGCTCGGAATCAGGCCGATCGCGAACGTGCCGACCGCCATCATGATCATCGTCATCGCGAGTACGCGCTGGCGACCGATGCGGTCGCCAAGCGGCCCGAACACCATGCCGCCGATCGGCCGCACGAGGAACGCGGCGGCGAACGTGCCGAAGGTCGCGATCAGTTGCGCGGACGGGCTGCTGGACGGGAAGAACACTTTGCCGAGCGTGACCGCGATGTAGCTGTACACACCGAAGTCGAACCATTCCATCGCGTTGCCGAGCGCCATCGCGCCGACGGCGCGTTTGAGAAGGCTGTTGTCGACGATCGTGATGTCGTCGAGTGAGAGGCGGTTTTCGTGGTTGTTGTGTCGCCAGAAGCTGTTGCGGGATGCGGTCAAGTCAAACTCTCCAATGACTGCGGCTTGACGCGCGTCCATGCATGCACGTCGAGCCACGGTTGCTGGGAAGTGCGCTTTCGTCGACGGCCGGCTTCAGCAAGAATCTCGCGGAAATTCGTGGAAGTCCGGTGCCGGGATGCGCCCGGCGAAGCCTCTCGCAGGCGCGACAAGTCAGCGCCGGTGCGTCGCGGGTCGTCGCGAAATTGCACTTGGTCAGGTACTGCTGCAGGTTTGCATCCGCCTGGCCGTGAGACCAGAGCCCGCGAAGCGGGGCGGATACAGCGATGGCGCGTGCAAAACGGCGGGTTGCCGGAATTGCTGTGCGCCCGTTTTGAAGGGCTTGAAAAAGACCGCTAAACGGACCGCTTAGCGAACCGGCGCGGACCGGTTACGACGCGCACGGACGGTGACGTCCGGCGCAAAGGCCGACAAGCCCTCTGGTTGAAAACGATTCGATACCGGAAGCGGGCAATGCGGCGAGCGGGCGCGCAAAGGACGCGCCGATTCCGGGGCGAACGGCGAAATGCAGGTGACTTACTGTTAGAACGATGAACATGTTAGCACGATGGCAGAGGATCGTGCAAACCCCTTGTCCGACAAGGCTCGGCCGGGAATGCTGTATCCTTTGCTGGGCGGGGATGCAGCGGAATTGCAAGGCCGTGGCGCGAACCAGACCAGCTTAGGCGGTTCGGCATTAAAAAATAAAAAAAATCCGCGCATGGCGCGCGGATTCGATCGGCTTTGGGTTGGCGTCGAGTGGCGGTTTGATCGCCTGTTCAGGGCGCCATTGGCAGGCAGCGGCTACCGGGCTAACGACGACTAGCGGTCGCCAGCGCCAGTAAGCCTCAGCGCCACCCGGCTTAGCCTTGGGACGGCGGCACGTACCCCGACGCCTGATCGGCGCCTTCGCCGAAGAAGAATTTTTCGGTCTGCTTCATCAGGTACTGGCGCGCGCGCGGGTCGGCCATGTTCAGGCGGTTCTCGTTGATCAGCATCGTTTGCTGCTTGAGCCACGCCTGCCAGGCTTCCTTCGACACGCTTTCATAAATCCGCTTGCCGAGTTCGCCCGGCAGCGGCGGGAAATCGAGGCCTTCGGCTTCCTTGCCGAGCTTCGTGCATTGAACCATGCGAGCCATGCTGTGCTTCTCCTGATAGATAGGGGGGCGATCGCGGTGACGCTCACAGCTGCTTCATCAGCACGAGCGATTTGCGTTGCCAGTTGTAGAGGCGGCGGCGGTCTTCCGGCAGGTCGTCGACCGTTGCCTTCACGAAGCCGCGTTTGAGAAACCAGTGTTCGGTGCGCGTCGTCAGCACGAAGATGCGGTTCAGGCCGCGTGCCCGCGCGCGTTGCTCGATCCGCCGCAGAAGCCGTTCGCCGTCGCCGGAATTCTGCGCTTCCGGCGCGACCGTCAGGCACGCCATCTCGCCGATCTTTTCCTGCGTATACGGGTAGAGCGCCGCGCAGCCGAACAGCACGCCATCGTGCTCGATCACCGAGAAGTGGTCGATATCGCGCTCGATCTGATGCCGCCCGCGGCGCACCAGTGTGCCATCGGTTTCGAGCGGCTCGATCAGCGTCAGAATGCCGCCGACGTCGTCCGGTGTCGCTTCGCGCAGGCTCTCGAGGTTCTCGTAAGAGATCATCGTGCCGACGCCATCGTGCAGGAACAGCTCGAGCAGCAGACTGCCGTCGAGCGCGTAAGGAATGATGTGCGCACGCGCCACGCCGCCGCGGCACGCACGGATAGAGTGCTTCAGATAGAACGCCGCGTCGCCTTGCACCTGGCCGCTTTCCTGCAGCTTGTAGGCGTCGTCGAGCGACATTTCACGGACCAGCTCGCCGCCTTCGACCAGCCCGTCGGTCTCGGTCAGAAACACGAGCTTGTCCGCGCGCAGCGCAATCGCCGCGGCCGATGCGACGTCTTCCATCGCCAGATTGAACGCTTCGCCGGTCGGCGAAAAGCCAAGCGGCGACAGCAGCACCAGCTTGCGGCTCGCGAGCGAGTGGCGGATCGACTCGGCATCGATCTTGCGCACCACGCCGGTATGCTGGAAATCGACCCCGTCGAGAATACCGACCGGCCGCGCGGTCACGAAGTTGCCCGACACGACGCTGATGTGCGCGTGCGCCATCGGCGTGTTCGGCAAACCTTGGCTGATCGCGGCCTCGATATCGAGACGCACTTCGCCGGCCGCTTCCTTCGCCGATTCGAGTGCGCGCGCATCGGTAATGCGCATGCCCTGCGAGAATTCGGATTGCACGCCGTGCAGGCTCATCTGTTCTTCGACCTGCGGGCGCGAGCCATGCACCAGAACGATCTGAATGCCCATCGCCTGAAGCAGCGCGATATCGGACACCAACGCGTTGAGGAGCCCCTCATGCACCACTTCGCCGCCGAACCCGACGACAAACGTCTTGTTGTTGAACGCGTGGATGTACGGAGCGACCGAGCGCATCCAGTCGACGAATTGCGCATGTTGCGCGGGACTTGCGATCGCGCCGCCGGCAGGGGCCGGGGCGCTCGCGGATGCGGAGTGAAGGTCGGTTTGGGAATTCATGCCCGGGATTATAATGCGCCCCCATGTCGAATGTACCCAAAAGTCCCGTCGCTTCTGACGTGAAAACCACGCCCGAGCGAGGACCCGAAGAGTCGCGTGACGTGCGCGACGACGCACGACCGCCCCCGCAGCGCTCGCCCGGGCAGGCGCGTGCCCCGCAAGGTCGACGCGACGCACAAGCGGGTCCACGCAACGCGCAAGGTTCACGAGAGGCGCATACGCCGCGCGCGGCCGCACCGAATCCGATCCCGCCGATTACGTTCCCCGAAGCGTTACCGGTGTCTGGTCGGCGCGACGAGATCGCGCGCGCGATTGCCGGCCATCAGGTCGTTATCGTGAGCGGCGAAACCGGTTCGGGCAAGACGACGCAGCTGCCGAAAATCTGCCTGTCGCTCGGGCGCGGTCTCGGCGCCGGCGGCAGCGGGCTGATCGGTCACACGCAGCCGCGCCGGATCGCCGCGTCCGCAACGGGCCGGCGCATTGCCGATGAACTGGGCACGCCGTTCGGCGAAGTGGTCGGCTACAAGGTGCGCTTCACCGACAATCTCGCGCCGGGTGCGTCGGTCAAGCTGATGACGGACGGCATTCTGCTTGCCGAGACGCAAACCGACCCGCTGCTCAAAGCGTACGACACGCTGATCATCGACGAAGCGCATGAGCGCAGCCTCAATATCGACTTTCTGCTCGGCTATCTGAAGGAAATCCTGCCGAGGCGGCCGGACCTGAAGCTGATCGTCACATCCGCGACCATCGATGCGGAGCGCTTTGCGCGACATTTCGCGAGCGGGGA
Organism: Paraburkholderia humisilvae; assembly: GCF_902859855.1. Taxonomy (GTDB): domain Bacteria; phylum Pseudomonadota; class Gammaproteobacteria; order Burkholderiales; family Burkholderiaceae; genus Paraburkholderia; species Paraburkholderia humisilvae. The sequence continues at coordinate 60,249 of NZ_CADIKH010000002.1, forward strand.
CCAGCCCGCGCCGGTGATCGAGGTGAGCGGGCGGTTGTATCCGGTCGAACTGCGTTATCGGCCGGTCGCCGAGGAGAGCGCGGCGGTCAAGTCCGCGCAAGGCACGCTGTCACGCGAGCGCGCGGAGCGCCAGAAATCGCAGCGCGAGACCGACCGCGACCTGATCGACGCGATCGTCGATGCCGCCGACGAGCTGTGCCGCGAAGGCGCGGGCGACGTGCTCGTGTTTCTGCCCGGCGAGCGCGAGATTCGCGACGCCGCGGAAGCGCTGCGCAAGCATCATCCGCCGCACACCGAGATCCTGCCGCTGTTTGCGCGGCTCTCCGCGGCCGAGCAGGAGCGCGTGTTCCGGCCGTCGAACGCACGCCGCATCGTGCTCGCGACGAACGTCGCGGAAACGTCGCTGACGGTGCCGGGTATTCGCTATGTGATCGATACGGGTCTGGCCCGCGTGAAGCGCTATTCGTATCGCAACAAGGTTGAGCAGCTGCAGGTCGAGCCGATTTCACAAGCGTCGGCGAACCAGCGCGCGGGCCGCTGCGGGCGCGTTGCCGATGGCATTTGCATTCGTCTGTACGACGAAGCCGATTTCGCCGCGCGGGCGCGCTTCACCGACCCCGAAATTCTTCGTTCGTCGCTCGCTGCGGTTATTTTGCGGATGAAGTCGCTGCATCTGACGGAGATCGAGACCTTTCCGTTTATCGAGCCGCCGCCTGGCCGCGCGATCGCGGACGGCTATCAGCTGCTCAACGAGCTGGGCGCGGTCGACGACGACAATGCGTTGACACCGCTAGGGCGCGAGCTGGCGCGGCTGCCGCTCGATCCGCGCGTGGGGCGGATGATCCTCGCCGCGCGCGACCAGCAGGCGCTGCGTGAAGTGCTGATCATCGCGAGCGCGCTGTCGGTGCAGGACCCGCGCGATCGGCCGAGCGAAGCGCAGGAGCAGGCCGACCAGGCGCATCGGCGTTTTGCCGACGAGCGCTCCGAATTTCTACAGTGGCCGAAGATCTGGGCGTGGTTCGAAGAAGCGATTGCGCATAAGAAGTCGAACCGGCAGCTCACCGACGCGTGCCGCGCGACCTTTCTGTCGCATCTGCGGCTGCGCGAATGGCGCGATGTGCACTCGCAGTTGCTGACTGTCGTGCGCGAGCACGGCTGGCGGCTCAATGAGTCCGACGCGACCTTCGAGCAGATCCATCTCGCGCTGTTGACCGGGCTGCTCGGCAACCTCGGTCTCAAAGCGGACGACGAACCGTATTTCCTCGGGGCGCGCGGCATCAAGTTCTATCTGTGGCCGGGCTCGGCGCTCGCGAAGAAAGCCGGGCGCTGGGTGATGGCCGCGGAACTCGTCGAAACGAGCCGGCTGTACGCGCGCGGCATCGCGAAGATCGAGCCGGAGTGGGTCGAAAAGGTCGGCGCGCATCTGCTGAAGAAGTCGCTGTCCGAACCGCATTGGGAAAAGCGCGCGGCGCAGGTGAGCGCGTACGAGCGCGCGATGTTGTATGGCCTGCCGATCTATCACCGGCGGCGCGTCAGTTTCGGCAAGCAGGACCCGGCGCGCGCGCGGGCGCTGTTTATTCGCGGTGCGCTGGTCGAAGGCGAATTCGACACGAAGCTTGCGTTCTTCGCGCACAACCGCAAGCTGCTCGCGGAGATCGAACAGCTCGAGCACAAGTCGCGCCGCCAGGACGTGCTGGTCGACGACGAATTGATCTTCGCGTTCTACGATAAGGCGATTCCACCGGGCATCCACACCGGCGCCGCCTTCGAGCGCTGGTATCGCGATGAGCTGAAGAAGAGCAGCCAGCCGGAGGACAAGTCGCGCTTGCTGTATCTGTCGCGTGACGACCTGATGCGCCACGAAGCGGCGGGCGTGACCACGGACCTGTTCCCGAAGCGGTTGACGATGGCGGGCAACGAGATGGCGCTCACGTATCACTTCGAGCCCGGCTCGCCGCGCGACGGCGTGACGCTCGCGGTGCCGCTCTATGCGCTCAATCAGATCGATGCGCGGCGCACCGAGTGGCTCGTGCCCGGCATGCTGAAGGAGAAGGCGCAACTCCTGCTGAAGTCGTTGCCGCAGAAGCTGCGCCGGCACGTCGTGCCGCTGCCGCAATACGCGGCGGGGTTCGCGGAACGTACGAGCGACGGCGCGCGCTTCGGCGCGGGCAGCCTCGTCGATGCGCTGATTGCAGACGTGCGCGGCGAGACGCAGGTCGCGCTCAAGCAATCGGACTTCAAGCTCGAAACCCTGCCCGCGCACCTGTTCATGAACTTCAAGGTGATCGACGAACACGGGCGGCAGCTCGCGATGGGGCGCAATCTTGCGCAGTTGCGCGCGGAGCTCGGCGGCGAAGCGCAGCAGCAGTTCCAGAAGCTGGCGGCGAGCGCGACGCTCGTCGATCAGGCCGGCGATGCGTTGAGCCGCGCAGTGGCTGGCACGGGTGCGGCGGGGGCGTTGAACACATCCAGGGCGTCGGACGCGGCGCGCAGCGCCGGTGGCACGCCCGTTCCGCATACGGCGCCGCAAGACACGGGCGCCGCGCCCGCCACGGCGCTCTATGAAAACCTGACGACGTGGAACTTCGGCAAGCTGCCCGAACTGCTTGAAATTCGCCGGCGCGGGCAAACGCTGTACGGCTATCCGGCGCTTGTCGATCGCGGCACGCATTGCGATGTCGAAGTGTTCGATGCGCCGGACGAAGCGGCGCGAATTCATCGCGCCGGGCTGCGGCGGCTGTTCGCGCTGCAATTGCGCGAGCCGATCAAATACCTCGAAAAGAATCTGCCGGGCGTGCGCGAAATGGCGATGCAGTTCATGGCGCGCGCGACCCAGGAAGAGCTGCGCGATCAGCTGATCGACACTGCGCTCGACCGCGCGTGCCTGCAAGACCCGCTGCCCGACGACGACGCGGCCTTTCACGCGCGGCGCGACGAAGGCCGCAGCCGGTTGACGTTGCTTGCCCAGGAAATCGCACGGCTTGTCGGACAGATTCTTAACGAGTACGCGACGGTGCTGAAAAAGCTTGCGCAGGCGAAGCCGTTCGCGGCGGCGTATGCGGATCTGCAGAGTCAGCTCGATGCGCTAGTCGGTAAGCGCTTCGTCGTCGATACTCCGTATGCGCAGTTGACGCATTTCCCGCGCTATCTGAAAGCGATCGGCTTGCGTATCGACAAGCTGAAAGCCGATCCGGCGCGCGATGCACGGCAATTCGCGGAGTTTCATCCGCTGCTGCAGCACTATCAGCGTGCGCTGGCGCAGCGAGGTGGCGTTGCCGATGCGCGGCTTGCCGAGTTTCGCTGGCTGCTCGAAGAACTGCGCGTGTCGCTATTCGCTCAGGAACTGCGCACGCCGATGCCGGTTTCGGTGAAGCGGCTGTATAAGGTCTGGGAATCGTTGCAGCGCTGATCCGCGTGGTTAGACTGCGCGTCGCGTGGGGTCGGGCGCAGGGCGGCGGCCGGCGCGATCGCGCGCGAAGCGAAACCTCGAAGCGACGTGAGGATGCGACGCGCGCAGCCTCCAAAAAAGGACGCGATGCCGTCAGACGAGGAAGCCGGCATCGCGCCAAAAAGATGCAGGCACATGGGGGCATGCCTGCATCCGTCCCGCCAATCCCTCCCAGGCTTTGGCGGGGGCAGACGCGCTTACCAGTGCGTGCCGGCGCCAAGCGCCACGCCCGCTTCGCCGCGCGAGCTCGCGGTGCCTTGCACCCGGTACGCCCACGTGCCGGTTTCCGACAGTTGCGACACGCCGAACGCCAACGCCGACTGTCCGCCGTAGGTTCCGCCCGCGATCGCGATCATCCCGCGGCCCGGTATAGCCGCCTGCGGCAGCGCGGCGACCGCGAGTGCGGCAGCCGTGCCGCCGTATGCGTCGCGGCGTACCGAACGGACCTTGTCGTCGGTATAGCGGTTGGCGGCGCCGAGCGTGCCGCTCATCGTTTGAGTCAGCTGATTCAGGTTGACCGCATCGGTTCCCTCGATGGCTGGCGCGACATGCGTGATGTGCCGTTCGTTGCCCGTCGTGCCGAGCGACACGCTGTTTGCGCGGTCCGCGTTTGAGCCGTAACCGAGCGCGACCGAATTGTCCGCGCTCGCATTCGTTGCTGCGCCAAGCGCGAGCGAGTTGCTGCCGCTTGCGCGTGCGTCGGCGCCGATCGCGATGGCATTCGTGCCGTTTGCGCGCGCATGGGCGCCGATTGCGACGGCACTCGGCCCGTCCGCCTGGGCGTTCGCGCCGAATGCGACCGCCTGCGCGCCGGCTGCCCGCGCGCTTGCGCCGGCGGCGATCGAGTGCGCGCCGCTCGCGAGCGCAGCTTCAGCCGCCGGATCTCCGGCGGCACCGAACAATGGGTTCGCGCCGGTGCTCGCGCCATTGCCGACCGCGCCGGCGAGCATCGTCGAAAGCTGTCCGAGGTTGACCGCATCGTGCGCATCGTGCGCGTCAGCGACGTTGTGAATCTGCGTGCCGCCGCTGTCCGGGTCGCCGGTAAGCACGATGCTGTTGCGGTTGACTGAGCCGTCCGCATTCGACTCGTAGCCCAATGTGTCGGCAAGCCGCGCCGCGGCGGCGTCGATCTTGCTGTCGAGCGCTCTCAGTTGCGCGACGTTGACCGCATCCTGGTCCGCCGCGCCGGCCGCGACACCGCTGACCGTGCGTTGACCGACGTTGACTTCGCCGAGCGACGTTTGCGCTGCCGACAGGCCGTACGCGAGATAGCCGGCGCGCGCGCCGACCTGCGTCGCCGAACCTGCGCCGAGCGCGACGCTGTTGTCGTGCGCGGCGAGCGCGTTCTGGCCGAGCGCAAGCGCCGCTCGACCGCCTGCGCCCGAGTACGCGCCGAATGCAGACGACATGTCGCCGGTGGCGGCGGAGTATGCGCCGATGGCCGTCGCGAGCAGGTTCGCGCGCGCATTGACGCCGCCGGCGAACGCACCGGTCGCGGTGCCGAGCGCTTGCTCGCCGATGGCGACGCCGTCGTAGCCGGCGACGCTCGCGCCGCTGCCGACCGCGATGCCCGCCCAGTTGCTGACTGCCGCGCCCCAGCCAATCGCTATTCCCCGGCTGGCGAGCGCGTGTGCGCCCGCACCCACGGCGAGCGCCTTACTGCCTGGCAGGATCGTGACGCCGTCGCTGCCGTCTTGCAGTCCGTCGGCATCGAAATATTGCTGCGCGGCCGGAATGCTCGCGTGCGCGGGCCGTGCCGCGCCAATCGCGAGCAGACCCGCGAGCGCCATTTGCACAACGATCAGATTGCGCGGTTGAGTTAGCCTGATTCCCGCCGCTAAACATGCGGGCTGCCGAATTTTAATCGTGCGATTCGAATGACTTCTATTGATAGCGTTCATGCGTCAAAGCCTCCGGGGTGTGCTCAGGCCGCGCGCTGCCGGGCAAGCGGGCGCGTGTGCGGGCTGAATAGGCGGGTGATCGGGAGAGGCGATTTTCCGGCGCCGACGCGTGCGTGCGATATGAGTAAACTCTTAAAATGGGTTTAGCCAATCGTAATAGGATGGTTCTTTTAATTCGAAAATTTCGACATCGATTTTCAGATGATTATCTGATTAACCGGAGCACGATAAAGAGAATCCGATTTGAATCAACAAAATCACTATTCGGTCACGGGCATCCGATCGGAACAATCGGAAATCACCGCGATAGGCGTTACTGCTTCTGATATCCACGCGCCGCGGCCAAGGTGTTGCGGCGACGCGCCGCGCTTGGGAAATTCCTGCGCGCCGTCAACCGTTTGGCGCCGCAAACGTTCTACAATGGCGGCTGTCTTCGGTTGTGAGTCTTCATGCGCAAATTTTCCCTCCCCGGCTTGGCCAGCACGTTTTCGGCAGGCGCGGCGCTCGCCGCGGCAGCGGTCCTGTTCTCCCCGGCAGTCCACGCGAACAATGTGATCGTGCTCAATTCCGGCGAAGCGACGCTGAGCCTGATCGACGAGGCGACGCGGCAAGTGGTCGACACCGTGCCGACCGGCAAGGAACCGCACCACCTGATGGCGACGCCGGACAATTCGTCACTGATCGTCGCGAATTCCGTGTCGAACAATCTGCTGTTCGTCGACCCGAAGACCGGCAAGGTGCAACGCTGGATCGAAGGCATCGAGGATCCTTACCAGATCGGTTTTTCGCCAGATCGCAAATGGCTGGTCACAACCGGTCTGCGGCTGGACCGGCTCGACATCTATCACTATGACGGCCACAATCTCGCGCTCGCGCAGCGCCTGCCGCTCGCGGTGATGCCAAGCCATATGGCGTTCTCCGCGGATAGCAAAACGGTGTTTGTCACGCTGCAGGTGTCCGGCGAACTCGCGGCGGTCGATCTGCCGACGCAGACGGTGAAGTGGAAAATGAAGGTCGGCAAGGTGCCGGCGGGCCTGTGGATGACGCCTGGCGAAAAATATCTGCTGGTCGGCATGACCGGCGCCGATTACGTCGCGGTGGTCGACTGGAAGAACCAGAAAATCGTGAAGACGATCCCGACCGGCAAGGGCGCGCACAATTTCCGCTCGCTGGCGGACGGCCGGCACGTCGCGGTGTCCAACCGTGTCGCGAACACGATCAGCATCATCGACGAAGAGACGCTGACCAACGTCGGCGACATCACCGGCCTGATGCCCGGCCCCGACGACATGGAACTTTCCGCGGACAAACGCTATCTGTGGGTAACGTTCCGCTTCGCGAAGCACATCGGCATCATCGATCTGTCGCAGCGCAAGCTGATCCAGACCATTGCGGTCGGACGTTCTCCGCATGGCATCTATTTTTACGACCGCGCGCCGGTCACCGCACCGAACGGCGCCTGATGCAGGTGGATCAGGCGGGCGGTTGAATCAGGCGACACGGCACGACCACACAACGGTTTAGACGAACAGCGAGCATCATGTTCCATCTGATCTTCTCCACGCTCGATAGCGCCGTGTCGGCGCTGCAAACCGCGTTGTACGAGAGCGTCGTGCAACCGTTGCTGTTTCACTTCGGCCTGATGGACTACGACGAAGACACGTACGACAGCCTTTACTGGGTGATCGTCGGCGTGTTCGAAGTGCTCGCGATGTATGCGATCTTGCGGCCGCTCGAAGCGCTGCGTCCAGTCGAGAAGTGGCAGGACCGCAAGGCGGTGCGCGTCGACGTGCTGTACACGTGGATTGCGAAGCTCGGCATTCTGAACCTGTTCTTCTTCTTCGCGCTGCAGCCGTTTTTCGACGCCGTGCAAGGCTGGCTGCGGCTGCACAATATCGCGAACCTCGAAATCGACAATCTGTGGCCCGGCGTCACGACCATCCCGGTCGTGACGTTTGTGATCTATCTGCTGGTTCTCGACTTCGCCGGCTATTGGTATCACCGATGGGAACATCGCTTCGGCGTCTGGTGGGAGCTGCATGCGGTGCATCACAGCCAGCGGCAGATGTCGCTGTGGTCCGACGATCGCAATCACCTGCTCGACGATCTGTTGCAGGCGTGCTTTTTCGCGCTGATCGCGCTCTTTATTGGTGTGCCGCCTTCGCAGTTCGTCGTGCTGGTCGCGATCACGAACCTTGCGCAAAGCGTGCAGCACGCGAATATACGTCTGTATTACGGTTGGCTCGGCGAGCGCCTGCTGGTCAGCCCGACGTTCCATCGTCGTCATCATGCGATCGGCTACGGTCACGAAGGGCTCAAGTACGGCTGCAATTTCGGCGTCCTGTTTCCATGGTGGGACATGCTCTTCGGCAGTGTGTCGTGGAGTCGCGAGATGGAGCCGACCGGCATTCGCGACCAGCTCGATGGCCACCGCTACGGTGACGGCTTCCTCGCGCAGCATTGGCTCGCGTTCGTACGCATCGCACGGCGCGTCGTGCCGAAGCGCCGCGCACCGGGCAATGACGCCGCAGCGCTCTGACCGCGCGTTTCGTTTGGCGAAGCCCGCGGTAGTCTCGGGGGCTAGCACGCAAGCGCTCGCCTGATCCGGCTTGACCCCTCCCAGCGCTGCTTTCCGCGTTCCGGCACCGTCAGTTACCGTTGACGTACCGCGTGGTTTATCCTTTCCACGTTCGTACGGTTCCTTTTCCCAACGTTTCTTTCACCGGCACCCGCTCGCATGAATGACCTGTTGCGCTCGTTCGGACGCGCGCTCGCCAGCGTGCTCCACCCGCGCATGCTCTGGCTGACGTTTATGCCGTTCCTCGCGGCGGTGGTGGTGTGGGGCGCGATTCTGTGGTTTTCATGGCAGACGCTGATCGGCGCGACGCGCACGTGGCTTGACGGCTGGTCGTTTACGACCACGCTCTACCATCTGTTCGACTGGCTCGGATTTTCGTCGCTGCACGCGGCGGTTGCGCCGTTTATCGTGATTGCGATCGCGATCCCGCTGATCGTCGTGTCAGTGCTCCTGCTGATCGCGACGCTGTCGATGCCTGCGGTCATCAAGCACTTGTCCGCGCGGCAGTTCGCCAGCCTTGAAATGCGGCATGGCGGCACCTGGTACGGCAGCCTCGCGCATTCGCTGTGGACGACATTCGTGTGTCTGGTCTTGCTCGTGATTACGCTGCCGCTGTGGCTGATTCCACCGTTCTTCGCGCTTATTCCGCCGCTGCTGTGGGGCTGGCTCACCTATCGCGTGATGACCTATGATGCGCTCGCGCTGCACGCGAGCAGCGACGAGCGGCGCATTCTCGTGCGGCGGCACCGGTTGCCGCTGCTGCTGATCGGCGTGGCGAGCGGTTTGCTCGGTTCGCTGCCGACGCTGCTATGGGCATCGTCGGTGTGGCTGATCGTGCTGTTTCCCGTGATGACCGCGGCGACTATCTGGATTTACGCGTTCATCCTCGTTTTTTCGGCGCTCTGGTTCGGCTACTACTGTCTGCGCGCGCTGCAGCGTCTGCGCGCGGAACAGCAAGGGCCGCATGGCACGGCGCCGGTTCCCTACTGATCCTGCTATTCAATTCGGGCATCCCACTTTCGCGAGGCGGCAATGGCATTTGGCGTGATCATCATCGGCGACGAAATCCTCTCGGGCAGACGGGTCGACAAGCATCTGCCGAAGGTCATCGAACTTCTGAAGGCGCGCGGCCTGTCGCTTGGCTGGGCCGACTATATCGGCGACGAGCCGGAGCGAATCACCGCGACGCTGCGCCGAACCTTCGCGAGCGGCGACATCGTGTTTTCGACCGGCGGGATCGGCGCGACACCCGACGATCACACGCGCCAATGCGCGGCCGCTGCGCTCGCGGTGCCGCTGGAACTGCACCCGGAAGCCGCGGTGTTGATCCGCGAGCGGATTCGCGAGATGCATCCGGCCGATGCGCCCAAGCCCGTCGACTACAACTCGCCCGACAATCTGCACCGGCTCAATATGGGCACCTATCCGCGCGGCGCATCGATCATTCCGAACGGCTACAACAAGATTCCGGGCTTTTCGATCAACCATCATCATTTCGTGCCGGGCTTTCCGGTGATGGCGTGGCCGATGATCGAATGGGTGCTGGATACCAGGTACGCACACCTGCACCATGCGACGCCGCACGCGGAAAAATCGTTGCTGGTATTTGAGTTGCCGGAGTCGACGGTGACGCCGTTGATGGAGAAGATCGAGCGCGATTTCCCGGGGGTGCGCGTGTTCAGCTTGCCGAGTGTCGGCGATGCGGAGCGGGGCGGCATTTACGCACGGCGCCACATTGACCTGGGCGTGAAGGGCGAACCCGAAGCGGTCGCGGCCGCGTTCGTCAAGCTGCGCGAAGGCGTGCACCTGCTTGGCGGCGATATCGTCGAAATAGATGCGGCCGCGCCGCCGAAGCCGCGCGGGTGAGCGTCGCCGGGAATTGCGGGATATCGCCGGGTATTGCTGGGTATCGCTGAGCGGAGTGTTGCTGGAATCGCGGGTGCGTGTCGCAGGCGCGCGAGGCAAGCGGCTTCACGCGCCCGTTGGGCGTTCTGTCAGGTTCGCTGTCAGGCGCCGATCCATGGCAAGCCGCGGAAGCACCAGCCCGACACGGTCTTCCTGTGTCCCTGGCTGTCCTTGTCGCCTTCGAACCCTTCGAGCAGATCCATCATTTTCGTGAACCCGGCCTGCGCGGCGGCGACGGCCGCGAGCTTCGAACGCGCGGCGCTGCGGCATAGCAGCAGCACCGGCGTGTCCGGCTTGGCGACCTGGCGCAACTGATCGATAAACTCGGCGTTCGGCACACCGCCCGGATAGCGGGTCCATTCGATATGCGCATACTGGCCGTCGCCAACGAGCGGGCGGCCGACCCAATCGAGTTCAGCGCGCGTACGCACGTCGATCAGCCGCACGCGCGGATCCAGTTCGAGAAGCTCGAATGCCTCAGCGGGGGACAATGCGCCCGCATAGGGAAGCTGATTGTCGACGCGGCGCTTTTCGGCCTGTGCGTATAACTGTTCGAGCGTGGTCATGACAGCGTGTCTCCTTTGAACCAAAAGACCATTCTAGCGCGCCGCGCATCGCAAGCGCGCCCGCACCGGTCGCCTTATATCATTCAGAGCGAAGCACGATGACTGCCCCGGAAAAGTGCAAAATAAGGACTCTGCACCAAAGTGAGGATTTAAACGGTCACGCACATTTTTTCCGCACATTGGTGGTGCGTATGCTTGCACGTCGCGATTTCGCGAGTCGCGCAAAACGTGCGACGATTCACGGCAACGGCGCGCCGTTCAATCCGACGCGCGTTGTTGGCGCATGATTGGCACGGAAGCTGCTTTAATCCGTGCCGTTCGATTCGACCCGCGTCGGTAAATTAAAGCTTCGGAACCCTGTAGACGCGCGGGAACGGGTCAGCTAGATTGGGCGGCGGCTAAAACCGCCGAAATCGTTAATCAGGAGATAGGTTATGAGTAAATCCGTGGCCGACGTCATGCAGCTCGTCAAGGACGAGGACGTCAAGTTTGTCGACTTCCGTTTCACCGACACGCGCGGTAAGGAACAGCACGTTTCGGTGCCGGTGTCGGCATTCGATGACGACAAGTTCGAAAGCGGCCATGCGTTCGACGGTTCCTCGATCGCCGGCTGGAAGGGCATCGAAGCGTCGGACATGCTGCTCGTGCCGGATCCGGACACCGCCTTCGTCGACCCGTTCTACGAAGAATCGACGCTCGTGCTGACCTGCGACGTGATCGAGCCGTCGGACGGCAAGGGGTACGAACGTGATCCGCGCTCGCTGGCAAAGCGCGCCGAAGCGTACCTGAAGAGCACCGGTCTGGGCGACACCGCATTCTTCGGTCCGGAACCCGAGTTCTTTATTTTCGACTCGGTGCAATGGAGCAGCGATATGTCGGGCTGCTTCGTGAAGATCGGCTCGGAGGAAGCACCGTGGTCGTCGGCGAAGGAATTCGAAGGCGGCAACACCGGCCACCGTCCGGGTCCGAAGGGCGGCTACTTCCCGGTTGCTCCGGTCGATACGTTCCAGGACATGCGTTCGGAAATGTGTCTGCTGCTCGAGCAGATCGGCATTCCGGTCGAAGTGCACCACCACGAAGTGGCGGGCCAGGGCCAGAATGAAATCGGCACGAAGTTCTCGACGCTCGTGCAGCGCGCGGACTGGACGCAGAACCTGAAGTACATCGTGCACAACGTCGCGCACACGTACGGCAAGACGGCGACCTTCATGCCGAAGCCGGTGGTCGGCGATAACGGCTCGGGCATGCACGTGCACCAGTCGATCTGGAAGGATGGCCAGAACCTGTTCGCAGGCAACGGCTATGCTGGCCTGTCGGAATTCGCGCTGTACTACATCGGCGGCATCATCAAGCACGCTCGCGCGTTGAACGCGATCTCGAACCCGACGACGAACTCGTACAAGCGTCTCGTGCCGCACTTCGAAGCGCCGGTGAAGCTCGCCTACTCGGCGCGCAACCGTTCGGCATCGATCCGTATTCCGCACGTGAGCAATCCGAAGGGCCGCCGTATCGAAACGCGCTTCCCGGACCCGATGGCGAACCCGTACCTGCTGTTCTCGGCGCTGATGATGGCGGGTCTCGATGGCGTGCAGAACAAGATTCATCCGGGCGAAGCCGCTGACAAGAACCTGTACGACCTGCCGCCGGAAGAGGATGCCAAGATCCCGACCGTGTGTGCCGGCCTCGATCAGGCGCTCGAAGCGCTCGACAAGGACCGCGAGTTCCTGACGCGCGGCGGCGTGTTCACCGACGGCATGCTCGACGCCTACCTCGAACTGAAGGAAGCGGAACTGCAGCGCGTTCGCATGACCACGCACCCGGTCGAATTCGAACTGTACTACTCGCTGTAAGCGGCGATGCGCTTCGCCGCAGGTCGGCGAAGCGCGCGTCCCACGCTCGCGATTAGAAGGACCCAAGGGACGGCGCTGCCGTCCCTTTTTGTTGGGCCACGCGCAACGTTTGCGGCGCACGAGGCGTGCGCTTCTTCATCGTCTGATCCACGCCGGACTGCAAGATGGTACTGAAGAATCTGATCAAGGCTAGAAAAGGGCACGGCCACGGCGAGCCGTTGTCGGAAGACGTGCAACTGGTCGAGTCCGGGTTGCTGCCGGGCTTCGAAGCGTTGCCGACGGTGGTGCTGGTACTGGAAAAGCGTACGCTGCGCGTGGCGTTTGCGAATCCTTCGGCCGAATCGATGCTCGAATTATCACGCCGGCAGCTTACGCAGATGGCATGGCACGACGTGTTTTCGAATGCCGATGAATTGATGGAGACGATTGCCGCTATCGCCGATCATCGATTCAACGCGACGCATCTCGACGCGGTGCTCGAACGACCGGGTCATGAGCCGTTGCACGTGCATGCGGTCGTCGGCTTTCTCGAAAGCGCGCAGGACTACGTGCTGCTCGAACTGTTCGAAAACGAACGGCATCTGCGCACCGACCGCGAGGAGCGGATTCATGATCTGACCGCGGTTAACAAGCAACTGATCCGCAATCTCGCGCACGAGATCAAGAACCCGCTAGGCGGCATCCGCGGCGCCGCGCAGTTGCTGGAGTTCGAACTCGGCGTGCGCGAGCGCGACGAGCTGCGCGAGTACACGCAGGTGGTGATCAAGGAGTCGGACCGGTTGCAGACGCTGGTCGATCGTCTGCTCGAACCGCACCGTCATCCGCATATCGTCGGCGACGTGAATATTCACGAGGTCTGCGAACGCGTGCGCGCGGTGATTCTCGCGGAGTTTCCGCGCGGGCTCACGGTCGTGCGCGACTACGACGTGAGCGTGCCGGACTTGCGCGGCGACAAGGAGCAATTGATCCAGGCGGTGCTGAATATCGTGCGCAATGCGGCGGAAGCGTTGCGCGAGAGGATCTCGCAGGGCGATGCGCGCATTGAATTGCGTACGCGCGTGGCACGCAAGGTGACGATCGCCAAGCGCTTGTGCAAGTTGGCATTGGACTTGCATATCATCGACAACGGGCCGGGCATTCCCGAGGAGATTCGAGACCGCATCTTTTATCCGCTCGTGTCGGGGCGCGAGGACGGCAGTGGTCTCGGATTGACGCTCGCGCAGACTTTCGTGCAACAGCATGAAGGGCTGATCGAAGTGGAGAGCCGCCCGGGGCATACCGAGTTTCAGATATTGCTGCCGCTCGACTGCTAACCCGCATGTGCCACAAGCGCGCCACCGTGCAATGCGCGTCAATGCTGAGTGTGGCGCACCACAAGACTTCTGACGACCTATATGAAGCCGATCTGGATAGTAGACGACGACCAATCGATCCGTTGGGTACTTGAAAAAGCGCTCGCGCGCGAGAACTTCGCGACGCGCAGCTTTGCGAACGTGCGTGAAGCAGCGGGCGCACTCGAGCACGACAGTCCGCAAGTGCTCGTATCCGATATCCGGATGCCGGGCGGCTCCGGGCTCGAATTGCTGCAGACTGTGCGAGACCGCGTGCCTGGCCTGCCGGTCATTATCATGACCGCCTTTTCGGACCTCGATAGCGCAGTGGCCGCGTTTCAGGGCGGCGCGTTCGAGTATCTTGCGAAGCCGTTCGATGTCGACAAGGCGGTCGAGCTGATCCGGCGCGCGGTCGACGAAAGCATGCGCGGCGAGCATACGTGGGACGAACGCGTGCCCGAGGCGCCGGAGATGCTGGGCCAGGCGCCTGCGATGCAGGATATGTTCCGCGCGATCGGGCGGCTGTCGCATTCGGCGGCCACCGTGCTCATTACCGGCGAATCAGGCACCGGTAAGGAACTCGTCGCGCGCGCGTTGCACCGACATAGCCCACGCGCGAGCGGCCCCTTCATCGCGTTGAACACGGCAGCCATCCCGAAGGATCTGCTGGAATCCGAACTATTTGGCCATGAACGCGGCGCATTCACCGGCGCGCAGGCGATGCGCCAGGGACGCTTCGAGCAGGCCGAGAACGGCACGCTGTTTCTCGATGAAATCGGCGATATGCCGTTCGATCTGCAGACCCGACTATTGCGGGTGCTGTCGGATGGGCAGTTTTATCGGGTCGGCGGGCATAACCCGTTGCGCGCGAACGTGCGCGTCATCGCGGCGACGCATCAGAACCTCGAAGCGCGCGTGCGGCAAGGGTTGTTTCGCGAGGACTTGTATCACCGGCTCAATGTGATCCGGCTGCGCTTGCCGGCGTTGCGTGAGCGCAGCGAGGACATTCCGTTGTTGACGCGGCATTTCCTGCAGAAGAGTGCGCGCGATCTGGGCGTCGAACCGAAACGCGTATCGGACGAGGCGCTTGCTTATCTGACGTCGTTGCCGTTTCCGGGGAACGTGCGGCAGCTCGAAAATCTCGCGAACTGGCTAACCGTGATGGCGCCTGCGCAGACGATTGAGATTAAAGACCTGCCGCCGGATCTGGTATCGACGCAACAGTCGCCGGTTGAAGCGGCGAGTGGCGCTGTGCTGACAGGGGGCGCGGCGGATGTTGCCGCGGTCAATGGTGTGGGGGCAAGCGCCACCTCCGCGCACACGGGTGGAGTGGTGGTGACGCCTGGTGTGGCGTCGACGGCGTCGGCGTCCGCGAGCGCGTGGGAAGGCGGTTTGCGTACTGAAGTTGCGCGGTTGCTGCGCGAGAATTCGCCGGATGTGATGGACGAGTTGTCGCGCCGTTTCGAAGCCGCGGTGATACGCGAAGCGCTCGATTTCACGCGTGGACGGAAAGTCGAGGCGGCGGAGCGGCTGGGCATCGGCCGCAATACGATTACGCGCAAGATTCAGGAGTTGAATCTCGAGCCTTGATGGTTCTTCACGCGCAAGCAGCAGACGGCGGCTCGATGGATGGCTCCATCGAGCCGCTTTTCATTCAGTGAGCGCAACGACTGGCGCGTGATCGGACGGTTGGTCCCATTTGCGCGGCGTCTTGTCGACGTCGCAATGCGTGCAGCTTTCCGCAAGCGGCTTCGACAGCAGGATATGGTCGATGCGTAGGCCCGCGTTGCGGCGGAACGCGAGCATCCGGTAGTCCCACCACGTGAAGGTTTTCTCGGGCTGATCGAACAGTCGGAACGAATCGACGAGGCCCAGTTCGATCAGACGCGCGAAGCTCGCGCGCTCTTCGGGCGATACGAGGTTCTGGCCTTCCCAGGCATTCGGGTCGTGCACGTCGCGGTCTTCCGGCGCGATGTTGTAGTCGCCGAGCAGCGCGAGCTTCGGATGCTGTGCGAGTTCGCTCGCGATCCAATCGTGCATCGCGTCGAGCCAGCGCAGCTTGTACGCGAACTTGTCGGTGCCTGGGGCCTGGCCATTCGGAAAGTACGCGCTAATCACGCGGATGCCATTGATGGTTGCGGCAATCACGCGTTGTTGTGAATCCTCGAAGCCGGGAATGTTTCGCACAATCGTCGCTTCGTCCACCTGCAGGCCGTTTCGCACGAGAATGCCGACGCCGTTATATGTCTTCTGGCCGGCGAACCAGCTGCGATAGCCCTTTTCCTCGAGCTCCGCGCGCGGGAATTTTTCGTCGGGCAGCTTGAGCTCCTGAAGACACAGCACGTCGGCCTGACTCAGTTCGAGCCAGTCGATCACGTGCTGCTGACGGACCTTCAGCGAGTTGACGTTCCAGGTGGCTAACTTCATTGCTGTTCTCGTTGATGTAGGGGCGACGGCGGGAAACGCGCGCGCTATGGCGTGTTGAGTGGGACTCGATACATCCGAATCTTACCGCGATCAGGTGGGGAGACCGTCGAAGGTCGTTTGATCAGGCACGCTGGCACGTGTGTTCGCGTGTTCTTCTCATTCTTTTGCGAAGAATCCGAATTTTGGTTTGACGAATTGCAGACTGATTCAGTACAATTCGCTTCCTCTGACGCGGGGTGGAGCAGTCTGGCAGCTCGTCGGGCTCATAACCCGAAGGTCGTAGGTTCAAATCCTACCCCCGCAACCCAGTGCAGCAAGCTTTCTAGCCGGTTTATATACCCAGTGAAACTTGTCCCGTTGTTCGTTTAGGGCAATCCTGGCGCATTTTGGGCGAACTCTCGCCACTCGTGAACCCGCCCTGTGCGGGTTTTTTGTTGCCCGTCCGTTTTACGTGTACCTGCGCTACGCGTACGGACCATCTGGTGTCCTGATGGTTTGTCCGGGTCACACTTCAACCTGAAACGTCATCGAACGAGCCACCAAACCGGCGACCGGTGCGTCCCTGCCTGTGTCAATTCCTGCACTCGTCAGACACCAGAAAAAGATCTGGCCTGCCGCGTCGAGCCGTCCAGTTGAAGTGGCCGTCCACCCCGGATTCGCTGGGGCGATCCCGAATCCGTCAGTGTCGAACAGTTCGATGCGCACACAACTACCTGTCATTGAGCGAGCGTGAGGACGACAATGAAGAAATCGCAATCTCCGAAGAACCCAACAGACAACCGCGTGCAAACGAACGCTATACGCGGCTTCCAATGTCGTCGCTGAATCACTGCAACCGCTCAATCGAGCAGCTACGCTGCGGTTTCCTTACTGGTCGCAACAGTTCCGCGCAAACCATGCGGTCATGGACGCCGATCGCCGCGCCGAGCATACCCGATACGCGATTGAACGCGGATGAAGCATTGCGGCTAATGGAGGGAGGCGAATTACTATCCGACGCGTGCAACACGATGCTTTACTTTGGCGATTCGTCGAAAGTGAGTCAGATTTAAATCGGCAAAATGCAGGTGGAGTATACATCCTCTTAAAGTAAACTCATTTAAAATAATGGGCGTTTACCCCATCTTATAACAGAAAAATATTGAAAATAATGCATGCAATAATTATGATCGAAAATGCCGGGGCGCATGGACCACACTATGGTGATGGTGGCGATGTTGCACATGATTTATGAAATTAAGGAAGAACCGTAGTTGCTTCGTCAGCATACATCCAGATCCTGATTAAATGAGTTATCAAACTTATTTTCTGGTTACCTCGGGCAGGCAAATCACGCGTGACTGCGGTTTACGGAATTCAAATTATCGCCGAATCCAGGCTCATTCACCTGACTGCGTTTATCAGACTCAGTGAAGTTTTGCGTTGTATAAATTAATTTGAGAAAATATTTTTGATGAAAGCTGTGCTTTCCCACATCATGCGCAAGAAATGGGGATATGCAGTATTTCCTTTATTTGATTGCCTGCGCGACGAAAGACTACCTGCGCCGTGAGGCCAGGTTCCATGCCCGGATTTGCGTTTTTCATCATGGCGTTCGGCGATCTCAATCGATATATCCTGCTCGGAGCCAGCAATGCATGACGCAGCGCCGCACCACTGCAAGACAGTATCGGACCAACAGTGGTCTCTAAGTACGTTCACGGAATTCTACGAGCGCGTCCTGGGCCCTCGGCTCTTTAAACCCTACGGCGAACTGCTCGTCCGGGAGATTCGCAAGGACATACATCCAGAGCCCGCCCTCACGAGCGTCCTTGAGGTTGCTTGCGGGACCGGCCGCATCACCACCCATCTCTATGAAGACGTGGCCAAGCCATTGAACCTGCGGCTCGTCGCCACGGACCTTTCGAAAATCGCCATCGACATGGCCAGGAAAGTGGTCAGCGAGGATCTTCGACGAAACGTCACCTTCCATTTCGACGTGGACATGGCGGACATGCCCTTCGCGGACAATAGCTTCGACATCGTCGTCTGCGGCTTCGGATTGATGTTTCCTCCGGACAAGGCCCGGGTCGCCCGGGAGTTCAAGCGGGTGCTGCGTCCGGGAGGGAGGATCTACGGCACTGTCTTCCATTACAACGAGCTGTTCGACCTGGCTTGGCGGCAATCTCAGAAGCACTTCGGGACCCCCTCGGCCATCCTGGACGCGGCCCTCAGTCTGACCGACCCCACCGCGATCATTGACGCCTTCTCCCGTGAGGGGCTCTGTCGGGGCATTAGCGAGGTCGCAACCTCCTGCCCCCTGTCCTTCTTCCTGGACGACTCTGACACCCGCGAGTTTCTCTTCAATGCCTGCATCCTCCTTGAGGAGTTCAACCAGTCCGACACACTCAGCCGGGAGAGGTATCTGAACGCGATGCTGCGGGAGATCCACGCGCAGGTCCCCACCCGAAGCTACCAGGTCAAGGCGTGGCTTTTGCGCGGGCAGGTCGATCAGGCCTGCAAGGAGTTCGTCGCTCTGAGCTCGCCACCCGATTTCTCAGCACTGAGCGCCTTCCGTCAGATGGCTCCGGAGGTCGTCGAGAATTGCGCGGACAGACCGCCGCTGCTCAGAGACTCGCAACTGATGCAGTCCTATCTAGTGATGAAGGCGGCCTTCCTGGTCGAGTATCCGAGGTATCCCGACGCCGAGGTCGAAGCGCTGCGCAGGAGCGATTTCTCACGACTGGATGCCCACCAGGCCACCTACCTGGACCATGTGGGTGGCACGCTCGCCCCGGAGAGCCTCCTCGAGGAGGACTATCAGGTGCTCAAGAGCACGATTCTTGGCAACCCGCACAGCGGCTCAAAGTCCTCCGATGTGGCCTATAAGAAGGCCCGAGCGGAAATCTATCGGTACTTCCGGTGTGCGCCGGACGAGTACGAAATCATATTCACGCCCAACGCCAGCGGCGCCATCCGCCTGGTGGCGGAGTCATTCCCCTTCGATGGCCGCTCGCAGGTCCTGCTCACCAAGGACAACCACACCTCGGTCCACGGCCTTCGGGAGTACGCGAAGGCCAAGGGCGCCTCGGTAAAGTACATCCCGCTGGACAAGGATCTGCTGATCAACGGCAGCTCGATGCAGCGCGCGATCGCGAAGCTCGCCCCCGGACACTCGCACCTGCTGGCCTACCCTGCGCAGTCCAACGCCACGGGCGCGAGGCACGACCTGAAGTGGATTCAGCTCGCGCAACAGCGGGGCGCAATGGTGCTTTGTGACGCGGCAGCACTCGTCCCTCAGTCCAGGCTGGATTGCTCAGTGCATCACCCGGATTTCATCGCGGTCTCCTTCTACAAGATTTTCGGCCATCCGACCGGAACCGGGTGCCTCATCGCCAGGAGGTCCTCGCTGCGCAAGCTGGCCCCGCCGTCTTTCGCGGGAGGGGCTGTGTGCTACTACTCGGGCCCTTGGTCTGCCACAGACCGGCTGCTGCGCTATGACGACGAGCAGCGGTTCGAGGTCGGCACGCCCAATTACGCGTCCTTCCATGCTATCGCACAGGGATTCGAGTTCATCTCCCGGCTAGGGCTTGAACACCTTGGCGCGCGCTCGACGGCGCTGGCGAGGTGGCTGGAGAAGCGGCTCCTGGAGTTGCGGCACGACGTCAGGAGCCAGACCCCGCTCTGCCGCATCTACGGGCCTCCGGCGGAGCACAAAGGCGCGACAGTCATGCTGAACTTCTTCGATTGCTACAACGCCATCTTCCCGCACGCGCTCGTCAAGCGGGTCGCCGAGTCCTTCGGCATCATTGTGCGCAACGGGTGCTTCTGCAATCTGGGCGCGGTGCAGCAGGCCACATACACCACCGCCGGCGCGGAGCACTGCGAGCTCGACAAGAAGGAGAAGATCATCGACTGCAAGACCTTCGACGACAAGATTCTCAACAAGGGCAACTGCGGAGCCATCCGGGTCTCGTTCGGCCTCGGCTCGAACTTCCGGGACGCCTACTGCTTCTACCTGTTCGCGAAGTGCCTGCTGAACACCGAGTGCGCGGGGCTGGAGGACACGCTGTCCCACTCGCTGGTGAACTGACCACGCCGAGTCCCCCGTTGCGTTGTCTCTTCGCACTCCACCGAGGACTGTGGATCGTGCAGCCCGGGGCGCCATCCCATAGCTGGACCGTCACCGCGCCGGCAGGTGTCGTTAAACAACACGAACCCCGCGCAGAGGAGGCTTTCCTCACCCCCATAGAATCGGCCAAAAATCGACCGACCACCCGTTTGATTTTGGTGCGCACATCGCCCGCGCTTGCAACGCCATCAAACGCTCAAATCCGCCAGCATCTGCCGAGCCAGAAAATCACACGGCGGCCTCGCCGACCGCGCACTACGCGCCAGTATCACTTCCAACGCCGCCAGCGGCGGCAGCCCCTCAGCCTCTCCCAGTTGCACAAGGTGTTTCGGCACGCTGCACAGCGCGAGCGGCGCGACAGCGAGTCCCGCTTCGACCATACTGAACAAACCGAGCAGACTCGGGCTTTCGTAGGACATCCGATACCGGATGCCTGCCTGCTGCAATGCCGTGGTTGCGTTCGCACGCGCCGCACTGCCTTGCGCAAACACGGCGATCGGCAACGGGCGCTCTTTCCACACCTGCTGATTGCCGCGTGCCGCGGCCCAAACCATCGGCTCGAAACGGATGAAGTCACCCGCTATGCCGCGAGCCTTCGTGATACAGGCCAGATCCAACGTGTTGTCCTTGAGCAGGGGAATCAGCGCGCTACTCGGCAGCCCGATTACGCGGATCTCGACGCGTGGGTGAGCCACCGCGAATTTCCGCAGCACAGGAGGCAGCAACGACGATGCGAAGTCATCGGGCACGCCTATCGTGACTCGCCCGCGCATTTCAGGGCGCACCACGGACGCCCACGCTTCCTCACGCATCGCGAGCATCTGTCGGCCGTAGTCGGCAAGCGTCCGGCCTTCCTGAGTCACGACGACGTTGCGCGTGGTTCGCGTGAAGAGAAGTTTGCCGAGCGCGTCCTCGAGTGCTTTGATCTGCATGCTGACCGCCGACGGCGAGCGACTCACGGTTTGCGCCGCACGGGCGAACGAACCGGTTTCCGCCACCGCGACCACCATTTCCAGCACGTCGAGATCGAGCTTTTTCATGCCGTCAGAAAATCTGAATAATGTGCTCAGTTTAATCCGTTTTACTTGTCTGTCGGGTCATCCGATACTCGCATCGTGATCGGGAGCGGACGGACGTCCACGGAGTGGGAATGGGAACGATGGTCGAATTCGTGACAGTGGGCGGCATGCTGGCTGTGACGCCCGGCCCGAATATGGTCTACGTGATGTCGCGCTCGGTCGGGCAGGGGCCGAAAGCGGGCTTGATCTCGCTTTCGGGTGTAATGCTCGGATACCTGTTCTATATGTTCAGCGCCGCGTTCGGGATCACTGCGCTGTTTGTTGCGATTCCCGGTGCGTGCCGCATCCTTGCGGCCGGTGGCGCGCTTTATCTGCTTTATCTGGCGTGGCAGGCACTCAGGCCCGGTGGCCGGTCGCCGCTGCAAATCACGCAGGTCCAGTTCGACAGGCCGCGGCGCCTGTTCACAATGGGCGCCGCGACGAGCTTGCTGAATCCGAAACTCGCGCTGATTTTCCTGTCGCTGCTGCCGCAGTTCATCAACTACGGCGCCGGTAGTGTGCTTCGGCAGTCGTTAGCGCTGGGCGGCACGCTCATTCTTGCGTTCGCATCCGTCAATGCGTTGGTCGCCGTATCGTCAGGCAGCGTAGCGGGTTTGATCGCGCACCGTCCGGGTTGGCTCCTCGCGCAACGTTGGCTTATGGGCACGATGCTTTTGCTGCTCGGCTTCAGGATGGGCTTCGACGCATGGCATTGGACAACCCGGATTGCGGCATAGGCGAGTTGCCTAGTGCTTAGTGACGTTCGCGTCGGAAGCCGCACCCGCACACGTATCCTGAACGGCGCCGCGCCTGCCTGCCATTCGGACGAGTCGACCAATGACCTGGCCTGCACGAACGCCTCCGAAAAATTCCACATCAAGTGTCGCGTCGAGCTCCGCGTGACGAGCAATGTTCTCTACGACTCCGATAAGCGTCGTGCGGTCTTCGGACGAAATGTGCTCGTTCGCGATCGCGCGTGCCAATGCGGCAAGTCTCGCGAACTGTTCGACATGCCGATGTCCGGCGATCAGCGCACTGTCGACGATGCGCTCAAGCAGTTCGACGCGCGCGTCGTGCTGCTCCAGATGCGGTGCGGGCTGGGGCGACGGGTTGATCGTCATCGTCTGATCTCCTTGGGCGAAATACAGGCATGCGCCCGTTTGCGATGGTGAGCGTGTCAGCAACCGACGCGGTGCATCGCGTCGATACGTGATCCTTATCAATTGGTCGGGATAAAAGAAGCTCGGGCCGAAGTGGAGTTTATCGGTTTTGTATGGCCCAATCCACTGCTCTTTGCGCGTGCAGAGCAGTGGTATCGAAAACCGGCAGCGAGGTGTCTTCCTGTTTGATCAGCAGCGTGATTTCCGTGCATCCGAGAATCACGGCCTGCGCACCGCGCGCGGCCATTCCGTCGATCGCGCGCTGATAGATTGTTCGCGATTGTGCGTCGATCACGCCATGGCACAACTCGTCGTAAATGATCCGGTGCACGTCGTGCCGTTCATCGTCGTCCGGGACGAGCGTGTCGAGCCCGAACCGCTCGCGCAATCGGCCCGCGTAGAAGGTTTGCTCCATCGTGTATCGCGTGCCTAGCAAGCCGACCCGTTCGACGCCCGCCGCGCGCAAGGCTTCGCCGGTCGGATCGGCGATGTGCAGGAACGGAATGCGAATGGCCGCTTCAATCGGCTCATACACGCGATGCATCGTGTTCGTCGCGAGCATCACGAGATCGGCCCCGCCGCGCTCGAGGCGGCGCGCGGCCTCGGCCATCTGCTCGCCAAGCCTGTCCCACGCACCGGCGCGCTGGTCTGCTTCGATCGACGCGAAGTCCACCGTCAGCATCAGGCTGCACGCGTTGTGATGCCCGCCAAGTTGCGCCTTCGCATAGCGGTTCAGCAACCGGTAGTATTCGGCCGACGATTCCCAGCTCATGCCGCCGATCACGCCAATGGTTTTCATCATCGTCTGTGCGCCCTGATTATCGACAGCGGCGAGTATAGGCCGCGGTGGTGCCCGCGCAGCGGTACGGATCGACGTGTTTCCACCAATACACGAGCGAAAAAATTCACGCGGCATCGCTTGATCAAACTACTGTATTTTTGTACAGTATTCGTATCTTGAACCCGCCCGATGCCCTGCTGCCGCCGGTTGAAGCGCAGCTCATGAAGCCGCTTATGGCGCTACCCACCGAGCCGCCTGCGTCGCCTGTTCGCAAGATCATCCATTGCGACTGCGACTGCTTCTACGCGTCGGTCGAAATGCGTGACAACCCGTCGTTGCGCGGGCGCCCGCTGGCCGTGGGCGGCCGGCCCGAACAGCGCGGTGTGGTGGCCACCTGCAACTATGAGGCGCGACGCTTTGGCGTGCATTCGGCGATGTCGTCGGCGCTCGCGTTGCGCAAGTGTCCGGATCTGCTGATCCTGCCATCGGCGATGGAGAAATATCGCATCGCGTCGCGGCAAATCATGGCGATCTATCGCGACTACACGCCGGATGTCGAACCGCTGTCGCTCGACGAAGCGTATCTGGACGTCACCCACGCCGATCGCTGCAAGGGCAGCGCCACGCTGATGGCCGAGGAAATTCGCGAACGCGTGCGTGAGACAGTCGGCGTGACGGTGTCGGCGGGCGTTGCACCAAGCAAGTTCGTCGCGAAGATCGCGTCGGACTGGAACAAGCCGGATGGCCTGTACGTCGTGCGACCGTCGGAGGTCGACGCGTTCGTCGCCGCGTTGCCGGTGCGCAAGATATTCGGCGTCGGCAAGGTCACGGCGGCGAAACTCGACAAGCTCGGCGTGTCGACTTGCGCGCAATTGCGCGAATGGCCGCTGGTCGATCTGCATCGGCATTTCGGCGTGTTCGGCAAGCGGCTGTACGAGTTGTCGCGCGGCATTGACGAGCGGCCGGTGTGCGCCCACCTGGAACGCAAGTCGATCAGCGTCGAAACCACGTATGTCACCGATCTACGCACGCTCGACGCGTGCTCGAACGAATTGCGCAGTCTCGCTGAGCAACTGGATGCGCGCGTGGCGCGCGCTCAGGCGGCGGCTGCGGTTCGCAAGCTGTTCGTGAAGATCCGGTTTGCGGATTTCCAGCGGACGACGGTCGAGTGTGTCGGCACCGTCACGCATCTGCCGACGCTGCTCGCGCTGCTGGAAAAGGGCTTCGCCCGGCGCAGCAAGCCGGTGCGACTGCTCGGCGTCGGCGTGCGCCTTGAGGAAGACGCCGTCGCGACGCACGGCCAGTTCGACCTGTTCGACGACGAAGCGGTGGAGGAAGACGTAGACGAGAGCGCAGACGACACCGCAAACCAAACCGCGAACGAAGCCGGACCAGCGGACGAAACGCTCGAATCCGATATGCATGCCGGTTCGCTGCGGAACATTGGCGACCCGCCCGCGCCGGCGTAGTCAGATTGAAATCTGTCTGTCCACGCTTTTTTGCCACCGATAGAATCGGTGAGAACCAGAAAAGCAGGGGGACCCGCATGGATCTGATTATCCGTGGCGCTATGTTGCCGCGCCGTGCCGCACGTCGCGAAGGGCCCGTCGATATCGGCATCGAAGGCGCGCGGATCGTTGCGGTCGAACCGCATCTTGCCGCGCACGCGCCGGAGGAAATCGACGCGAATGGCTTGCTCGTCACGCCGCCGTTCGTCGACGCGCACTTTCACATGGACGCGACGCTGTCGTACGGCTTGCCGCGTATCAATGCTTCCGGCACGCTGCTCGAAGGCATCGCGTTGTGGGGCGAACTAAAGCCGCATCTGACGCAGGAGGCACTGGTCGAACGGGCGCTGCAGTATTGCGACTGGGCAGTCGCGCGCGGCTTGCTGGCGATCCGCACGCATGTCGACGTCTGTGACGAGCGGCTGCTTGCCGTTCACGCACTGCTCGAAGTCCGGCGCCGGGTTGCGCATTACATGGACTTGCAACTGGTCGCTTTTCCGCAGGATGGCCTGCTGCGCAGCCCGCGCGCGTTTGACAACCTGAAGCGTGCAATCGACCTTGGCGTCGACGTCGTCGGCGGCATTCCGCATTTCGAGCGGACCATGGCCGATGGCGCCGAGTCTGTGCGCCTGCTCTGCGAGTTCGCCGCTCAGAAGGGACTGCGCGTCGATATGCATTGCGACGAATCGGACGACCCGCTGTCGCGTCATATCGAAACGCTTGCCGCACAGACGCATCGGCTGGGTTTGCATGGCCGCGTCGCGGGTTCGCATCTGACGTCGATGCATTCGATGGATAACTACTACGTCAGCAAGCTTTTGCCTTTGATGCGCGAGGCGGGCGTTGCGGCGATCGCGAATCCGCTGATCAACATCACATTGCAGGGCCGTGCCGACACATATCCGAAGCGGCGCGGCATGACACGCGTGCCGGAGATGCTGGCGGCGGGCATCGACGTCGGGTTCGGCCACGACTGCGTGATGGACCCGTGGTACAGCCTTGGTTCCGGCGATATGCTGGAAGTCGCGCATATGGGGCTGCACGTCGCGCAAATGACGGGCATCGATGCGATGCGCGCGTGCTTCGACGCGGTCACGGTCAACGCCGCGCGCATTCTTGGTCTTGAGGGCTATGGCATCGAGCCGGGCTGCGCGGCCAATTGCGTGGTGCTCGACGCGCGCGATGAAGTGGAAGCGATTCGCTTGCGCGCGGCGCGTCTCGCGGTGGTGAGCCGCGGCAAGGTCGTGAGCCGGTCGCCGGCCGCGCGCGCGACGCTCACGCTCGAGGGCCGTCCGCGGCAGGTCGATTTCAAACTGCATCGGACATAAAAAACCGGGGCATTGCATAGGCTGCAATGCCCCGGTTTCACGGCAATCACGCGCACACCGTGCGCGGCACCTGGCACTCAATGCGCGGCTGTCTGTGTCATCCCGTTATGACGCAGCAGCGCGTCGATAGTCGGCTCGCGTCCGCGGAACGCCTTGAACGACTCCATTGCCGGCCGGCTTCCGCCCACTTCAAGAATCTCGCGGCGATAGCGTATGCCGGTATCCGCGTCCAGCACGCTGCCATCCGACGCTTCGGCCGCTTCTTCAAATGCCGCGTACGCGTCCGCTGACAGCACCTCCGCCCACTTGTAGCTGTAGTACCCGGCCGCATAGCCGCCCGCGAAAATATGGCTGAACGTGTTCGGCCAACGCGAGAACGCCGCTTGCGGTATCACGTGGAACTGCTCGTTGATCTCGCGCGCAAGATCGTTCGCGCTTTTCGGACCGGCTGGATCGAAGTCCACATGCAGTTTCATGTCGAACATCGAGAACACGATTTGCCGCAATGTGCCGAGGCCGCTCTGGAAGTTCTTCGCGGCGAGCATCTTGTCGAACAGATCCCGCGGCAACTGCGCGGCGGTGTCGACATGCGAGGTCATGTCGCGCAGCACGTCCCACTCCCAGCAGAAGTTCTCCATGAACTGCGACGGCAGTTCGACGGCATCCCACTCGACGCCGTTGATGCCCGACACGCCGAGCTCGTCCACACGCGTCAGCATGTGATGCAGCCCATGGCCGAACTCGTGGAACAGCGTGATCACTTCGTCGTGCGTGAAGCACGCAGGCTTGCCGCCGATCGGGGCCGAGAAATTGCATGTGAGGTAGGCAACCGGCGTCTGCACCGGGCCGTGTACCGGCTTGCGGCGCGTGCGCGCATCGTCCATCCATGCGCCGCCGCGTTTGCCTTCGCGTGCGTACAGGTCGAGGTAGAACTGCGCGACCAGTCCTCCATCCGAATTTTCAACACGGAAGAAGCGCACGTCGGAATGCCAGGTGGCCGCTTGATCAACGCGGATGCGCACGCCGAACAGCGTTTCGGTGACCTTGAAGAGGCCCTTCAGGACCGCGTCTTCAGGGAAGTACTGCTTGACCTCGTTCTCCGAGAACGAGTAGCGCTTCTGGCGCAGCCGCTCGGACGCGAATGCCATGTCCCATGGCTGGATGTCGGCAAGGCCGAGCTCGCCGGCGGCGAACTCGCGCAGTTCCTTCCAGTCCTGCTCCGCATGTGGCCGCGCGCGCGCCGCAAGGTCTTCGAGGAACGCCATCACCTGTGCCGGCGATTCGGCCATCTTCGGGGTGAGCGACACTTCCGCGAAGTTGCGGTAACCGAGCATCTTCGCTTCCTCGTCGCGCAGCTTCAGATGCTCCGCGACGTTCGCCGTGTTGTCCCAATCGGGGTTGCCCTTGCCGTACTGTGGGCCCAGGTCCGACGCGCGCGTGACATACGCGCGGTACATCGCTTCGCGCATCGGCCGGTGCTCCGCATATTGCATCACCGGAAAGTACGACGGGAAGTGCAGCGTGAACTTCCAGCCGGCCTTGCCGTCGCGCTCGGCGGCTTCACGGGCGGCGGCGATCACGTCTTCGGGCAGGCCCGTCAGTTCCGCTTGCGTTTCGACGAAGATCGCGTAAGCGTTCGTCGCATCGAGCACGTGATCCGAGAAGGCCTTCGACAATGCCGCCTGGCGTTCCTGCAGTTCCGCGAAGCGCGGCTTCTGGTCTTCCGGCAGTTCGGCGCCCGACAGGCGGAAGTCGCGCAGCGCGTTGTCGAGGATCTTCTTGCGTTCGCCGGTCAGCGTCGTGAAATCGCCGCTTGCGGCGATCGCCTTGTACTTCTCATACAGTGCAAGATTCTGACCGACACTCGACCAGAACTCGGTCACGCGCGGCAGGTTCTCGCCATAGACCGCGCGCAGTTCCGGCGTATCGGCGACCGCGTTCAGGTGACCGATCACCCCCCATGCGCGCGACAGCGGCTCGGTCGCGCGTTCGACCGTTTCGACGACATCCACCCACGACGCCGGTGTCGCGGGTTCGCTCGCGCGTTCGACCGCGGCGCTCGCGTTGGCAAGCAGCACGTCGAGCGCGGGCGTCACATGTTCAGGGCGGATTTCGCCGAAACGCGGCAGATCGGTGAAATCGAGGAGCGGGTTGTCTGATGTCGGTTGGGTAGTGGACATAGTGCTTCCTGTCTGTCGCGTGATGTTGGAGAAGCTGAAACTAGCGCTTGCAGGGCGCGCGGCCGCGCCCCGTTATCGGACTATGGGGGCGGTGCCTGCCGTTTCCAGTGCGCCGGCCCGGACAAATAGCAGAGACAGCCGAAAGGTGATCGTGTGCTGCCGCCAAACCAAACCCAAGGATACGCATATTTGCACTGCAACGGGACCACGCCGCCGCCACGCTACGTGCGCTGCTGCACGGTGGCGGCCGATAGGCGTGCACGCGGGCGCCGCGGCATACGGCGTATCGACAGCGGGTACGCGGAGGCGTCCGTCGGGTAGCATGCCCGCTGCGCGTCGTCGCACTTAGTGACGTTCGGTCGCGGACCACGTCACGCGTCGCGGGCCGCGCGTTCGGCGGCTTCGATCGTGTTCACGAGCAGCATCGTGATCGTCATTGGCCCGACGCCGCCCGGCACCGGTGTCAGATAGCCCGCCACTTCCTTCACGCCGGCGAAGTCGACATCGCCGCAGAGCTTGCCCGCATCGTCGCGATTCATGCCGACGTCGATCACCGCGGCGCCCGGTTTCACCATGTCGGCGGTCAGGATGCTGCGCATGCCGGTTGCGACGACCACGACATCCGCTTCGCGCGTATGCGCGGCAAGATCGCGCGTCTTGCTGTGACAAATGGTCACGGTGGCGCCGGCGTCGAGCAGCAGCATCGCCATCGGCTTGCCGACGATGTTCGAGCGGCCGATCACGACCGCATTCGCACCCTTCAGCGCGATGCCATACGCGTCGAACATTTTCATGATGCCGTACGGCGTGCATGGCCTGAACAGCGGTTTGCCGGTCATTAGCGCGCCCGCATTCGCGACATGGAAACCGTCGACGTCTTTGTCCGGCGCGATCGCTTCGATCACCTTGTGGCTGTCGATGTGCGCGGGCAGCGGCAGTTGCACGAGAATGCCGTTGATCTTCGGATCGCGGTTCAGTTCGTCGATGCGCGCGAGCAGGTCGGCTTCGGACAGGGTCGATGGATAGCGGTCGTATGACGAGTAGAGGCCGTTGTCCTCGCAGGCCTTCACTTTGTTGCGGACATACACCTCGCTCGCCGGATTGTCGCCGACCAGCACGACCGCGAGGCCGGGCTGACGGCCGCGGGCGGCGAGGGCAGCGGCGCGCGATGCGACGTCGGCGCGAAGCGTCTTCGAAAGGGCGGTTCCGTCGATCAGTTTGGCTGTCATGGTGAATCGAGAATGGATAGTGTGGAGCGCGGCGCGCCTGACTCCGGGACTTGCAGCAGGGCTCACAGCGGGCTCACGGCGGGCTCACGGCGGAACCGGCGCGTGCACGCGACTGCGGCACATCAGGTCGCTGCGTGGCGGGATTGACCCGTGATAGCCGTGACGACCGCGAGCCGTGTTGGCCGCGATCGTTTGCCATCGCCGACATGACGATGCCGAATCGGCAACCCGCCGGCGGTGCCGGAGTGGCCGCGCGAAAAACATTCGCGGCGCAAAAACTGCGCCGCGATCTCAAGACGAGATTATACCGTCGCTGCCTCGCGCTCCGCGCGACGCAGCGACCTGTGCGCAGCGCAGGAGCGGGGCAGGAGTGCCGTGCGTCAACGCATGACGTTCAAGGCTGCGCCGGCTGCCACGACGTATCCGGATCGAACGAACGAATTGCGTCGACCGCGCTCGCGGTGTGCGGCCCCAGGTCCTTCTGGTAGACCTGACCGTCCTGATTGACGATAAAGCTCATCACGCCGGTCTTGCCGTATTCGGCCGGCCACGCGACGAGCGCGAAGCCTTTTTTCAGCACGCCGTCTTGCAGATAGCTTTGCGCGCCGCCCTGTGCATGCGTGCCTTGCGCGGTCAGAATCCGGAAGTGATACCCGTGATACGCCTCGCCCGGCGCGATATGGCGCTGCATCGTCGCGGCAAGCGGGCCGAGCGGGCTTTCCTGTTCGCCCGGCGCCGTGTCCCAGTACAGCCCGTCGTGCTGGCCGGGCGCGCTGATGAACTTCTGCGCGTAGTGCTGCGTCAGGTTCCGGTAGTCATTCTGCGCATCGACATACGCCTGCGACGTCAGGATGGCCGAGCGCTCGTTGCGGCCGATGCGACGCGTGAGCATCTCGTCGGTCGCCGCCGGCGTATCGAAGCGCCAGCCGCCTGCGACCTTCTCGAGCGGGATAGGCAGCGTCCAGCCGTCATTGCCGACTTCAAGATGCGCGCTCGGGTGGCCATTGCGCGGCGTTGCATCTTCGACAATCTTATGGCCTTTGGCCCACTCGCCGAGAAACCCGTAGATATCGTCCTGGCCGATATCGGTGGTCGGAATGAAGCGCGTGTAGTGGTCGCCGAGCACATGCTTCATCGCGCCGTGATCGTTTGTCGCGAGCGCGTTCGTGAACGCGTCAGCGGCTGCGTCAGCCGTCGGATAGACGGCTTGGGCATGCGCGGCGGGCGCGCTGCACAGCAAGGCGGCTGCGGCGACGAGCGCGGCGGCTGTGGCGCGCACGATGCCCGGTGCGGCGTTACGTGCCACGTTGTGTGTCGCGCGCTGCGCCACACAGGTTGCGCGTGCTGCGTGCGATACGGGATAGCGGGTCATGTTGGGCTCCTTGTCGAATGTTCAGCGGCGGCCAAAGTGACGTCCACCGCCACCGCCACCGAAACCACCGGGCCTTCCGCCGCCTTGATACCCACCGCCTTCGAAGCCGCCGTGCTGGGCGCCTGCGCCCTGGAACCCGCCGTGTTGCCCCGCGCCACCTCCGCCGAAGCGCTCGCCGCCGTTATTCGCGAGCGATTGGCGGCTCGCCTGTCCGCGTTGCATATCCGCCCGCGCGCCGCCGGCGTCGCCGGCGCCACGCAGCGCGTTGTCGCGGTTCAGGTTCTGCGCGCTGTTGCGAATTTCGCCCGGATTGGTGCCGCCGCTATGGATGTTCTGTAGCCGCTGGCTGGCCGAGCCGCTCACGTTTTGCCCGGTGCGGTTCTGCAACGCCTGTTCCGCCTGCTGGCGTGATGCATCCCGGCCGCGATACGCATCGCGCTGCGCGGCCAGATTCGCATTGTTGAAGTTCGCGTTGTTGCGGTTCAGATTCGCGTTCGTCCGATTGATGCTCTCGTTGCGATTCCAGTTCGTGTTGGCCGTATTGGCGTTGATCCGGTTATTGACGTTGATGTTGTTGTAGCGATTGACGTTGACGTTCACATCATGCGAATTCCAGTTGAAACCGCCCCACAGCGAATTCGCGACAGCGATGCCCGCGCCGAATGCGAGGCCGGTCGCGAAGCCCGTCGCGATCGCGTAACCCGGCGGCGGCGGCACGTAAACCGGCGGATAGGCGGGGTAGGGCCACGCGCCATACACCACGGTCGGGTTATAGGTCGGTACGTAGACGACCTGCGGATTGGCCGGCACGATCTGGATCGTGCTCTGCTCGACGATGACCTTCTGCTGCTCGGTGGTCTTCAGATTGCCCGCTTGCTGTGCCTGCTTGCGCAAGCGCTGCACCGAATCCATCACGTCGTTCGGCTGCGCGAGAAACGCGTTGCCCAGTTGCGTGACCCAGTCGGGCTTCGATGCCATGGTGGCGAGCACTTGCGGAAACGCGACGAGCGACTGCACGCTCGGGTCCCACGGTTCCGATGCGACCGCCTGCACGGCGGCGTCACCTTGCTTTTGCGAATTGGCTTTCGACCACTGCGCGGCCTCCTGGATCTGCTGCGGGAAGGTCGAGGCCATCAGCACCTGCGCGAGCAATGCATCGGGGTAGAGCGCGATCGGCGCGGTCAGCGAGTCGAGTTGCTGGCTGGACACCTTCGCCGGCGTCTGCGCGTGCGCGGCAGTGGGTGCTGCGATGCCGACGACGAGCGGGGTGCCGGCGAGCGCCGCACAGATGAGCAGCACACGCTGACATGTTCCGGGACGTTTCATGTTCATGTTCTCCTTGCTGCGCGACGACGAAGCAGCGGACCAGGAAGCGGATGGAGACGCGGATGGAGCAGTGGAGCGCGATGCGGCAATGCAAAAGCGGCACGATCGGATTCGCGCGTCGGTGACGCAACAGGTTTGACAACTGACGGGGCCGATCTTGGCCCCGAGGCGCTGTGCGCGGTTGTCGAAACAGAGCGGCGTGCTGCGGCGTGACGCCGGTCAATCATGAGGTATTCCTGACGATGAGGGAATACTTAAAATTAGGGGGCGGAGAAACGACTGTCAATCGGTACGGCACGAAGTTTTACGTTTTGCCGTTTATGCGATAAGTCGATGGTGATACGTTGGTCATATCCATCGCGCATGTGTCAAAGAGACATGCGCGATGAGCCGGCTCGATGCCGATTATGTTTGGATAGCTAATTAACTAACCGAACCCCGCGGCGCAAAGAAAAAGCGGGCTCACAGGCCCGCTTCCTTTTAGCGAAAGAGTGCAGTGTTACAGCGACCGCGCTCGCTACCGCTACTGCGTTTGCTGAGGCTTGTTCGACAGCGCCAGCCGCAGCAGATCCGCCACGGTATTCACGTTGAGCTTTTCCATGATGTTCGCGCGGTGCGCTTCCACCGTCTTGATGCTGATGCCGAGGTCGTCGGCGATCTGCTTGTTCAGACGTCCCGCGATGATCCGCTCGAGCACCTGATGCTCCCGTGCGGTGAGCTTGCCGAGGCGTTCGGCGGCCGCGCGCTGCTGCTGCACGCTGGTGCTTTCGCTGCGCGCCTTGTCGAGCATGCGCTCGACCAGCTTGCGCAATTCCGCTTCGTCGAACGGCTTCTCGATGAAATCCATCGCGCCTTTCTTCATTGTCGACACGGCCATCGGCACGTCGCCGTGGCCGGTGACGAAGATGATCGGCAGCGATGCGTTGTCAGCGATCAGCCGCTCCTGCAATTCGAGCCCGCTCATGCCGGACATCCGCACGTCGAGGATCAGACAGGCGATCTGCCCCGGGTGCTGATGCGGCTGCCACGCTTCGATGAACTGCTCGGCGCTCGAGAAGCATTGCACGCGATAACCGTTCGCTTCCAGCAGCCAGCGCAGCGAGTCTCGCACCGCCTCGTCGTCATCGACGACAAACACGGTTTCCTGTGTGGTGACTGGGGTGTTCATAGCTCTCCCGTAACGGTTTGTGGTGTCGGCGCCTCGTGCCCGCCGTTGCTCGGGCCGTCGGGTTCGCCGATGGGCAGACTGCAGTGGAAAGTGGCACCGGTGATGTGGCCGTCCGCTTCGACGTTGTTCACCACCCACAGGCGGCCGCGGTGAGATTCGATGATCGAACGGCAAATATTGAGTCCCATGCCCATGCCGTCCGACTTCGTGCTGTAAAACGGTTCGAACAGATGCTCGGCCGTTGCTTCGTCGACGCCCGGGCCCTGATCGACCACGCTGATGCACACATTGCCCGCTTCGAGCCGCGCGACCACGCGAATCACTGGGTCGACCGCATCGGGCCGCGCGTCGTGCATCGCCTCGGCGCCGTTCTTCAGCAGGTTCACGAGTACCTGCTCGATCAGCACCGGATCGACGTAGATGACGGGCAGCCGCGAGCGGATATCGGTGACGATGCGAATGCGGCGCTTGCGCGCTTCGAGTTCGGCGAGCCCGACCGCATCCGCGACGATATCGGCGACGCGGGTCGCCTGACGTTTCGGTTCGCTGCGTTTCACGAATTCACGGATCCGCTTGATGATCATGCCGGCCCGCACCGCCTGCTGCGCGGTCTTTTCGAGTACCGGCAGCAGATTGTCGGGCGTTGTCCGCCCAGATTTAACCAGTGCAACCGCGCCAGAGCAATAGTTATTGATTGCGGCGAGCGGCTGGTTCAGTTCATGCGCGAGCGACGACGCCATTTCGCCCATCGTCATCAGGCGGCTCGTGAACTGCAGTTTCTCGTCCTGCTGGCGTGCGAGTTCCTGTGCCTGCTTGCGGGTCGTGATGTCGGTTGCGATCTGCATCTGCGCGAGGTGGCCGTCGACCCACTGGATGTACTGGCGACGCACTTCGAACCATTTTTGTATGCTCTGCACATACACTTCCTGCGCGTCGGCGGTGCTATCCGTCAGCGCGGCGGCGGGCAGACCCGCATAGGTGTCGACCATGTCGATCGAATCCGACGACGCCTGCGAGCTGTCGAATCCGCCGCCGCCGGCCAGTTCGAGGTGGCCGTCCGGGCGAATGCCGAACAGGTGCCGGTAGTAGCGGTTGGCGAACAGCAGCTCGGCTTCGTCGGCGGCCAGCACCGACACCGCCGCATCGAGACTTTCGAGCACCGTGGTGAAGCGTTCGTGCGCGGCGGCGAGTTCTTCGCGTGCGCGCTTGGGTTCGGTGATGTCGGTCATCGACGACATCCAGCCCGTCTGACGCCCCGAACTGTCGATCAGCGGCGACACATACAGCCGCGCATGGAACAGCGATCCGTCCTTGCGCCGCACGCGCAGCTCGAAACCCGACGACGGCGCCTTGCCGCGCAGCGTCATATCGAGCTGGCGCTGCATTTCCGGATAGGAGTCGCGCGGCCAGTACGGGAACGGCGCGGTCTTGCCGACAAGGTCGATTTCGTCCCAGCCGGTCATCCGGCAGAAGGCCGGGTTCACGTGCGTAATGCGGCCGTGCATGTCGAGCACGCGCATGCCGATCAGCACCGAGTTTTCCATCGCGCGCCGGAAGAAGGCTTCCGCATAGAGCGCCTGCTGCGCCTCGAAGCGCTGCCGCGTGTGCTTCCACAAGCTCCACAGACTCCACAGCACGAAGCACGACAGGCCCGCGACCAGCCACACGAGCGTGTTGTTCGTGAAGTTGGTCATCTGCGGGTACGCATAGACGCGCACCGAGATGCCCTGGCCCGGCGGATCGAGCGGCAGGTCGTAGTACGCGTCACGCGGCAGGCGCGGGCGCGTCGACGTGGTCGCGAGCTCGCGGTTGTTGATATCGACAATCGATATCTTGTACTTCGCGGAAAGCTCCGGCGGGATGTCGCGCTTCAACATGCCTTCGATCGAGAACACCGCGGCGATGCTGCCCAGAAACTCGCGGTCGCGATAGACGGGTGTCTGCAGCGTGATATAGCCGTTGCCGAGATCGTCGTAGAGAAGCGGCGAATACACCTGCCGGCGCGTGTTGCGCGCTTCGGCGAACGCGGCCTTGACGGCCTCGTCCATCTGCTGGTCATTCGGTTTCGCGAGGCGCTGGCCGAGCACCGGGAGCGGCGTGTTCGGCCAGCGCGGCTGCAGCTCCGACGTGTACCAGTTCATGTAGAGGATCTCGGGATGCCCCTGCATGATGTCCGCGGTGGATACCTGGAAAGAGTGCGGGTCCGCGCGGCCCGTGACGAGATCGCGCGCGAGCGCCTGAATCTGCTCCTGCGCGCCCGTCATCGACAGACGGATTTGCTGCTGCGCCCACGCGACGTTGCGGTACAGCGTGTCTTCCTGCTGCTGCTGCTCGCGGCGGTTGAGACTCCACAGAATGAGGCTCATCACGACGAGGAACACCAGGATCGACAGCAGCGGCGTCAGCAAATAGGAATTCGACCACCATGGTCCGTGGTGCCAGCGGGACGGCGAGGTATCCGCCGGCGAACCGGACGGCCGCGCCGAACGTGCGAAAAGCCGATCGGTCAACATGGGTCGCATTGTAGCGCAGCAGGTCCGCACGAATTGGCGCAGAAAAGCGGCGAAACTCACATTAACAGGAGCAAACTACTCGACGTACCCGCAGATGGGCAGTCAAACTAGGGTGCGCCGCAGCAATTTTCCGCATTATGAGAAAGCATCTCGCAATTCGAAAATTTTGTTGCGCGGATGTCGGGGGCATCATTAAAATCGGCCGAAACTGCCGCGGCCGAGCTTCGTCCGCGTCGTCCACTCACGAGCGTGCCTCTATATCCAGGAGACGAGCATGTCCGCTGTACCCGACGAAGTCCTGAAGTACGTCGCTGCGTCACAAGACGACAGCGATCCGCAAGAAACGGCTGAATGGCTCGAAGCGCTGGATGGCGTGATTTCTGCAGTGGGCCCGAACCGTGCCCACTACCTGATCGAGAAGCAGATCGAATTCGCGCGCGTGCACGGCGAACATCTGCCGTTCTCGGCGAACACGCCGTACATCAACACGATTCCGGTCGCGAATCAGGCGAAGATTCCCGGCGACCAGGACATCGAGCACCGCATCCGTTCGTACACCCGCTGGAATGCGATGGCAATGGTGCTGCGCGCGGGCAAGGACACCAATGTCGGCGGCCATATCGCGTCGTTCGCGTCGGCGGCGACGCTTTATGACGTCGGCTTCAATCATTTCTGGCGCGCGCCGACTGCCGAGCACGGTGGCGATCTCGTGTTCGTGCAAGGCCACTCGTCGCCGGGCATCTACTCGCGCGCGTTCCTGCTCGGCCGTCTATCGGACAAGCAGGTCGACAACTTCCGCCAGGAAGTGGGGGGCGAAGGCATTTCGTCGTATCCGCACCCGTGGCTGATGCCGGACTTCTGGCAATTCCCGACCGTGTCGATGGGCCTCGGCCCGATCATGGCGATCTATCAGGCGCGCTTCATGAAGTACCTGCAGGCGCGTGGCATTGCGAACACCGTCGGGCGCAAGGTGTGGGCGTTCCTAGGCGACGGCGAAACCGATGAACCGGAATCGCTCGGCGCGATCGGCATGGCCGGCCGTGAGCGCCTGGACAACCTCGTGTTCGTGATCAACTGCAACCTGCAGCGTCTGGACGGCCCGGTGCGCGGCAACGGCAAGATCATCCAGGAACTCGAAAGCGAATTCCGCGGCGCCGGCTGGAACGTGATCAAGGTGGTCTGGGGCAGCCGCTGGGATGCGCTGTTCGCGCGTGACAAATCGGGCGCGCTGATGCGCCGGATGATGGAAGTCGTCGACGGCGAATATCAGACGTACAAGTCCGAGTCGGGCGCGTTTGTGCGCGAGCACTTCTTCAATACACCGGAACTGAAGGCGCTGGTCGCCGACTGGTCGGACGAGGAAGTGTGGAACCTGAACCGCGGCGGCCACGATCCGCACAAGATCTTCGCGGCCTACAAGGCGGCGACCGAGGCGAAGAACCAGCCGACCGTGATCCTGGCGAAGACGATCAAGGGCTACGGGATGGGCGAAGCCGGTCAGGCGATGAACATCACGCATCAGCAGAAGAAGATGCAGGTCGAGGCGCTCAAGAAGTTCCGCGACCAGTTCCGCCTGCCGATCCCCGACGACGACATCGCACACGTGCCGTATCTGAAGTTCGAGGAAGGCTCGAAGGAACTCGAATACATGCGCGCCCGCCGTCAGGAACTGGGCGGCTATCTGCCGGCGCGTCGCCAGAAGGCGGAATCGCTGCCGGTGCCAGAGCTCGCCGTATTCGAGCCGCTGCTGAAGGGCACCGGCGAAGGCCGCGAGATTTCGACGACGATGGCGTTCGTGCGGATTCTGAATATCCTGCTGAAGGACAAGGCGCTCGGCAAACGTGTCGTGCCGATTGTGCCGGACGAGTCGCGCACGTTCGGCATGGAAGGTCTGTTCCGTCAGATCGGCATCTGGAATCAGGACGGGCAGAAGTACGTGCCGGAAGACTCCGACCAGCTGATGTTCTACAAGGAATCGGAAACCGGTCAGATTCTGCAGGAAGGGATCAACGAAGCCGGCGGCATGTCGGACTGGATCGCGGCCGCGACGTCTTACTCGACGCATGGCGAGATCATGATCCCGTTCTACATCTACTATTCGATGTTCGGTTTCCAGCGGGTCGGCGACCTCGCGTGGGCGGCCGGCGACATGCGCTCGCGCGGCTTCCTGCTGGGCGGCACCGCGGGCCGTACGACGCTGAACGGCGAAGGCCTGCAGCACGAAGACGGCCACTCGCTGCTGTGGGCGTCGTCCATTCCAAACTGCATCAACTACGACCCGACTTTCGGCTACGAGCTCGCGGTGATCATCCAGGACGGCCTGCGCCGCATGGTGCAGGAGCAGGAGGACGTGTTCTATTACCTCACGGTGATGAACGAAAACTACGAACACCCGGCGATTCCGCAGGGTGAAAACGTGGCGCAGGACATCATCAAGGGCATGTACGCGTTCCGCAAGGCCGAAGCCGACGCCGCATCTGACAAAAGCGCGCCGCGCGTGCAACTGATGGGCGCAGGCACGATCTTCAACGAAGTCATCGCCGCGGCCGACCTGCTGAAGAACGACTGGGGCGTTGCCGCCGACCTGTGGAGCGTGCCGAGCTTCACCGAACTCGCGCGCGAAGGCCACGAAGTGCAGCGTTGGAATTTGCTGCATCCGACCGAACAGAAGAAGGTTTCGCACGTCGAGAAGCTGCTGAAGGATGCGAAGGGTCCGGTGATCGCGTCGACCGACTACGTGCGCGCGCTGACCGAGCAGATCCGCGCATTCGTGCCGCAGCGCTTCGTCGTGCTGGGCACCGACGGCTTTGGCCGTTCGGATACGCGCGAACAGCTGCGCCACTTCTTCGAAGTCGACCGCTACTGGGTCACCGTTGCCGCGCTGAACGCGCTGGCCGATGAGGGTACGATTGAGCGCAAGGTCGTGGCCGACGCGCTGAAGAAGTACAACCTCGACCCGTCCAAACCCAACCCGATGACCGTCTAACTCGTCGCCCCCCGGCGACGCCGCGCGCACTCCGTTCTCGATGTCGGACGGAGTGCGCTCGGCCCTGGAGACAGAAAACAAATGAGCCAAGCGATCGAAGTCAAGGTGCCGGACATCGGCGATTACAAGGACGTTCCTGTGATCGAGGTGCTGGTGAAGGCGGGTGATACCGTCGAGAAAGAGCAGTCGCTGATCACGCTGGAATCCGACAAGGCGACGATGGATGTGCCGAGCCCGGTCTCCGGCACCGTCAAGGAATTGAAGGTGAAGGTCGGCGATTCCGTGTCGGAAGGCACGCTGATCATTCTGCTCGACGGCGCAGGCGCGGCTGCCGCGCCCGCGCCGGCCGCCGCAAAGCCCGCGCAGGGTAACGGCGCCGCGCAGCCGGCTGCGGCCCCGGCGGCTCCCGCTGGCGGTGGCGGCGTGCAGGAAGTGAAAGTGCCGGACATCGGCGATTACAAGGACGTGCCGGTCATCGAGATCGCGGTGAAGGTCGGCGACCGCGTCGAGAAGGAGCAGTCGCTGATCACGCTCGAATCGGACAAGGCGACGATGGATGTGCCGAGCCCGGCCGCGGGTGTCGTCAAGGAACTGAAGGTGAAGGTCGGCGACACGGTGTCCGAAGGCACCGTGATTGTGCTGATCGAAGGCGCGGGCGGGGCAGCCGCGGCTCCCGCACCTGCTGCGGCCGCCGCACCGCAGAAAGCGGCTGAAGAGCCGTCCGACGCGCCGCAAAAGCCGGCCGCCGCGCCGGCCACGGCGCCGTCCGCACTCGCGCAGGCGCCGGTGATTCCGGCCGGCGAAGGCGGCGCATACAAGCCGAGCCATGCGTCGCCGTCGGTGCGCAAGTTCGCGCGCGAACTGGGCGTGGACGTGTCGCGCGTGCAAGGCACCGGTCCGAAAGGTCGTATCACGCAGGATGACGTAACCGCGTTCGTGAAGGGCGTGATGACGGGCCAGCGCGCCGCGCCGGCCGCGGCCGCGGGCGCACCGGCGGGTGGCGGCGAGCTGAATCTGCTGCCGTGGCCGAAGATCGATTTCACGAAGTTCGGTCCGGTCGACCCGAAGCCGCTGTCGCGCATCAAGAAGATCTCGGGCGCGAATCTGCATCGCAACTGGGTGATGATCCCGCACGTCACGAACAACGACGAGGCGGACATTACGGATCTCGAAGCATTGCGTGTGCAACTGAACAAGGAGCACGAGAAGGCGGGCGTGAAGTTCACGATGCTCGCATTCGTGATCAAAGCCGTGGTCGCCGCGCTGAAGAAATTCCCGACCTTCAATACGAGCCTCGACGGCGATAACCTCGTCTACAAGCAGTATTTCCATATCGGGTTTGCCGCCGATACGCCGAACGGCCTCGTCGTGCCGGTGATCCGCGATGCCGACAAGAAGGGTCTGGTCGATATCGCGAAGGAAATGGCGGACCTGTCGAAGCTCGCGCGTGAAGGCAAGCTCAAGCCCGAACAGATGCAAGGCGGCTCGTTCTCGATTTCGTCGCTGGGCGGCATCGGCGGCACGCATTTCACGCCGATCATCAATGCGCCTGAAGTCGCGATTCTCGGTCTGTCGCGCGGTGCGATGAAGCCGGTCTGGGACGGCAAGCAGTTTGTGCCGCGCCTTACGCTGCCGTTGTCGCTGTCGTATGACCATCGTGTGATCGACGGCGCGGAAGCGGCGCGCTTTAACGCGTATCTCAGTGCGATCCTCGGCGACTTCCGGCGGGTCATTCTTTGATTTTTGCAGCGCGTGGGGCGTGGGCTTGCGGTTCCCGTCGACGCTCTCGTTGTTGAACCTGGCTGAATCTGACTTGGGCGCCCGTTTGACAAGCGCCGTTCCGCAACGGGGCGGCGCTTGTTGTTCGAAGCGACCGCGAGTCGACCGCCTCCGGTTCATCGGCCGCGCAGCAATCCCTCATCAACACGGCAACAAGAGAAGGGGACACTTATGAGTCTCGTCGAAGTTAAGGTGCCGGACATCGGCGACTTCAAGGACGTCGATGTCATCGAAGTCAATATCAAGCCGGGCGACGTCATCGAAAAAGAACAGGCGCTGATGACGCTCGAGTCCGACAAGGCATCGATTGAAGTGCCGAGCGATACCGCCGGCACGGTCAAGGAAGTGCGCGTGAAGGCGGGCGACAAGGTGTCGGAAGGCACGGTGATCGCGCTGGTCGAAACGTCGGGTGAAACCGCACCGGCGAAGGAAGAGACGAAGACCGCGAAGGAGCCGGCAAAGGCCGCCGCCGCTGCGTCGCCACAGCCGGCCGCACAGCAGCCGCAAAAGCCGGCCGCCGCGCCGCAAGCGGGCAGCTTCTCGGGCACCGCGGATATCGAATGCGACATGGTCGTGCTCGGCTCGGGCCCGGGCGGTTACTCGGCCGCGTTCCGTGCCGCGGACCTCGGCATGAAAACCGTGCTGGTCGAGCGCTACGCAACGCTGGGCGGCGTGTGTCTGAACGTCGGTTGCATTCCATCGAAGGCACTGCTGCACACAGCGCTCGTGATCGATGAAGCCGCGGCGCTCGGCGCGCACGGCATCACGTTCGCGAAGCCGCAAGTCGATCTCGACAAGCTTCGCGAGTTCAAGTCGGGCGTCGTGAAGAAGCTGACCGGCGGTCTCGGCGGGATGGCCAAGGCACGCAAGGTCGAAGTGGTGACCGGCGTCGGCGCGTTCGTCGATCCGCATCATATGGAAGTGCAGACCGAAAGCGGCAAGAAGGTCCTCAAGTTCAGGAACGCGATCATCGCGGCGGGCTCGCAGGCGGTGAAGCTGCCGTTTATTCCGGAAGATCCGCGTGTCGTCGATTCGACCGGCGCGCTTGAATTGCGCCAGATTCCGCAACGCATGCTGGTGATCGGCGGCGGCATTATCGGCCTTGAAATGGCGACCGTGTATTCGACGCTCGGCGCGCAGATCGACGTTGTGGAAATGCTTGACGGGCTGATGCTGGGTGCGGACCGCGATCTCGTGAAGGTGTGGGAGAAGTTCAACAGCAAGCGTTTCGCGAACGTGATGCTGAAGACGAAAACCACCGCCGCCGAAGCGAAGCAGGACGGCATCTATGTGTCGTTCGAAGGCGAGAAGGCGCCGGCTGAAGCGCAGCGTTACGACCTCGTGCTGGTCGCGGTCGGCCGCAGCCCGAACGGCAAGAGGATCGGCGCGGACAAG
Source organism: Paraburkholderia humisilvae (assembly GCF_902859855.1). Lineage (GTDB taxonomy): Bacteria > Pseudomonadota > Gammaproteobacteria > Burkholderiales > Burkholderiaceae > Paraburkholderia > Paraburkholderia humisilvae. Next base: position 102,149 of record NZ_CADIKH010000002.1, read on the forward strand.
GCGGGCGTCGCGGTGACCGAGCGCGGCTTTATCGAAGTCGACAAGCAGATGCGCACGAACGTGCCGCATATCTACGCGATCGGCGACATCGTCGGTCAGCCGATGCTGGCACACAAGGCGGTGCACGAAGGCCACGTCGCAGCCGAAGCGGCGCACGGCGAGAAGGCATATTTCGACGCACTGCAGATTCCATCGGTCGCGTATACGGACCCGGAAGTCGCATGGGCCGGCAAGACCGAAGACCAGTGCAAGGCCGAAGGCATCAAGTACGGCAAGGCCGTGTTCCCGTGGGCGGCATCGGGCCGCGCGATCGCGAACGGTCGCGACGAAGGCTTCACGAAGCTGATCTTCGACGAAGAAACGCATCGCGTGATCGGCGGCGGGATTGTCGGCCTGAATGCGGGCGACCTGATTAGCGAAGTGTGTCTGGCGGTCGAGATGGGTGCGGATGCAACCGATATCGGCAAGACGATTCACCCGCATCCGACGCTGGGCGAGTCGATCGGTATGGCCGCCGAGCTTTATGAGGGCGTGTGCACGGATTTGCCGCCGCAGCGCAAGAAGTAAGGCTGCGCGGTCCGTCCGCGCAAGCGTGGTGCGCTTGCTCAAGCGCCCGCGCAAAAGAAATGGCGCGCTCCTGCGAAAGCAGGGCGCGCCATTTTTTTCGAGCATGCCGGAGACAAAAAAATCCCGGCCGGAGCCGGGGGAACGATACGCTGTTTCACGTATCGGAGCGTCTGGTCGCGACAGCGGAGTCTGCGCGACGCTATAGCCTCTTGTCAGTGAAACTCAATGACTCGGGGCAGCGCCGGCAGGAACGTGTTCGTCTTGCTGAACGTGGTTCGGCCGGCGCCTGTTCGAAGCCCGATGCGTTGAAACTGGATCGATCTGTAACACGTTGATGCTCAGCTGGGTGATCGACTTAGGGGTCAATCCACCGGGAGGTCAACTTAGGCAGCGGCAGCCTTCTTCGTTGCCGAAGCCGAGCGCGACACTTGAGCGGCGGCTTGCGAAGCGGCCTTCGACGCAGCGGTAGCGGCCGCGTTGAAGTTGCTTTCAGCGATTTCGACCGCTTGCTTCGTGGCCTTGTGGACCGTCTCGTACGTCGTGTTCGCAGCGGTGATCGCCGACTTGATCACAGCAACCGCGGTTTCCGAACCAGCCGGCGCGTTCTTCGCGACGTTCTCGACGAGCGCCTGCACCTTGCGGTTCTGCTCTTCGTACTGCGCTTCCGCAACGCGGGTGAATTCCGCCTGCGTAGCCGACGCGATTTCATACAGGTGACGGCCATACGACAGCACCTTCTCGGCAACCGGCTGGGTGAAGCTAGCCTGCAGCGCGAGGAGTTCTTGCGCGTCCTTCACCGACAGTGCGCGCTGTGCGTTTTCCTGGCCTTCCGCGAGCGTCGACTTGACGACTTGCAGGTTCAGTTCGACCAGCTTCTCGATACCTTCGAATGCCTTGTTGGTGAGACCGAAAAGGGTTTCGAGGTTGGCCTTCTGGGCTGCAGCGAATTGCTCAGGGGTCAGCAGAGTCATGTTTACGCTCCTGAAGTACCGGTCCGTCTGGCGCGGACCGAGTTGGGTTAATCAGTTTGATCCATCAAAACCGACGTAAAAAACCAGGCCGGTCAGGTATTGGGTACGTCGCACGGTGGGAGGGCGATGAAACATTGTGCGTCGCAACAATGGTTCCCATTTTAGGATAGCGCCCATCGTTGTCAAGTACTTTTTGTGCGTCGCACAATGGTGATAATTTATCGAGAAAACAATACGTTATGAAACGTTTATGGAATTGTGAAATCGCATGCATATTGCGTGTTCGCACCGTAATAGTGCGTTTATTTGTTGCGATTAAGGCAACAATGGTCCACTCAGTGAGTTACCTAACAAAGTTCGGCTGTCGCGGTAGAATCGCGACGTACACTAAAACCGTGGCGGAACGTTAAACCTCTATCCCGGTCTCACGCGCGATGCGCCAGTTTGCAGTGTGTGCTTAAGAGCAATCTGACCGACTGCGATGGCGTTCACGCACCGCCTCCAAAACATCCAGGGGCTCGAGCGAAGCGCCCGATGTGCTGGTGTCGTGACCGTACTTCCCCTGATCAAGCCGTACGTGGAAGCTGCCGTTAAGCATGGAAATCGTTTCCATCGCTAACGGCCGGGTTGATTTGTTTGTCTGATTGATCTTTTCGATGGGAGCAGCGTTAGTCATTGTGTTGCGGCAATTGAGTCTTACAACTCGGTTTAAAGAGTGCTGGTAAGTGCTTATATTTGCTAATTTTTCGTTGATTCACTACACTGGCGGACAATTCCCTGCCGCATTACCCCCCAGAACACCAATGAAAACCGACATGTTTTCGTCACTGAAACTGATGCACGGCGTGGCGCTCAGCGCCGCGTTGTCGGTGGCCGCGACCATGGCCATTGCTGCGGCATCAGTCACGCCGGTCGACGCGTTTGCCGCGTCGACGGAGGCCACGGCCAAGTCCGAGAAGCACGCCAAGGCCACGAAGAAATCGGCGAAGAAGGCGGCCGACCCGGCCGCGGATGTTTCAAGCCGAGGCGCGGCGAAGGGCGCGAAAGTCGCTGCCGCGAAGCGCGACGACGATGACGACGCGCCGCGCGCCGTCTCGAAGAAGAGGCGCGTGAGTTACACGATGAACGGCCGTCACCATTCGGTGGTGCGCCGTGTCGCGTTCGAGCCGCGCTCGCCGACGGCGGGCCAGGCGTTTGGCTTGCGTGAGTCGCCGGAAGGTGTCGCATTGCGCTCGAGCGTCGCGTACGTGGTTGATCAGAACACGCAGGAGTCGGTCTTCGACAAGAACTCGCGCGCCGTCGTGCCGATCGCGTCGATTACGAAGCTGATGACCGCCATGGTCGTGCTCGATTCGAACGAGCCGATGACCGAGTCGATCGAAGTCACCGATGAAGACCGCGACTACGAAAAGAACACGGGCTCGCGGCTGTCGGTCGGCTCGGTTCTGTCGCGTGAAGACATGCTGCATATCGCGCTGATGGCGTCGGAAAACCGCGCGGCGGCCGCGCTGTCGCGCTATTACCCGCGCGGCCGGCCGGCCTTCATGGCGGCAATGAATGCGAAGGCGAAGGCGCTCGGCATGGTCGACACGCACTTCGAGAACCCGACCGGCCTTACCAGCCAGAACGTGTCGACCGCGCGCGACCTCGTGAAGATGGTGAGCGCCGCGTATCAATATCCGCTGATCCGTCGTTTCTCAACCGATCGCAGCTACGAGGTCTACACGGGCAAGCGCACGCTGGCGTACAACAGCACGAATGCACTCGTGCGCAACCCGACGTGGGATATCGGTTTGCAGAAGACGGGCTTCATCAACGAAGCGGGTGAATGTCTCGTGATGCAGGCCACGATCGACAATCGTCCGATGATCATGGTGTTGCTCGATTCGGCGGGCAAGTACTCGCGCTTTGCGGATGCGACGCGCTTACGCACGTGGATCGACAACGGCGGCGAACAACGCGTGACGAGCGCGGACGCAAACGGCGCGGGGACCTGATTCGACGGGTTTCGTTGTCGCAAGCTCACGCAGTACAGCGAAAAGCCCCGCAAGCGGGGCTTTGTCATTGCGACAACGCGTGTCAAGCCATTCAGCGTTGACTCATCAGGCCGGATGCGCCGCCGCATCCGGCTGCGCGGCCTGAGGTTGATAGCCGAGCGATTCAGAAATGACCAGCGCGGTCTTGCTCAACTGGCCGAGCCACGAATCCTGCAGCCGGTCGGCCGGCGCCGACAGCGACAGCCCGGCGACCAGCTTGCCGGTATCGTCGTAAATGCCCGCTGCGATGCAGCGCACGCCAAGCTCCAGTTCTTCGTTATCGCGTGCGCAGGACTGCTGCCGCACGTGCGTGAGCTCGCGTTCGAGCTTCCCGAGGTCCGTAATGCTATTTTGCGTATGGCCCGAAAGGCCGGTGCGCGTCGCGTAGGCGCGCACCCGCGACGCCTCGTCCGCGGCCAGAAACAGCTTGCCGACCGACGTCAGATGCAGCGGCGCGCGTCCGCCGATCGCGCGGACCACCTGCATGCCGGAGCGCTCCGAATACGCGCGCTCGATATAGACGATCTCGTCGCCCTGTCGTACCGACAGATTCACCGTCTGCCCGGTTAGCCGATGCAGCTCGCGCATCGGCATCAGCGCGGCGTCGCGGACCGACAGCCGCGCCTTCACGAGGTTACCGAGTTCGAGCAGACGCATGCCGAGCCGGTAAGTGCCGGGATCGGAACGGTCAACCAGCCGGCAGGTCACCATGTCGTTGAGGATGCGGTGCGCGGTCGACGGATGCAGTTCAGTGCGCTTTGCGAGTTCTTTCAGGCTGACCGGGTCGCTGTGGGCAGCGAGCGCGTCCAGCAGGCGCATCATGCGCTCGATCACCTGGATCGAGGTTTTGGGATCCGGGTTTGTATCGCTCATGGGGACAAATCATTGATGCGTCAACCGACGGAAAGTCGATTGTATCTCGTATGGTGAAAAAAGCGAACGGCGGCGGACGCGTGTGGCGGGTCCATTTTTAGCTGCCATTTTTAGCTGATTAGGGACGCCACGCGTTGGTATCGCATCACAAACGTCGGATAATCGGGGACGTTTCCCCGGAGGAGGACTCATGCGAGTCGGATTTTTCGTCACCTGCCTGATCGACCTGATGCGCCCGGAAATCGGTTTCTCGGCGATCAAGCTGATCGAGCGTGCCGGTTTTGAAGTCGTCGTGCCGCCTGCGCAGACCTGCTGCGGACAGCCGGCGTACAACTCGGGCGAACGCGGCATCGCGCGCGATCTTGCCGAGAAGATGCTGCGCGAGTTCGAGCAGTTCGACTACGTGGTCGTGCCGTCGGGCTCGTGCGGCGGGATGATCCGTGCGCACTACGGTGATCTGTTCCGTGACGATCCTGAACTGATGGGACGTTTCGGGCGCTTGCGCGCGAAGGTGTTCGAGCTGACCGATTTCCTCGTCAACGTCGCGAAAATCGAGTTGAGTCCGGGGGAGTTTACCGGACCTGTCACGTATCACGATTCGTGTTCCGGACTGCGCGAACTGGGCGTGAAAAGCCAGCCGCGCGCGCTCCTCGCGCAGGCGGGCGTCGACGTGACTGAAATGAACGGCTGTGAGCAATGCTGCGGGTTCGGCGGCACCTTCGCGATCAAGTTCGGCGACATCTCGACAGCGATCGTCGACGAGAAGTGCGAAAACATCCACGCGAGCGGGATGCCGGCGGTCGTGCTGGGCGACCTCGGCTGCATGCTGAACATCGAGGGACGCTTGCGCCGCACCGGCGACACGACGACGCGCGTGCTGCACATCGCGCAGGTGCTGGCCGGCGACGTGTAACTCAGGCGCGACGGTCGGTGCCGCGTTCAGCGCGACCACGTTCGATCCGCAACGCCTGTTCATTTACTCCTGATTCAAACAAGGCCGTCATGCAAGTTCAATCGATGCAGTTCAAGGCGCGTGCGGGCCAGAAGCTTGCCGATCAGCGCCTGCAACAGAACCTCAAGAAGCTGTCGACGAGGATCGTGGCAGCGCGCGCGCAGGTGATGACCGAGATCGACTTTCAGGCGACCCGCATGGCGCTGAAGGAGCGCCGCAATCGCGCGCTCGAAAACCTCGACGTCTGGCTCGAGACCTTCGAGCGCGAAGCGACGCGGCGCGGCGTCACGGTGCTGTACGCCGAGACCACGCAGGACGCGGCGAAGCTAGTCGCGGACATCGCGCGCAAGCACGACGTGAAGAAGGTGATCAAGTCGAAGTCGATGGTTTCCGAGGAAATGCGACTGAACGAAGTGCTCGGCAAGATGGGCGTGCAGTCGGTTGAAACCGACCTCGGCGAATACATTCTGCAGATCAATGACAACGAGCCGCCGAGCCACATCATCATGCCGGTGATTCATAAAGATAAGGACGAGATCGCGGACCTGTTTGCGAAGACGCACAACAAGCCGCGGCTCACCGAAATTCCGCAGATGACGCGCGAAGCGCGCGAAACGCTGCGTCCGCACTTCATGTCGGCCGACATGGGCGTGACGGGCGCGAATTTCGTGATTGCGGAAACCGGCTCGATCGCGGTCGTGACGAACGAGGGTAACGAAGGGATGTGCACGGTGATGCCGCGCGTGCACGTCGCGGTGACCGGCATTGAAAAGGTGCTCCCGACGCTCGAAGATCTGGCGACCGCACTGCGTCTGCTGCCGCGCTCGGCAACGGCCCAGAGCATGACGAACTACGTCTCGCTGCTAACCGGCCCGCGTCTTGCCGGCGATCAGGATGGCCCGGAGCATATGTATGTGGTGCTCGTCGATGGCGGGCGTACCGGGCTGATCGGCGGCGATTTCCAGGAGATGCTGCGCTGCATCCGCTGTGGCGCGTGCATGAACCATTGTCCGGTGTACCAGAAGGTCGGCGGGCACGCATACGGCTGGGTCTATCCGGGACCGATGGGTTCCGTGCTGACGCCGAGCTACCTCGGCATCGAAAAAGCACTCGATTTGCCGCAGGCGGCGACGCTATGCGGCGCATGCAATAGCGTGTGCCCGGTCGGCATTCCGCTGTCGGATCTGCTGCGCAAGTTGCGCGAGCGGCAGGTCGAACGGCACCTGCGTCCGTGGCGCGAGCGGATGGGGCTGGCGGTGTGGGGCTACTTCGCGCTGCATCCGGCCGCTTATGCGCTCTTCACGAAGCTGGCGGTGCGCCTGCTCGAGAAGATCGGCGGCGAAAAGCGCTCAATTGCCCGCCTGCCGTTTGGCGGCGGATGGACGAACACACGGGATATGCCGGCGCCGGTAGGCAGGACATTTCGTGAACTGTACGCCGCGCAACGTAGCCATCGTGGCTGAGCGTAGTTGAGCGCGGCGTTGCGTCAATGGTTGGTCGCCCGCGATCCGTTGTTCGGTGAGACATCCACCGCCCGGCCGGCCGGAGCCCGTCCGCCACCGCCGCCATGACCCGCCTGCGGCGGTGGATGACCGCCACCGCCGCCCGGCCCTCCGCCGCCTCCGTGTGCAGGGGGCGTACCTGGCTGCGAGTGCGGATTGCCGCCCCCGCCCGAATGTCTGCCGTCGTTCCAGTCGGCGCGCTCGCGATAGCCGCGTCCCCAATACGGGTCTCGATAATTCGGCCCCGAATAGCCGCCAAAGCCGAGGTAGACATTCGACTGAGGCGGCGGATACCCATAGCCATAGGTGTCGTAGCCGGTATAACCACCGTAGCCGCCGTCCTCGTAGCCATAACCGTACGCGGGCGGCGCATTGGGATAGACCGCGCAGCCGCCGCACAGAGCGGCAGCCGCGACGGCTGAGACAAAGAGAAGCGTAGTGCGCGGGTTCATCGGGTCGGGTCGCTCAGCGATGCAAGGTTGATGTAACGTGGTTCATCCTCCCACAATGCATCGTTACCTTTGTATGTGTTTGTAAGGATTCCTTTCGCCGAATGGCTCAACGCTCGATGTTCTCCCTGCGTTGACCTGTTTGCCGTCACTGTTCATGAAAGCAGAACGGTCTATTCCGCGGGGCTGGGTTTTTCCGGATTGCGTCGTTATCTACAATTGCATCAAGGCAAAGTGGGCTAACTGTTTTTGCCTGATCCTTTGAGAGAACGCCATCATGAGAAAGACAATATCGACATACTGGCCTTTGGCGATCGTTCTGCCGCTTGCTGCGGCTGCGTTTCTGCATCTGTGCAGCAGTGCTGTGAAGCACGCGAGCGCCGCACCGCTTGCCGCAAGCGAAGTGACCGCCGAATTGGCACGCACCGCGTCATTTGGATTCGTCGGCGACGAACATGCGGCGCCGGCGGAGGCTGCGCACTCGAACGTGACCTTGCAGACCCAGCCGCTGTAATCGCGGCGCCGCGGTGGTTGGTGCGGTGCTTTGCATAATCGCGCCAGCTTGGCCGTCGTCCGCATGAATTTGGACTCCGCGACGTTTGCGAACGCATCACCGGCCGAGAGGTCATCGGCACTCGCTCATACGCTATCGAATGAAAACCATCGCCGTCTGCTTCGTGTGTCTGGGAAATATCTGCCGCTCACCCACGGCGGAAGGGGTGATGCGCCACCAGCTGGTCGGAGCGAATCTGACCGACCGCGTGATCGTGGATTCAGCCGGCACCGGTAACTGGCACGTGGGTGAAGCGCCCGATGAGCGGGCTCAGCAGGCCGCGCGCCAGCGCGGTTACGATCTGTCGCCGTTGCGCGGCCGTCAGATTACCGTCGGCGATTTCGAGCGTTTCGACCTGCTGATCGCGATGGACGACGCGAATGTCGACGCCCTCCATTTGATCTGTCCCCCAGTGCAACGCGACAAGATTCGTTTACTGATGGAATTCGCGCCGCAAGCGGACGCGCGCGAAGTCGCCGATCCGTACTTCGGCGGCGCGGCCGGTTTCGAACTCGTACTGGACCAATGCGAGGCGGCGTGCCGCGGACTGATCGCAGCGCTTGGCAACCAGCTGCGGGGCGAGTAGTGCGAGTAGTGCGAGTAGCGCGCGAAATCGTGCGACCCCGAAATTTTTAAGCAAATAACCAAAATCGAGATAGGGATACTTGACTATATTGCTCATGTATTTATACTTGACCAAACTTGTCGAGAATTGCGGTTCCCACACATTATGAGACTCACCACGAAAGGCCGTTTCGCCGTCACGGCGATGATTGACCTGGCATTGCGCCAGGAGCAGGGCCCGGTGACGCTTGCGGGTATCAGCCAGCGCCAGCACATCTCCCTGTCCTATCTCGAACAGCTGTTCGGGAAGCTGCGCCGTCACGAGATTGTTGAATCGGTGCGCGGCCCGGGCGGCGGCTACAACCTCGCGCGCCGCGCGGAAGATGTGACGGTGGCCGACATCATAATCGCGGTCGATGAACCGCTCGATGCGACCCAATGCGGCGGCAAAGGCACGTGTGAAGGCACGAAGCAGCGCGACGGCCATTGCATGACCCACGAACTGTGGTCGACGCTGAATCAGAAGATGGTCGAATACCTGGATTCGGTTTCGCTGAAAGACCTGGTCGATCAGCAGCGCTCGCGTGAAGCGGCGCCGTCTGCGGTGCTGCGGGACCGGCGCACTGAAGCGCCCGCGGCCGAGCCGGCGCGCGTCGTGCCGAAAGGGCCGAATTCCGTTTTCAATATGGCCGGTTCGTGAAACAGGGCACCGTCAAAACGCACGAATAGCGTACGGCGGCGCGCCAGCACACGAACGTGGCAGCCAAAAAGCAATGATGTCCCCGGAGCGATTGATGAATAACGACATTCCCCACCTGCCCATTTACATGGACTACAGCGCGACGACGCCTGTCGACCCGCGCGTGGTGGACAAGATGATTCCGTATCTGCGCGAGCAATTCGGCAACCCCGCGTCGCGCAGCCATGCGTACGGCTGGGAGGCCGAGCGTGCGGTCGAGGAAGCGCGTGAACACGTCGCCGCGCTCGTCAACGCGGACCCGCGCGAAATCATCTGGACGTCGGGTGCGACCGAATCGGACAACCTCGCGATCAAGGGTGCTGCGCACTTCTACAAGAGCAAGGGCAAGCACGTGATCACGGTGAAGACCGAGCACAAGGCCGTGCTCGACACCTGCCGCGAACTCGAGCGCGAAGGCTTCGAGGTCACGTATCTGGACGTGAAGGACGACGGCCTGATCGACATCGACGTGTTTAAGGCGGCGCTGCGCCCCGACACGATCCTCGTGTCGGTGATGCACGTGAACAACGAAATCGGCGTGATTCAGGACATCGCGACGATCGGCGAAATTTGCCGCGAGAAGGGCATCATTTTCCACGTCGACGCCGCGCAGGCGACCGGCAAGGCCCCAATCGACCTGCAGAAGCTGAAAGTCGACCTGATGTCGTTCTCGGCGCACAAGACGTATGGCCCGAAGGGCATCGGTGCGCTGTACGTGCGCCGCAAGCCGCGCGTGCGCATCGAAGCGCAGATGCACGGCGGCGGCCATGAGCGCGGTATGCGCTCAGGCACGCTGGCGACGCACCAGATCGTCGGTATGGGTGAAGCGTTCCGGCTGGCGCGCGAAGAAATGGCCACCGAGAACGAGCGTATCCGTATGTTGCGCGACCGTCTGCTGCGTGGCCTGTCGCAGATCGAGGAAGTGTATGTGAACGGCGACATGGAACAGCGTGTGCCGCACAACCTGAATATCAGCTTCAACTTCGTCGAAGGGGAATCGCTGATCATGGCGGTGAAGGACGTCGCGGTGTCGTCGGGTTCGGCGTGCACGTCGGCGTCGCTCGAACCGTCGTATGTGCTGCGCGCACTCGGTCGCAACGACGAACTCGCGCACAGCTCGATCCGTTTCACCGTCGGCCGCTTTACGACGGAACAGGAAGTCGACTACGTGATCAACCTGCTAAACACGAAGATTGCCAAGCTGCGCGACCTGTCGCCGCTTTGGGAAATGCACAAGGACGGCATCGATCTGACGACGATCCAATGGGCCGCGCACTGACGCGCCGCGCAGGAAACGTCGGAAGACGGGTTGCATGAACGCAGGTTGAATCGAATCAAGGAGTGTAAACATGGCTTATAGCGACAAGGTTCTGGACCACTACGAAAACCCGCGCAATGTCGGCTCGTTCGCAAAGGACGACGACGCGGTCGGCACGGGTATGGTCGGCGCGCCGGCATGCGGCGACGTGATGAAGCTGCAGATTCGCGTCGGCGCGGACGGCGTGATCGAAGACGCGAAGTTCAAGACTTACGGTTGCGGCTCCGCAATCGCATCGAGTTCGCTCGTCACCGAATGGGTCAAGGGCAAGACGCTCGATCAGGCGCTCGAGATCAAGAACACGCAGATCGCCGAGGAACTGGCGCTGCCGCCGGTGAAGATCCACTGTTCGATTCTCGCGGAAGACGCGATCAAGGCAGCGGTCGCCGACTACAAGCAGCGTCACGGCGGCGAAACCGTCGCGGCCGCCGGCGACAAGCAGGCGGCTTGAGCGGCGCGGGCGCCGGGCGAGGCGCACTGGGGCGGCACAGCGGGACGATAGCCGCACACGCGCAACGCTCGCCGGGGTTGAATCGCCGACGGTTTGATCGCAAATAGAAGACGAGGGCGGCGCACAGTGCGCAAAGGCGCAAGCCGCCCGGGATCGCGGCAGGCGAAGGTTTGAACGCAGGTTGGGTCGTGGCGCAATGTGCAAGCAACGCACCACGCAATGAGAAACGCTATGGCAATTACGTTGACCGAAAAAGCAGCACAACACGTGCAGAAGTATCTGTCACGGCGCGGTAAGGGCGTCGGGCTGCGAGTCGGCGTGCGCACGACCGGCTGTTCGGGCCTTGCGTACAAGCTCGAGTACGTCGATGAACTCGCGCCGGAAGATGAGGTGTTCGAATGCAACGGCGTGAAGGTCGTTGTCGATCCAAAGAGCCTCGCGTATATCGATGGCACCGAGCTCGATTTCGCACGGGAAGGGTTGAACGAAGGCTTCAAGTTCAACAATCCTAACGTCAAGGACGAGTGCGGCTGCGGCGAGTCGTTCCGCGTGTGAGCACGCAGAAAGGATCGAAAAGGGCGGCCTGTGCCGCCTTTTTTCAATTCGCGGCGGCGTGAGGCTGCGCGAATTTCCGAAGCTTGTCCGCTAGCCGTTTCACCCGCATCGGCTGTTTCGCTGTGAAGTAGCACGCTTTAGACAGACAAAGTATTCCGATGGCAACGCTGAACGACAGTCACTTCGAGCTGTTTCATCTGCCGGCGCGATTCGCGCTCGACACGCAGGCGCTCGACGACGCGTACCGTACCGTGCAGGCGCAAGTGCACCCGGACCGCTTCGCCGCGGCGGGCGACGCGCAAAAGCGCATCGCGATGCAATGGGCGACGCGTGCAAACGAGGCGTATCGCACGTTGCGCGATCCGTTGCGACGCGCGACGTATCTGTTGTCGTTGCGTGGTATCGATGTCGGCGCCGAGAACAACACGGCGATGGAGCCGGCTTTCCTGATGCAGCAGATGGAATGGCGCGAACGCATCGAAGACGCGGCGGGCGCGAAGAACACCGGTGCACTCGATGCATTGCTCGCCGAACTACGGGACGAAGAACGGGTTCGCTTCACGAGGCTCGCGGCGCTGCTTGATAGCGGCTCGGATCAGGCAGCCAGCGAAGCGGTGCGGCAACTGATGTTTATCGAGCGCGTCGCATCGGAAATCGGCGTGCAGATCGAGAAGCTAGAGAACTGAGCGCGGCGGGTGCCCTCACGCGTAACATCGTGGCCGTGCGCTGCGCCAATCGCCGTCTCTACATTCCGCAAACGAAAATAATCCAGCACGGGGCGCAACGCTCCCCGAAGAAGACTCCAGATGGCTTTACTGCAAATCTCTGAACCCGGCATGGCGCCCGCGCCGCATCAAAGGCGTCTGGCGGTTGGGATCGATCTCGGCACGACCAACTCTCTCGTCGCCGCGGTGCGCAACGGCGTGCCCGACGTATTGCCCGACGCGGAAGGGTACGCGCTACTGCCTTCGGTGGTCCGCTATCTGGAGAAAGGCGGCCGCCGGATCGGCCGTACCGCGAAAGCCGAAGCGGCGAGCGACCCGCGCAACACGATCGTGTCGGTCAAGCGCTTCATGGGCCGCGGCAAGCGCGAAGTGGAGGGCGCCGAGAACGCGCCTTACGATTTCGTCGACGCGCCCGGCATGGTGCAAATCCGCACCGTCGATGGTGTGAAGAGCCCGGTCGAGGTGTCGGCGGAGATTCTTGCGACGCTGCGTCAGCGCGCCGAGGATACGCTCGGCGATGAACTGGTCGGCGCCGTGATCACGGTGCCCGCGTATTTCGACGAAGCGCAACGCCAGGCGACGAAAGACGCCGCGCGACTGGCCGGCCTGAATGTGCTGCGCCTGCTGAACGAGCCGACCGCCGCGGCGATTGCCTACGGGCTCGACAACGGCTCCGAAGGGCTCTACGCGGTGTTCGATCTGGGCGGCGGCACATTCGATCTGTCGATCCTGAAGCTCACGAAGGGCGTGTTCGAAGTGCTCGCGGCGGGCGGCGACTCGGCGCTTGGCGGCGACGACTTCGACCATCTGCTATATCGTCATATGCTGGCGCAAGCGGGCATTGCACCGCAAACGCTCACGCCTGAAGACGTGCGTTTGCTGCTCGATACCGTGCGCACGACGAAAGAGGCGCTGTCGAGCACGCCGCAGGCGACGCTCGACGTCACACTTTCGAACGGCGTGCAACTCCATCAGACGATTGACGAGCCCACGTTTGCGGCCGTCACCGAAGCGCTTGTGCGGCGCACGCTCGGTCCGACGCGCAAAGCGTTGCGCGATGCGAAAGTGACGCCGGCGGACATCAAGGGCGTGGTGCTGGTCGGCGGCGCGACGCGCATGCCGGTGATCCACCGCGCGGTCGAATCGTTTTTCGGGCAACCGCCGCTCACCAATCTCGATCCGGATCAGGTCGTCGCGCTTGGCGCGGCGATCCAGGCGGATCTGCTGGCCGGCAACCGCGGCGCCGACGGCGACGAATGGCTGCTGCTCGATGTGATTCCGCTGTCGCTTGGCGTCGAAACGATGGGTGGTCTCACCGAAAAGATCATCCCGCGCAATTCGACGATTCCAGTCGCCCGCGCGCAGGATTTCACGACATTCAAGGATGGCCAGACGGCGATGGCGATCCACGTCGTGCAGGGCGAACGCGAACTGGTGTCGGATTGCCGCTCGCTTGCGCGCTTCGAACTGCGCGGCATTCCGCCGATGGCGGCCGGTGCGGCGCGCATCCGCGTGACCTACCAGGTCGATGCCGATGGCCTGCTATCGGTGTTCGCGCGCGAGCAGCATTCGGGCGTCGAGGCGTCGGTGGTCGTGAAACCGTCGTATGGTCTGGCCGACGACGATATCGCGCGCATGCTCGAAGACAGCTTTAGCGCCGCGGAAGTCGATATGCGCGCTCGCGCGCTGCGCGAAGCGCAGGTCGAGGCGCAGCGGCTGATCGAAGCGACGGATGCGGCGCTTGTCGCAGACAGCGAACTGCTCGACGCCGACGAACGCGGCGCGCTGGATACGCTGCTTGCCGCGTTGCGCAACGTCGCGCGCAGCGACGACGTGGACGCGGTTGAAGCGGCGACGAAGGCGCTCGCAGCCGGCACCGACGAATTCGCGGCACGCCGGATGAACAAGGGCATTCGCCGCGCGCTCGCGGGCCGCAAGCTCGATGAGATCTGAACGCGCCCGGCTGCTGCCCACGATCACGTCACGTCTGTCATGGGGCGCGTGCCAAAATCGGACGCGCTGTCAGTAAAATAACAGGATGCTGCCGGGCTGCGCCAAGCCGGTATCAGGCGCGGCAGCAAAACCGTATCAAGCGGAACCCCCTATGCCTCAAATCGTTGTACTGCCTCACGTCGAACTGTGCCCGGAAGGTGCGGTGATCGACGCCGTGCCGGGCAAGAGCATCTGTGACACGCTGCTCGAGAACGGCATCGAAATCGAGCACGCGTGCGAGAAGTCATGCGCGTGCACGACATGTCATGTGATCGTGCGCGAGGGCTTCGATGCGCTCGAGCCGTCAGAGGAAGACGAGGACGACCTGCTCGACAAAGCCTGGGGGCTCGAGCGCGAGTCACGGCTGTCTTGCCAGGCGATCGTGCCGGAAAGCGACGACCTGGTCGTTGAAATTCCGCGCTACTCGATCAATCACGCGAAGGAAAATCACTAACAAGGAGTACGCAGCCATGAAGTGGACCGATACGCAGGACATCGCAATGGCGTTGACGGACAAGCACCCGGAGATTGATCCGCAACAGGTGCGGTTCACGGATCTGCATCGCTGGATAATGGAACTGGATGGTTTCGACGACGACCCGAACCGGTCGAATGAGAAGATTCTCGAAGCAATCCAGGCCGCGTGGATCGAAGACGCGGATTATTGATTCACGTCGCGACGCAAGTCGGCCGCACACAAAAAAGGCGATTCCTTCGGGACTCGCCTTTTTGCATTCGGCGGCGCGGTCTTAACCGGCGACCAGCGCGCCGTTCTCGATCCGCACGCGCTCGCCTTGCTGGAACGGCGGTGGCTGGTGATACGTGAAGTACCGCATCTTGCCGTTCTCCATCCGTACGCGGACCGAATAGCTGGTTGTCGTGCGCAGGTGCTTTTCGACCGAATTGCCGGCGAAACCGCCGCCAAGCGCGCCGAGCACGGTCATCGCGGTGCGGCCTCCGCCGCTACCGAACTGATTGCCGATCACGCCACCCGCGACCGCGCCACCGACCGCGCCGATTCCAGTGCCGTGACCTTCCTGCTTGACTTCCGATATCGCGACCACGGTGCCGCAACTCGAGCATACGTCTGGGCGAGCGGCCTGTTGCGGCGGCGCGTATTGTTGTTGTGGCTGCTGCTCAGGCGCCGGTTGCGGCTGCTGCGCAGCCTGCGCGGGTGGCTGCGCGGGAACAGGAACAGGGACGGGCACCGGCTGCGGCTGCGCTTGCTGCACAACCTGCGGCTGCGGCTGCTGTTGCGGCTCGTATTGCGCCGGATTGGCGGCTTGCGCCGTGTCGACGACCGGTTGCGAAGCGATTTGCGCGGTTTGCGTCTGATTGGATTGCTCGTTGTCGCTGGACGCTTTCGGGAATACGCCGGTAATCGCGGCGGTAGCGGCGAGGCTCGCGACGATGACCGCGCCTGCGGCGGTCGCGATCAGCGGATGCAGGCGGCGTGGCGACGAAGAAGAGGGGGTGTTGTTCGGCTTGTCCATGTTGGGGCTCCGTCTCTGGCAGAGTCGACCATTGATCATGCATACAGTGTCCGACAACGGGATTGGCGCAGGGTTTCAATTTGTAACGTCTTCTGTATCGAATGAACGATCGCGTCACGTGTCACGTGTCGTGCGGCATGCCGTGCCGCCCCGCACCGCTTACCGATAGTTACAAACGATCAGTCCGGCGCACACAAAAGACAACGCCCGCATACGGTGTCCGACCGTATGCGGGCGTTTGTTTGTGCACGCACGCGAAGGCGTGTGCGCAGTCGTGTCGCCATCCGCCGCGTCAGTCTTCGCGCCGCAGGTGCGGGAACAGGATCACGTCGCGAATGCTTGGGCTGTCGGTGATCAGCATCACAAGGCGGTCGATGCCGATGCCGCAGCCGCCGGTCGGCGGCATCCCGTATTCAAGCGCGCGGATATAGTCGGCGTCGTAGTACATCGCTTCTTCGTCGCCGGCATCTTTCTGATCGACCTGCTTGCGAAAGCGCGCGGCCTGGTCTTCCGGATCGTTGAGTTCCGAAAATCCGTTGGCGATTTCGCGGCCGGTGATAAAGAGCTCGAAGCGCTCGGTGATTCCTTCGACCGAATCCGAAGCGCGCGCAAGCGGCGATACTTCGATCGGATAGTCGATGATGAAGGTCGGCTCCCACAACTGGGCTTCAGCGGTTTCTTCGAAGAGCGCGAGTCGCAGCGAGCCGAGCGCCGCGTTCAGGAACTTCGGCGCACTCGTGTCGACGCCGAACTTCTTCAGTTCCGTGCGCAGGAACGCCGCGTCCGACAATTGCGCTTCCGTGTAGTGCGGTGCGTGTTTAAGGATGGCCTGCGTGATGGTCAGCCGGTGGAACGGCTTCGACAGATCGAGCTCACGCCCCTGGTAGCTGATGGTGGCCGTGCCGAGCGTATCGATCGCCGCCTGGCGGATGCACCGCTCGGTGAAGTCCATCAGCCACTTGTAGTCGGTGTACGCGGCGTAGAACTCCATCATCGTGAATTCCGGATTGTGGCGCGGCGACACGCCCTCGTTACGGAAATTCCGGTTGATCTCGAACACGCGTTCGAAGCCGCCGACAATCAGCCGCTTCAGGTACAGCTCCGGCGCGATGCGCATGAACATCTGCATATCGAGCGCGTTGTGATGCGTGACGAACGGCTTCGCCGCGGCGCCGCCCGGAATCGGGTGCAGCATCGGCGTTTCGACTTCCATGAAGCTCGCGTCCGACATGAACTGGCGGATCGATGAGATCGTCTTCGTGCGCGCGATAAATGTCTTGCGTGCTTCCGGCGTGACGATCAGATCGACATAGCGCTGCCGGTAGCGCATTTCCTGATCGGCGAGGCCATGGAACTTGTCCGGCAGCGGACGCAGCGCCTTCGACAGCAGTCGCAGTTCGGCGCAGCGCACCGACAGCTCGCCCTTGTTCGTGCGAAACAGCACGCCGCGCGCCGCGATGATGTCGCCGAGGTCCCACTTTTTAAACGCTTCGTAAGTCGCTTCGCCGACGTCAGCGGGCGTGACGAAGAACTGGATCTGGCCCGAGCCGTCCTGCACCGTCGCGAAGCTCGCCTTGCCCATCACGCGCTTCAACATCATCCGGCCGGCGAGCGCGACACCGGGCGCCTGCGCTTCGAGCGCTTCCTTGTCCGTTTCGGCGTACCGCGTCTGCAGATCGGCGGCGTGGTGGGTCGGCTTGAAATCGTTCGGGTACGCGACGCCTTGCTCGCGCAGCCCGCGCAGCTTTTCGCGGCGTTCCGCGATGATCGGGTTGTCGTCGTCGGCCGCGGCGGTGGTTGGGGTCGTCGGTTCGGTCATGATGATGGTCGGTAGGCGGGGAGGCTTGCGGGCAAGGCGAACGGTACTCGACGCCACCCCGCGACAAAACACGCGGCCCGGCTATTCATGCCGTGCCGCCGAATCTGCAACTCAAATACCCTGTTTCAGGCTCGCGCTGATAAACGCGTCGAGATCGCCGTCGAGCACGCTCTTCGTATTGCTGATTTCGACGTTGGTGCGCAGATCTTTAATACGGCTGTTGTCGAGCACGTAAGAGCGGATCTGGTGGCCCCAGCCCACATCCGACTTGCCCGCTTCGAGCTTGTCCTGCTCGGACTGGCGCTTGCGCATTTCCGCTTCGTAGAGGCGCGACTTCAGCATCGCCATCGCTTCCGCGCGGTTACGGTGCTGCGAGCGATCGTTCTGGCACTGCACCACGATGCCGCTCGGCATGTGCGTGATGCGCACCGCCGAATCGGTCTTGTTGATGTGCTGGCCGCCGGCGCCGGACGCGCGGAAGGTATCGATGCGCAGGTCCGCCGGGTTGATTTCGATCTCGAACGATTCGTCGATTTCCGGATACACGAAGACCGACGAGAACGACGTATGGCGACCGCCCGACGAATCGAACGGCGATTTGCGCACGAGCCGGTGAATGCCGGTCTCGGTGCGCAGATAGCCGTACGCGTATTCGCCTTCGACCTTGATCGTCGCACTCTTGATGCCGGCGACGTCGCCTTCCGATTCCTCGAGCACTTCGGTCTTGAAGCCCTTGCGCTCGCAATAGCGCAGGTACTGGCGCAGCAGCATCGACGCCCAGTCGCACGCTTCGGTGCCGCCGGCGCCGGCCTGGATATCGATAAACGCGTTGTTCGGGTCGGCCGGGTTCGAGAACATCCGGCGGAATTCGAGGTCTTCGATGCGTGCCTGGAGCTTCGCCACGTCCTCGTCGCAGGCGACGAGTGTCGCTTCGTCATTTTCCTCGCGGGCCATGTCGAACAGGTCCTGCGTATCGCGCAGGTCGTTGTCGAGCGACGCAAGAACGTCGACGACACCCTCGAGCAGCTTCTTTTCCTTACCGAGCGACTGCGCGTGCTGCGAGTCGTTCCAGACGTTCGGGTCTTCGAGTTCCCGGTTGACTTCGACGAGCCTTACCGCTTTGGCGTCGTAGTCAAAGATACCCCCGTAGCTCGCCCGCGCGCGTGCGCAGGTCTGCCAGAGAGGCTTCGATCGCGTTGAGACGTTCCGCTTCCATGTCGATCTTTTGAGGCTTCGTAAAAAGGTGAAATTATAGCCGATCGACGGCCGGCGCCGGCCTGCAACACAGGGATTGCGCACGGATTTACGGCGCATTCGCAGGGATTCCACGCGGGATTCCGGGCGTGAGTCGCGCGTGACGCGTGCCTGACTCGTGCGCGTTTCACGCGCGTTTCGCCCTCGCTTCGCCCTCGCTTCGCCCTCGCTTCGCCCTCGCTTCGCCGATCCCACGCGCGTGGACGCCGCTTGAGACGGCGGCGCGCAGGATGCGTCAGGCGACGTCGCCGAGCGCGTGTTCGACGATCAGTTGCACGCGCGACATGCCGTTCCACGTATCGCGCGAGAGCCGATAGGCGACGGTCGCGCGCGCCGGCAGCGTCTCGGTATGGTTGAACCAGATTGCGTTGAAGCGCTGGCGGCCGCGCGCGAGCTGCAGCTTCAGGTGCTTGTCCTTCACGAGCGCCTGTGACATCACGTCGAACTCGCCGGAAAAGAGCGGCGCTGGAAAGCCCTGTCCCCAGACGGCCGCGTCGAGCATTTCGACGAATTGAGGCGTGAAGTACGCATCTTCGAGATCGCCGTCGGTTTCGACGGTGCGCGCGAGCGCGTCGTCGGTCAGCCACTCGCGGGCGACGGCTTCGAATGCGGCTGCAAAGCGCGGCAGGTCGGCCGTTGCAAGCGTCATGCCGGCTGCCATCGCATGGCCGCCGAAGCGCACGATCAGGCCCGGCTCGCGCTTCGAGATCAGATCAAGCGCGTCGCGCAGATGAAAGCCGGCGATCGAACGGCCCGAACCTTTGATGAGCGTGCCGCTGTCGTCGGCGAGCGCGAACGTGAACGAAGGCCGGTGGAACTTCTCTTTCAGCCGGCCGGCGACGATGCCGATCACGCCCTGGTGCCAGCTTGCGTTGAACAGCGTGATCGTCGCGGTGCCGTCGGGGTTGACCGTGGCGAGGTCGTCGAGCGCCTGCTGCTGCATGCCGGCTTCGATTTCGCGGCGCTCGCGGTTCATGCCGTCCAGTTGCTGGGCGAGCTGCCATGCGCGGCCGACGTCGTCGGTGGTCAGGCACTCGATGCCCAGCGACATATCGGCGAGACGCCCGGCCGCGTTGAGCCGCGGACCGAGCGCGAAACCGAGATCGAAGCCGGCCGCACTGCGTGCATCGCGGCCCGCGGCGCGAAACAGTGCGGCGATGCCTGGCTGCATGCGGCCGTTGCGGATCCGCTGCAATCCTTGCGCGACCAGCACGCGGTTATTGCCGTCGAGCTTCACGACGTCGGCCACCGTGCCGAGCGCGACGAGGTCGAGCAGGCCGTCGAGGCGCGGTTCGGGACGCGCGTCGCCGAATGCGCCGCGTTTGCGCAACTCGGCGCGCAGCGCGAGCAGCACATAGAACATCACGCCCACGCCCGCGATGCATTTGCTCGGGAAGGTGCAGCCCGGCTGGTTCGGATTGACGATCGCGCGCGCGGCGGGCAACGCGTCGCCGGGCAGGTGATGGTCGGTGACCAGCACATCGATGCCGAGCGCGTTTGCCGCGGCGACGCCATCGACACTCGCGATGCCGTTGTCGACAGTGATCAGCAGATCGGGCTTGCCGTTCGGCCGCGCAGCGGCGAGCGCGACGATCTCGGGCGTGAGTCCGTAACCGTATTCGAAGCGATTCGGCACCAGGTAATCGATCTGCGCGCCGAACATCCGCAGTCCGCGTACGGCGACCGCGCATGCGGTGGCGCCGTCGCAGTCGTAATCCGCGACGACCAGCATGCGGCGCCTGGATTCGAGCGCGTCGGCGAGCAATGCGGCGGCTGTGTCGCAGCCGCGCAGCGCGGTCGGCGGCACGAGTCGGGCGAGGCCGGTTTCGAGTTCATCGGGCAGGCATACGCCGCGCGCCGCGTACAGACGCGCGAGCACCGGATGCAGGCCGTGACGGGTGAGGGCTTCGGCGTCGGCCGGTGGGCACGCGCGGGTAACAATGCGAGTCATGCGGGCATGGGCAGGCGGGTATGGCCTGCGGCAAAGAAGGGGAGGGGGACGCAGACCGCAAACGCCGCACGGCGGGCGGCGTGAACGCGGTGTGAGTCGCGGGTGACGGGAGCACTCATGGAAACGCTCATGCGCGGCCGGTCATTCGATGAAAAGCGATGCGAACAGGCGCCGTCGCCAGAACTTGCGCAGATCGCCGCGCGTGACGGACAGCGTGACGGAGCCGGTGTCGCCGCATAGCGTGAGACCGAGTTCGCCCAGTTCGCCTGCTTCGAGCGCGGCGAGCGCCGGGGCGAACCAGTTGCGCTCGAGTGCGGCGAAGGCGGTGTTCCAGTTTGCCCAGTCCTGCGAGATATACGGAATCGAGAATGGGTCGAGTTCGACGAGTGTGGTGGCGGCCGCGCCCGATGGATGCGTCGCATCGCTCATGCGCGTTTCAGCGAATGAAGGCGGTGGCGCATCGATCGCGGCATGCGCGGCGAGCGCGAGGCCGCGCGTCGCGGCGGCTTCGGAGAGCACTCGGGAGAACGGACTCGTCACCGGGCGCACGACCCCTTGCGCGTGAAACCAGATCGAGTTGACCGCGGGCAGCCCGCGCGCTTCGCGTGCTTCGTTGACGGGATGTTCGAACCACGCCATCTGCACTTCGTTCTGCAACTTCATCCACGCGCGCGAGCGTTCGCCCGTGTGCGCTTCGTGCGGCAGCCAGATCTCGATATTGCGGCCGCTGGCGCGCAGCGGCGACGCGCCGGCTAGAGCGCTGAACGCATCGGTCGACAGATACCAGCGCGACGGCTGCGGCGCTTCGATCCGCACACCGAGCTCTTCGATCAGCGGACGGGCGACGGCAAGCAGTGTGGCAGCATCGGCATCGGAGAGTTCGAGCGACGCGGGATCGATCAGCACCAGATGGTCGTGCGCGATCCGCACGTGGACGGGCTGTACGCAGGCCCAGCTTGCGGCGCCCGGATCGCCGCCGTCGGCGAGCAGCATGTAGGGGGCGAGCGGCGCTTCGTCTGCGGCGGACGTGCCGGCGGTGCCAGTGGTGGTGGCCGGCGTTGACGCGTTTGCGCCCGGCAGCGCGCCGAATTGACGTGCGACCCATCGCTCATGCGGCAGCGTGCGCTGGAAGTCTTCGCCGATTACCCGTTCGACCAGCGTCGCGCGCGCGACCAGCTTGTCGAGCGCGGGAGTCTGGAGGTTATGCAGCGCGGTGGAGGCGTCGGCTGCGGACGGCAGCGCGAAAGGGATGAGCAGGTGCAGGCGGTTGGCAGGCATGATGCTGCGCATTGTAGGGCAATCTGTCGGGGGGATCGATTTGCGTTGGGGGGAGTCACGGGAGACAGTCAATTCTTGTTGTTCGTAGTGTCCGAGATCGGCTCCGGGGTAACACTCATGTACTGTTTGATATTCGGCTGTCCGAGCGCGACAAGGTTGAGCATCGCGACGCCAAGCGGTCGTGCAAATTCATCGTCAAGTGCGAAATTGAACTCGTCCAGAAGGATCGGCATTTCGAGCCGGTTTGTCATTAGCGCGGCAAGCTCGGTTGAATTGACTGCCTTTACGGTTAGCAACTGGCGGTCCTCAGCATAGGACGAAACGACAGAGTAGGCTGAGTGATTCATGAATAGGCTCAATTTTCTGTTTCGGGTTCGACTTCCAACGACGACACTTCATCCCACGTTGTACGCTCGGCTTCGATGCGTGCGAGCTGTGCACGATAGCGATCCATGACCGGCACGTCGAGCGCCGCGTCGTAGTTGTCGACACCCCAAAACGAAGACGCTTACGGTTTTCGCGGCGGCCAGGCGAGGCCGGCAACGGGCGGTGCGGGTTCCGGAATCACGACAATCGACCCGCCTTGCACCACATATCCTGCAGCGTCAGGACGATCTCCAAAGCAGGGGCCGTCTTCGCCAGGCGCTCGTGCCAATAAAAGTTGTCGCCCAGAAAGCGTCTCACACGCTTGACCAGATCCGCGTCGTCGGCCCACAGTCAGGGTAGGCCGCCAGCGCAAATTTCTGTCCTGCTGCGATCGCCTCGCGCTCTTCTGTTGACGCAATCACGCTCCGTAAGTACCTCTCGCGCTTGTACAGCATGTACCGGTGCCACGAATCCGTTTTCAGTTCCGTTCCACCTCGCGCTCCCGTAATGAACATGGGCCGGATACGACCCCGAGCGCGGATACTACCGTCTCCACCGTCTCAAAATAGCCCGTCAAGCGCGCCTTCGGCCGATTCGGCGACAATGTATGGCAAACTTCGCGGTCGATTCGGGTCAGGCAAGACTGAAGATTCATCAAAGTGGCGTGGCCAATCCGCCGCGGCGCTGAACCATCCGTCATAATTCGCGCCAAACCACTACGGCGCGGCCTACAGGCCGCAAGGAAACGTCGCTTTCGCAGCACCTGATGGCAAGCCGCGGTGGGCCGGTCGCATCGAGCCGGTCGCAGCCCGCCAGCCGTAGTCCGCTGCGGCCGCCCGACGCGCCGCCGCTGTACACCGCAGTTGCATAACCCGCAGACAAGGATTCGCTTGAAACTTCCGTACGAATGGCAAATTGGCTGGCGCTACACCCGCGCCGGCAAACGCACGACCGGCAACGGCTTTATCTCGTTCATCGCGCTCGTGTCGATGTCGGGCATCGCGCTCGGCGTCGCGGCGCTGATCGTCGTGCTGTCGGTGATGAACGGTTTTCAGAAAGAAGTGCGCGACCGCATGTTATCGGTGCTCGCGCACGTCGAAATCTTTTCGCCGACCGGCTCGATGCCCGAGTGGCAGCTCACCGCAAAGGAAGCGCGTCAGAACAAGGAAGTGATCGGTGCGGCGCCTTACGTCGAAGCGCAGGCGCTGCTCACGCGCCAGGACGCAGTGAGCGGCGTCGCGCTGCGCGGTGTCGATCCGTCGCTGGAACCGCAGGTGTCCGATATCGACAAGGAGATGCGCGCCGGCCGGCTCGCGGATCTGCTGCCCGGCGACTTCGGTATCGTGCTCGGCGCGGACCTCGCCGCGAGTCTCGGCGTGACGGTTGGCGACAAGATCACGCTGGTCGCCCCGGAAGGCACGATTACGCCCGCCGGCATGCTGCCGCGTCTGAAACAATTCAGCGTTGTCGGGGTGTTTGAGTCCGGCCATTACGAGTTCGACAGCACGCTTGCGCTCATCAATATCCGCGACGCGCAGGCGCTGTTCCGTTTGCCCGCGCCGACAGGCGTACGCCTGAAGCTCAAAGATATGCAGCGCGCGCCGGAGGTCGCGCATCAGCTCGCGCGCACGCTGTCGGGCGACCTGTACATCCGCGACTGGACGCAGCAGAACAAGACCTGGTTCTCCGCGGTGCAGATCGAAAAGCGCATGATGTTCATCATCCTCACGCTGATTATCGCGGTCGCGGCATTTAACCTCGTATCGTCGCTCGTGATGACGGTGACCAACAAGCAGGCCGATATCGCGATCCTGCGCACACTCGGCGCGCAGCCGGGCTCGATCATGAAGATCTTCGTCGTGCAAGGCATCACGATTGGTTTCATCGGCACGGCGATCGGTGTCGCGCTCGGCTGTCTGATCGCTTGGAGCATTCCGTGGCTGGTGCCGATGATCGAGCATGTGCTTGGCATCCAGTTTCTGCCGCCGTCGGTGTATTTCATCAGCGAGCTGCCGTCTGAGCTCGTGCCCGGCGATGTGGCCAAGATCGGCGTGATCGCTTTCGTGCTGTCGTCACTCGCAACACTCTATCCGAGCTGGCGCGGGGCAAAAGTTCGTCCGGCGGAGGCGCTGCGCTATGAATGACCGTCCGAATCCGCAAGCTATGCGAAATTCCAGCGATACCAGCGGGCTTCATCCGTACGTGCTCGAAGCGACCGGCATCTCGAAGGCGTTCGTGCAGGGGGGGCTGAACGTGTCGGTGCTGAACAACACGCAGCTGTCGGTGCGGCGCGGCGAGAAGCTCGCGATTGTCGGTGCGTCGGGTTCCGGCAAAAGCACGCTGCTGCACGTGCTGGGCGGCCTCGACGACCCGAGCGCGGGCGTCGTGTCGGTGCTGGGCAAGCCGTTCACGAAGCTCTCCGAGCGCGAGCGTAACGATCTGCGCAACCGCGCACTCGGCTTCGTCTACCAGTTCCATCACTTGCTGCCGGAATTCAGCGCGCTCGACAACGTCGCGATGCCGTTGCGAATCCGCCGGATGACCACCGAGGACGCGCGCCGCGAGGCACTCTCGATGCTCGAACGAGTCGGTCTCGCACATCGCGCGAAGCATCGCCCCGGCGAACTGTCGGGTGGCGAGCGGCAACGCGTCGCGATTGCGCGGGCGCTGGTCACGAAGCCCGCCTGCGTACTCGCCGACGAGCCGACCGGCAACCTCGACGGCGGCACGGCCGATACGGTATTCAACCTGATGCTCGAATTGTCCAGCACGCTCGACACCAGCTTCGTGATCGTCACGCACGATCAGGACCTGGCCGCGCGCTGCGATCGCGTGGTGCGCTTGCGCGACGGCGTGCTGTACGAGGAGCCGCCCGTTCCGGTCTGACCTTCACCTCAGGCAACCGCTGCACTCGCGAGGCCGTTCGCATGTGGATCGATACGCACTGCCATCTTGATGCTTCAGAGTTCGACGCAGACCGCGATGCGATTGCGGCCGCGGCGCGCGATGCAGGCGTCTCGCGTATCGTGATCCCGGGCGTGCAACGCGCGGGCTTCGCGGGCGTGCGTGAGCTTGCGCATCGTGTCGATGGCGGCGCGTACGCGCTTGGCATCCATCCGCTCTACACACCGCATGCGCAGGAGAGCGATCTCGACGCACTGCGCATGGAAATCGAAGCGAGCCTCGACGATCCGCGCTTTGTCGGTATCGGCGAAATCGGTCTCGACTATTTCGTGCCGGGGCTCGACGATGCGCGCCAGCAATTCTTCTATCACGAGCAACTGAAGCTCGCCCATGAGTTCGATCTGCCGGCCATCTGCCATGTGCGCAAATCGCAGGACCAGGTGCTGAAAGGGCTGCGCCGGCAACAGGTGCATCGCGGCATCGCGCACGCGTTCAACGGCAGTTTTCAGCAGGCGCAAGCTTTTATCGACCAGGGCATGCATCTTGGCTTCGGCGGCAATCTGACGTTCGAGCGGGCGCTGCAGATCCGGCGTCTGGCGGCGCAACTGCCGCTTGATGCGATCGTCGTCGAGACCGATGCGCCCGACATTCCGCCTGCATGGCTCTATCGGCAGCGCAATACGCCGGACCAGATTCCCGCGATCGGCGCGAGTCTTGCGCAGCAGCGTCATATCGACGAACACGAGCTTGCACTATGCACAACGGCTAACGCGCATGCCGCGTTGCCGCGGCTCGCTCTTTCCTCTGCATAATCGACAGCGGTGATGCGCAACGGGCGCTGGAGGCCGGCGGCCGCGCGTGCTGAAGCGTGCGGCGGCGCGCTGCCGCTGGCCCGCGCACGCCGTGAGTCGGCGCGGAGGGGGCATGCGGGCAGTGTGGTGCGGGTTTGCGTTGGGTGTCGTGTGGCTGCAGCAGCAGGCGGCGTTGCCCGGATTGTTTGGCGCGACGTTGCTGGTCCTGACGGTTTGCGTCGCGAGCGGCAGCGCGCTTTGGGGGCTGGGCGGCCACGGTGAACGCGTGGCGCGCAGGCGGGCCGCGTGGTGTGCGGTGTGGCTTGCTGCGTTTTGCATTGGCTTTGGCTATGCCGCATGGCGTGCGCACGCGCGCCTCGCGTATGCGCTGCCTGTCGACTGGGAAGGGCGCGATATCGAAGTGCGCGGCCATATCAAAGGACTGCCGAGCTATACCGGCGATCGCGCAGCCAACGGCGATGGGGGCGACGGCGGCGTGCGTTTTCTGTTCGTTGTCGAAGCGGCGGATGCGCCTGTCGAACACTTTCCTCGCACATTGCAGCTGTCGTGGATCCCACAGGGTGCACCGCTGCCCGAAGGGCTCACGCCAGGCGCGCGCTGGCGCCTTGTGGTGCGTCTTAAGCGCGCGCATGGCAATGCGAACTTCGGTGTGCGCGACGCGGAGGCGGCGCTTTTTGCCCGCAACATCCGCGCAACCGGCTACGTCACGCGTCCCGCCGCGGCGCAGCGGCTCGAAGGCGACGCGCGCGGCGTCGGCGTGACCGTGGACCGCTGGCGCGCTGCGTTGCGCGCGCGCATCGATCAGGTGCTCACGAATGCGCCGCATCGGGGCATCGTCATCGCACTGGCGATCGGCGCGCAGGATGCCGTGAGCGCCGCCGACTGGCAACTGATGCGTGCGACCGGCACGAGTCACCTGGTCGCGATCTCAGGACTGCATATCGGCTTTGTCGCTGGGCTCGCCGCCTGGTTTGCCAGTGCCGTCTGGCGGCGCTCCGGCTGGATCGGCGGGCGTCTTTGCATCGCCTGGCCGCTCGTGCTGCCCGCGCAGAAGGTGGCCGCTCCATGCGGCGCGCTGTTCGGCGCGTTTCATGCGGCGCTCGCCGGGTTCAACGTGCCCGCGCAGCGAGCGTTGTGGATGCTTACCGTCGTCGCGCTGTCGTTCGTCAGCGGACGCAGGGTTGCACCGTCCGTCGTGCTGGCATGGGCGCTCGGGCTCGTGCTGCTGATCGACCCGTGGGCCGTCACGGCGGCGGGCTTCTGGTTGTCCTTCTGCGCGGTGGCCGCGATTCTGTTTGCGACGTCGGGGCGAGTGGCGCCGCGCACTGACAGCGATGGACGCGATGGGTCCGGCGGCCTCGATGCGCGCGGCCTGGTCGACCTGGATGGTTCATACACGAGCGGCGCGCACAGGGACGCTGTCGCGCGCGTTGCGAGCAGGCGTCGCGCGAGCCGTATCGCCGCCGCATCGCGTGTGCACGCGCGCACGCTCGGCCGCGCATTCGGCGCGCGTATCCGCAGCGGCGCACACGTGCAGTTTGCTGTCACGGTTGCGCTTGCGCCGCTCACGGCGTACTGGTTTGCGCAGATTCCGTTGATCGGCCCGCTTGCGAACGCGTTCGCGATTCCTTGGGTCAGCGTGCTGGTGACACCGCTCGTGTTGGCTGGCGTCGCGTTGCCCGCACCGCTCGATGGATTCGCGTTCAACATCGCGCACCACCTGCTTGAAGCGCTCGCGGTCGGCTTGCATACGGTATCGGGGCCGGCGTGGGCGCTCTGGCGGCTGCGCCAACCTGACGCGTGGGCGCTGGCCGCGGCGGCGGCCGGTGTCGCATGGTGTCTCGCGCCGCGCGGCTGGCCGCTGCGCTGGGCGGCGCCGCTCGCGTGGCTGCCGCTACTGGTGCCGCCGCCATCGGGGCCGCCACCGGGCACATTCCGGCTGACCGCGCTCGACATCGGCCAGGGTTCGGCGATCGTCGTCGAGACGGCGCATCACGCGTTGTTGTTCGATGCAGGGCCGGGGCCCGAGTCGACCTACGCCGGTGAGCGGGTGGTCGTGCCATATCTGCAGGCAGCCGGTGTGAACACGCTCGATACGCTCGTCATCAGCCACGCCGACTCCGATCACTCGGGCGGCGCGGCGGCGGTGCTCGACGGGGTGGAAGTGCGTCAGTTGCTGGCCGCGTTGCCACCCGATCATGCACTGTGGAGCAGTGCGCGCGCCGCCGGCGCACAGACGCTTCCGTGCGCGGCGGGGCAGCATTGGCAGTGGGACGGCGTCGATTTCACGATGTTGTGGCCGGACCCGGGACCTTTGCAAGGCAGACCCAATGCCCATTGCTGCGTGCTGCGCGTGAGCATAGGCAGCACAAGCAGCACCGTTGCGGCGGCGCCTCGCGAAGTCGCCCCGCCGCTTGCCGCGTTGCTTGCAGCGGACATCGAAGCGCCCGTCGAACGAAGCCTGCTCGCACGCGAGCGCGATGCGCTGCGTGCGCAGATCCTGCTGGTGCCGCACCACGGTAGCAAGACGTCGTCGACCGAGCCTTTCCTCGACTCGATCGATCCGCTGATCGCGGTATTTCAGGTAGGCTATCGCAACCGCTTTCACCACCCACATCCAGGCGTCTTCGCGCGATACGTCGCGCGGCACATCGAGCTGCCGCGCAGCGACGCAGACGGGGCAGTGCGCATTGAAGCCGGCGTGGCCGGACCACGCGTGCTCACGCTCGAATCCTATCGGCGTACGCACCGCAGATACTGGATGGATCCCTAAGCGCGAGCGCGTTGCATCACCTGTCTTCAACGACGCATCCGCAACGGGCGAACAAGACCCTGCAACGACGAACGGAGACAGCAGCGCTTGAAAAACGTCATTCACTTTTCACATGCGAACGGCTTTCCCGCGTCGACCTACCGCACTGTCTTCGCCGAACTGGGCGACGCCTATGAACTGCGTTACATCGAACGCATCGGCCATGATCCGCGCTTTCCGGTCACGCGCGACTGGCCGCATCTCGTCGAACAACTGCTCGATGACATCGGGCGCACGTACGAGCATCCGGTGTGGCTGGTCGGCCATTCGCTCGGCGGCTATCTGTCGCTGATGGCCGCGCTGAAGAAACCCCATTGGGTGCGCGGCGTGGTGATGCTCGATTCGCCGGTGATCGCCGGCTGGCGCAGCGGCATGCTGCGCGTATCGCAGTGGACGGGCCTCGACGAGCGGCTCTCGCCCGCGGCCGTGACGCGCACGCGCCGCATGCATTGGGCGAGCCGCGACGACGCCTGGCGGCACTTCCATGCGAAGCCCGCGTTCGCGCGCTGGGACGAGCGCGTGCTGTCCGACTATATCGATTTCGCCGTGCCGCAGTCGGCGGCCGACGGCGCGCGCACGCTCGCGTTCGACCGCCGCACCGAGTACCTGATTTACCGGACCCTGCCGCACACGCTCGGCTCGCGGCTCGCACACGGCGTGCCGGTGCCGGTCGGCCTGATCGCGGGCACGCACTCGAAGGAGATCCGCCAGGTGGGACTGGCGGCGACACAGCGCGCGACGGGCGGTCATATCGAATGGATCGACGGCAGTCATTTGTATCCGATGGAAAAGCCGCTCGAGACGGCGCGCGCGGTTCAGCGGATGCTGCATGAACTGGAGCGGCGCGCGTAACCGACACCGGCGGGATATCGGCGGGATTAGCGGCCGGACACCGACCGTGCATGCGAGTTGCAATTGCCGCGTAATCCATGCGCAATGACGGCGCGCGCGAGGGCACGGATACCCCGATCGGTTCGTGCATGGAGCGCCTGCCATTCGTCGCTTGCGCGCCGGTTTAAGCTGCACGCGAATGACAGATGAGCGGCACACGGGCGTCGAAAAAACGACACACAAAACGGCCCGGATCGAGGTTTTATCGCTGGGTTGAGCCCTTGCTTTCGGGTATAATCCGTTTTTCCTGCGAGCATCCAGCGATGACCAAATATGTTTTCGTCACCGGCGGCGTAGTGTCCTCCCTCGGCAAAGGTATTGCCGCCGCCTCCCTCGCCGCGATCCTCGAATCGCGCGGTCTCAAAGTCACCCTCCTCAAACTCGATCCCTACATCAACGTCGACCCCGGCACGATGAGTCCGTTTCAGCACGGCGAAGTGTTCGTGACCGAGGACGGCGCGGAGACGGACCTGGATCTCGGCCACTATGAGCGCTTCATCAGCACGAAGATGCGCAAGGCCAACAACTTCACGACGGGCCAGATCTACGAGTCGGTGATTCGCAAGGAGCGCCGCGGCGATTATCTCGGCAAGACCGTGCAGGTCATCCCGCATATCACGAATGAAATCCAGGCGTTTATCGAACGCGGCGCCGCATCGGCGACGTGCGGTGAGCCGGATGTCGCGATCGTCGAGGTGGGCGGCACCGTGGGTGACATCGAATCGCTGCCGTTCCTCGAAGCCGCGCGTCAGATGAGCTTGCGCCTTGGCCGCAACAGCGCGTGCTTCGTGCACCTGACGCTGGTGCCGTTCATCGCCACCGCGGGCGAACTGAAAACCAAGCCGACGCAGCACAGCGTGCAGAAGCTGCGCGAAATCGGTATCTATCCGAACGTGCTGCTGTGCCGCGCGGACCGCCGCATTCCAGATGACGAGCGCGCGAAGATATCGATGTTTTCGAATGTGCCCGAAGACGCGGTGATCTCGGTGTGGGACGTCGACAGCATTTACAAGATTCCGCAGATGCTGCACGACCAGGGGCTTGACGGCATCATCTGCGACGAACTGAAGTTGACGCCGCCGGCGGCGGATCTGTCGATGTGGGCGCAACTGGTTGACAAGCTCGAGAACCCGAAGCACGAAGTGACGATCGGCATGGTCGGCAAGTACGTCGAGCTGACCGAGTCGTACAAGTCGCTGATCGAGGCGCTGCGTCACGCGTCCATCCATACGTCGACCAAGGTCAACATCGAATACATCGATTCCGAAGAGGTCGAAGCGAACGGCGTCGACAGCCTCAAGCATCTCGATGCGGTGCTCGTACCAGGTGGCTTCGGCCGGCGCGGCACCGAAGGCAAGATTGCCGCAATCCGCTATGCGCGCGAAACCAGGGTGCCGTATCTGGGCATTTGCCTTGGCATGCAGCTGGCGGTGATCGAGTTCGCGCGCGACGTCGTCGGCCTCAAGGATGCGAACAGCACCGAGTTCGATGCGGCCACGCCGAACCGCGTGGTTGCGCTGATCACCGAGTGGTACGACCGCGAAGGCAAGGTTGAGAAGCGCAGCGAGGAATCGGACCTGGGCGGCACGATGCGGCTCGGTTCGCAGCGCTGCCCGATCAAGCCGGGCACGATGGCCGCCGAAATCTATGGCAAGGACGTCAACGAGCGGCACCGTCATCGTTACGAAGTCAACAACCGCTTCGTGCCGCAGCTCGAAGCGGGCGGTCTGATCATCAGCGCGCGCACGCCGAGCGAAGATCTCCCCGAAATGATGGAGCTGCCGCGCGATATGCATCCGTGGTTCGTCGGCGTGCAGTTCCACCCCGAATTCACCTCCACGCCGCGTGACGGGCATCCGCTCTTCAAATCGTTCGTCGAAGCCGCTCGTGCACACCAGCAGGCGCATCAGCGGGCGCGCACGGAGGAGAAGAAAGAGGAAAAAGTATGAAGCTCGCCGACTTCGAGATCGGTCTCGACAAACCGTTCTTTCTGATCGCCGGCACCTGCGTCGTCGAGTCGGAGCAGATGACGATCGACACCGCGGGCAAGCTGAAGGAAGTCTGCGCGAAGCTTAAGGTTCCGTTCATCTACAAGTCTTCGTACGACAAGGCAAATCGCAGCAGCGGCAAGTCGTTTCGCGGTCTCGGCATGGACGAAGGCCTGCGCATCCTGTCCGAAGTGAAGCGTCAGCTCGGCGTGCCGGTACTGACCGATGTGCACAGCATCGAGGAGATCGAGCAGGTCGCGGCAACGGTCGATGTATTGCAGACCCCCGCGTTCCTGTGTCGGCAGACCGATTTCATCCATGCATGCGCGCGTTCGGGCAAGCCGGTGAACATCAAGAAAGGGCAATTTCTCGCGCCGCACGACATGAAGAACGTGATCGACAAGGCGCGCGATGCGGCTCGCGAAGCCGGGCTTTCCGAAGACCGCTTCATGGCTTGCGAACGCGGCGCGTCATTCGGCTATAACAACCTCGTGTCCGATATGCGCTCGCTTGCGATCATGCGCGAAACCGGCGCGCCGGTCGTGTTCGATGCGACGCACTCGGTGCAATTGCCCGGCGGGCAGGGCACCAGCTCCGGTGGGCAGCGCGAGTTCGTGCCGGTGCTCGCGCGCGCAGCGGTCGCGACCGGGGTCGCGGGGCTGTTTATGGAAACCCATCCGAAGCCCGCGGAAGCGAAGTCCGATGGACCGAACGCTGTGCCGCTCTCGCGCATGGCCGATCTGCTCGAAACGCTCATTACGCTCGATCAGGCCGTCAAGCGCACGCCGTTCCTCGAACACGATTTCAATTGATGCCGCGCGCCGTGCGTCAGCTGCGTATCCGGAGGACCGTCCGCCCGACAGTCCGCCCGGCAATCCGTATAGACTGCACGCACGCCGCGAGCCGCCCGATGGCCGTCGATCCGCACGGGCGCCGCACCCGCCGCAACGCGGCATTCGCGCCGCACGTTCACAAGCAACGAATCCACCGTAACTTCCTGAGGAAACTATGAGTGCTATCGTAGATATCATCGGTCGCGAGATTCTCGATTCGCGAGGCAATCCTACCGTCGAGTGCGACGTGCTGCTGGAATCGGGCACGATGGGCCGCGCGGCGGTGCCGTCGGGCGCGTCGACCGGTTCGCGCGAAGCGATCGAACTGCGTGATGGCGAAACGGGCCGCTACAGCGGCAAGGGTGTGCTGAAGGCGGTCGAGCACATCAATACCGAGATCTCCGAGGCGATCATGGGTCTCGATGCGTCTGAGCAGGCGTTCCTCGACAAGACGCTGCTTGAACTCGACGGCACCGACAACAAGTCGCGCCTCGGCGCCAATGCGCTGCTCGCCGTGTCGATGGCGGTCGCGAAGGCCGCCGCGGAAGAAGCCGGCCTGCCGCTCTACCGCTACTTCGGCGGCTCGGGCGCGATGCAACTGCCGGTGCCGATGATGAACATCGTCAACGGCGGCGCGCACGCGAACAACAGTCTCGATATCCAGGAATTCATGATCGTGCCGGTCAGCCAGCCGACCTTCCGGGAAGCGCTGCGCTGCGGCGCCGAGGTGTTCCACGCACTAAAGAAAATTCTGTCGGACCGCGGCATGAGCACGGCGGTCGGTGACGAAGGCGGCTTCGCACCGAACTTCGGCAGCAACGACGAGTGCCTGTCGACCATCCTGCAGGCCATCGAAAAGGCCGGCTATCGTGCCGGCGAAGATGTGCTGCTCGCGCTCGATTGCGCGGCGAGCGAGTTCTATCACGACGGCAAATACCAGCTCGCGGGCGAAGGGCTGCAACTGTCGTCGGCGGAATTCACCGACTATCTGGCGACGCTGGCCGACAAGTTCCCGATCGTGTCGATCGAAGACGGCATGCACGAGAGCGACTGGGAAGGCTGGAAGCTGCTGACCGACAAGCTTGGCAAGAAGATCCAGCTGGTCGGCGACGACCTCTTCGTGACGAACACGCGCATCCTGAAGGAAGGCATCGAGAAGGGCATCGCGAACTCGATCCTGATCAAGATTAACCAGATCGGCACGCTGACGGAAACCTTCGCGGCGATCGAGATGGCCAAGCGCGCCGGCTACACGGCGGTGATTTCGCACCGCTCGGGTGAAACCGAAGATTCGACGATCGCGGATATCGCGGTCGGATTGAACGCCGGACAGATCAAGACCGGCTCGCTGTCGCGCAGCGACCGCATTTCGAAGTACAACCAGCTGCTGCGTATCGAGGAAGATCTCGGCGACATCGCGAGCTACCCGGGCAAATCCGCGTTCTACAATCTGCGTTGATTCGCTTAATCTGCTCACGGTTGTCTCGCAGTTGACTGATTGACCCCGCCGCCCTGCGTTTAGCGCAGGGCGGCGCGTATTTACTGCTCAAGCCTTCATGCGCCTTGTCACTGTCGCTTTGGTCGTCTTGTTGGTGCTGATCCAGTTTCCGCTGTGGTGGGGGCACGGAGGGTGGCTCCGCGTACACGAACTGCAACAGCAGTTGGACCAGCAACTGAAGAAAAACGCGGACGAGAAGGTTCGCAACGAGCGTATCGAAGGGGAAGTCCAGGACCTGCAGAACGGCACCGCCGCAGTCGAGGAGCGGGCCCGTTACGAAATGGGGATGGTCAAGGACAGCGAAGTGTTCGTGCAGTTCGTGTCGCCGAATGCGCCATTGCCGGCATCGAATACACCGACGGCGGCGACCTCGACGCGCGGGCAAATGTCGGCTGCGCCGTTGCGCGTGGTGCCGAATCCCGAGTCGCGGCCGAAGGCTGAGCGCAACCGGCACGGTACGAAGAAGGGCGCGGACGAGAGCGACAAGAAAAAAAGCGCGGGTTAAGCGGGCAGGCTCTGCGAAAAATCGAAGCGCGAGTGACTCCGTACGATTCCACGTGGATACGCAGCCATGATCGGCCTTATCACTGGCCCCATCACCAGCCCCATCCCCAGCCGGGACCCCAACCGGTGCCCCAGCCAATCCCGGTGCCCCAGCCGTGTCCCCAGCCGCCGCTGGAATAGCTGCCGAAGACGCTGACCGGCGCGGGGTAGTACCTCGGCCACGCTTGCGCCGCGGCTTCGGCGGCCATCGCCTGATCCTGCTCGGCGAGCACCTGCTGGTCGATCGCGTTGTAGCGCGCGCGTTCCTCAGGCGTCAGCACGTGCGCGGCAGCGATCGCGTCTGCCTGATCGGCAGGCAGACGGCTGTAGATCGGCGACGGGCCGGGCGGATCCATCACACATCCCGCAAGCGCGGCCGCGCTGCCGACGAGCAGCAGCGTCGCGACGGTGCGCATCTGATCAATCCGGTGGAGGGGCAGTGACGAAAGCATACTCATGGCGGCCTCCATCAGTCGGATGCCTGAGTAAAACGGGGAAATGTCGCGCGCATACGGCATAGGGCTGTCGACATGGTGGACCGCGTTCATCTTGCCGCGCCGTCGGGCGGCACGCAAGACGCGGGCGGGGCAGGCGCCGATCGTCGACCCGCCGCGCGTGCCAGGCTCGTGCGTTAGTGCCGCTGATCGGCGGCCGGCGCGACGCCCTCGGAGAGCCCGCTGGCGACGAAAAGCTGCGCGACGTCGACCGGGTCGAACTCGTAGCGCTGATTACAGAACTCGCAGTGAATCTCGACGTGCCCACGTTCCTCCAGCACGCTGTCGACTTCTTCGCGCCCCAGCATCTTCAGCATCCTGCCGACCTTTTCGCGCGAGCATGTGCATTCGAAACGCGTATTCGCCGGCTCGAAATGGTGCACGTTCTCCTGCCAGAAAAGACGCCGGAACAGCGTGGCGGGCTCCTCGCGCAACAGTTCGTCCTGCGACAGCGTGCCGCCGAGCGTGCACACGCGTTCCCACGTATCGGCATCGAGTTCGCCCGGATGCGGGACGATACCGCCGTCGCCCGGCAACTTCTGCAGCAGCATGCCGACTGCGCGATCGCTGTTTGCGGCAAGCCATAGCCGCGTGTCGAGCTGTTCCGAGTGGCGCATGTAGTGCTCGAGCACTTGTGCGATCGATTCGAGCGGGCCGTCTTCACCGGACAGCGGCACGATGCCCTGGTACGGTTGCTGGCCGGGCTGCTTGTTACGCGGGTCCAGCGTAATCACGCAGCGGCCGTGGCCGCTCGCGTTGATGAGCTCGGGGACGTTCGCGTGTTCGCCGATCGTTTGCGCGGCGGCATCATCGGAGAACTGCGCGGAAAACTTCGCGGTCGCGCGCAGCGACAGATCCGAATTGCACTGCACGACCAGCATCTTGACCGGACCGTCGCCGTAAATCTGCATGATCAGCGTGCCATCGAACTTCAGGTTGGCCGATAACAGCGCGCACGCGGCCATCATTTCGCCGAGTATCGTGCGTACCGGCGCCGGATAATCGCGGCGCGTCAGCACCTCCTGCCAGGTGTTACGTAGCGACACGATTTCACCGCGAACAGGCGCCGCGCTGAACATGAATTTTTGCAACTGGTCACTCACAACTTTCCCTCGATAATGTCGCGCAGCGGGGTGCCGCCGGTGTCAACGCCGGCTGACTTACCCGACTCGCACGAGCTGCGCCTTGTAAAATTCGCGACGCGTGATGTAACTCTCCGCGGCGCGCCGCATACCGGCGATATCCGCTTCCGTCAGTTCGCGCACGACTTTCGCCGGTGCGCCGAGAATCAGCGAATTGTCCGGAAACTGCTTGCCTTCGGTGACGACCGCGCCCGCGCCGACCAGACAGTTGCGGCCAATCACCGCACCATTCAAGACCACCGCCTGAATCCCGACCAGCGCGCCTTCCCTGATCGTGCAGCCGTGCAGCATCGCCTGATGGCCAACCGTCACGTTTGCTTCGATGGTCAGCGGGTAACCCGGGTCCGTGTGCAGTACCGCGTTCTCCTGAATGTTACTGCCGGTGCCGACGGTGATCGGCTCGTTGTCCGCACGCAGCGACGCACCGAACCAGATGCTTGCATTCTCTTCGACGGTGACTTTGCCGATCAGCGTCGCGGTATCCGCGACGAACACGCTTTCGTGGACGGTGGGGGCTGCATCGCCAAGCTTGTAGATTGCCACTATGTCTCCCGGGTGATCTGGGTGGGCGCGGCCGCCGACGGCGGCCGCGCCGGCGAAGTGCGGCGGCGCGCCGCAGGGTTGAAGCGCGTATTGTAAACGGTTGCGCATATCCGTCGCGCGAGGTTGCCGCGAGGGTTGCCCGTGAAGGGCACGCAGACCGGTGTTCGGCGCGGGGTTCGACGATATCAGGCCGGCATGCCGCCGATTTTCGGTCTGCTCGATGTCTTTTCGACTATCTGTTCGGCTACCATCGGGCGCCTTGCCGATTTTCTGTTCAACCGACTTCATTCGATGCAACCCGCTGTTCCCGTTACCACTGATTCACCAGCCTGCTGCGCTCGCGCCGAAGCGCTCGCGATTCTGCGCGCGAACAACCCGGCTGCGAAAGCGCAAGCCGCCCAGGCGCTGCACGCGCGCGTGGCCGACGGCAGCGCGCAATGGGACTCGCAGCGCGTCATCGATGAACCGCCAGGCTTGCCTGGGCGTCCGCCGCGCCCCGAACTCGTGGAGCCGCGCAAGCTCGGACGGCGCAGCATGCAATCCGTGGAAGGACGCGCGGTCTTGCTGCACGCGCTCGCGCATATCGAGTTCAATGCGATCAATCTCGCGCTCGACGCGGTCTGGCGCTTCACCGGCATGCCGGTCGCGTTCTACGCCGACTGGCTGCGTGTCGCGGCTGAAGAAGCGCATCACTTTTCGTTGTTGAGCGCGCGCCTCTTCGAGTTCGGCCATGCGTACGGGGATTTCCCCGCGCACGACGGCCTGTGGGAAATGTGCGACCGCACGCGCGGCGATGTGCTTGCACGCATGGCGCTCGTGCCGCGTACGCTCGAGGCGCGCGGTCTCGACGCGTCGCCGCCGATCCGCGCGCGTTTGCAGCAGGCAGGCGATCACGCGTCGGCCGCCATCCTCGATGTGATCCTGCGTGACGAGATCGGCCACGTGTTGATCGGCAACCGGTGGTTCCGTTATCTGTGTGAGCGCGCGCAGCTTGACCCGCATGCGACTTACCTGCGTCTGGCCGACGAGTACCGTGCGCCCAGGCTGCGCGGCCCGTTCAATTTCGACGCGCGTCGCGCAGCGGGCTTCGACGAAGCCGAACTGGCGGCGCTGGTGGGGCTTGATCCGCGACCGGAACTGGAGTCGGCACCGTCGCGGCAAGCGCGGCAAGCGCGAGAATCGGACGACGAAGTTTGAGTCTTTACTCGACTGCGCCTTGACGGATATCCGCGCACACGCTTCGGGGCGTCGATATAATCGAACGATCATTCTTTTTTATCGCGCCGATGACTGAATCCCGTTCCGAATTCGTTTCCGTGCGTGGCGTGCGACTGCACGTGCGCCGTTGGGGCCGCGCCGACGCGCCGATGCTGTTCATGCTGCACGGCTGGATGGATGTGGCGGCGTCGTTCCAGTTCGTCGTCGACGCGCTCTCCGGAGACTGGCACGTGATCGCGCCGGATGCGCGCGGCTTCGGCCTGTCGGATTGGCCGGTTGCGACGCAAGGCGGTGGTCACTACGGGTTCCATGAGTATCTTGCGGACCTCGACGCGTTGCTCGATCACTATGCGCCGTCCGGTGCCGTGAATCTCGTCGGCCACAGCATGGGCGCGAACGTCGTATGTCTCTATGCGGGCGTGCGCCCTGAGCGAGTCAGGCGCGTCGTCGATCTCGAAGGTTTCGGTCTTGCGCCTGCGCATGCCGCACAGGCGCCGCGGCGTTTGCGCGGCTGGCTCGACGACATGCGCGAGCCGCCGCAGCTGCGCCACTACGCGTCGCTTGACGATGTCGCGGCGCGCCTGATCGCGAACAACGCGCGCCTTGACCGGCGGCGCGCGCGCTTTCTCGCGCAGCACTGGTCAAAACCGGACGGAGAGGGCGGCTTCATGCTGCTCGCGGATCCCGCGCACAAAATCCGTAGCCCGCAGTTGTATCGTATCGACGAGGTGATGGCCGTATGGGCACAGGTGCACGCGAAGGTGCTCCACGTCGAGGCGGCCGGCTCGCCTACGCTGGCGAGCCTCGCCGGCGACATCCCGCTCGACGAATTCAAGGCTCGTTTTCGCGCGTTTCCCGATTGGCGCGAAAAGATTGTCGATGATGCCGGCCATATGATTCATCACGATCAGCCGGAACAGATCGCGGCGCTGATCGAGGCATTTTGCGCATGAGTTTTTGCGCATAAAAATCGATGTCCGAGAAAGTGGGACACGGCTCGGACTTCCGTTCAGGCCGGTCGGCCAAGACGTTCACAAATCCCCTGCGTGCACTTAGTGCATTGCAGTAAAATGGTCGGACAACCTTTTTAAGACAGTGATGAACGCCGACCTGCATTGCCATTCCACCGTCTCCGACGGTCAGTTCGCGCCAGCCGACGTTGCGCGCCGCGCGCATGCGTACGGCGTGACGCTGTGGTCGCTGACGGACCACGACGAGGTCGGCGGCCAGGTTGAAGCGCGCGATACCGCGCACGAACTGGGCATGGATTACCTGTGCGGCGTCGAGATTTCGGTGACGTGGGCGTCGCGGACCGTTCATATCGTCGGTCTGCATGTCGATCCCGCCTGCCAGGCGCTGGTCGACGGCCTCGAGCGCACCCGCAACGGTCGTGCGGCGCGTGCCGAGGCGATGGGCGAGCAGCTTGCCGCGCTCGGCATTCCGGACACGTACGAAGGCGCACTGAAACACGCGTCCAATCCGGACATGATCTCGCGTACCCACTTCGCGCGCTGTCTGGTCGAGAACGGTCACTGCAAGTCGACGCAGGAAGCATTCGACCGCTATCTCGCCGACGACAAGCCGGGCTACATCGCGCACCGCTGGGCGAAGCTGGCCGACGCGGTGAAGTGGATCCAGATCGCAGGCGGCGAGGCGATCATCGCGCATCCGGGGCGCTACGACTACACGCCGGTCGAGTTCGACGCGTTGTTTGGCGAATTCATCGACCTCGGTGGCAAGGCGATCGAAGTGGTCACCGGCAGTCACACACCGGACCAGTATCGCGAATACGCGGATGTGGCGCGCCGCTTCGGTTTCGAGGCGTCGCGCGGTTCCGATTTTCACGCGGCCGGTGAAGGACGCGTCGAACTGGGCAGCCTGCCGCCGCTGCCGTCCGACCTGAAGCCGGTCTGGGAACGCTGGTTGTGACGTCCTTGCCGGATGGGCACGCACGGTGCGTGACCCGCCGGATTCCCAGTCTTCCGAACCGCCTGCCACCATGTCCCAATACTTCCGGCTTCATCCTGACAATCCGCAGCCGCGCCTCGTCAAGCAGGCTGCGCAGATCGTCTGTGGCGGCGGTCTTGTCGCGCTGCCGACTGATTCCAGCTATGCGCTCGGCTGCCGCCTCGACGACAAACACGCGGCCGAACGCTTGCGCCGCATCCGCGGCCTCGACGAAAAGGCGCTGCTGTCGCTGCTGGTGCGCGATCTCTCCGAGCTCGCGAGCTTCGCGATGGTCGATAACCGTCAGTACCGGCTGATCAGGTCGGTCACGCCTGGCCCGTACGTATTCGTGCTCGAAGCGACCAAGGAAGTGCCCCGCCGCCTGTCGCATCCGTCGCGCAAGACGATCGGTCTGCGCGTGCCGGATCATGCGATCACGCTTGCGCTGCTCGAAGCACTCGGCCAGCCGCTGCTCGGCACGACGCTGATCATGCCCGGTGAGACCCGGCCGCTGAACGATCCTGAAGAGATCCGTGCGCGTCTCGAACAGCAGATCGATCTCGTGATCGACGGTGGCGCATGCCCGTGCGAACCGTCGACGGTGATCGACCTGACTGGTGAAGAGCCGGTGCTGGTGCGCGCCGGCCGCGGCAGTCTGGCGCCGTTCGGCCTCGAGCAGCCGGCTTGACGCGGGCGCGCACGCAGTCGTGGAAACCGGCCAACCAGAACGATCAACGGCGATGACTGCGGACAATTCGAAAGTAATGACGCAAACCGGACAGACGCGGGCAGCCGCGTTGTTACAATAGCCGCGCTATGAATGCTTCCCTGATACAAACCATCGTCGTCTACGCGCTGCCGGTTGTGTTCGCGATCACCTTGCACGAGGCTGCGCACGGTTACGTCGCGCGCATGCTCGGTGACAATACCGCTTACGTGCTTGGCCGCGTGTCATTCAATCCGATGCGCCACATCGATCCGCTCGGCACGATCGCGATCCCGTTGCTGCTGTATTTCGCGACGAGCGGTGCGTTCATGTTCGGTTATGCGAAGCCGGTGCCGGTCGCGTTCGGCAATCTGCGCAATCCGCGTTGGGGCTCGCTGTGGGTCGCGCTCGCCGGGCCGCTGTGTAATTTCATTCAGGCGCTTGTATGGGGCGTGTTTGGCGTCGCGCTGGCCGCGTTCAATGTCGACGAGCCGTTTTTCACGCGGATGGCGTCGGCCGGTGTTGGCATCAATCTGGTGTTGGGCGTGTTGAACCTGTTTCCGCTGCCGCCGCTGGACGGCGGCCGCGTACTGACCGCGCTGTTGCCGACACGGCCGGCGATCATGCTGGCGCGCCTCGAGCCGTATGGCTTTTTCATCGTGATGGCGCTTGTGCTGACCGGCACGCTGACGAAATTCTGGCTGCGGCCGCTCGTCAGTCTCGGCTACGATGCCGTGACCGCAATCCTGACCCCTCTCGTCTCGCTTTTCTGATCAAACCATGTACCCAGACCGAATTTTCTCCGGCATGCGCCCAACCGGCTCGCTGCACCTCGGCCACTACCATGGCGTACTGAAAAACTGGGTGCGTCTGCAGTCCGAATACCCATGCTTTTTCTGCGTCGTCGACTGGCACGCGCTGACGACGCACTACGAAACGCCCGAGGTGATCGAAAAGAACGTCTGGGAAGTGTTGATCGACTGGCTCGCATCGGGCATCGACCCGGCGCAGGCGACGCTTTTTATTCAAAGCCGGGTGCCGGAACACGCGGAACTCGCGCTGCTGCTCGGTATGAGCACGCCGCTGGGTTGGCTCGAACGTGTGCCGACCTATAAGGAGCAGATGGAGAAGC
The DNA here is from genome assembly GCF_902859855.1 of Paraburkholderia humisilvae. Lineage (GTDB taxonomy): Bacteria > Pseudomonadota > Gammaproteobacteria > Burkholderiales > Burkholderiaceae > Paraburkholderia > Paraburkholderia humisilvae. The sequence continues at coordinate 144,020 of NZ_CADIKH010000002.1, forward strand.
TGAAGGACAAGGACCTGTCGACGTACGGGTTTCTTGGGTATCCGGTGCTAATGGCGGCTGACATTCTGCTGTATCGGGGCTCGCTCGTGCCGGTCGGCGAAGACCAGGTGCCGCACGTCGAAATGACGCGCGAAATCGCGCGCCGCTTCAACTATCTGTACGGCCGCGAGCCGGGCTTCGAGGAGAAAGCGCTGGACGCCGCGAAGAAGCTCGGCGGCAAGCGCGCGAAGCTGTATCACGAGTTGCGCAACGCGTATCAGCAGGAAGGCGACAACGAAGCGCTCGAAAAAGCGCAAGCGATGCTGCAGGAGTCGCAGAGTCTGTCGATGAGCGATCGGGAGCGCCTGTTCGGCTACCTCGAAGGCTCGCGCAAGATCATTCTCGTTGAACCGCAGGCAATGCTGACGGAAGCGTCGCGGATGCCCGGCCTCGATGGACAGAAGATGTCGAAGTCGTACGGCAACACGATTGGCCTGCGTGAAGACGCGGAGACGATCACGAAAAAAGTCCGCACGATGCCGACTGATCCGGCTCGCGTGCGACGCACCGATCCGGGCGATCCGGACAAATGCCCGGTGTGGCAGTTGCATCAGGTCTATACCGACGAAGCGACCCACGAATGGGTGCAGAAGGGCTGCCGCTCGGCGGGCATCGGTTGTCTCGAATGCAAGCAGCCGGTGATCGAAGGCATCCTGCGCGAGCAGCAGCCGATGCTCGAACGCGCGCAAAAGTACATGGACGATCCGTCGCTGCTGCGTGCGATCGTCGCGGACGGCTGCGACAAGGCGCGCCGTTTCGCGACCGAGACGATGCGCGACGTGCGCGAGGCGATGGGGCTGTCGTACAACTGATGCGCGCGCGTTTTTCGTCGACGGTGCCGGTATGAGTGGGAACAGCGCTCGCGTGGGCGAGCGCACGCCGCACGGGCTCGGGGACGTGTCCCGCTGGGTGCGGCGCTGGACCCACCTGGTCGCGCCGGGCGGCGCGGTGCTCGATGTCGCGTCGGGCGCCGGACGCCATGCGCGCTGGTTCGCCGCACGCGGCCATGCGGTTACCGCGATCGATCGCGATTTCGCCGCCCTTGTGACCATGCGCGACGAGCCGAATATCGCGATCGTCGCCGCGGATATCGAAAACGCCGCGTGGCCGCTCGCTGCCCATGCCACGTTCGCGGCGGTCGTCGTGACGAACTACCTGCATCGGCCGCTTTTTCCGCAGTTGTTGAGCGCGCTCGCGCCAGACGGCGTGCTGATCTACGAGACGTTCGCGCAGGGCAATGAGACGGTCGGCAAACCATCGAACCCCGATTTTCTGCTGAAACCCGGCGAACTTCTCGACGAGGTGCGCGGGCAGTTGCGAGTGATCGCGTACCAGGACGGATTTCTTGCCGATCCGCGTCCGGCTTTCATCCAGCGCGTCTGCGCAGTAAGGGAATCGCGCGGCGCGCTGCCACACGAACCGGAAAGTGTTGCTTTTGAGTCCAACCTGCTGGTTCCCCCGCGTTACGATTTGGCCGGCTAATCCGCTACAATCCCGGTTTATCCAGTCAATTCATCGAGTTCAATGGCAAACGTGACCCAGGGCGGCACCGGCAGCACGTACGGTGCGCGCAACGATAGTATTCGGATTCGCGGCAGTATCCCTGCCATCGTCACCCCGATGCACGAAGATGGCAGCCTCGACCTGCCGGCGTTCCGAAAACTGATCGACTGGCACATCGAAGAGGGCACGAGCGGTCTCGTCGTTGTGGGCACGAGCGGCGAGTCGGCGACGCTGTCGGTCGAAGAGCACGTACTGATGGTGAAGACCGCGGTCGAGCACGTAGCCGGCCGGATTCCGGTCATCGCCGGCGCCGGCGGCAATTCGACCACCGAAGCAATCGAACTGAGCGCGCAGGCGAAGAAAGTCGGCGCCGATGCGACGCTCCAGGTTGTGCCGTACTACAACAAGCCGACGCAGGAAGGCATCTATCGCCATTTCGCGAAAATCGCGGAAAGCGTTGACCTGCCGCTGATCCTTTACAATGTGCCCGGCCGCACGGTTGCGGACATGTCGAATGAGACGATTCTGCGTCTGGCGCAGGTGCCGGGCGTGATCGGCGTGAAGGAAGCGACCGGCAATATCGATCGCGCGGCGAACCTGATCAAGGCCGCGCCCGCGCATTTCGCGATTTTCAGCGGCGACGATCCAACCGCGATCGCGCTGATGTTGCTCGGCGGTCACGGCAATATTTCGGTCACGGCGAACGTTGCGCCGCGTGCGATGGCGCAACTGTGCAAGGCGGCGCTCGACGGCGACGCGAAAACCGCACGAGAGATTCACCTGAAACTGCTGTCGTTGCATAAGAACCTGTTTATCGAATCGAATCCGATTCCGGTGAAATGGGCGCTGCAGCAGATGGGCCGCATGGAAGGCGGCATTCGTTTACCTCTGACACCGCTCGACGCGCGCTACCACGAAGTGGTGCTCGCGGCGATGCGCGAAGCGGGACTGCTGGGATAAAGCGAACCCTGTCGCGAGCTGTGCTGCGCAATGCGCAGGCTCGCGATGCCGGCCGCTCCCGGCCATTGCGATACCGGTAGACCCGGCATCTTGTTTAACCATGACGATCACGCCCACGTTCGGGCACCGAACCAGGCAGCGCGTTCCAGCTTCACGAAGGACCTCATGAAACGTTCCGCTTTTTCCCTCCACGCAACGCGTCTGGCGGCGTTGACGCTTGCGGTGTCGGCGCTCGCCGGCTGCGAGTCGCTGAACGACATGCTCGCCTCGGACCGGGTGAACTACAAGGACACGCCGAGCGCACCACCGCTCGCGGTGCCGAGTGACCTGACCGCTGCACAGATCGATCAGCGTTATGAGGCGCCAGCGGTTGGCACTGCGCTCGGCGGCGCTCCACAGCGCGCGAAGACCGAGGCCGGCAATCTGACCGAAGGCGTGCCGAGTACACAGGATCCGCTCGGGATGCACATCGAGCGCGACGGTGACCGCCGCTGGCTGGTGGTCGACGGACGCACGCCCGATCAGCTGTGGCCGCAGCTGCAGGAGTTCTGGCAGGAGAACGGCTTCTCGCTGAAGACGGATGCGCCGGCCACCGGCATCATGACGACCGACTGGGCCGAAAATCGCGCGAATATTCCCGATGACTGGTTCCGCCGCACGATCGGCCGCGTGATCGATTTTGCGTACTCGTCGGGCACGCGCGACAGCTTCCGCACGCTGATTTCGCGCGATGCGAATGGCGCGACCGATATCTCGATCACGCATAGCGCGATGGAAGAAGTGCTGACGGGGATGGACAAGACCGGGTCGAAGTGGGTCGAGCGGCCGCGCGATCCGGCGCTCGAAGCGGCGTTCCTCGCGAAGCTGATGCAGAAGTTCGGCCTGACCGACGCGCAATCGAAGCAACTGATCACCGACGCGCGGCCGGCGGCCGCAAGCGCGCAGCTGGCAGGCGAAACGACGCTTGATTTGCCTGAATCGTTCGACCGCGCATGGCTGCGCGTCGGTCTCGCGCTCGATCGCACCAACTTCACCGTCGACAATCGCGACCGCGAGAAGGGCATTTACTATGTCCGCTACGCCGATTCGTTGCAGGAAGTGAAGCGCGAAGGACTCTTTGGCAAGTTCTTCAGCGGCAGCTCGAAGAAGCCGAGCCCGGAATTCCTCGTGAACGTCCGCCCGAAGGGCGACACGCTGACGCAGGTGGCGGTGGTCGACGCGAATGGTCAAGTCGACACGTCGTCGGACGCGCAGCGCATCGTGTCGCTGCTGCATGCACAGCTGAACTAACGCGGCCGTGCGATTCGCCAGTCTGGGCAGCGGCAGCGAAGGCAACGCCCTTGTTGTCGAAGCCCACAGCGGCACGACCACCACCCGCATCCTGCTTGATTGCGGTTTTTCGGCGAAGGAAGTTGAACGGCGGCTCGCGCGGCTCGGTCTCGACGCCGCGCCGTTTTCCGCCATCGTCATCACTCACGAACACAGCGACCATATCGGCAGCGCGCTGACGCTTGCGCGCAAGTGGTCGCTTCCCCTGTACATGAGTTGGGGCACGGCCCGCGCGGTCGGCGCCGACGACGCGGAGGTCGAATTGCGCGTGCTGTGGGGGGATGAGGCGGTCGCGATCGGCGATCTGAGCGTGCTGCCTTATACGGTTCCGCACGACGCGCGCGAGCCGTTGCAGTATGTGTTCTCGGACGGCGCGACGCGGCTTGGCGTGTTGACCGACGTCGGCACATCGACGCCGCATATCAGCGCCGTATTAAGCGGCTGCGACGCGCTCATGCTCGAATGCAATCACGATGTGGAGATGCTGGCTGCGAGCCGGTATCCGGCGTCGCTGAAAGCGCGCATCGGCGGTAATCACGGCCACCTGAACAACGATGCGGCGGCCGGCATTCTGGCTTCGCTCGACCGGTCGCGGTTGCGTCATCTGGTCGCAGCGCATCTGAGTCAGCAGAATAATCTGCCGGAGCTGGCCCAGGCGGCGATGGCCGCTGGTCTGGGCGCGGCGGTTACCGACGTCGTGGTCGCATCGCAAGACAATGGTTTCGATTGGCTGACCCTCTGAACGCCGCGTTTCGAATTCCACTCCGAATGTAAAAACGCCCGTGACGATTTGTCGTCACGGGCGTTTTGTCCATCAGGGACAGGCGGTGGCGCAGGTTATTCGCGAGTGACTACGTGACGCGGTACGCCGCCGCTGGCTTTCCGTTATGTCAATTGCGGTTGCCGCCGAAAATACCGAGCAGCGCGAGCAGGTTGACGAACACGTTGTACAGATCGAGGTAAATCGCGAGCGTGGCGGTGATGTAGTTCGTTTCGCCGCCGTTGACGATGCGTTGCACGTCAAACAGCATGTACGCCGAGAAGATCACGATGGCGAGCACCGACACCGTGAGCATCAGCGCCGGCAGATGCAGAAACATGTTCGCGACCATTGCCAGCAGCAGCACGATCACGCCGACGAAGAGCCATTTGCCGAGGCCCGAGAAGTCGCGCTTGCTGACCGTGGCGATCGTCGCCATCGCGGCGAAGATCACACCGGTGCCACCGAACGCGAGCATGATCAGCGACGGACCGTTCGAGAAGCCGAGGATGAAGCTCAAGAGGCGCGACAGCATCAGGCCCATGAAGAACGTGAAGCCTAGCAGCACGAACACGCCGACCGAGCTGTCTTTGGTTTTCTGGATGGCGAACATGAAGCCGAACGCGATCGCGAAGAACGCGAGCATGCTCATCGCGGGGCTGGTGGCGGCGAACAGCGAGAAGCCCGTGGCGACGCCCACCCACGCGCCCAGCACCGTCGGCACCATCGACAGCGCGAGCAGCCAGTAGGTGTTGCGCAGTACACGGTTGCGTGTTTCGGCCGAGGTGACGGCGCCGCCGCGGCCAAAGTTATAGGGGTACTCGTTCATGGTTTCTCCTTGCGTCAGACGCAATGTTGCTCAGTGGTTTGCGATGTCTATTCTACGGTGCCGGCAGGCGGGTTTGCCGCCAGTCACTCGACCCACCAACCTTAAGATAAGCGCGGCGCACAGGAGTTTCAATGCATGCCGCACCGATTGCGATGCCGTTGCCGGGTAACCGTAAGGAGCGGTGGGTACTCTGCTTTGAGTCTTTCAATATTGTAAGGGTTCAATCGCAATCATACCCTGGAACATGCTACAATAGCGGATTCATTTGAATTTGTAACTTCTTAATTTTTTGGAGTTTTTATGGCGATCGAACGCACTCTGTCGATTATCAAGCCGGATGCCGTGGCCAAGAATGTGATCGGCCAGATTTACACCCGTTTCGAAAACGCGGGCTTGAAGATCATTGCATCGCGCATGGTGCAACTGTCGCGTGCCGACGCAGAGAAGTTCTACGCCGTGCACCGCGAGCGTCCGTTCTTCAAGGATCTCGTCGAATTCATGATTTCCGGTCCGGTCGTGGTGCAATGCCTCGAAGGCGACAACGCGATCCTGAAGAACCGCGAACTGATGGGCGCGACGGATCCGAAGAAGGCCGACAAGGGCACGATCCGCGCCGATTTCGCCGACAGCATCGATGCGAATGCGGTGCACGGCTCGGATGCGGCCGAAACGGCGCGTGGCGAAATCGCGTTTTTCTTTCCGGAAGTCAACGTTTACTCGCGCTAAGCCGCAGTCGTGTAGTAACAAAGCAGCAGGAGCGGGCGCGAACGGCAGAAGCGTTCATGCAGCTTGTTGCATGAATGCAGTCTCGCACTGAATGGCAGGATTCGATATGACGAGCAGTCCCACCGTCAACCTTCTCGATCTCGACGCCGAAGGGCTTGTCGCGTATTGCGGCAGCCTCGGCGAGAAGCCGTTTCGCGCCAAGCAGTTGCAACGCTGGATCCACCAGTACAACGCGGCCGACTTCGACGGGATGACCGATCTCGCGAAGTCGCTGCGCGAAAAGCTGAAGACCCGCGCGTCGATCACGATGCCCGGAATTGTCAGCGACCACATTTCCGCCGACGGCACGCGCAAATGGCTGATCGACGTCGGCAACGGCAACGCCGTTGAAACCGTGTTCATTCCGGAAGAAGGCCGCGGCACGCTGTGCGTGTCGTCGCAGGCCGGCTGCGCGGTGAATTGCCGGTTCTGCTCGACGGGCAAGCAAGGCTTCTCGCGCAATCTGACCACTGGCGAGATTATTGGCCAGTTGCGGATGGCCGAATTTGCGCTACGCGCGTCGCTGGGCGTCGACGGCGGGCGCGCGGCAGGTGGCGACGGTAAGGGCGAGCGGGTCGTCACGAACGTCGTGATGATGGGGATGGGCGAGCCGCTTCTGAACTACGACGCGGTGGTTCCCGCGATGCGCCTGATGCTCGACGACAACGCATATGGACTGTCGCGGCGGCGCGTGACGCTGTCCACCTCCGGCGTCGTGCCGATGATGGACCGCCTCGCCGCCGATTTGCCGGTTGCGCTCGCGGTTTCGCTGCATGCGCCGACCGACCCGCTGCGCGACGGGCTGGTGCCGCTGAACAAAAAGTATCCGCTGCGCGAGTTGATGGCGGCGTGTCAGCGGTATCTGCAGGTCGCCCCGCGCGATTTCATTACTTTCGAATATTGCATGCTGGACGGCGTCAACGACAGCGAGGCACAGGCGCGCGAACTGCTCGCGCTGACGCGCGACGTGCCGTGCAAGTTCAATCTGATTCCGTTCAATCCGTTCCCCGAGTCCGGGCTGGTTCGCTCGAAACAGGAACAGATCAAGCGGTTCGCGCACGTGCTGATCGACGCAGGGGTCGTCACGACAGTGCGCAAGACACGCGGCGACGACATCGACGCTGCCTGCGGCCAGTTGGCCGGTGCGGTCAAGGATCGCACGCGGCTTGCTGATCGTATGGGGAAGGCGGCGAAGGTTATCGAAGTCCGTGCCGTGTGACCGTAGGGGCCGGCCCACGCAGGGCGCGGGCAACGACGGCGAAAGAAGTGCAGTTGATGTGCGCAGCGCGGAAGGCGCGAGACACGTGCGATTGAAAGCGGGCCGACAGGCCGCGGACGAATTTGCACACGAGTCCGCAGATTCCGCATACAAACCTGCGCACAGGGCCGCACATTTTGTTATAAACGGTTTGCGATTCCGGCTCGCACGAGCGGCGCAGACGGAACGTACAAAAAAGAATCGACGTGAAAGGATTTGGGATGAGTGAGCCGCAGCACCCGCAACCGCACGACACCGATCGACATGCCGGCCGTCCGACGCCGGTAGCCGCTCCCGCTGCGCTGCAGCCGGCTGTGCAGGTGGGTAATGAGTCGCTTGCATCGGTCGGGGCGCGTCTTACTCAGTTACGCGAAGCGAAAGGCTGGTCGATCGAGGATGTGTCCGCCCGGCTGAAAGTTTCGGTGACGAAACTGCGCGCGCTCGAGGCGGGCGATCTCAGCTATTTGCCGGATACGACCTTTGCGCTCGGCGTGGTGCGTAGCTACGCGAAGATGCTCGGCGCCGATCCGGCACCCTACACGCAGGCGCTGCGCCGCGAGCGTGGCGTACCGGCTCCGGACCTGACCATGCCTGCGTCGGCCGGCGCCGATTTGCCGCGTGGCAAGGTGTCGCTGTCGCTGGGTAACAGCGGGCCGCGACGCCGTTCATGGCTGTGGGGCGTGGCGGCGGTGGTGGTCGCCCTGATCGCGCTGGCGATGTGGCACACGAATGGCGGCGATTCGGGCGCCTGGCTTGCGCGTCTGAAGGCGACCGCGAGCGGTTCGGGTTCGACCCACGCAAGCGCGGCGGGCAGTGCGAGCGGCGCTGCCGCGACGGTCGCGCAAGGCGCGACGACGGTGCAGCCGGCCGATAGTGCTGACGCTGAGGCATCGGGTGCACAGATTGCCGGCGCCGCAGAATCGGCTTCACAGAGTGAGCAGGCGCAAACGCCGGCGACGATGGCGGCCGCACCGACTGCGCCGAACGCATCGAGCGCAGTGAAGCCGGCGACCGCCACGGCCAATAACACCGCTGTACCCGCCAGCGGGGCGACAGCAGCAACTGCCGCGATGGCGAACCCGGCTTCCGCAGACGCGGCCGATGCCACCGAGACCCCGCCCGTCGGCTCGTCGACGGTGGTTGTCAAGGTCACGCAGGACAGCTGGTTCAGCATCCGCCAGAAGGACGGCAAGGAAGTGTTCTCCGGCCTCGTGCATGCAGGCGACAGCAAGGAAGTGAACGGCGCGGGGCCATTCAAGGTGACGATCGGCAACAAGGCCGGCCTCGAATCGATGACGCTGGATGGTCAGCCGGTCGATCCGGCGAAATATGCGTCGGCAAAGGGGAATGTGGCACGCTTCGCATTGCCCTGATCGGCTGACACAGCGCCGCTGGCCGTTCGGCCCGCGGCGCCCCGCTGCGAGGCGACTCGTGTCGTGCGCTACGCTCGATGCATACGGCATTGCATGGTGGTACAAAGCGGGCATGCGGGCACGGCGAAACAACGCCGCCGCCCCGTTCAAAAGTTGTTTTACAGCAGTTGTTTTACAGCAGTTGTTTTACAGCGATCGTTTCACAGCGAGTTTCAACGGCAGATTTCAATAGCCCGCTTCTGCAGCAGGCTCCAAGTCAAGATTTCAAGGCGTAGCCTTCAATGGCGGGTTTATCGATGCACTCCGATCCCATGCAATCCACCACCAGTCAAATTTGCTCGTCTGAACCGATTTTCGGCGGCCATGCGGCGCGCCGCACATCGCACGCGGTCGATGTCCGTTGGGGCGGCAACCTCGTGACGATCGGCGGCGACGCGCCGGTGCGCGTACAGTCGATGACCAACACCGACACCGCCGATGCGATCGGCACCGCGATCCAGATCAAGGAACTTGCGCAGGCGGGCTCGGAGCTCGTGCGTATTACGGTCAATACGCCGGAGGCCGCCGCGGCTGTGCCGGCGATTCGCGAGCAACTCGACCGGATGGGCGTTTCCGTACCGCTCATCGGCGACTTTCACTACAACGGTCACCTGTTGTTGCGTGACTATCCCGCGTGCGCGGAATCGCTGTCGAAGTACCGGATCAATCCGGGCAACGTCGGCCAGGGCGCGAAGCGCGATACGCAGTTCGCGCAGATGATCGACGCGGCGGTCAAATATGACAAGCCGGTGCGCATCGGCGTCAACTGGGGCAGCCTCGATCAGGATCTGCTCGCGAAGATGATGGATGAGAACGCTGCGCGCACCTCGCCGTGGGAAGCGCAAAGCGTGATGTACGAGGCGCTGATCCAGTCGGCGATCGGCTCGGCTGAGCGTGCGGTCGAGCTCGGTCTGTCGCGTCACAAGATCATCTTGTCGTGCAAGGTCAGCGGCGTGCAGGACCTGATCGCCGTGTATCGCGAACTGGCCCGTCGCTGCGAATTCGCGTTGCACCTCGGGTTGACCGAGGCGGGCATGGGCTCGAAGGGCATCGTCGCGTCGACGGCCGCGTTGTCCGTGTTGCTGCAGCAGGGCATCGGCGATACGATCCGCATTTCGTTGACGCCGGAGCCGGGTGCGTCGCGCACCGGCGAAGTGGTGGTCGGCCAGGAAATCCTGCAGACGATGGGCCTGCGCTCGTTCACGCCGATGGTGATCGCGTGCCCGGGCTGCGGCCGCACGACGAGCACGCTGTTCCAGGAGCTTGCGTCGCAGATTCAAACCTATCTGCGTCAGCAGATGCCGGTGTGGCGCGATCAGTATCCGGGTGTCGAGAAGATGCACGTCGCAGTGATGGGCTGCATCGTCAACGGACCGGGCGAGTCGAAGCAGGCGAATATCGGCATCAGCTTGCCGGGTTCCGGAGAGAACCCGGCCGCACCGGTGTTCATCGACGGCGAAAAGGTCAAGACGTTGCGCGGCGAGCGCATTGCCGAAGAATTCCAGCAAATCGTGAGCGACTATGTCGAGCGCCGCTACGGCCGCACCGAAGCGCTCAGCTAAATATCTGCCAATCGAATTCAGATGACTGAACCGAAGAAAAAGCTCGAAAAGCTGTCCGGTGTAAAGGGCATGAACGATGTCCTGCCGCAGGAAGCGCAGTTGTGGGAATTTTTTGAGTCGACCGTGAAGTCGATGCTCCGTTCGTACGGATACCAGAACATTCGCACGCCGATCGTCGAGCACACACAGTTGTTCACACGCGGTATCGGCGAAGTGACCGATATCGTCGAAAAAGAGATGTACAGCTTCACCGACGCGCTAAACGGCGAGAATCTGACGCTGCGCCCGGAGAACACCGCCGCAGTGGTGCGCGCGGCGATCGAACATAACCTGCTGTACGACGGTCCGAAGCGGCTCTGGTACGTCGGGCCGATGTTTCGCCACGAGCGGCCGCAGCGCGGGCGTTATCGGCAGTTTCATCAGGTCGGCGTCGAGGCGCTCGGTTTCACGGGGCCGGACGCGGATGCGGAAATCATTCTGATGTGCCAGCGGCTGTGGGATGACCTCGGCCTCACCGGCATCAAGCTCGAAATCAATTCGCTGGGGGTGGCGCACGAGCGCGCGGCGCATCGCGTCGAACTGATCGCGTACCTCGAGAAGCACCAGCACGTGCTCGACGAAGATGCGAAGCGACGTCTTTACACGAACCCGCTGCGCGTGCTCGACACGAAGAATCCGGCGCTCCAGGAAGTCGCACGCAATGCGCCGAAGCTGATCGATTTTCTCGGCGACGAGTCGCGCGCGCACTTCGAAGGGCTGCAACGAATCCTGAAGGCGAACAACATTCCGTTCACGATCAATCCGCGGCTTGTCCGTGGTCTCGATTACTACAATCTGACCGTGTTCGAATGGATCACCGACAAGCTCGGCGCGCAGGGCACGGTCGCCGCCGGCGGCCGTTACGATCCGCTGATCGAGCAGCTGGGCGGCAAGCCGACGGCCGCGTGCGGCTGGGCGATGGGCGTTGAGCGCATTCTCGAGTTGTTGAAGGAAGAACAACTCGTGCCGGAGGAAGAAGGCTGCGACGTCTACGTGGTTCATCAGGGCGACGCCGCGCGCGACCAGGCGTTTATCATCGCGGAACGCCTGCGCGACACGGGGCTCGATGTGATCCTGCATTGCAGCGCGGACGGTCAGCCGGCCAGCTTCAAATCGCAGATGAAGCGTGCCGACGCCAGCGGCGCGGCTTACGCGGTGATTCTCGGCGAGGACGAGATCGCTAACGGCACGGTCGGCGTGAAGCCGCTGCGCGACATCGGCGCCGCGGACGCAAAGGGCGCGAAAAGCGAACAACAAACCGTGCCCGCCGAAGACTTGACCGAATTTCTAATCAATGCGATGGTTGCGTCCTCCGACGACGGGGACGACTGATCGCGCGATTTTGTGCCGCTTTGCGCGGCCAGAATGGTCAAAAACAGTTGAAAACAGCTAAGACATCGACAAGGAAGGAATCGCTTCGCGATGAGTTACCACGACGAACAGGAATCAATTGAAAGCGTGAAGGCATGGTGGGCGCGCTGGGGCAACGCGACCACGTGGATTCTGCTGGTGGCGGTCGTCGCGGCGGCGGCCTGGAACGGCTGGAACTACTGGCAGCGCCATCAGGCGGCCGGGGCAGCGGTGCTGTACGACCAGCTGCAGCAGGCGGCCGCGGCCGGCGACAAGGCTGACAAGGCGTTGGTCACGCGCATGGCGACCGACATGGAAAACAAGTTCGGCGGCACTGCTTACGCACAGATGAGCGCGCTTGCGGCTGCGAAGGCGCTTTATCAGGCCGGTGATGAACCCGGCGCGAAGGCGCAACTGCAATGGGCGGCGGACCACGCGAAAGATGACGAATTCAAGCAGATTGCGAAGCTGCGTCTCGCTTCCCTGCTGCTTGATGAAAAGGCCTACGACGCGGGGCTCGCGCTGCTCGATCAGCCGCAGTCGGACGCCTTCAAGGGCGTGGTCGCCGATAGCCGCGGCGATCTGCTTGCCGCGCAAGGCAAGCGCGATGACGCCCGCGCGGCGTATAAGCTCGCGCTCGACTCGCTGCCGAAGAACGATCTTTCGACGCGCCAGCTGATTCAATTCAAGCTCGACGCGCTGGGCGGTTAAGCGTCACATGCGCCGTGCGCGACGCTGCGCCTTCACTCCAATCTATAAACCAGACATGCTTCGTTCACCGATGAATCTGCTGAAACGTTACGCCTTGCCCGTCGCATGCACGCTCGTCGTGCTCACGATGGCGGCGTGCTCGTCGTCGAAAGACGAGCGCCGCGTGCCGACGCCGCTTACCGAATTCAAGCCCGTGCTCGACGTGCAGCAGACGTGGAAGGCGAGTGTCGGCAAGGCCGGGCGCTATCTGTTCTCGCCGGTTGCGGTCGGCGATGCGGTGTACGTGGCGGGCGCGAACGGCTCGGTCGCGAAAATCGATGCGAAGACCGGCAACGACATCTGGCGTACGAAGCTCAAGAGCGACCTGTCGGCGGGCGTTGGTTCCGACGGCAATCTGACGGCAGTCGGCGCGCTGAAGGGCGAGGTGTACGTGCTGGGGCCGGACGGCAAGGAGTTGTGGAACGGCAAGGCGCCGGGCGAAATCCTGTCGCCGCCGCTCGTCGGGAATGGCCTGGTGGTCGTGCGCACGATCGACGGCCAGATCGTCGCGTTCAATGCGCAAACCGGCGAGCAGCGCTGGGTATTCCGCAACCGCGCGGTGCCGTTGAACCTGCGGGTGTCGGCCGGCATGATCTTCGCAGGTGATGCGGCCGTGCTGGCTGGCTTCCCGGGCGGCCAGTTCGCGGCCATCAATGTGCAAAACGGCGACGCTTTCTGGCAGACGCCGGTGTCGTATCCGAAGGGCGTGACCGAAGTCGAGCGGATCAACGATGTGACTGGGCCGCCGACGCTGGTCGGCGCCGAAACCTGCGCGGTGACGTTCCAGGGGCAGCTTGGCTGCTTCGATGCGAACTCGGGGCGCGCGCTGTGGGAAAAAGTCTTTTCGAGCACAAGCGGGATTGCCCAGGATGAGCAGGTGGTGGTGGGCGGCGACGACTGGTCGATCGTATCGGCGTTCGATACCACGAGCGGCAAGCAGTTATGGCATAACGACCAGCTGAAAAGCCGCGACGTCAGCGTGCCGGCGCTGCTCGGCCACGCGGTGGTGGTCGGGGACTACGACGGCTTCGTGCACTTCCTGTCGCGCGACGACGGTTCATTTATTGCGCGCATGAAAACGGACGGCAGCGCGATTACCGCGGCGCCGGTGCTCGCGGGCGATACGCTCGTCGTGCAGACGCACGACGGCAATCTGTACGGGTTCCGGCCGCGCTGAATGGGCGCGGTTTGACTCGGCTGCAGGAACGAACAGATCGGGATGACCGCGCTGGGCAACTAGCAGCAAAGGTTCAGGCGCGGCGCGACATCAGTCCCGGGATGTCGGAATGTTGTATCGGTACGGTATGCCGGCACGACATGCAAAACCGTATTCAAGCAGTACCGTGTGCCGCTTTGCGCGAAGGCTGGCACACCTCGACGGCGCCCGCTTCCGCAAGCGCGCGACGCATAGGAATAGCGCGGGGTCGACGCGAACCTGCTCGATGAGCCAAACGGCACGCCGCGCTGATATATCGATGCTTTCGAGCGGCGCCGACGCCGGCGCCGCGCCAGAGGCCAGCCCGGCCTACCGAGCCCGCTGTGTCCCTAACCCGTCCACACCGGTCGCGCATCCGGCGCGGGCGGAATTCGTGCTAATTTGCGACAAATGAAATGCGACGGCGAATGCCGTGCGGCGGCAGCGTCGCAGCGCGTGCCTGGTCGGCCATATCGGCCGCGATGAATCCCGATTGACCAGTCCGCGCTTCACAGTGAACAACATCAGATGAAACCCGTTATTGCCCTCGTCGGGCGCCCCAATGTGGGGAAATCCACCCTGTTCAACCGTCTCACGCGCTCGCGGGACGCGCTCGTCGCCGACCTGCCAGGGCTCACGCGCGACCGTCACTATGGCGAAGGGCGCGTTGGCGACCGGCCGTATCTGGTTGTCGATACCGGCGGCTTCGAGCCGGTTGCGAAAGAGGGCATCCTGCATCAGATGGCGCGCCAGACGCGCCAGGCGGTCGAGGAATCGGACATCGTCGTGTTTATTGTCGATGGCCGCAACGGTCTCGCGCCGCAGGACAAGGTGATCGCCGACTATCTGCGCAAGACCGGCCGGCCGATCTTCCTCGTGGTGAACAAGGCCGAAGGGATGAAGTACAGCGCGGTCGCCGCGGACTTCTACGAGTTAGGTCTCGGCGACCCACGCGCGATCTCGGCCGCGCACGGCGATGGCGTCGCGGAGATGATCGGCGAGGCGCTGGGCGTCGCCTACGCGGGTCAGCCGGAAGAATCCGAAGAGGAAAAGGCGCAGCACGGCGTGAAGATCGCGATTGTCGGGCGGCCGAATGTCGGCAAGTCGACGCTCGTCAACACGCTGCTCGGCGAAGAACGCGTGATTGCCTTCGATATGCCCGGCACGACGCGCGACTCGATTTACGTCGACTTCGAGCGGCAAGGCAAAAAGTACACGCTGATCGACACCGCTGGCCTGCGCCGCCGCGGCAAAGTGTTCGAGGCGATCGAAAAGTTCTCGGTCGTCAAGACGCTGCAGTCGATCACCGATGCGAACGTCGTGATCCTGCTGCTCGACGCGCAGCAGGACATCTCGGACCAGGATGCGCACATCGCGGGCTTCGTCGTCGAGCAGGGACGCGCGCTAGTGGTCGGCGTGAACAAATGGGACGGTCTTGATGCGCACGTGCGTGAGCGCACCAAAGCCGACTTGCAGCGCAAGCTAAAATTTCTCGACTTCGCGAAGTTCCATTTCATTTCGGCTGCGGAAAAGACCGGCATCGGCCCGCTCATGCGTTCGGTCGACGCGGCTTACGCGGCCGCGATGGCGAAGCTGCCGACGCCGAAGCTCACGCGCGCGCTGATCGACGCGGTGCAGTTCCAGCAGCCGCGCCGCAAGGGGCCGGTGCGACCGAAGCTGCGCTACGCGCACCAGGGAGGACAGAATCCGCCGATCATCGTGATTCATGGCAACGCGCTCGACGCGGTGACGGACACCTATAAACGCTACCTCGAAAACCGCTTCCGGGAAACTTTCGCGCTGACTGGGACTCCATTGCGAATAGAGTTCCGATCGTCTGCGAATCCTTTTGCGGACAAGGGCTGAAAGCCCCGTGCACGTTGGGTTTGGGCGGAATAGACCAAATGGCCAGGCAAAGCGCGCATAAAGGAAAATCGGCTATAGTGTAGCGATTGGCGGCGGATCTCTTTTTCTTCGCCGTTAATTAAGTCAACCTGCAAAAAAACACGGAGTTTGCTATGAGCAACAAAGGGCAATTGTTACAAGACCCGTTTTTGAACGCGCTGCGTAAAGAGCACGTGCCGGTCTCGATCTATCTGGTGAACGGCATCAAGCTTCAAGGGAACATCGAATCGTTCGACCAGTACGTTGTGTTGCTCCGTAACACGGTTACCCAGATGGTTTACAAGCACGCTATCTCGACAGTCGTACCTGCGCGTCCGGTGAATTTCCACCCGGATGCCGAAACGTCCTAAACCTCGTCGCGGCCGGTCGACGCGCGCCGCTTGACGGCGTTCCGCACCGGCCGCTCCCATAGCGCCCACTTCGGCCGCTTCCACTTTGACACCCGCCAATTTGACCAACGCAGCGCTTGTCGGCATAGATTTCGGCAAGATCGATTTCGTCGCCAGTCTCGAAGAACTCAATTTGCTCGCGCAAAGCGCGGGCGCCCATCCCGCCGTGACCGTGACCGGGCGCCGCTCGCGCCCGGATGCCGCGCTCTTTGTCGGCAGCGGCAAGGCGGAAGAACTACGCGTCGCCTGTGAAGCGAACGATATCGACATCGTTATCTTCAATCACTCGCTGGCGCCCGCGCAGCAGCGCAATCTGGAGCGCCTGCTTAACAGGCGCGTGATCGACCGCACCAGCCTGATTCTCGACATCTTCGCGCAGCGCGCGCGCAGCCACGAGGGCAAGCTGCAGGTCGAGCTTGCACAGCTGCAATACCTGTCGACCCGCCTTGTGCGCGCGTGGACCCACCTTGAGCGGCAAAAAGGTGGTATCGGCCTGCGTGGCCCCGGTGAAACCCAGCTCGAAACCGACCGGCGCCTGATCGGCGACCGCATCAAGATGCTGAAGTCGCGCCTTGACCGGCTGCGTCGCCAGCATGGCACGCAACGTCGCGCGCGCGAGCGCAACCGCACGATGTCGGTATCGCTCGTCGGCTATACGAACGCTGGCAAGTCGACGCTCTTCAATGCGCTGACGAAAGCGCAGGCGTACGCGGCCGACCAGCTGTTCGCGACGCTCGATACCACTTCGCGGCGTCTGTATCTCGGCGGCGAGATTGGCCAGGTGGTGGTCTCCGACACGGTCGGCTTCATTCGTGAGTTGCCGCACCAACTGGTGGCCGCGTTCCGTGCGACGCTCGAAGAAACGATTCACGCCGATTTATTGCTCCATGTGGTCGATGCATCGAGTGCGGTGCGCCTCGATCAGATCGATCAGGTGAACGAGGTGCTCGCGGGGATCGGCGCGGATACGATCCGCCAGGTGCTGGTGTTCAACAAGATCGACGCGGTGCCTGAGCTGGCGGCCCGTGGCGAAGCGGTCGAGCGGGACGAGTATGGTAATATTTCGCGCGTCTTTTTGAGCGCGCGCACCGGGCAGGGACTGGATGCATTGCGCGCCGCCATCGCCGAAATTGCCACTGCTGAACATCTTTCGGGTGCTGACGGTTTGCTGCCGGACGAACATCCCCGGCCGGAAGCCATCCATGCCGATCGCCACGAAGACCTTCACGAAGAACATCGCGAACCCCGTGGAGTCGCCGAGCCCGGGCATTGACCCTGCGCATTGACCTCCGCATTGACATTGGCCTTTTTCGAATGGCATCGATCCGCTGTCTACTCTGGTGAACGAACACAGGTGAATCAATACAACCCACGGAGTATCTGGCTGCGAATGCGCGCCATGATGTCGCTGAACGACCCGCGGTGGGGCCGGGGAGACGGCAATGGCAGCAATGGCGACCGGCAACGTTCGAACGATTCGAAGCGTCCGCAGAACGGCAAAGGCGGTGATGGTCCACCGGACCTCGACGAAATGTGGCGCGACTTCAACCGGCGCCTGTCGCGTTTCTTCGGCCGCAAGGGCGGCGGTGGCGAGCGCCGGCCGGATAACGGGCGCAGCGCGCGCATTGGCGTGGGCATCGTCATCGGCGTGCTTATCGCGATCTATCTCGGCAGCGGCGTGTACGTCGTCCAGGAAGGGCAGGCGGGCGTCGTGCTGCAATTTGGCAAGTATCGCGGCACGGTCGAGCAAGGCGTGCACTGGCGCCTGCCGTATCCGTTCGAGTCGCATGAGATCGTCAACATCGGGCAGATTCATTCGGTCGAAGTTGGCCGCAGCAATGTCGTGCGGCTCGCGAATGTGAAAGACGCGTCGATGCTCACGCGCGACGCCGATATCGTCGATGTGCGTTTCGCCGTTCAATTTCAGATTCGCAAGCCGGTCGATTACCTGTTTCGCAGCGTCGATCCGGAACAGAGCGTCGCGCAGGCCGCGCAGGCCGCGATTCGCGAGATTGTCGGCGCGCGCAGCACGAACGATGTGCTTTATCAGGACCGCGAAGCCATTCGCCAGCAGTTGACCGATGCGATCCAGCGTTCGCTGGATCAGTACAAGACCGGCCTTGCGGTTACCGGCGTGACGATTCAGAGCGCCCAGGTGCCCGAGCAGGTACAGCCCGCGTTTGAGGACGAAGCGAAAGCGCGCCAGGACCGCGAGCGCGCGAAGCGCGACGCGCAAGCGTATGCGAATGACCTGCTGCCGCGCGCGCAGGCGCAGGCGGCGAATCTGATCGACGAGGCGAAGGCCTATAGCGATCGCGTGGTCGCGCAGGCGCAAGGCGACGCGGAACGGTTCAAGCAGGTTTTCGCCCAGTACTCGAAGGCGCCCGAGGTGATTCGCGAACGGATGTATCTCGACACGATGCAATACATCTATTCGAACACCACCAAGGTGTTCGTCGACAGCAAGGCGAGTAATAACGTGCTGTATCTGCCGCTTGACAAGCTCGTCGCTGACAACCGCGCACGCGCGGCGGAGGCCGCGGCCGCGGCGAATGCCACTGCGGCCGGCGCGGCGAATGGCGCGGGCGCCAGTGCGCCGCAGGCAGCCAGCGCGCCGGGCGTGCAGTCTTTGCAGCAAGGCATACCGGGCACGATCATCGTCGCGCCGCCGACCTCGCCATCCGCGCCGCAGGCGCCCGCGTCCGCGACGCCGGCCAGCCAGCCAGCCGGCGCGAACGACCCGCTGCGCTCGCGCGATGCGTTCCGCAGCCGCGGTCGCGACGACGATTTGCAATAAGGAGCGCGACCCATGAACCGAATTATTGCGCTCGTTATTGCAATCGTGATCGTGCTGTTTGTTGCATCGTCGATGGTGTTCACGGTCGATCAACGGCATATGGCGGTGCTGTCCGCGCGCGGCGACGGCGAACCGACGCTCGTCGGCCCCGGCCTGCATTTCAAGCTGCCGCCGCCGCTGCAGACCGTGACGCTGGTCGACACACGCATCCAGACGCTCGACACGCCTGATGAAGATCACTACACAGCGGCCGATAAGACCGACCTGCTGGTCAACCCGGTAATCCGGTTTCAGGTCACCGACCCGGTGAAGCTGGTCGCCGAAACGAAGGGCGACGTGCAGAGCCTGCCGGACCGGCTTGCACTGATCTCGCGCGGTGCGCTAACCGATGCGTTCGCGAAATCCAACGTACCCGAACTGCTCGCGAACCTGCAGGCGGTCGGCGACAACACGCGCGCAGGCATGGAAAAAGCGGCGGCATCGCTCGGCGTCGAAGTGGTCGATGTGCAGCTGACGCGCGTCGATTTTCCCGCATCGATGACCGATGTCGTCTACAAGCGCATGATCGCCGCACGCGAGCAGATCGCCAACCAGGAGCGCGCGCAGGGCGCCGCGGAAGCAGACAAGATCAGGGCCGACGCGGCGCAGAAACAGCAGGCGCTGCTCGCCGACGCGTACCGGCAGGCGCAGACGATCAAGGGTGACGGCGACGGCAAGGCTGCGTCGATCGCGGCCGACGCGTTCGGCCGTGACCCGCAGTTCTACCGCTTCTATCAAAGCATGCTGGCGTACCGCAACAGCTTCAAGCCGACCGACGTGGTGGTGGTCGATTCGAGCAGCGACTTCTTCCGCTTCATGCGCGGCCCGAACGGCGGGGAGACGATGCCGGGCGACGCCGCGGCATCGCGCAACAAACATTAATAAACGGAAACGCCGCGGCAACCGGATCGCGGTGGCCTCATACGAATGGACATAGCCGGATCGTTATTGCTCGCGATCGCCCTGATGCTGATCATCGAGGGGATGTTCCCCTTTGTGTTTCCGGTCGCGTGGCGTGACACGTTTCGTCGAATAGCGGAGCGTCCCCCACACCATATCCGGATCGGCGGGCTGATCGTGATGGCGCTCGGACTCGTACTGCTGCTGATCGCGACCTGACGCGCACACCGCGCTTCGCAGCGGCTCGCGCGGGCCGCTGCGGCCGCGAAGCGACTGGCGAGCGCTCCAGAAGCTCACTTCGAGCCGAAAGTCCGGATCGAAACAGCGGATCGAAACAGCGGGTGGAAAGCACAACCGGCCGCCGCTATTCTCATCTCATTCGCTGGTGCGCGTAGCGCGCCTTGCATAACGTCGCAGGACCCTATCGATGTCGACCTGGTTACTTCCCGAGAATATTGCCGACGTGCTGCCGTCGGAGGCACGCAAAATCGAAGAATTGCGTCGCCGGTTGCTGGACCGTTTCCGCGCGTACGGCTATGAAATGGTGATGCCGCCGATGCTCGAATATCTCGAGTCGCTGCTGACGAGCGGCGGCGGCGATCTGGATCTGCGCACGTTCAAGCTCGTCGATCAACTATCGGGCCGCACGCTTGGCTTGCGCGCGGACATCACGCCGCAGGTCGCGCGCATCGACGCGCACCTGCTGAACCGGCAGGGTGTGACGCGCCTGTGCTACGCGGGCGTCGTACTGCATACGCGGCCGCGCGGGCTGCACGCGACACGCGAGCAGATCCAGATTGGCGCGGAAATTTACGGCCATGCGGGGCTCGAAGCGGATCTCGAGATCCAGCAGCTGATGCTCGACGCACTGCGTCTCGCGGGTCTCGCGAAAGTGCGTCTGGACCTGTGCCACGCGGGCGTGCTCGCTGCGCTGATCGACATGGAGCCGGCCGCGGCCACAGCGGGCGAGGCGCTTTATGACGCGCTCGCGGGCAAGGATGTGCCGCGCCTCGTGGAGCTCACCGCGCACCTGAAGCCGCTTGTGCGCGACGCGCTGCGCGCGCTGCCGACGCTGTATGGCCACGCGGCCGTGCTCGATGAAGCGCGTGCGCGCCTGCCGGATGCACCGGAAATCGCGCGCGCGCTCGACGATCTTGCCTTCCTCGCCGCGCAGGTCGAAGGCGCCGAAGTGATGATCGATCTGGCCGATTTGCGCGGCTACGCGTACCACAGCGGCGTGATGTTCTCCGCGTATGTCGACGGCGTGCCGAATGCGGTGGCGCGCGGCGGCCGTTACGACCACGTCGGCCAGGCGTACGGCCGGGCGCGCGCGGCCACCGGTTTTTCGCTGGACCTGCGCGAAGTCGCGCGCATTTCGCCGATTGAAGCGCGCAGCAGCGCGATCCTCGCGCCGTGGCAGCACGACGATGCGTTGCGCACGAGCGTCGCCGCGCTGCGCGACGCGGGCGAAGTGGTGATTCAGGCGTTGCCGGGGCACGACCACGGGCTTGACGAATTCGCGTTCGACCGCGTGCTCGTCGAGGAGGGCGGCGCGTGGGTGGTGCGCGCCCGCTGAAAACCGGCCCATACCATTGAGCGCAAAGGAAAATTTGCGACAAAAATGCGGAACCCGCGCGTGAACCCAGGTAAAATACGTTTTTAACCAGCTCAAGAAACAACATGTCTGCCAGTGCTGTGAATGTGAACCCCGGGCGCAATGTCGTGGTGGTTGGGACCCAGTGGGGTGACGAGGGCAAGGGCAAGATCGTCGACTGGCTGACGGATCACGCGCAAGGCGTCGTCCGTTTCCAAGGCGGTCACAATGCCGGCCATACGCTCATCATCGGCGGCAAGAAAACCATCTTGCGCCTCATTCCATCGGGCATCATGCGGCCGCAGGTCGCGTGCTACATCGGCAATGGCGTCGTGTTGTCACCGGAGGCGCTCTTCAAGGAAATCGAAGAGCTCGAGTCCGCCGGCATCAACGTGCAGAAGCGCCTGTTCATCTCCGAAGCCACCACGCTGATCCTCCCGTATCACATCGCGATCGACCAGGCACGCGAAGCGAAGAGCGGCGCAGGCAAGATCGGCACGACCGGCCGCGGCATCGGTCCCGCGTATGAAGACAAGGTCGCGCGCCGCGGCCTACGCGTGCAGGACCTGTTCGAGCCGCAAGCATTCGCGGAACGCCTGCGTGCGAATCTCGATTTCCATAACTTCGTGCTCACGCAGTACCTCGGCGCCGCCGCGGTCGACTATCAGCAGACGCTCGACATGATGCTCGGCTATGCGGATCGCCTGAAGCCGATGGTCACCGACGTGTCGCGCCGTCTCTACGACGAAAACCATGCGGGCCGCAACCTGCTGTTCGAAGGCGCGCAAGGCACGCTGCTCGATATCGACCACGGCACCTATCCGTTCGTCACGTCGAGCAACTGCGTCGCGGGCGCCGCGTCGGCGGGCGCGGGCGTCGGTCCGCAGAAGCTCAACTACATCCTCGGCATCACGAAGGCGTACTGCACGCGCGTCGGTTCGGGCCCGTTTCCGAGCGAACTGTACGACGCGGACAACGCCGCCCGCCAGGCGCCGATCGGCTTGACGCTCGCCACGGTCGGCAAGGAATTCGGCTCGGTCACCGGCCGGCCGCGCCGTACCGGTTGGCTCGACGCGGCCGCGCTGCGCCGCTCGATCCAGATCAACGGCGTGTCGGGCCTGTGCATCACGAAGCTCGACGTGCTCGACGGTCTCGACGAAGTGAATCTGTGTATCGGCTACAAGATCGACGGCAAGCAAACGGATATCCTGCCGCGCGGCGCGTCGGAAGTCGCGCGCTGCGAGCCGGTGTACGAAACCTTCGCCGGCTGGAAGGAAAGCACCATTGGCATCAAGGAATGGGACCAGCTCCCGGCGAATGCGCGCGCTTACCTGGCGCGCGTGCAGGAAGTCGCGGGCGTGCCGATCGACATGGTGTCGACCGGTGCGGATCGCGATGAAACGATCCTGCTGCGCCACCCGTTCAAGGTGTAACCGATGCTTGACGGTGGTCCGATGATCGCGATGAAAGACCCGCGCAACGACGACAAGAACCTCTGGGTCGGCTGGGACGAGTACCACCGGCTGATCGAACTGCTTGCGCTCGCGGTCCACGAGTCCGGCTGGAAATTCGACAAGATCCTGTGCCTCGCGCGTGGCGGCTTGCGCGTCGGCGATCAGATGTCGCGCATCTACGACCTGCCGCTTGCAATACTCGCGACGAGTTCATATCGCGAAGCAGCCGGCACGGAGCAAGGCGAGCTCGATATTGCGCAGTACATCACCATGACGCGCGGCGAACTGTCGGGCAATGTGCTACTGGTCGACGACCTTGTCGATTCCGGCGTGACCCTTGCGCGCGTGCAGCAGCATCTGAAGGAGCGCTATCCGGCGATTACGTCGGTACGTTCAGCCGTGCTGTGGTATAAGGCGTGCTCGAAGGTTAAGCCGGACTACTACGTTCAGCATTTGCCGACCAATCCGTGGATTCATCAGCCGTTCGAAGAATGGGACACGGTGCGTCCGCATAATCTCGGCGCATGGATCAAACGTGGCACACCGCACGAAGCGTGACGAACACGTGACAGCCGGCCGCGAAAATACGAATAGTGTCGTTTGACAACGTCGCGCCATGATGAAACGGAGCCGGGCTGGGCTCCGTTTTTTTGTATGCGCGAATAACGCACACGCATCGCGAGCAGCGGCCAGTACGATAGCGGAACGCGTTCATAGGTGAACGCATGAAGTGCGCATTCGAAACAGAACAGTTGCCGCAGACTTGACCAAAGTGCGGTGCTACACTTCGGACGTTCCAGGACTCACGTGGCATTTGCACAACATGCCGGACGGCTGACTTTCAGCCCCAGTTTAGAATACCGCTCATTTTTGCCGCTGAGGAACGGATTCTTTTCGCGCTTATGACAGACAATCATCACGCGCCCAAGCAGCCCTTGTCCGCGCTCGCGGTCGCTGCGATCGGGGTCGTCTTCGGCGACATCGGCACGAGCCCGCTGTATTCGCTGAAAGAAGCGTTCAGCCCATCACATGGCATTCCACTGACTCAGGATTCGATTCTCGGTGTTATTTCGCTGCTGTTCTGGGCGATCGTCGTGGTGGTGAGCGTCAAGTACGTGCTGTTCGTGATGCGTGCGTCGAATAACGGCGAAGGCGGCGTGCTTGCACTGATGGCACTGGCGCTGCGTTCATTCGATGCACGTACCCGGGCGGCAGGTTTGCTCACGATGCTCGGTATTTTCGGTGCCTGCATGTTCTACGGTGACGCGGTGATCACGCCGGCCATCTCCGTGATGTCGGCGGTCGAAGGTCTCGAGATCGCCGCGCCGAAACTGACCCATCTGGTGCTGCCGCTGACGATGGTGATCCTGCTGCTGCTGTTCTGGATCCAGCGGCATGGCACCGCGACAGTGGGCCGCATGTTCGGGCCGATCATGGTGCTGTGGTTCATCACGCTCGCGGTGCTCGGGCTGTCGCACATTCTGCAGTCGCCGGAAGTGATCGCCGCGCTCAATCCTTACTACGCGGTTTCATTCATGTCTGCGCATCTGCTGCAGGCTTACGTCGTGCTCGGCTCGGTCGTGCTGGTGCTAACCGGCGCCGAAGCGCTCTATGCGGACATGGGCCACTTCGGCGCGCAGCCGATTCGCGTGGCGTGGTATGTGCTCGTGATGCCGTCGCTGGTGCTGAACTACTTCGGGCAGGGCGCGCTGCTGATGCACGACCCGAAAGCGATTGAAAACCCGTTCTATCTGCTCGCGCCCGATTGGGCGTTGCTGCCGCTCGTCGTGCTGTCGACGGTGGCGACCGTGATTGCGTCGCAAGCGGTGATCTCCGGCGCATATTCGTTGACGAGCCAGGCGATTCAACTCGGTTATGTGCCGCGCATGAAGATCCTGCATACGTCGGAGCTGGCGATTGGGCAGATCTACGTGCCGGTCGTCAACTGGATGCTGTTGTTCATCATCATGTGCATCGTGATCGGCTTCAAGAGCTCGGACAATCTCGCGGCCGCGTATGGCATCGCCGTGACCGCGACGATGGTGATCACCACCGTGCTCGCGTGCGTCGTGATGGTCAAGGTATGGAACTGGAACAAGCTGGTGGTCGCGCTGATCATCAGTGGGTTGTTGCTGGTCGACCTCGGCTTCTTTGGTGCGAATCTGCTGAAGGTGGCCGACGGCGGCTGGTTGCCGCTTGGCATTGGCGCGCTACTGTTCTTCCTGCTGATGACGTGGTTCAAAGGTCGCATGATCGTCAAGGAACGCACGGCCGCCGACGGTATTCCGCTGATGCCGTTCGTGCAAGGGCTGCTTGCGCATCCGCCGCATCGTGTGTCGGGCACCGCGATCTATCTGACCGGCAGCGCGTCGCTCGTGCCGGTGAGCCTGTTGCACAACCTGAAGCACAACAAGGTGCTGCATGAGCGCACGATCTTTCTGACTTTTGTCACGCGCGATATTCCGTACGTCGAACAAACGGACCGGCTGACGGTCAAGGATGTCAGTGGCGGCCTCTTTCTTGTGAAGGCCGCGTATGGCTTCAATGAAACGCCCGACGTGAAGGCGGTGCTGGAAGAGGTCGGGCGCATGCACGACATGACCTTCGAACTGATGGATACCTCGTTTTTCCTCGCGCGCGAAACGGTGGTGCCGACGCAATTGCCGGGCATGTCGGTGTGGCGTGAGCGCGTGTTCGCGTGGATGCACCAGAATGCCGCGAAGCCGACCGATTTCTTTAGCATTCCGGCGAATCGGGTCGTCGAGTTGGGGACGAAGATCGAGATTTGACGCATTCGAGCGAGTACGTCGCGGCACCCACCGACGCAAAAGCCCATGCACATCGCGTGCATGGGCTTTTGCTTTTCTGGCTGGGTGCAAGTTGCTAAGGCAGCCCAACGCGCAGTCAAGCGCGCGCAGCCAAACGCGCAGCCACCTCGCGCGTTTTCTCAGCCGTTGGGCTAGCGCTGCTTGAGCTTCGCGAAGGCCGCCGCCATTGCGCCAGTCGGTTCCGGCTCGCGCGAGCGCTGCGCTCCGCGTGCGCCGCCGCCCGGGCGGCCCGCGCCGCCACGGTCGTTCTGTGCGCTGCCGCCACCGCGGGAACTCGTATTGCCAGCCGCGAAGTCGTCATCGAGGCGCATCGTCAGCGAAATGCGCTGCCGCTTCACATCGACTTCGAGCACCTTCACTTTGACAATCTGACCGGCTTTCACGACTTCGTGCGGGTCCTTGATGAACTTCGTCGACATCGCGGACACGTGGACGAGGCCGTCCTGATGGACGCCGACATCGATAAACGCGCCGAATGCCGCGACGTTCGTGACGACGCCTTCGAGCACCATGCCCGGCGACAGGTCCGAGATTTTTTCGACGCCTTCACGGAACGTCGCGGTCTTGAATTCGGGACGCGGGTCGCGGCCGGGTTTTTCGAGCTCCGACAGAATGTCGCGCACGGTCGGCAAACCGAAGCGGTCGTCGACGAACTCGGTCGGCACAAGGCGCGATAGTGCGTCGCGATTGCCGAGCACGTCACTGACCTGCTTGCTGATTCTCGCGAGCATCCGCTCGACGAGCGGATATGCTTCCGGGTGCACCGACGAACGGTCAAGCGGGTTCTCGCCGCTGTTGATCCGCAGAAAGCCGGCGGCCTGTTCGAACGTTTTGTCACCCAGGCGCGGCACCTTGCGCAGATGCTCGCGCGACGGGAACGGCCCGTTCGCATCGCGGTACTCGACGATATTGCGCGCGAGCGTCGCATTGAGACCCGACACGCGTGCGAGCAGCGCAACCGACGCGGTGTTCGCATCGACGCCGACGGCGTTCACGCAGTCTTCGACGACCGCATCGAGCGAACGCGCGAGTTCACGCTGGTTGACGTCGTGCTGGTATTGCCCGACGCCGATTGCCTTCGGCTCGATCTTGACGAGCTCGGCCAGCGGGTCCTGCAGACGCCGCGCAATCGACACCGCGCCGCGCAGCGAGACGTCGAGTTCCGGAAATTCCCGGGCAGCCAGTTCGGATGCCGAATAAACCGACGCGCCTGCTTCGGACACGACGATTTTCTGCAGGTTGAGCTCGGGATGGCGCGCGATCAGCTCGCTGGCGAGCTTGTCCGTTTCGCGCGACGCGGTGCCGTTGCCGATGCTGATCAGCTCCGCCTGGCACTGGGCGGCTATCCGCGCGAGCTTCGCGATCGACCCGTCCCAGTCGCGGCGCGGCTCGTGCGGGTAGATCGTATCGGTGGCGAGCACCTTGCCGGTGCGATCGACGACCGCGACCTTTACCCCGGTACGCAGGCCCGGGTCCAGGCCGATCACCGCCTTCGGGCCAGCCGGCGCCGCGAGCAGCAGGTCTTTCAGATTGCGTGCGAACACGCGGATCGCTTCGTGTTCGGCCTGTTCGCGCAGATTTGTCAGCAGTTCATTTTCGATATGCGGCTGCACCTTCACACGCCAGCACCAGCGGCAGACGTCGGCGAGCCATTTGTCGGCCGGGCGCGCCTGATTCGCGATGCCGAAGTGGTGCGCGATCATCGCTTCGCCCGGGTGCGGCACCTGCGCATCGAGCTCTTCGCCCAGACCGAGCTTCACGAGCAGCACGCCCGCATTGCGACCCCGGAAGAGGGCGAGCGCGCGGTGCGACGGCACGGTCTTGATGGTTTCCGCATAGTCGTAGTAGTCGCGGAATTTTTCGCCTTCTTCGCCTTCCTTGCCCTCGATGACCGACGACGACACGACGCCCTGGTTGAACAGGTAATCGCGCAGTTTGCCGAGCAGTTCCGCGGTTTCGCCGAACTGCTCGGACAGAATGTCGCGCGCACCGTCGAGCGCGGCTTTCACGTCGGCTACACCGTTGTCGGCGTTCACGTACTGCGCGGCTTCGCTTTGCGGGTCGAGCATCGGATTGGCGAGCAGCGCCTGCGCGAGCGGCTCGAGGCCGGCCTCGCGGGCGATCTGCGCACGCGTGCGGCGCTTCGGCTTGTAAGGCAGATAAAGGTCTTCGAGCACCTGTTTGCTGTCCGCGGCTTCGATCGCCGTGCGCAGTTCGTCGGTGAGCTTGCCTTGCTCGTCGATGCTGGCGACGATCGTCGCGCGCCGGTCTTCAAGTTCACGCAGATAGAGCAGGCGTTCTTCGAGATTGCGTAATTGGGTGTCGTCCAGATTCCCGGTGACTTCCTTCCGGTATCGGGCGATGAACGGAACGGTCGAACCTTCATCGAGGAGTTGCACGGCCGCTGCCACCTGACGAGGCTGGACTGACAGTTCGGTGGCGATGCGCTGGACGATCTTGAGTGCTACGGTTTCCGTCATAAGGCTTTGATGTTCCTGCCGGATTCGATCTGGGGCCGCTTCATGCACCTGCATGCGATGTTGTCGCTGGGTGCGCTGTGTGTCGGCGTTGCCGCTTCGGCACGGCGCGCTCGGCGCGTGGCGGCCGGGGTGGCTGACGCTGCGAATGAAGCTCCTGAAGCAGCGGGGCATTTTGCCATAAATGCCGGGGCGCTCAAGCGCAGGATGTTAGAATTTGGGGCATGTCCCGTTGCCTATCTACGACGTTGCCCACCTTCCGTTTTCCGCTTGCCGCGCGTGTGCCGGTTGTCCTGACACCTTTGTTCGCGCGGGTTTCGGCCTCGTGGTTTTGCGCCCGGTTCAGGGTTCCGCTGGTCGTCGTCAAGCGTGTGTCCCATGCGGGCACGGTGGCGGTGTGGGCGCTGGGCGCGGCGCTTGCCGTGCCGCTGCCCGCCGCCGCGCAGCAGCAGCCGGCGGCGCACGCGGTATCCGGCGCGGCGGCGCATGGAACGGTCGGCGCGGGGGCCGTCGAGGGCGCGGATGCCCCGGTTGCGACGGCGCAAGGTACGGATGATGCGGGCGCCGCGCAGACATCGGCGGTGGAGAAATCGTTCGAGGCGCGCCAGCAGGCGCTCGACGCGCGCACCGCACAGAACAACTACGATTTCGCGGTCAAACAGCACGACTGCTACAGCCGGTTCTTTGTCAATCATTGCGTGAACAACGCGCGCGACGCGATGCGCGCGGTGCAGGCCGACATTCGCCGCGAACAGCTCGTGCTCGACGACGAAAAACGCGCCGAGCACGCGCGTCAACGCGACGAGCAGCAGGCGCTGCAGCAGGCGCAAGACGCAGAGGAAGCGCCGCAGCGTGCCGCGCAGGACGCACGCAACCAGCAGGCGTATGACGACAAGCAGCGCCAGCACGCGCTGGATGAGGCACAGCGCCAGGCGGAAGCGCCGCAGCGCGCAGCGAACGAGCAGGCGTACGAGCAGAAGCAGCGCCAGCACGCGCTCGATCAGGCGCAGCGCGGTATCAGCCCGACCCAGGCGGCAGCCAACCAGCAGGCGTACGATCAGAAGCAGGCCGACTTCCAGCGTCAGCTCGATCAGGCGCATCAGCAGGCGGCGCAGAAGGCACAGGAACGCGTCGAGAAACAGCAGCACTACGAGCAGAAGCAGATCGACGCCGCGCAGCATAAGAAGGACGTCGAGGAGCGCCAGAGGCAGGCTGCGGAGAAGGCGCAGCAAAAGCAACAGGACGAGCTGAAACAGCAACAGCAGCAGCTCGAGCAACCGCAGCAACAGCAGCAGTAGACCGTAGCAGCGACAGCAGTCACGCGTTTCAGGCCGGACAGCAACCTCGAGCGAGGGGCGCGCACGATGGCTCTTATCGGGCCGCGCGCACTTCGCCCATTCTGGGAGGAGGCGAGCATGCGCGCTCATCACGTCAACGCGGAAACACTTCGCGACCGCATTCTGCAACTGGAATCGGAGCACAGTGGGCTCGATCGGATGATCGACCGGATGTCGGATGAGCCCGGCGTCGACGACCTCGAACTGCAGCGCCTGAAGAAACGCAAACTCAAACTGAAAGACACCATCATCCTGCTGCAATTGCAGCTCGAACCCGACGCGCACAGCTGAGTGCGGAACCTGGCAGGTGCCGGGGCCGCCCGCGCTTTTGCGATGCTGGCGCCGGATTTTGCAGGAACCGCTTGCCTTGAACGCACCGCTTGATTCTTCCTCCCGCAGCACGCCGGCCGCCGATGCGGCGCACGTCGACGCGCCTGGCACGAGCGCCAAAGATGCACTGCGCAGCGAGCGCAATGTCGCGGGCAGTGCGCTCGCGGCGTCGCTGACGCCGCGGCGCGCGGCCGAACTGAACGACATCTTTGCCGCCGATGGTCTGCTGGCCCGGCAGATCGACGGCTATCGGCCGCGCGCGTCGCAAATCGACATGGCACGCGCGGTCGCGGCCGCGCTTGAAGCATCGGGCCGCGCGCAGCCCGAGCCGGCGATGTTCGACGCGCACGAGCGGCCCGCACGCCGCTTGCCGTCGTCCGGTGCGCAGCGCGCATCGCAGGACGCGGACGCGGGCGCGACGGACGAAGCCGACGCCGGCGAAAACACGCTGATCGTCGAAGCGGGGACCGGCACCGGCAAGACTTATGCGTATCTGGTGCCGGCGATGTTATGGGGCGGCAAGGTGGTCGTGTCGACCGGCACCAAGCATCTGCAGGATCAGCTGTTTCAGCGCGATATTCCGACTGTGCGCGATGCGCTCGCGGTGCCGGTGTCGGTTGCGATGCTAAAGGGCCGCGCCAACTACCTGTGCCACTATTATCTGCAGCGCACGGCCGACAACGGCCGTTTGCCGTCGCGCCAGGAGACATCGTATCTGCAGGAGATCGTGCGATTCGCGAAAGTCACGCGCACCGGCGACAAGGCTGAACTCGCGAGCGTGCCCGAGACAGCCGCGGTGTGGTCGATGGTGACCTCCACGCGCGACAACTGTCTTGGCCAGGAATGCCCGCATTACAAGGACTGCTTCGTGATGCAGGCGCGCCGTGAAGCGCAGCAGGCTGATCTCGTCGTCGTGAATCACCATCTGTTTTTCGCCGATGTCATGCTGCGCGACACTGGCATGGCCGAACTGCTGCCAACCGCGAACACCATCATCTTCGACGAAGCGCATCAGCTGCCCGAAACCGCGACGCTTTTTTTCGGCGAAACGCTGTCCACCGCGCAGTTGCTCGAGCTGGCACGCGACTCGGTCGCTGAAGGCATCTCCCATGCGCGCGACGCGCTCGACTGGGTGAAGCTGGGCGCTGCGCTCGAGCGCGCGACGCGCGATGTGCGCCTGACCTTCAAGGAAGATTCGCTGCGCGTGTCGGTCGCCCAGCTGGCCGGTGATCACCCGCTCTTTGCCGCACTCGATGCGGTGCACGTCGAGCTCGACGCGCTGGCGGCCGCGCTCGCCGCACAGGCCGAGCGTGCGGAATCGCTTGGCGCCTGTCTGCGGCGCGCGCGCGAACTGCAAGACTTGCTCGCAGGATGGACGGTGGCGCCGGCGTCATCGTCTGAACGCGTCGCGCGCGATGCGGATGCGAACGCCGCAACGCGTTCGGCCGATGCGAACGGCAGCCCGGACGGACAGACCGAGCCACACGAAAAGGTGCGTTGGATCGAAGTCTTCTTACACACGGTGCAATTGCACGAAACGCCGTTATCGGTCGCGCCCATTTTCGCAAGGCAGCGTGCCGGTGTGCCGCGCGCATGGGTGTTCACGTCGGCGACGCTGTCCGTGCGCGGCGATTTCACGCATTACGCGGCACAGATGGGCCTCAGCGCGCGTCGCTCGATGACGCTGCCAAGTCCATTCGACTACGAGACGCAAGGGCTGCTGTATGTGCCGCGCAATCTGCCGCAACCGTCGTCGCCGATGTTCACCGACGCGGTGTTCGACGCCGCGTTGCCCGCCATCGAGGCGTCGGGTGGCGGCGTCTTCATGCTATGCACGACACTGCGCGCAGTCGATCGCATCGCTAACAGATTGCGCGATACGATCGAAGCGCGCGGCTGGGATATGCCGTTGCTCGTGCAGGGCGACGCGAGTCGCACGGAGTTGCTCGAACGTTTTCGCGCGTACGGCAATGCGATTCTGGTCGGCAGTCAAAGCTTCTGGGAAGGCGTCGACGTGCGCGGCGACGCGTTGTCGCTCGTCGTGATAGACAAGCTGCCGTTCGCGCCGCCTGACGACCCGGTGCTGTCGGCCCGTCTCGATGCATTGACGAAGAAAGGGCTGAGTCCGTTCGCTGTGCATCAGCTTCCGCAAGCGGTGATCACATTGAAGCAGGGCGCCGGGCGTTTGATTCGCGCGGAGACCGATCGCGGCGTGCTGATGATCTGCGATACGCGACTTGTCGACAAGCCGTATGGCCGCCGGATCTGGCAAAGCCTGCCGCCCTTCAAGCGCACTCGCGAGATCGATGTTGTGCGTGAGTTCTTCGCGCAGCCAACGCCGCCTGCTTCTTAAGATGCCGTGTGCATGCGCGAAGGCGAACATGCAAAATGCGGGCGGTCAAGTCGTGCTGTCAATAGGTAGTCTGCAAAGCGGGTCGTCCACAAAAGCGCGGTTTGTAAAAGCAAAACGCCACGGAAACCGTGGCGTTTTGTTTCGTGTTGTTTTGTGCGACAGACCCGCGCGGCCTGCCTGCACGGGCTCGCCTGACGGCGAGCCCTTCGCTACAGCTTACTGGCTTGCGCCCGAAGCCGGAGCGGCTGCCGAAGCAGCAGCGTCCGAAGCGGCAGCGCCTGCATCCGAAGCAGCACCCGCAGCCGAAGCAGCAGCGTCGCTCGCAGCAGCAGCGGCAGCGCCTGCGTCCGAAGCGGCAGCGCCAGCGTCCGAAGCAGCGGCAGCAGGTGCCGATGCAGCGGCGGCGTCGCTAGCCGGAGCAGCGGCGGTGTCGCTGCTGCCACTCTTGCTGCATGCAGCAAGAGCCATAGCCGCCAACAGAGATGCTACGAGGAGGGATTTCTTCATGATCACGTCCTTTTATGGTTAAAGGTAAGCAACAGCGCAAATTTACCGGTAATGTGCTCTAACACCGACCCGGGCCGCTGGTGGAGACGCACTTCATGAGTGTGAATCTTTCCCGTACGGCTTGGGCGGAAATTATATGCACTTTCGTATCGACCGTCGACAAATCCGGGGCCAATACGTTGTAGTTCCCAGACAAAATCCCACGATTTCGGTATAACAGGCGGCGAAATCTTATCCTAGTTCGCCTACTTGTATCCAGCCCGCACAATACCATTCGTGAAGTCGTGCTGTCATCGATGGATGGCGCGAGAGTGTTACAAAGCGTTTCGCACTCAAACGACGTCGATCGGCCAGTTCAACGACCCACGATTTCGCGCCTGGAAGCGTGTTTTCTTCGCCATTCAGATAGTATGCACGCCGGTCGTAAAGCAGCACGCTTTTACGGTCCAGACGAATACCGGTTTTCGCTGCTTGCCTGATGAAACGTATCTCGTCGAGCGGCCGTTTTGGCGGATCGAATACAACGGTCGGTTTCGGCTCGCTGAGATACGCGCCGAGAAACGACGCGATGTCTCCGTCGTTCCATCTGATCTTAGCAAGGATCGCGCCCATCTTCCCGACAAGCGCCGCGGGCACTTCCGCGGGCCGCGCGACGGCCGGCTGCTGAGGATCGCGGTAGCGTTCGGTTGAAACGTTTGCGTCCTGCTTTTCCGCGAGGTGATAGAGGAATTGCGCGGTCAGCTCGCCGGCCGTTGGCGCACGAAAGCCAATTGAACAGGTCATGCATTCGCCCTGCGCGATACCGTCGTGGGCGATGTGCGGCGGCAAGTACAGCATGTCGCCCGGTTCGAGCAGCCATTCGGCGTCCGGTTCAAAGTGTTGTAGAACTTTCAACGGCAAGTCGGGCTTCAGCGACAGGTCGCGCTGCGCGCCGATGCGCCACAGACGCTTGCCGTGCACCTGCAGCAAAAACACATCGTACGAGTCGAAGTGCGGGCCGACGCCGCCGCCGTCGGTCGCGTAGGAAATCATCAGGTCATCGAGCCGTGCATCGGGGATGAAGCGGAAGCGCTCGAGCAGCATGCGCGCGCGCTCGTCATGCAGATCGACGCCTTGTACGAGTAACGTCCATGCACGCTGCTTCAGCGACGGCAATTCGTCGGGCGCGAACGGACCGTGCTCGAGTGCCCACTTGTTGCGCACATGCGTGATCAGCCGGCTCTCGACGACGTCGCGATCGGCGAGTTCGAACAGTTCGTCGCGGGTGAGCGGCGACGCGAGAGCGGGGAGTGCGCCGCGAATCAGAAGCGGTTTTTTCTGCCAGTAGCGGCGCATGAATTGCGCGGGGCTGAGGTTGCCCAACATCGCTGTCGGCACGTCGGGCGCGAGCGGCGCGAGGCCGTTGGCCAACGGTGGATGGAACAGTTGATGCGAGGAAATCCGGGCTGAACCTGGGCTGGCCGGTTCGGCATTGGGCCGCTTGAGCATCGTATAATGAGGGGTAATCTTGGAGAAACGAATGAAGATCGCAAAGAACACCGTCGTATCGGTCGCCTACAAGCTATCGGATGCGCAAGGCAATCTGATCGAGGAGAGCGACGAGCCGATGGTCTATCTGCACGGCGGCTATGATGGCACGTTCCCCAAGATCGAGGAAGAGCTGGATGGCCGCGAACCGGGCTTCCAGACGCAGATCCAGCTTGATCCGCGGGACGCATTTGGTGAGTACGATCCCGAGCTCGTGAAGATCGAGCCGCGCGATCGTTTTCCCGAGCCGCTCGAAGTCGGCATGCAGTTCGAAGGCACGCCTGAAGAGGGCGATGAAGATCTCGATACGCTGATCTACACAGTCACCGATGTCGCAGAAGACAAAGTCGTGCTCGACGGCAATCATCCACTGGCGGGTATGGCGCTGCGTTTCGCATTGACCGTCAAGGAAGTGCGCGAAGCGACCGAAGACGAAATCCAGCACGAGCACGCACACGGCGCGGACGGCCTCGAAGTGCTCGACGATGAAGACGACGAGTTCGAGCCGAAATCAGGGCCCACGCTGCACTGATCCTGACGGCGCAACCGTTCCCACCGAAGGGGACGAAGCAGACGATCCGGGCGCATGCCCGTTGCCATCGACTGCTTCGTCCCCTTCGCCTTGTGTGGGGTCCGGTGGCGGGTTTGCATCCGGCAAGGTGGTGGGTGCCGTGCCGTTCACGCCAGACGTTTGCGGAATGACCGGTGAGGATTGCGGTGTCGGCAGAAGCGGCGGCAGGTCTGATGGCGGTGAATACTCCGGTGTCAGCGGCATGGGCCCGGGCAGCGGGTTCGTGTAGTCGTTGCGAGCCGGTAGCGGCAGTGTCGATGGTAGCGGCATATCCTTTGGCACGTCGCGCACGCTCACGCGAAAGGGCGGACGCAGTGCGAAGTCCGCGTCGATCTGAATCCACTGGGTGAGCCGGTTGCGTGGCGCGACGGCGATGCGCGTGAGGTTCGTCACCAGCGCGCCTTTGTCGTTGCGCAACGGCTGGTCGATCATAAACCCGGTGCGCAGTGCCTCGTCGTCCTGATGAATCACAAGCACTGGCCCACGAAACGATTCGGCAAGCTTCACGAGGCTGCGCTTGAACTCCATGTATCCGTCGCGCGGTTTGTGCTCGAAGCGTAACCATGCAAAGCGTTCCCGTCGCTCATAGCGCTCAGGATCGAAGTCGCCCTGCACGAATACGATGATCGCTTTCGCATCGCGTCGTTTTGCATATTCGGCCGCGTGGTCGAGCCAGAACGCGTTCGCGATCACCCGGTCTTCGAATTCGGCGTTACGGCCGCCGGCGGTCAGATAGTGATTGTTCGGACTCGGCACGTTCAGGCCGACGAAGACTGTATCGCCGAGTTGCCAGCGCACGTTTTCACGATACGTACGGAAACGCGACACTTCGCTTTCACGCGCGAGCGGCAGCGGATTCTGCCCCATCGACGAGTCGTCGGTGAATAGCGTTTGGCGCAGCTGGTCGAGTCGTTCGACCGCATCGAAGCTGCCGGCCGCGGCGGTGTTGCAATCGGCCCAGTCGTGCTGGCCGGGAATAAACACAAGCGCGGGTTTCGCTGCCTGCAGCAATGCCTCACGCGTTTCGTACAACGAGTCGCGACACGGCTCGTTGCCGCTTTTCAGATTGCCGTCGTAGACGATAAATGCGATCTGCGGATCGCGGCCGATCGCGTCGATCAGCCGTTGCGTAGGCGCTTCGTCAGCGGCGCTTTGCAGCGTGCTGGTGACGACCGCGAATGCATAGTGCGCAGCGGCCGCGTACGCATTCTGAGGCAGCCAGCAGACCCAGGCGAGGGCGGCTGAGTTCAGCGCGGCGCGCACCGCCGCGACCCAGACCGTCCATGTGGCCGACGCGGCCCACGCGGTCCACGAAGTGGCTGCGCGTTCAGCGCTGCGCATCCGGCGCCGTGGCCAGCTCATGTAACTCGAAAAGCAGATCGAGCGCGTCGCGCGGACGCAGCTCGTTCGGATCGATCGCGCGCAGGCGTTCGACGAGCGCGTCTGTGGCCGGATCGGACGGCCCGGGTGCGGCGTCGTATGGGTCGTCGTCCGCGTCGTGCACCATCGGCGGCGGCGCGAACAGGTCGAGCTGTGGCGCCGGCTGCGCGGCCGACTGCTGCTCGAGATGGGCGAGATGCTTGCGCGCCGCGCGGATCACCGCAGGCGGCACCCCCGCCAGCTGCGCAACCTGCAATCCGTAACTCTGGTTTGCCGGCCCCTCGTTGACCGCATGCAGGAACACGATGCCGTGTCCATGCTCGACCGCCGACAAGTGCACATTGGCGGCCTGCGGGAATTCCGCCGGCAACTGCGTCAGCTCGAAATAGTGCGTCGCGAAAAGTGTCTGGCAGCCGTTGTGCGCGAGCAGATGCCGTGCGATGGCCCACGCGAGCGCGAGCCCGTCGAACGTCGACGTGCCGCGGCCGATCTCATCCATCAGCACGAGGCTTTGCGGCGTCGCGTCGTTGAGAATTGCGGCAGCTTCCGTCATTTCGACCATAAACGTCGAGCGGCCGCCGGCGAGATCGTCGGCCGCGCCGATGCGCGTGAAGATGCGGTCGATCGGGCCGAACGATGCGCGCCGCGCCGGCACGTAGCTGCCGACATACGCCATCAGCGCGATCAGCGCGGTTTGTCGCATGAACGTCGACTTACCGCCCATGTTCGGGCCGGTGATCAGCAACAGCTTGCGCTCGGCGGTGAGCAGGCAGTCGTTCGCGATGAACTGCTCGACTTGCGCTTCGACGACCGGATGCCGGCCCTGTTCGATATCGATGCCGGCCGCCGGCATGAACGACGGCGCGACCCAGTCGAGCGCGCGCGAGCGTTCGGCGAACGCGACCAGCAGGTCCAGTTCGGCCAGCGCGCCGGCAACCCGCTGGCAGTCCGCGATAAATGGCAACAGCGCCTGCAGCAGCGCGTCGTACAGCGATTTTTCGCGAGCCAGCGCGCGTTCCTGTGCGGACAGCGCCTTGTCTTCGAACGCTTTCAGTTCCGGCGTGATGTAGCGTTCGGCGTTCTTCAGCGTCTGGCGGCGGCGATAGTCGTCGGGCACCTTGTCGGTCTGGCCGCGTGTGACTTCGATATAGAAGCCGTGCACCTTGTTGTACTCGACGCGCAGATTGCCGATGCCAGTACGCGACCGTTCACGTGTTTCGAGGTCGATCAGGAACTGGCCGCAGTTTTCCGAAATATCGCGCAGCTCGTCGAGCTGCGCGTCGTAGCCGCGCGCGATCACGCCGCCGTCGCGAACCATCGCCGCGGGTTCCGGCGCGACCGCGCGGGACAGCAATTCCACGCACGCGGCCGGCGGTTCCAGCGACGCATCGACGCGCGCGAGCGAATCCGCGTTCGCGGCGATGCCCGCGAGTTGCGCACGCAGCGCGGGCAGCGCGATGAACGTGTCACGCAGGCTCGACAGATCGCGTGGTCGCGCGGATAGCAACGCCAACCGCCCGGTGATGCGTTCGATATCGGAGATCTGCCGCAATGCGCCGCGTAGCGTGTCGATACTGGTCGCCGGGTTCAGCTCCGTGGACGCGTCGAGCAGTGCGCCGATCGCCTGCTGGCGCGCTTGCGCATACGATGCATCGCGCGGCGGATGATGCAGCCAGTGCCGCAACAGCCGGCTGCCCATGGTCGTGCAGCAGGTGTCGAGCAATGAAAAGAGCGTAGGCGATTCGCTGCCGCGCAGCGTTTCAGTCAGTTCGAGATTGCGCCGCGTCGCCGGATCGAGGCCGATATATTCGGACTCCAGCTCGACCTTCAGGCTGCGCACGTGCCGCAGTTGCTGGCCTTGCGTCGCCGCCGCGTAGAGCAGCAGCGCGCCGGCCGCGCCGCACGCACAGGTAAGCGAATGCGCGCCGAAGCCGTCGAGGCTGGCGACATCCAGTTGATCGCACAGCCGTTGTTTGCCCGACGCGATGTCGAAATGCCAGCCCGGCACGCGCGTGAGCGCGCCACTGCCCGCTGGCGGCGCCCATGCATGCGAGTCGGACGCGGGTAAATCGGCGACCAGAATCTCGGCGGGGCGAATCCGTTCAAGCGCGGCGGCGACGCCGTCCGGCGCGATTTCGGCGAGGCGCAGCGCGCCGCTCGCGAGATTGAGCCACGCGAGGCCGACCGTCGTCGCCACGCCGCGCCGGTTGTGCGCGACGCATGTGGCCATCAGATACACATCACTTTTATCGGACAGCAGCGCGGCATCGGTTAGCGTGCCGGGCGTGACGACGCGCACGACTTTGCGCTCGACCGGTCCCTTCGAGGTGGCCGGGTCGCCGATCTGCTCGCAGATCGCAACCGATTCG
This sequence comes from Paraburkholderia humisilvae, assembly GCF_902859855.1. GTDB lineage: Bacteria > Pseudomonadota > Gammaproteobacteria > Burkholderiales > Burkholderiaceae > Paraburkholderia > Paraburkholderia humisilvae. The sequence goes on from NZ_CADIKH010000002.1 coordinate 182,528, forward strand.
CCGAGTTTGACGAGCTTCGCGAGATATTGCTCGACCGCGTGATGCGGTACGCCCGCCATTTTGATCGGCGTGCCCGCGGACGCGCCGCGCTGTGTCAGTGTGAGATCGAGCAGCCGCGCGGCTTTTTCCGCATCGTCGAAGAAGAGCTCGTAGAAGTCGCCCATCCGGTAGAACACGAGCGTGCCTGGGTGTTCCGCCTTGATGCGCAGATACTGCTGCATCATCGGCGTGTGCGCGGCGTCGGGCGCCGGGCCCGCGGTGCCTGCCGTGTCCTTTGGCGCGCCCGGTAGTCCGGATGTTCGGGGTGCTTCATCAGCGGCTGCGATTTGAGTGCCCATCCTCGGTTCTTTAATGCGTTGCGGTACAGGGCGTGAGTTTAACCCTTTGGATGCCGCTGTGAACCTGGCCGAATGGCCAGGTCCGTGCGCGCGGGTTCATGTGCGGAGCGTTCGTGAACTCATGCGCCTGCTCATCGCCCACTCATTCGCCTATCAAGGCCCCCAGATCGACCTTGCGCGCGTTGGCTGCGCTATGCCGTTTCGCAAGCCACATCATCACAGTAATGAATGTGCCGAACAGCGCGATGATCCACGGCGCCGGCATTTTCGCGGTCAACAGCAGCGCGTACGCGCCCAGCATCAGCAGCACCGCGAGATTCTGGTTGAAGTTCTGCACCGCGATCGAGTGTCCGGCGGAGAGCAGCGTCGCGCCGCGATGCTGCAGTATCGCGTTCATCGGCACGATAAAGAATCCGGACAGCGCGCCGAGCAGAATCATTAACGGATAGGCAAGGATGATGTAAGCCGGCGCGAACAGCGGCCCGAAGCGCAGACCCGCGCCGGGTGGGAAAAGCCCCTTGCTGTAGAACGCCATCGCGATCGCGACGACACCCGCGATGATGCCGACCGGCAGCACGCGCAGCGAGCCGCGCAACGGAATCCACGCGGCCGCGGCCGCCGCGCCGAGCGCGATGCCGAGGCCCGCGACGCCTTGAATCACCGCCCCTTTCGACAGCGACAGCCCGAGATTCACGTCGGCCCATTTCAGCACCAGCAGTTGCAGCGTCACCGCGCTGCCCCACATCAGCGTCGTGACCCATAGCGCGATTTGCGCGAGCCGGTCCGCCCACAGCACATTGAAGCAGTGGACGAACTCGCCGACCAGTTTGTTGGGCTCGGCGAGCCGGTTCGGATAGCGCGCGCCGGTGTCAGGGATGCCGATGTTGAGCACGGCCGCGCTCGCGTAGGTCAGCATCACGACGAACGTCGCGAGGTCCGCGTTGCTGCTGATGAGCGGCAGGTGCGCATGCGCGACGAAGCGCGCCGCGTACGTGCTGATCAGCGCGCCGCCCAGCATCGTGCCGACGATCGTCGACAGCACGGTGGCCGATTCGAGCCACGCGTTCGCGGCGACGAGCCGCTCGGCCGGCAGCAGCTCGGTCAGAATGCCGTACTTCGCCGGCGAATACGCGGCGGCGCCGAAGCCGACAATCCCATACGCGATCATCGGATGGACGCTGAAGATCATCAGCAGGCAGCCAGCCGCTTTCAACGCGTTTGCAATGAACATCACGTGGCGCTTTTGCAGTGCGTCCGCGAAGGCGCCGACGAAGGGCGCGAGCAGCACGTAGGAGATCGTGAAGAAGATCTGCAGGAGCGGCGTGATCCAGGCCGGCGAGCGGATGATCGTGAGCCGCTCGATCGCCGCGATGAGCAGCGCATTGTCTGCGAGCGACGACACGAATTGCGCGGCGATAATCGTGTAGAAGCCTTTTTTCATGAGACCGGTGAAACGTCAGTGCAAAAGCGGCAAGGCGGCCGAAGCCGCCTTGCTGTTGACATCACGCGACGCATCACACTTTACGCCGCTTGCTGTTTCGTGCGGCTGTAGCGCGACAGGATAGGCACCATCTGCGCGTAGATTTTCGGATTGGCCGCCACGATTTCGTGCACGTGCAGGAAATCCGAATCGCCGGTGTAGTTGCCCACGAGGCCGCCCGCTTCGGTCACGAGGAGGCTGCCCGCGGCCATGTCCCACGCGTTGATGCCTTGCTCGAAGAACCCGTCCATGCGGCCGGCCGCGACGTTCGCCAGATCGAGCGCCGCGGCGCCCGGGCGGCGCAGCCCCGCGCACGCTTCGGTCATCTCGCCGAACAGCGTCGTGTACGCGCCGAGCCCGTCTTTATCGCGGAACGGAAAGCCGGTGCCGATCAGGCCGTCGGCGAGACGGTCGCGCCGGCCGACGCGGATACGCCGGTCGTTCAGATACGCACCGCGGCCGCGCGATGCGGTAAAGAGGTCATTGCGCGTCGTATCGTAGACGACCGCCTGGGTGACAATGCCCTTGTGTGCAAGCGCGATCGATACGCAGTAGTACTGGAAACCGTGGATGAAATTCGTCGTGCCGTCGAGAGGATCGATGATCCACTGATATTCGGATTCGTTCTCGGAACGCCCGGACTCTTCGGCGAGGATTGCGTGATCCGGATAGGCGGTGGTCAGCGTTTCGATGATTGCCGCTTCCGACGCCTTGTCGACTTCCGTGACGAAATCGTTGTGCTGCTTCTTCGAGACCTGGATCAGATCGAGATCGAGCGAGGCGCGATTGATGATCTGTCCGGCGCGGCGCGCGGCCTTAACCGCGATGTTGAGCATGGGATGCATGAGTCGGAATCCTTTTGCCGAATAGCACGGCGGCTGTCGGGGCAGGGCACGGCCATCCTGCTGAAATACCTGATGCGGCCGATGCGTGCGATACGCGTGACAGCGCCGCGTAAAAGGCCGGCCTGACACCGCGTATTTCGTACGAACCGCGCAACGTGCATCGCAAGTATGGCTGAGCCGGTTTGCGAACGTTCCGTCGACGAAAGACGAATTGGATAAGAGCGAGGCGCCGGCTTGCTTGACGTTCCGCCGTGCACGTGGTGAACGAAAGGCGGTGCGGCAAGCGCGATGGCGCGCGAATGGCGTGATTTTACCCGAGTCTCGCTGGTTCCGGCGCATGAAAGGCCCGCGCAGGCTCGCCAGCCCGCGTGCCGACCGAAGCGGCGGACGCTGCGATCATGGAAAGAGCGCACGGGTTGGCGCTACCATAGCTGTTCCGCCGCTTTCACTTTTCATCGTGGTCCAATCGCTCGCGCTCCGCTCGCCAAATGAATCTTCCGCTTCCTCGACGCCCGTCGGGTCCGCTCACCGCGCGGGTGACGGCGGCGCTCAGCCGCGGCGCGGCGGCGGCTCCGGCGGGATGCCGGGCAGCCTGTCCGACAGCGCGAGCCCGGTGCGCGGCGGCTTCACGTCGACGCGCTTCGTGCTTGTCGAGCCGAGCCATCCGGGCAATGTCGGCGCCGCCGCACGTGCGCTGAAGACGATGGGATTCGCGCGGCTCGTGCTGGTCGCGCCGCGCGTCGCGAATGTGCAGAACGATCCGGAAGCGATGGCGATGGCGAGCGGCGCGGACGACGTACTGGCCTGCGCACATGTGGTGCCGACGCTCGCGGATGCGTTATCCGGCGTGCAATGGTCGCTCGCGCTGACGGCGCGCGCGCGCGAGTACGGACCGCCGCCGCTCGCGCCGCGCGTTGCGGCCGCGCATGCGCGCGAGCATGCGGCGCACGGCGAGATTGCGCTCGTGTTCGGCAACGAGCGCACAGGGCTGTCGAACGAGGACGTCGAACGATGCAGCGCGCTTGCGCATATTCCGGCCAATCCGGCCTACAGTTCGCTGAACCTCGCGCAGGCGGTGCAGGTGCTGTCCTATGAACTGCGCATCGCGTATCAGGACGCGCCGGATGAAGGCGCATCCGCGAGCTCCGCTCCGGTCGCGGGCGCCGTGGGTGCGCGTGCCGCAAGCGATGAAATCGAGCGTATGTTCGTGCATCTCGAGAATGCGCTGATCGCGCTCGAGTTCCTCGATCCGGGCAATCCGAAAAAACTGATGTCGCGGTTGCGGCGGCTCTTCGCGCGCGCGGGACTCGAGCGCGAGGAGGTCAACATCGTGCGCGGTATCGCCAAGCACATCTTGCTGAAAGCCAAAGGCCGGGACAGCGAACATTCGTGAGCGGCCTCGTGCGGCGCAGCCGTCGTGTCGCGCACCACACAAGGGCGCGAATCGTGAGGTTCGGTATCGCCAGATTGCGCATCGCGAGGTTTCGAATCGCGCAGCTTCGAATCGGGTAAGCCGGTTCGACCTTAGTGGCCGAATGGGCATCGGCAGCCTGGCGCGAATCGACCTACAATCGCCAGAAACGTCATAAGCAAAGCAGCCAGTCCGATAACGCCGGCTTTCCCGCCGGCCGGACCGGCGGCGCTTTTCTCCTCGACACCATCACGACGGCACCCACTGACATGTTCACGAGACTTCGCGAAGATATCGCCACGATCCGCGAGCGCGATCCCGCTGCCCGCAGCGCATGGGAAGTGCTGACGTGCTATCCGGGCCTGCATGCGCTCGTGCTGCATCGTGTCGCGCATGCGTGCTGGCGCGCGAAACGTTACTGGCTCGCGCGCGTCGTCTCGCAGATCGGCCGCTTTCTGACCGGCATCGAAATTCACCCGGGCGCGACGGTCGGCCGGCGCGTGTTCATCGATCATGGAATGGGCGTCGTGATCGGTGAGACGGCCGTGATTGGCGACGACTGCACGATTTACCAGGGCGTGACGCTCGGCGGTACGTCGCTCACGCGCGGTGCCAAACGGCATCCGACGCTCGAGCGCGGCGTGATCGTCGGCGCCGGCGCAAAGGTGCTGGGCGGCTTTACGGTCGGTGCGGACGCGAAAATCGGCTCGAACGCAGTCGTGGTGAAACCGGTGCCCGCTGGCGGCACCGCGGTTGGCAACCCGGCGCGTGTGATTGCACCGGCCCGCGCGGCCGGCGGCTCGCCGAAGCCCGCAGCGGGGCGTCCGGAGTTCTGCGCATACGGCATCACGCCGAACGCGGACGACCCGGTGTCGCTTGCGATTCACGGCCTGATCAATCACGCGGCGAACCAGTCGCAGCGCATCGACGAAATCGTTGCCGCGCTCGAGCGGCTCGGCACCAGCCTCGAGGCGCTGCAAGGCGCCGATGCGGCGCTCTTCGATTTGCGGCGCCTGTCGGCGGCGCTGGAAGGGAAGCTCGAGCCGGGCGCGGAGCCGCACTGACGCCGCACGGCGCGGCGCGCATCGAAGCGGCTGCGTCCGCCGCGCGACGGCGCTAGCCGAGGACAAGCGTCAATCGAGCGGCAGCGCGCGAATGCCCTCGGCATCAATCTTCAGATAACCGCCGCGCCGCTCGCCGTGGTCGAGATCCCAGTCCGGCAGCACCCAGCGCGTGCCGCCCGCTTCGCGATGGCGAGCCGGGCGGTGCGTATGGCCGTGGATGATCATCGCTGTCCCGGTCTTCTTGAAGAGCGCTGCGATTCCGTCGCGGGTCACGTCGTAGCGCGGCGACACCGGTCGCGATCGGTTCTGCTCGCTCGCGTGCCGCATCCGCTCGGCGAGCGCCTTGCGCCATCGATATGGCCAGAGCAGAAACAGCCACTGCGCGAAGCGGTTGCGCGCGATGCGGCGAAAGCGCAAATAGCGTCGATCGTCGGTGCATTGGCCGTCGCCGTGCGCCAGCGCAATCCGCGTGCCGAACGACGTGATCACGAACGGATCAGGCAGCCAGATCGCCCCAGCCGCTTTCATGAAGCGCTTGCCGAGCAGAAAGTCGCGGTTACCGTGCATCACGTAGAGCGCGATGCCGCGCTCCGACAGCGTGTGCATCAGCGCGGCGATGCGCGCGGGGAAGGGTTCGGCGAGCATATCGTCGCCGATCCAGTATTCGAACAGGTCGCCCAGAATGAATACGGAATCCGCATGCTCGGCGTTGACGCGGATGAAATGTTCGAACGCCGCGACCGTGCGCGGCATCGCCTCGGAAAGATGCAGATCCGACAGGAAAAAAAACGGGCGTGCGGCGTGCGGACGTTTGCCCTCTCCAGGCACGCCCGCAGCGACGCTTCGCAGCGGCGTTTCTTGCAGCATCGGCGGTGGTTTCTCTTGATGGCTCGTTTTACGATTATGGAATAGCTGCAGCCGCATGGCGGACATCGGATTCCGGCCGTGGCGGCGGATTGACCGCTGGGTTTGCCAATGGGTTTGCCATTGAGTTGACCGACGAGTTGACCAACTGGAGGCGCCGCGCCGAAGTGGCCCATCTCCGGGCGGTTGATCTGCCGCGCCCCGTCTTGCCGCCCGCCCCGCGTGATGTGCCCGACCCGTCGTGCGCCCGCCCCGTTGTGCGCCCGACCCGTTGTGCGCCCGACCCGTTGCGGGCGCACCGTCGTTAGCCGCGTGCGTGGCCGGGTCCCGGTGTTACTCGACGACGACCGCCTTCTCGATGATCACATCGTCGACCGGCACGTCCTGATGAAAGCCCTTCGAGCCCGTTTTCACCTTGCGGATGTTCTCGACCACGTCAAGTCCTTCGACGACCTTGCCGAATACCGCATAGCCCCAGCCTTGCGGAGTCGGCGATGAGTGGTTCAGGAAGTCGTTGTCGTTTACGTTGATGAAGAATTGCGCGGTCGCCGAGTTCGGGTCGTTGGTGCGCGCCATCGCGATCGAGCCGTTCACGTTCTTCAGGCCATTGTTCGCCTCGTTGTCGATCGGCGCCTGGGTCGGCTTCTGCTTCATGCCGGGTTCGAATCCGCCGCCCTGAATCATGAAGCCGTCGATCACGCGGTGAAATACCGTATTGTCGTAATGGCCGGCCTTCACGTAGCTGAGGAAGTTCTCGACTGTCTTCGGCGCCTTGTCGGCGTCCAGTTCGAGCTTGATGACGCCGTGGTTCGTATGCAGTTCAACCATGATGGGTTCCTTGAGCAAAGCGGGGTGGGTGGAAGGCGCGCGGCATGCGGTGCAAGCGGCGGTGCAAGCGACTGTCCAGGCGGCCGCGGCGCACGCGCCCAGGGGGTTCCGGTTGGCTTTCCCGTACTTGCCATCAGGATACGGAAAAGCCCATGTTCTCAGACTACTACTTGCTGACCACGGTCGCCGATTCGATCACGATCGGCTTTTGCGGCACATCGCTCATCGGGCCGCGTGTCGTGGTCGGCGTGCCTTCGATTTTCTTGACGACGTCCATGCCCGACGTCACTTTGCCGAATACCGCGTAGCCGTTGCCGTCCGGATTCGGATAGTCGAGATTCGCGTTGTCGACCGTGTTGATAAAGAATTGCGCGGTCGCCGAGTTCGGGTCGCTGGTGCGCGCCATCGCGATTGTGCCGGTCGTGTTCTTCAGGCCATTGCGGCTCTCGAGCGGAATCGGCGCGCGCGTCGGCTTCTCGGCGAAGCTCGTCGTGTAGCCGCCACCCTGCACCATGAAGCCCGGAATCACGCGATGAAAGATCGTGCCGTTGTACTGACCGGATTTCACATAGTCGAGGAAATTGGCAACCGTCTTGGGCGCTTTCTCCGGATACAGTTCGACGCGGATGTCGCCGTCCGACGTCTTGAAGAGGACAGACGGATGCGCGGACTGCGCGGCGGACTGCGCAAACGCGGGTGCGTTCGCAACGAGGGCGGCGCTGCCGAGCGCCAACAACAAGCGTTTCATGGAGTTCCTCGGTTAAGGGATGAAGACGACGGGACATGCGCCGCGGCGTGGGCCGCCGGCGCGCTGCATGATGACGCAAAATGCGGCGACACAAAATGCCGCGCCGACACAACATACCGCGAGGCGCCGTCCGTGCGGCCGGACATCGTCAGGCGACGCGGTGCAATTGCGCGCACGGCCACGCTCCGACGGACGGCTTGCGGGACAACAACACCGCGCACCGCTCATCGCTCATCGCGACGGCGCAACGTACGGCGGAATCGCCAGCGATCCGTTCGGGCCGCCGAACTGGAACGCCGGCGTCTCGGTGATGTTCGACGTGGCGCGCGTGGTGTTGTCGGTCACCGGCTCGCTCGCGCGCGCCGGCTTTGCCGCGGTCTTCGGCGGCGCCACGATTTTCTCGAGGTCGGCGAGGCGCTGCTGCGTCGTTGCGCTCGCGGCGCCGAGACTCTGTGCGCGGCGATACGCCTGATCAGCCATGCGCAGATACAGGTCGCCGAGATTCTCGAACGCGAGACCGTAGCCGGGGTTTGCTTTCGTCGCGGTTTCAAGTGCGACACGCGCTTCGCCATAACGGCCCTGCTTCGCAAGCAGCGCCGCAAGATTGTTGTACGGCTCGGGTAATTCGGGGTACGCCTGGGTCAATTCGGTAAACGCGGCGATCGCATCGTCGGTGCGACCCATGCGCGCGAGCACCGTCGCGCGCTTGAACCTGGCTTGCGCGTCGCGCGGATTTTGTGCGATGCGTGCATCGAGTTCCGTCAGCGCCGCGTTCCAGTTCTTTTGGGCGATCGAGGTATCCGCATCCGGGGTCGCGTCGCGAATCGCGGGAGCGTGAGAGATGACATTGCTTTTCTGCGCGAAAGCGGGCGCGCTGGGCAGCATCAGCAGCGCGAGGCCGCACAGTGTCACGCCAAAAGTGGCCACCGCGGTGGCGGCCGCGCTGACCCTTGTCGTGACACGCGGCGTCGCGCTGCGCGGGGCGAGCGACGCCGGCGCCGCAATGTGCGCGGCGCCTCGTGCGCGGCCGCTGGAAGATTTCATAGGGAGAGGTCTGGGTGTTATACTCCGACGCATTCTAACAAAAGGTCTGCGCGTTCCGTCGAACCTCAGACTGTCTTTCGCCACTCGTGGTCGTCTCCGCTTTGCCGGCAGTGTGATCGCCGCACCCGGTGCGCGATCGGTTTCCGATAAGTTTGCGTTGGGCTTATATTGAGTCTCACGACTGCTTTATCGGGTCTTCGCGGGTCTCCGCGGGTCTTCGATCACACCACCGAACATGTCGTCGCACCGTGCGTCCGTTATCGTCACATGCAAGTGTCGCATGGGGAATACGTCGCACCAGGACGCGGCATGAACGGGCACAACGCGGATCTCTTTCGGCCACGCATCGTTCTCTATGGAATCACTGCGCATCTACAACACGCTCGCGCGTGACAAGCAAAGTTTCGTGCCACTGCAGGACGGCGTGGTGCGCATGTACGTGTGCGGGATGACCGTGTACGACTACTGTCACATCGGCCATGCGCGCGTGATGGTGGTGTTCGACATCGTGCAGCGCTGGTTGCGTGTGCTCGGTTACAACGTAACGTACGTGCGTAACATTACCGATATCGACGACAAGATCATCCGCCGTGCAGTCGAGAACGGCGAAACGATCAAGTCGCTGACCGATCGGTTCATTCAGGCGATGCACGAAGACGCGGATGCGCTCGGCGTCGAGCGTCCGGATCTCGAACCGCGCGCGACCGCGTTCATTCCGCAGATGCTCGCGATGATCGACAGGCTCGAAGCGAACGGCTTCGCGTATCAGGCGGCCGACGGCGACGTCAACTACGCGGTGCGCAAGTTCGCGGACTACGGCAAGCTGTCGGGCAAGTCGCTCGAAGATTTGCGCGCGGGCGAGCGCGTCGCCGCGAACGACGCAAAGCAGGACCCGCTCGACTTCGTGCTGTGGAAGCAATCGAAGGCCGACGAGCCCGCCGATACCGGCTGGGAATCGAAGTATGGGCGTGGCCGTCCCGGATGGCACATCGAATGCTCGGCGATGGGCTGCACGCTACTGGGCGAGCACTTCGACATTCACGGCGGCGGCCAGGACCTGCAGTTTCCGCACCATGAGAACGAGATTGCGCAGAGCGAAGCCGCGACGGGGCAAACGTTTGTCAACTACTGGATGCACAACGGCTATGTGCAGATCGACAATGAGAAGATGTCGAAATCGCTCGGCAACTTCTTCACGATCCGCGAGGTGCTCGCGCAATACGACGCCGAAGTTGTGCGCTTTTTCATCGCGCGTGCACACTACCGCTCGCCGCTCAACTATAGTGATGCGCACCTCGACGATGCACGCAATGCGCTGACGCGTCTTTACACCGCGTTGAAGGACGTGAATGCCGACAGTGCGCCGCTCGATTGGAACGAAGCGTACGCGCAGCGCTTTCACGATGCGATGAACGACGACTTCAATACGCCCGTGGCGGTTGCGGTGTTGTTCGAACTGGCTAGCGAAGTGAATCGTACGCGCGATGCAGCATTAGCACGGCAATTGCGTGGGCTCGCACAGGTAGTCGGTTTCCTTCGCCGCGAGCCGCGCGTGTTCCTGCAGGAAGCGGCGGGTAGTATGAAAGAGGGTGGGCTCGAGGCGGCGCAGATCGAGGCGAAGATCGCCGCGCGCGTCGCCGCGAAGCAAGCAAAAAATTATGCCGAGGCAGACCGGATTCGCGCAGAGTTGCTCGAAGCCGGGGTTGCACTTGAAGACAAACCCGGCGGATTGACCGAGTGGCGGCGCGTTTGAACGCACCTCGTCTTTTCCACTGATCGATTCGCCAGGCAGGAGGCAGGATGGCAACGGCCACGAAGACGCCGGCTAAACGTGCCGCGTCTCAAACCAGAACGGCATCTGCAGTCAAACGGGCTCGCGCGGATAGCGCGGCGAAGGGCGCGGCAAAAGGTGCAGGCAAGTCGGCATGGGCATCCGTCAAGGGTGGCGCGCAAACAGCGGCGCGCAAAACGGCTGCGAAACGTGTATTGAACGGCGCGGCTGAAGCGGCGCCGGTGAAGGCGTCGCGCTCGCGCGCCGTGAAAGGCCACAGCGGCCACAGCGGCAACGGCGAGTTGCCCGCGGAACTCACCGGCGGCGAGCAGGCGTTCGAAGCCGATACGCTGCGCGACGGCGAGGTCGTGCGCAAGTCGCGTGCGTCGGTCGATACCGAAGTGGCGGTGCCGGTGCAGATCAGCGGACTCGCGCCGGAAGTCACGCGGCCCGCGTATTGGGACAAGGCATGCGCGGATCTCGTCAAACGAGATCGCATCCTGAAGAAACTGATTCCGAAGTTCGGCCCGGTGCATCTGTTGAGCCGCGGCGACTCGTTCGTCACGCTCGCGCGCTCGGTGGTCGGTCAGCAGATTTCCGTTGCGACCGCGCAGGCGGTGTGGGAGCGCATCGAGAGCGCATGCCCGAAGCTGGTGCCGCAGCAGATCATCAAGCTCGGCGCGGCAAAGCTGATCGCGTGCGGGCTGTCGAAGCGCAAGACCGAGTACATTCTCGATCTCGCGCAACACTTTGTGTCGGGTGCGTTGCACATCGGCAAGTGGGCGTCGATGGACGACGAGGCGGTGATCGCGGAGCTCACGCAGATTCGCGGCATCGGCCGGTGGACGGCCGAGATGTTCCTGATCTTCAACCTGTCGCGTCCCGATGTGCTTCCGCTTGACGACCTCGGTCTGATTCGCGCGATCAGCGTGAATTACTTTAGCGGCGAGCCGGTCACGCGTAGCGAAGCGCGTGAAGTCGCCGCGAACTGGGAGCCGTGGCGGACTGTCGCGACGTGGTACATGTGGCGTAGTCTCGATCCGCTGGCGGCGGAAGAATAGCGGTGCAGTCGAGCGGAGCGGAGCCCCACGCGCGCGTACCGTGCGCGCGACCGCGCCGCAGGTTCCGCGGAAGGCCGCTACAAGCGGGTTTCAGCGGGTGCTATCAAATATTGAATTTCAATAGTTTTGGGATGGTTTTGACAGCGGCGGGCGCGGTTAGAATACGCGCTGCCGGTAAGTCGAAGGATTAAAAACCAATGAAGACCACCTTTCTGGATTTCGAGCAGCCTATCGCCGAACTCGAAGCGAAAATTGAAGAATTGCGCTTCGTGCAGGACGATTCGGCCGTCGATATTTCGGAAGAGATCGAGCGGCTGTCGAAAAAGAGCCAGCAGCTCACGAAGGATCTTTATGCGAACCTGTCGCCGTGGCAGGTTTCGCAAATTGCGCGTCATCCGCAGCGCCCGTATACGCTCGATTACGTCAACGAGCTGTTCACCGATTTTCACGAACTGCATGGCGACCGCTCGTATGCGGACGATCTGTCGATCGTCGGCGGCCTCGCGCGTTTCAACGGCCAGCCGTGCATGGTGATCGGTCATCAGAAAGGGCGCGACACGAAAGAGCGCGCGCTGCGCAATTTCGGCATGCCGCGCCCTGAGGGCTACCGGAAGGCTGAGCGCCTGATGCGTCTCGCAGAAAAATTTGCGTTGCCGCTTTTCACATTTATCGACACGCCGGGCGCATATCCCGGCATCGGCGCGGAAGAGCGCGGGCAGTCGGAAGCGATCGGCCGCAATCTGTACGTGATGGCCGAGCTGAAAACGCCGGTCGTTTCGACCATCATCGGTGAAGGCGGTTCGGGCGGCGCGCTCGCGATCGCGGTTGGCGACAGCGTGCTGATGCTGCAGTTCTCGACGTACTCGGTGATTTCGCCGGAGGGTTGCGCGTCGATTCTGTGGAAGAGCGCCGCGAAAGCGCCGGAAGCTGCCGAAGCGCTGGGTTTGACCGCGCATCGTTTGAAGGCGCTCGGTTTGATCGACAAGATTGTCAACGAACCGCTGGGTGGCGCGCATCGTGATCCGAAGGGGATGGCTGCGCTCCTGCGTCGCGCGCTGGCCGACTCGCTTCGCCAGTTCCAGGGCATGAGCGTCAATGACCTGCGCCAGCGCCGTTTCGACCGGCTGATGGCATACGGCAAATTCAAGGAAACGACACCGGGCGCATGATCCGGCACGTGCGTGTCACGCGCCGCTTGATGCACCTTTCTGTGCACTCGTCGCGCTGACTCGCTTCACCACTCGTCGTGAATACTCTCGCTGATCCTTCCGCCGACCGCATCGTGCTCGATGCGGTCGGCGTTGCGCTTGGTCAGGAGCCGGCCGATTCGCGTATTGCGATCGCGTACAGCGGCGGCCTCGATTCAACCGTGCTGCTCGATGCCGCAGTGCGGGTGGCGGGTGCGGCGCGTTGTGTCGCATTTCATGTCCATCACGGGCTCAGTGCGAACGCGGACCGATGGCTCGCGCATTGCGACCAGCACGCGACGGCGCTCGGCGTGTCGTTCGCGGCGCGGCACGTCGATGTGCGTCGCGACCCGGGCGTGAGTCTCGAAGCAGCGGCGCGCGAGGCGCGTTATCGCGCACTCGATGTGCTGTGCGACAGCGCAGGTGTGCGGCGCATCTGGCTCGCGCAGCACGCGGACGATCAGGCCGAAACCGTGTTGTTGCAATTGCTGCGCGGCGCGGGTCTCGCGGGGCTGGCGGCGATGGCGCCCGAGCATCGGCCGGTCGGGGCGGCCGTGACGCGTGTGCGGCCATTGCTGCATATATTGCGCGCGCAACTCGAAGACTATGCGCGCGTGCGCGACTTGCACTGGATCGACGACGAATCGAATGCGGATACGCGTTTTGCGCGCAATGCGCTGCGTCACCACGTGCTACCGCAACTGGCCGTGCACTTTCCCGGCTTTCGCGATGCGCTGGCACGCACGGCCGCGCATGCGGGCGCGGCGCAGCGGCTGGTTGACGAACTCGCGCGTTTGGATATGAAGGCGGCGGCGAGCGAAGACGGGCATACGCTATCGCGCGACGCGCTCGTCGCATGCGACGATGAGCGCGCGCTGAATCTGCTGCGCTACTGGATGCGCGCACTCGGTTTGCCGGCTGCATCGACGGCACGGCTCACCGATGCGCTGCGACAGTTGCGCGATGTGCGCGACGATCATGGCTTGCGCGTCGATCACGCGGGGCAGGCGCTGCGCAGCTATCGCGGGCAAATCTATTGGGAGGCGGGCGACAGCGGCGATGCCGCCGATGAGACCGCGCTGACCGAGCGGCCCGTCACGGCGTTGAAGTGGCGCGGCGAGTCGGTCTGGCGGCTGCCGGCATGGCGCGGCACGTTCGTGTTTACCGAGGTGACGGCGGGCGATGCTGGCGCCGCTCATCCGACTGCTATTCCCGCCGCGCTGCTGATGGGTCAGCCATTGTTTGCGCGCGCGCGCAGCGGCGGCGAGCGGATGCGTTGCGACGCGCACGGACCGAGCCGCACGCTGAAGAATCTGTTTCAGCAACGGGGCGTACCGTCATGGAAACGCGATGTTCCGTTGCTCTTTGTCGGCGATGTGCTGCTGTTTGTGCCGTTGCTCGGCGTGAATCTGACGGCCCTCGATGCGTTGCACGCGGACCACGCGAAACATCGCACGCAGCGCGCGAACGCGGCGGGCGCCGCCGCTGAGCGCTGGATTCGGATCGACTGGCGAGAAGATCTGCTGATTGCGTAACGTATAGAAACGGCAGGGCTTTTCGCTCACGTTCGTCGTGATCGCCGCGTGATCCCCCCATCGCCGCTGTCGGCCGCGTCCATCGACGTGGCCAGTCCGCGCGCAATAAATCCTTTCCACACAAGCGCTTGCGATGCCCTCGACTTGTCAATTCGCGCTGCTTCAGGTAGGGTATTGGGTTTGTCCAACCCTGCTTCGCACGCGTTTTCCGGCGCTTGGGGTCGAATTCACACGGTCGGGTTAGAGGTCGACTAGGGTCGATTAGGGTCGATTAGGGTCGATTAGGGTCGATTAGGGTCGATTAGAGGTCGGGTATCGGTCGGTACAGGTCGAGACGGGTTGAGTACCACAGTTGAGTATCGCAAGCGGAGTACCACAAGCGCTCCTGCCGCCGCACCATCGCCGCCACGGGTCCTACAAGGCTTGTGTCAGGAGCACGGTGCGGTGTGATCGGCGGTCCTGAAGAGAGGTCCCCGTTGTGCCACCTGTTCGAGCCCGTTCGAAGCGATCGGGTTGATCGCTCCCGTCCGCCGCCGATGTGGGTCTTTCCAGCGAAGGCAGGTCGCCTGGTCTGCCGGTTTCATAAGCCGGCTGATGAACAGGTTCAAGGGCAAATCCGCGCGCGAAGCGCACGCGCTGAGTTCCGCGCCGCACACCTTGCCGTCGTTCCCGAACGTTGTGCTCCCAGTTGTGTGCGGCCCGTTTTCAGCGTGCTGCCGCCGCGCGCCTGGGCTCTCCTATGATTTGAAACGACAATGGCACTTATCGTACACAAATACGGCGGCACCTCGATGGGCTCGGTTGAGCGCATCAAGAACGTCGCCAGGCGCGTCGCGAAATGGCACAAGGCAGGCCACCGGATGGTCGTCGTGCCATCCGCGATGTCCGGCGAAACGAACCGCCTGCTCGGTCTCGCGAAAGAACTCTCCGCTCAGCCGAGCCCGCGCGAACTCGACATGATCGCGTCGACCGGCGAACAGGTCAGCGTCGGTCTGCTGTCGATCGCGCTGCACGACGCGGGCGTCGACGCGGTCAGCTACACGGGCTGGCAAGTGCCGGTCAAAACGGACAGCGCGTTCACGAAAGCGCGCATCAACGACATCGACGGCGAACGCGTGCTGCGCGACCTCGATGCGGGCAAGGTGGTCGTGATCACCGGCTTCCAGGGTATCGATCCCGACGGCCATATCACGACGCTCGGCCGCGGCGGGTCGGATACGTCGGCGGTGGCGGTGGCAGCGGCGCTCAAAGCGGACGAATGCCTGATCTATACGGACGTCGACGGTGTGTACACGACCGACCCGCGCGTTGTCGAAGAAGCGCGCCGGCTCGATCGCGTGACCTTCGAGGAAATGCTGGAAATGGCGAGCCTCGGCTCGAAGGTTCTGCAAATCCGCTCGGTGGAATTCGCAGGAAAATATCAGGTGAAGACGCGCGTGCTGTCCAGCCTGACCGATCCGCTGATGCCCCTCGAAACCGAAATGACCTCCGGTACCCTGATCACTTTTGAAGAAGACGAGACCATGGAAAAAGCAGTCATCTCCGGCATTGCATTCCAGCGGGACGAAGCCCGCATCGCCGTGATGGGTGTGCCCGACAAGCCGGGCATCGCGTATCAGATTCTCGGTCCGATCGCCGAAGCGAATATCGACGTCGACATGATCATCCAGAACCAGAGCGTCGAGGGCAAAACGGCGTTCACGTTCACGGTCGGCCGCGGCGACTATCAGCGCGCGATGGAAATCCTCACCAATCAGGTGAAGGGCCATATTTCGGCGGAACAGGTGTTGGGCGACCCGAAGGTATCGAAGGTGTCGGTCGTCGGCGTCGGCATGCGTTCGCATGTCGGCATCGCGAGCAAGATGTTCCGCACGCTGTCGGAAGAGGGCATCAACATCCAGATGATTTCGACCTCCGAAATCAAGATCTCGGTGCTGATCGACGAGAAGTATATGGAGCTCGCAGTGCGCGCACTGCATAAGGCGTTCGAACTCGATCAGGCTTGATCCGTTCCGCTTGTTGCTCCGTTCGTTGCTCCGTTCGTTGCTCCACTCGTTTGATCCACTCGTTGGTTCGATAAGCGGGCTAAACAGCCGGGCTGTGGCGATGACAATGCGGTGACATGGCTGGCATAAAAATTGTGCCAGGGAAATTGACCAGTTATCGTGAACCCGCTATCATCTTGGCTTCGTCGCGCTGCCTCCCTGGCGCGAGCGAAGGTTTGGGAGACGTGGCCGAGAGGTCGAAGGCACTCCCCTGCTAAGGGAGCATCTGGGCCAAAACCTGGATCGAGGGTTCGAATCCCTCCGTCTCCGCCAGCAATGGCGGTGAAACCCCGTAAGTTCTCGGACTTACGGGGTTTTATTTTTTTCGGGTTTTCCGGTAAGGCGCGTTGGGTTATCGCGCGGGTGCAACCTGTTTTATGGGTTGCCAGCGTGCGCACGACTTGATGCGGGTCAAGCAGCACGCATGCGCTGCATGGCCATCCCCGATTACCTGGCATACCCAGGTAAATAGATGCGCGGTGTAACACGCATGCTGCGCGACGGCGGCATCTTTTGCGCACTATATGGACGGAAAACACGTGAAACAGACGCGATCGTGACAACTAACGCTCTAGCGTCAACGTCGGCGCACTGTCAAGTTTTTCGCGGTGTTGCCGATATGTCGCGCAACGGTCGCACGTCGCCGTTGCGTCACGAAACCCTATCGCATGTAACTGAACGTTACAGCAGGCACAAAGACGCGATCTTGTGCATCAGTTATTACAAAGTTGAAATATGCGGTCCGCGTCTGTTTGTTATATTGAGACGCAGGTAGTCGACAACACGAACACACACACTCGCAAAATAGGTGAACACATGAAGACCACGCGTCTTGTTCCGTTACTGGTCGGTGCGCTGGCAATCGGCGCTTCGAGTGCGGCAATGGCTGGAGGAGTGAATCTTGGCGTCAACATCGGCATTCCCGCGCCGGTGTACGTCGCGCCGCCTCCGGTGTACGCACCGCCGCCCCCGCCGCCGGTCGTTTATCAGCCGGCCCCGGTAGTGGCTGTGCCCTCGATCTACATCGGCTGGCACGGCGATCGTTACTGGGACGGCCGCCGCTACTGGGGGCGTGACGATTGGTATCGCCATCACGGTGGCTACCACGGCCGTGGCCCGGATCACGGTCACGATCACTGGCACTAAGCAAGGCCAGCGCGCAGCGCAAAGTCGCTGCGCGTGGCAGCACGCCCGAAATCGTCGACTAGCAAAAAAACCGCCCAATCGGGCGGTTTTTCATATCGGTTGTGCCCGCAACGACCTGCGCAAAGATCTGCGCAACGATCCACGTAACGACCGGGGCTCAACCTCGGGCCGCGAATACAAACGCGCGGTTACTCCACCGCCGCGGCCATCCCGCCGACCACCGCATTGAAGCCGCTGTCGACGTGCAGAATCTCCGCGGTCACACCGGCCGCCAGATCCGACAGCAGGAAAGCCGCGGTATTGCCGACCTGTTCGATCGTCACATTGCGCTTGAGCGGCGCGTTGTCTTCGACGAAATCGAGAATCTTGCTGAAGCCCTTGATGCCGCTTGCGGCGAGTGTCTTGATCGGGCCGGCCGAAATGCCGTTCACGCGTACGCCCTTGCTGCCGAGCGATACCGCGAGGTAACGTACGCTCGCTTCGAGCGATGCCTTGGCGAGTCCCATCGTGTTGTAGTTCGGAATCGCGCGCTCCGAGCCGAGATAGGTCAGCGTGAGCAGTGCCGCGTCGTTCGATAGCATCGGCTGCGCGGCTTTCGCGAGTGCTGCGAAGCTATACGCGGAAATGTCGTGCGCAATGCGGAAGTTCTCACGTGTGACGCCGTCGAGGAAGTCGCCTGCGATCGCCTCGCGCGGCGCGAAGCCGATCGAATGCACAACGCCGTCGAGACTATCCCAATGCTGCTTCAGCGACGAGAACAGCGCGTCGATTTGCGCGTCTTCCGCAACGTCGCACGGAAACACCAGATTGCTGCCGAATTCCGCGGCGAACTCGCTGATGCGATCCTTGAAGCGGTCGCCGACATAAGTGAACGCGAGTTCGGCGCCTTCGCGCTTGCAGGCCTGCGCGATGCCGTAAGCAATTGAACGATTCGACAGCAGGCCAGTCAGCAGGATACGTTTGCCAGCGAGGAAGCCCATGAATTCTCCTAATGAGGTCGGTGCGCCGCAAGTCCGCCTGGTGCGGGTGCGCGGGGGATTTTCGGTAGAATTCTCTCACATTGCAACCGGCCGCTCGTTGCGCGCTTTCCGCGTACACTTCCCGCGCACCTCCCTGATAAGGCACCCATGACGCTTGGCTCACGATGGCTTGAACCACACCGCGAGGTGTTGCGCTCTGTGATTCGTTTGCTGTCGAATGGCGCGGGCGGCGCGCGTTGCGCGAAGCAGGCGTGCGCCACGGCGGCCCGCCCGCGCGCCGCAACGCCCGCCCGCACACGCGCGTGGCATGCATTACTGGGCGTTTGCGGTTTGCTATCCGCGGCGTTGCTGTTCGCGCAGCCGGCCTTCGCTGCGTATGCGATCGCGCAATACGGCAACCCGAAATACCCGCCGGACTTCAAGCACTTCGACTATGTGAACCCGGATGCGCCGAAGGGCGGCACGCTCGTGCTGGCCAATCCGAACCGGCAGACGAGCTTCGACAAGTTCAATCCGTTCACGCTGCGCGGCAACGCGGCGCCGGGCATCGACATGCTGTTCGAGAGCCTCACGACCGGCAGCTCGGACGAAGTCGCCACCGCGTACGGCCTGCTTGCGGACGACATCGCCGTCGCGCCGGATGGTCTGTCGACCACGTTTCACATCAATCCTCATGCGCATTTTTCGAACGGCGATCCGGTAACCGCCGACGACGTGAAATTTTCGCTCGACACGCTGAAGAGCCCGAAGGCCGCGCCGCAATACGCCGCATATTTCGCGGACATCACGCGCGCGGTCGTGCTCGACCCGAGCACGATCCGCTTCGAGTTCCGCCAGCGCGACCGCGAGTTGCCGCTGCTCGCGGGCAGCATGCCGGTGTTCTCTCGCAAGTGGGGCGTGAAGCCCGACGGCAGCCGCACGCCGTTCGATCAGCTCGCATTCGAAAAGCCGATCGGTAGCGGACCTTACCTGATCGAGCAGTATGACAATGGCCGCAACATCACGTACCAGCGTGACCCGAACTACTGGGGATCGAAACTGCCGGTGCGGATCGGCATGTTCAACTTCGACCGGATCCAGTACAAGCTGTACGGCGACCCGACCGCGCGCCTCGAGGCATTCAAGGCCGGCGAGTACGACGCACTCGTCGAGTACATCGCGCGCAGCTGGGTGCGGCGCGACGTCGGCAAGCGCTTCGACAACGGCGAGCTGATCAAGCGCGAGTTCCCGCAGCACAACGGCACGGGCATGCAGGGCTTTATCCTGAACCAGCGGCGGCCGCTGTTCCAGGACGCGCGGGTGCGCAAGGCGCTCGATCTCGCACTCGATTTTCAATGGCTCGACCGGCAGCTGTTCTACAACCAGTACAAGCGGATCGACAGTTACTTCGTCAACACCGACTGGCAGGCGAAGGGGCTGCCGTCGCCGGGTGAGTTAAAGCTGCTCGAGCCGTGGCGCGCGCAGCTTGATCCAGCGGTGTTCGGCCCGCCGCCCGCGCAGCCGAACACCGATCCGCCCGGCTCGCTGCGCGCGAATCTGCTGGCCGCGCGCGAACTGCTCGCGCAGGCGGGCTGGACCTATCGTGATGGCGCGCTGCGTAACGCGAAGGGCCAGCCGTTCGAATTCGAGATTCTTGACGATTCCGGCTCCGCGCAGAGTTTCGAGCCGATCATTGCAGCGTATATCCGCAATCTGCAAAAGCTCGGCATCGTCGCGCGGTTGCGCGTGAGCGATTTCGCTGTCTATCAGAAGCGCCTCGATGCGTTCGATTTCGACGTCACGACACTGCGTTACCCGGATGTGCAGGTGCCCGGCGCCGACATGGTCGATCGCTTCGGCAGCAAGGCGGCCGACGAGCCGGGCTCGGGCAACCTGATCGGTATCAAGTCGCCGGCGGTCGATGCGATTCTGCGCGCGCTGGTCGGCGCGCAGACGCTCGAGCAACTGACCGACGCGACGCACGCGCTCGACCGTGTGCTGTTGCATGGTTACTATGTGGTGCCGCAATGGTATAGCGCGACGCATCGCGTCGCGTTCAAGCGCGGGCTCGCGTGGCCGACGACCTTGCCGCTGTACTATTCGGCGGAAGGTTGGATCGTGTCGATGTGGTGGTTCGCGCCGCCGCCATCGGCACAGCAGCCGGGCGCTCAGGCGCAGGCCGCCAGCCGCCAATAGCGGCGCGCTGCGTCCGTTGTGCAACGTATTTTGTTATCGACTGCCTCACCACCCCGGGTTGCCGCCATGTGGAGTTACATCCTCAAACGTCTGCTGCTGATGATTCCGACGCTGCTCGGTGTACTGACGGTCACCTTTATCGTGATCCAGTTCGTGCCGGGCGGTCCCGTCGAGCAGGCGGTGCATGAATTGCGCCGCAACAACGCGGAAGGCGGCGCACCGTTCGGGCTGCGCGCGCATACCGGCGTCGACGCGCAGCAGGTCGCGCAACTGAAGGCGCTGTATGGCTTCGACAAACCGCCGCTCGAGCGCTACGGGCTGATGCTCAAGCGCTTCTCGCAGTTCGACCTCGGGCAAAGCTATTTCCGTCACCAGAGTGTGTGGTCGCTGATCGTGTCGAAGCTGCCGGTGTCGATCAGCATCGGACTCTGGACGTTCTTTCTGACCTATCTGATATCGATCCCGCTCGGTATCGCCAAGGCGGTCCGCAACGGCTCGCGTTTCGACATCGCGACGAGCCTGATCGTGCTGATCGGTTACGCGATCCCGGGTTTTGTGCTCGGGGTGCTGCTGCTCGTGCTGTTCGGCGGCGGCAGCTTCCTGCAGCTCTTTCCGCTGCGCAATCTGGTGTCGGACAACTGGGACCAGTTGAGCATCGGCGGCAAGATTCTCGACTATCTCTGGCACATCACGCTGCCGATCGTCGCGTCGGTGGTCGGCAGCTTCGCGGTCGTGACGATGCTGACGAAAAACGCGTTCCTCGACGAAATCCGCAAGCAGTATGTGCTGACCGCGCGCGCGAAGGGGCTCTCCGAGCGGCGCGTGCTTTGGAAGCATATCTTTCGCAATGCGTTGCTGCCGCTCGTTGTCGGTTTCCCGGCGGCGTTTATCGGCGCGTTCTTCACCGGCAGCCTGCTGATCGAGACGCTGTTCTCGCTCGATGGTCTTGGCCTGCTGTCATATGAGTCGGTCATGCGGCGCGACTATCCGGTCGTGCTCGGCACGCTGTACCTGTTCACGCTGATCGGGCTCGTCACGAAGCTGATTTCCGATCTCTGCTACGTGTGGGTCGACCCGCGCATTCAATTCGAACAACTGGAGCGCTGACTTGAGCCGCGTCCGCACCGATGCCGAACCGATCTCGCGCGATACGCCAGTGCGCGCGTTCGTCTCGCCTTCACCCGCACGCCGCGTGTGGCTGCGTTTCAGGCGGCAGCGGCTCGGCTACTGGAGCCTTATCGTCTTTATCGTCGCGTGCGCGGCGAGCCTCGCGGCGCCGCTGTGGTGCAACGACAAGCCGCTGGTGGTCCGCTACGACGGCCATCTGTATTTCCCGCTGTTCGAGACCTACCCGGAAACCACGTTCGGCGGCGACTTCCCGACACCGGCCGATTACCTCGACCCGTACATTCGGCATCGCTTCTCGCTGAACGGCAACTTCGCGGTCTATCCGCCGAATCCGTACTACTACGACACGCTGAACTACTTCTCGAAAGTGCCGAATCCGGCACCGCCATCGCGCGACAACTGGCTCGGCACCGACGAACAGGGCCGCGATCTTCTCGCGAGGCTGGTGTACGGCTTTCGCGTATCGGTCGAGTTCGCGCTCGTGCTGACCGTGATCGGCACGCTGCTCGGCGTGCTGGCGGGCGCGGTGCAAGGCTTTTTCGGCGGCAAGACCGACATCGTCGGCCAGCGGCTGATCGAAATCTGGAGCGCGCTGCCGGAACTGTATCTGCTCATTATTTTCGCGTCGATTTTCGAGCCGGGCTTTATCCTGCTAATCGTGCTGCTGTCGCTGTTCGGCTGGATCGGCCTGTCGGACTATGTGCGCGCGGAGTTTCTGCGCAACCGGCAACAGGACTACGTACGCGCCGCGCGCGCGATGGGACTGTCGAACTGGCAGATCATCTGGCGCCACGTGCTGCCGAACAGCCTGACGCCGGTCATCACGTTCCTGCCGTTCCGGATGAGCGGCGCAATTCTCGCGCTGACGAGCCTCGATTTTCTCGGCCTCGGCGTGCCGCCGCCGACCCCGAGTCTCGGCGAACTGCTGTCGCAGGGCAAGGCGAATCTCGACGCATGGTGGATCTCGTTGTCGACGTTCTGCGTGCTGGTGTTCACATTGCTGCTGCTGACGTTTATGGGCGATGCGCTGCGTAACGCGCTCGACACGCGCCTGTCCGATGCGATGCGCGCCGGAGGCAACCAGTGAGCGACGCGATGCAAAGCCAGGCGGCCGATCGGACACAGCATGGGCCGCTGCTGGAGGTCGAACGTCTGCGTGTCAGTTTCGGCGAAACGGTCGCGGTCAACGACATCTCGTTCTCGATCGCGCGCGGCGAACGCGTTGCGCTGGTCGGCGAATCGGGCTCGGGCAAGAGCGTGACCGCGCTGTCAATCCTGCGTCTGCTGCATGACGCGCAGACCAGCGGCGCCATCCGTTTCGACGGCGTGGACCTGCTGACAAAAAGCGAGCGCGCGATGCGCGGGCTGCGCGGCTCCGATGTCGCGATGATCTTCCAGGAGCCGATGACCGCGTTGAACCCGCTGTACACCATCGGCGAGCAGATCGCGGAGACGATCGTGCTGCACGACGGCGTATCGGCTGCCGACGCACGCAAGCGCGCGGTCGAGCTGCTCGGGCACACCGGCATCGCGGAGCCCGGCAAGCGGGTCAATAGCTACCCTCATCAGTTGTCGGGCGGACAGCGGCAGCGCGCGATGATCGCGATGGCGCTCGCGTGCCGGCCGCGCCTGTTGCTCGCCGACGAGCCGACCACCGCGCTCGACGTGACGATTCGCGCGCAGATTGTCGAGTTGCTGCTGCAACTGCAACGTGACGAGGCGCAAAAGCGCGGCATGGCGATCCTGCTGATCACACACGACCTGAACCTCGTGCGCCGCTTTGCGCAACGCGTCGCGGTGATGGAGAAGGGCGTGCTGGTCGAAAGCGGGCCTGTTGAGCAGCTCTTCGAGGCGCCGCAGCATCCGTACACGCAACGCCTGCTGCAAAGCCGTCCCGAGCGCACCGTGGTGCCGGTGCTGCCGATTGCGCCGGTGTTGCTCGACGCACGCGACGTGTCGGTCGATTTCAAGACGAAGCTGCCGGGCGTTGCCGGCTGGTTCCGATCCGGGCGTTTTCGCGCGGTCGACGCCGCGACGGTCTCGGTGCGCCAGGGCGAGACGCTGGGCATCGTCGGCGAGTCGGGCTCAGGCAAATCGACGCTCGCGATGGCGCTGCTCGGCCTGCAGCGCGCCACGCAGGGCGCCATCGAATTTCAGGGCAGGGCGCTGGCGAGTTACCGCGGCCGGGAGCAGACCACGCTGCGCTCGAACCTGCAGGTCGTGTTTCAGGACCCGTTCAGCTCGCTGTCGCCGCGCTATACGATCGAGCGACTGGTCGGCGAAGGGCTCGCGCTGCATCGCCCGCAGCTCGACCCGGCCGCGCGCCGTGAAAAAGTGGTGGCGGTGCTGCGCGAGGTCGGCATCGACCGCACCGCGCTCTACCGTTACCCACACGAGTTTTCCGGCGGTCAGCGGCAGCGCATCGCGATTGCCCGTGCGCTGATTCTGGAGCCGCGCATTCTGATTCTCGATGAACCGACCAGCGCGCTCGATGTCTCGATTCAGCAGCAGGTGTTAAAGCTGCTGGCTGGCTTGCAGCGGAAATATAACCTCGGCTTCATATTTATTAGCCACGACCTCGCGGTGATCGGCGCGATGGCCCATCGTGTCGCCGTCATGAAAAACGGATCGATTGTCGAGAGCGGGGACGTTGAGAAAATTTTTGCGTCTCCCGTGCATCCTTACACCCGAAAGCTGCTTGCGGCGGCGTCTGGTGGTGAAAACTCACTGTTGTAACCAATTGTATGTTGATCTCGATTGTATTTTTCTATTTCTTTTGACACTTGAATACTTACTGGCTAGTATCGACCAAACTTTTTTTCTAGTCCGCTGATTTTTAGGCAAAATCTACCGACCAATGCAGCACCGATCTCTCACCCAGGCTTGCACGCACGTCGTCGCCGGGATGTTCATTGGCGTACTGATGGCGGCAGCTACCGGCGCAAACGCCGACGAAGTAAGCAGCTTTAACCAGAATGCCCCGTTTTCGACCCCCGCCAGCTTCTCGAACGCCGGGTCGAATGTCCTGATTCCTTCCTCGTTTTCCTCGAGCGGTTCGTCCAGCAGCAATGCATCGAGCGCGCCGAGCGACGTGCCGCCGAGCACCGGGGGTCGCGCGCGTTCGTTCCTTTCCGGCGTCGCCGGCAAGGCTGGGGACGTCGTGGTGGGCGCGCTCAACCTGATTGGTGTGCGTTACCGCTGGGGCGGCTCGTCGCCCGATTCCGGACTCGATTGCAGCGGTTTCGTGCGCTACGTGTTCCAGGACACGCTGGGCCTCGCGTTGCCGCGCCGTGCGGAGGAAATGAGCCGCGTCGGCGAGAAGGTCCGCGTGGCCGACCTGAAACCGGGCGATCTCGTGTTTTTCAACACGATGCGTCGCACGTTCTCGCACGTCGGCATCTACATCGGCGACAACAAGTTCGTGCACTCGCCATCGACGGGCAGCACGATCCGCGTCGACGATATGGACGACGCGTACTGGGAAAAGCGTTTCACCGGTGCACGTCGCGTCGAGACGTCGTTTTCGCCGGCCGAGCAGCAAGATTTTCGTCGCCGTGTGAGCGCGACGCTCGGTGGCGACAACTGACCGATGTCGGATGACTGTCGCACTCCGGCAGTCCGCTGTGCGAATAGTGAAAGGCCCGCTTTGCCGGAACCGACCGGAAGCGGGCCTTTCGTTTTTACGCTGCTGTTATCGCGTCGGCCGCATGGAACCGAACGCGTTTTGCGGACGGTGACTGCGCGAGCACGCTTGCATCGTCACGCCGCGACACGGCTTGCCACCAGCTTGCGCTGCAATTCCGGCATGATCTTCGCGACTGCTTCCTCGCCGGCGAGAATCGCCGCGTTGCGCTGTCCAAAGTCGCTGCCGCTCATCGCCGCGAGATTCGGGCGGATCACGACGTCCGCATACTTGTCGAGTTCGTAGGCCTTGATCGTCTGGCCCATGATGGTGAAGGTCTGCATCAGCACGTCGAAGGAGCTGTCCGTGAGGCCGGTTTCCGGACGCTGGGAGATGTCGACGGCGATCACGAAGTCGGCGCCCATCCGGCGCGCGAACGAGGCCGGCACGGGGCTCACGAGGCCGCCGTCGACATACTCGTGCGCGCCGATCTTCACCGGCTCGAAGATCGACGGCACGCTGCATGATGCACGCACCGCAATGCCGGTATTGCCGCGTTGAAACAGGATAGGCTGGCCGGTTTGCAGATCGGTCGCGACGACGCCGAGCGGCTTGACCATCTTTTCTATCGGCCGGTTATCGAGCGTTTTGTTCAGATAGTTTTGCAGTGCGACGCCTTGCAGAAAGCCGCGTGTGCGAAACGGCATCGCCCAGTCGCTGATCGATGCCTCGTCCATGTTCAGCGCGAGCCGGTTCAGCGCGAAGCCGTTCATCCCGGACGCGTAGAGCGCGCCGACCACCGAGCCGGCACTCGTGCCGCACACCAGGTCCACCGGGATGTTGCGTGCCTCGAGCGCCTTGATCACACCGATATGCGCGAAGCCGCGCGCGGCGCCGCCGCCGAGCGCGAGGCCGACGCGCAGCGGCCGCGACGGCTTGACGACGGGGGGTGTGGTCGACAGGGCGGGCGGTGCCGTGTTGGCAGCGGTGCTGTCGGAAGGTTTGACGGGCTCGGATTCGGGTTTGCTGCCGCCGGGCAGCGCGCAGGCGCCGAGCACGGCTGATGCCGCAGCCAGCGAAAAGGTGCGGCGCGAAAGACAAGGCGAGGACGGTTTCAACGAATTCTCCAGCAGCGGCATGCGGGTTGCGGCGCACATCATAAAGCAAAGCACCCATCGCGCGACAAAGGCGTTCCGCTCTAAAAAAGCCGATCGAATCGGTACGGTGCCGCACAGGTATAATTCGCCTCTTCGCGATTCGTTCGCAGCCGCGCTGCCTGGCGTGCCGCAGGTGCCGCACCGGATCGCGCGTCTGGTCCGTCTGATGCGTCGGGTGTGCTTGATGCGTTTGCTGCATGTGGCTTGTTCAGCCCGTCTGGCCTGTCCGGCACGCGTGCGTCAACCGTGCATCAACCCGCCCCCCGGCGCCACCCGTCTGGTTGCCGTATGCCGGCATCCGCCTTCGAGTAACCGTTCATGACCGCTTTCGCCCATACTCCCGTTCGCACCCGCTTTGCACCGAGTCCCACCGGTTTCATCCATCTCGGCAATATCCGCTCCGCGCTGTATCCGTGGGCGTTCGCGCGCAAGTCGAAGGGGGTGTTCATTCTGCGTATCGAAGACACCGACGTCGAGCGCTCGACGTCGGAGTCGGTGGACGCGATCCTGGAAGGCATGGCGTGGCTCGGCCTCGATTTCGACGAAGGCCCGTTCTACCAGATGCAGCGGATGGACCGTTATCGCGAAGTGGTGCGGCACATGGTCGAACAGGGCCTCGCCTACCCGTGCTACATGTCGACGGAAGAACTCGACGCGCTGCGCGAGCGGCAGCGCGCGGCGGGCCTGAAGCCGCGCTACGACGGCACATGGCGCCCGGAGCCGGGCAAGGTGCTGCCGACGCCGCCCGCGGGCGTCCAGCCGGTGATGCGCTTTCGCAACCCGCTGACGGGCGTGGTCGCATGGGACGATGCGGTGAAGGGCCAGGTCGAGATCTCGAACGAGGAACTCGACGATCTGGTGATCGCGCGTCCGGACGGCACGCCGACCTACAATTTCTGCGTGGTCGTCGACGATCTCGACATGCGCATCACGCACGTGATTCGCGGTGACGATCACGTGAACAACACGCCGCGCCAGATCAACATCCTGCGCGCGCTGGGCGGCGAAGTGCCGGTCTATGCACACTTGCCGACCGTGCTGAACGAGCTGGGCGAAAAGATGAGCAAGCGGCACGGCGCGATGAGCGTGGTCGGCTACCGCGATGCCGGCTATCTGCCGGAAGCGGTGCTGAACTATCTCGCGCGGCTCGGCTGGTCGCACGGCGATGCCGAAATTTTTTCGCGCGAGCAACTGATCGAATGGTTCGATCTCGAGCATCTCGGCAAGTCGCCCGCGCAATACGATCACGACAAGCTCAACTGGCTGAACGCCCACTACATCAAGGAAGCGGATAACGGCCGTCTGGCGGCGCTCGCGAAGCCATTCTTCGCGGAACTCGGCATCGACGAAGCATCGCTCGAGAACGGCGCGGATCTTGCCGCCGTGGTCGGCTTGCTGAAGGACCGCGCATCGACGGTGAAGGAAATCGCGGAGAATGCCGCGATGTTCTATCGCGAGCCGAACCCGGAACCGGACGCGCTCGCGCAGCACGTGACCGACGCAGTGCGTCCGGCGCTCGCGGAACTGGCCGATGCGCTGAAGACCGTCGAGTGGACGAAGGAAGCGATTGCGGCCGCGATGAAGGCCGTGCTCGCCGCGCACAAGCTGAAAATGCCGCAGCTCGCGATGCCGGTGCGGCTGCTGGTGGCCGGGACCACGCATACGCCTTCGATCGACAGCGTGCTGATGCTGTTCGGCCGCGATACGGTGGTGCGTCGGATCGGTCAGGCGCTCGGTTAAAGCGACGCGCGGGCGCATCGGCGCTGCGTTGCGCCCGCGAATACGAAAGTATTTACAAAGCCGGATTTGGTGTCTACAATCTCGCTTCTGTTCTGCAAGGGGGTATAGCTCAGCTGGGAGAGCGCTTGCATGGCATGCAAGAGGTCAGCGGTTCGATCCCGCTTACCTCCACCAAACAGATCGCACAGGTCTGCAGACAGAATCTGAAGTAGCAAAATAAGCAGCAAAACGAGCAGTACACGAAAAAGCCCCGAACAGTTTGTCGGGGCTTTGTTTTTTCTACGTTCTGTTTTGCTACTCCCGTCGCGTCGTGAATCTGCCGGCGCGGGTGCTCGCGCGCGTGGCCGTTCGCGACGAATCACTACGGCGCGAGTCGCGTGAAAACAAAATCGTGATTCTTCACCCGCGCCTCGTGACAGGCAAAGCACGTTTGATGTTGCGCGAGATCAGCGGGCTGGCCGTTGATGAATCGGCCGAAGCCCCAGCCGCCGGAGTCGCGATAGCGCTTCGAGTCCTTGACCATCACCTGCACAGTGGTCGCGGCGCCCGGCACCGAAGCGGGCCCGAATTCGGCTGACGGCACGCGTTTCCACGCGAGCTTCACGAGTATCGAACCATCGGGGAACGGTAGTGTGTTCTTCTCCAGCGCCTTCATCACGGTCGGGTTGCCGAGCACGATGCGCAATTCATTGAGCGGATCCGCTTCCTCGGCGGGCGCGACGAACTGCCATTTCCGGTAGCCGTGCGGAATCGTCACACCGTAGATCGGCGACGCTGCTTCGGCGCGGGCTTCACTCGCGTTCAACGTTAGGGTGAAAGACGCGAGTGACATCAGCACCGCGGCGACGAGGCCGCTTCGAGTCCATTTCATCGGCGAGTTCCTTTTGCTTCCGTGGGTGTTCGGCGCTTGAGCACGCAACCATTGGTACGTATTGCCAGGTATCAAGCGCCCGAAACCGGCCGCTTGCGTGGATGCTGTTGTCATCGTACCGGTTGAGCGCCGCCGCCGCTGGCACCACCCGCTGCGTCGCAGCGGGGCAGCTCGGCGGCTTGCAGCACTTCGCCGGTCGACTCGCGCTGAACGAATGCGACCACCCCTTGCCTCGTCGCGCTCACCGCATAAGTGCCGGTTATTCGCGCGTGACCGCCGACGATCGGCACGGGCCCGATCCAGTTGCGTGTCACGCGGTCGTGATGCAGCGTCGCGCCGGCGTTCTCGCCGCCTTTGACGTCGCTGCGCAATCCGTCCTGATACACCGCCACGTACGCGAACGCATCGCTGGGAAGCGGCGTGCGCGCATCGATGCGCGCGTCGAATGCAACCGTGCCGGACGGCGTCGCCTGTGCGCCGATCCGGATGTCGGCCGGCGCCGGCTGCGAGCTGAGTTCCTGCACGCGTTCGTTGAAGCTCGTCGTGCTGGACCAGCTGCGCATCTCGCGCCCACCGACGAACACCGCCGGCGTATAAACGACGCCCGAGCCGGCCGTCGAGCTCAGATACTTCTGCCGCGCGGTGAAGGCGGGCTGGGCGAAGCGGTCGCGCCAGCCGGCGTTGTCCCAGTAGTCGACGTGCAGCGCGAGCGGCACGACGCTATCGCGGTGCCGTTCACGGTTTTGCTGGTTCAACTGGCTCAGCCAGTTATCCGCGGGCGGACAGCTGTCGCAGCCTTCGCTTGTGTAAAGCTCAACCAGCGCGACGCGATGCGCGGGGCTAGCGACGCTGCACGCGCGCTCCGGCGCGGCGTGCGCGGTGACGGCGATGCCTGAGACTAGAAGTGCAGCGTGCGCGAAGCATGTTGATACCCGCATGGTCATATTCCAGAGAGCGTGATCTGTTCACGCATTGGAACGTATGCACGTATCGGGTTTATGTCCGAAGGGGCTGCGTGAGCACGCAATGCAGCCGCGCAAATGTTGTCCATGCGCGGTGTTTTGTATCGCTGCCGTGTGTATAGATACATTGCGATACAAAAAAGGCGGGCGGGCGCGCTTCTCGCGCGCCCGATGCTGCAGGATGTTCGATACGCGTGTGCCGCGCGTATTTAGCCGCCGTGCTTCTTTGCCTCGTCGCGCCAGTAGTGTTGCTGCTTCCAGCCGAGCAGGCGCTTCAATTTCTCATTGCTGAGCAGCGTCTCGAACTCGCCCATTGGCTTCTTGACCGGCACCTCCGGGTAGTAGCGTTTGAGCAGTTCGGCGGTCGGCACATCGGACGACACGTCGTCGGCGGCCACGTTCATCACCTCGAAGCCGAGCCCGTCCTTTTCGATTGCGAGGCGGCACGCGTGCGCCAGGTCGCGTCCGTCGATATAGCTCCACGCAATCCGCTTGCGCATGCCCGGGTCCTTCAGCCACACCTTGAACTTCGCATAGTCCTCGGGATCGAGCACGTTGCCGATCCGGAAGCAGTAAATGTCCGAACCGGTGCGCGCATGAAACGCCCTGGCGGTCACTTCATTGATCACCTTCGATGTCGCGTAGCTGTCCATCGGGTCGACCGGATACTGCTCGTCGAGCGGAAAATACTGCGGGTTGCGGTGCCGGTGCGCAAACACCACGCCATACGTGGTCTCGCTCGACGCGACGATCACCTTGCGGATACCGAGTTTCGACGCGGCGTCGAGAATGTTGTAGGTGCCCATCACGTTGATGCGGAACACTTCGTTGTCGGGCGTGATCATGATGCGCGGAATCGCCGCGAAGTGGACGATCGCATCGATCGGCTTCGGCTCGAGATCGTCGACGAACTCGGCCGGCGCGGTGCTCGATGCAAGCGCATTGAAGACCTGGCCCGCGTCGGTGATGTCGGTGATCAGCGTGCGCGCGGTGCGTTTGGGCATCGGCACGCGGTCGAGGTTCATCACTTCATAGCCGTGCTCGACGAGGTCCTCGACGACCCACTTGCCGGCGAGGCCGCTGCCGCCGGTCACAATCACTCGCTTCGTCATGCGCTTTGCTCCTTGTAAGAAAATTTGAGGGGCCGGACTCGCTTTTTCGCCAGATTCCAGTCAGATACACGCCACGGTCC
This sequence comes from Paraburkholderia humisilvae, assembly GCF_902859855.1. Classification (GTDB taxonomy): domain Bacteria; phylum Pseudomonadota; class Gammaproteobacteria; order Burkholderiales; family Burkholderiaceae; genus Paraburkholderia; species Paraburkholderia humisilvae. Next base: position 213,722 of record NZ_CADIKH010000002.1, read on the forward strand.
GTACCTTACCCGAAGCTTAGCGATTTCCGCGCCACGGTGGCTGTGACGGACGTCATAGTCGGCGCTGCGACGCGACGCATCGACCGCCTTCCGGGACAACCCCAATGCGTTTGTATGACGCCCGTCACAGTTTCGGAGCGCCCTCTGCACCTAAGATCGTCCCGATGTCGAGCGCGACCGCCGCTTATTCGCACAGATAGCGCCGCACGGCACGACAGCGAGGAGACGTCCGTTGAGAGCCATTCCGTCGAAAACCGAAGCCCCGGTCGTGCCCGCCGCGCTCGCGCTGCTGCGGGCGTGCCTGCGGATCCGCGAACTGAACATTCTGGCGGTGCTGATCCTCGTCGGCGCGCTGATCAGCGTGTTTTCGCCGTACTTCCTGACGACCAACAACCTGATGGGCGTGTTTCGCTCGTTTTCGCTGACGGCCATCATGGCGGTGGGCATGATGCTCGTCATCATAACGGGCGGGATCGATCTTTCGGTCGGTTCGGTCATGGGCCTGTCATCGCTCTTGACCGCGCTTGCGTTCCAGCATGGCCTCGGCGCATCCGCCGCGGTCGCAGCCGGACTGCTGACCGGCGTGATCGTCGGTGCGTTCAACGGACTGCTCGTCACGCGCATCCACCTGCCGCCGTTTATCGCGACCCTCGGCACGCTGTCGATCGGGCGCGGCCTGATGTACATCATCACGAAGGGCGTGCCGGTCACGCCCGATGTGCCCGACAGCTTCACCTTCATCGGCCAGGGCTATATCGGCTTCATCCCGTTTCCGGTGGTCGTGATGGCGGTGGTAGCCGTGTGCTTTTCGGTGGTGATGCGGCGCACGCGATTCGGCCGGCACGTGTACGCGACGGGCGGTAACGAGACCGCCGCGCTGTTGAGCGGCGTGCGCACCGCACGCGTGAAATTCACGGTCTATGCGTTTTCCGGCCTGATCGCCGCGCTTGCCGGCGTGATCAGTTTCTCGCGTTTCGTCTCTGCCGAGCCCGCCGCCGGCTTCGGCGCGGAACTCGACGTGATCGCGGCGGCGGCGATCGGCGGCGCAAGCCTGTCGGGCGGCGTCGGCAGCGTTGAAGGCGCGATTATCGGCGCGGCGCTGGCCGGCATCATCGCCAACGGCGTGGTGCTGCTCAATATCGACACCTATGCGCAGCAGACCATTACCGGCTGCGTGATCCTGATCGCGGTGAGTATCGACATCTGGCGGCTGCGCCGCAAGGGGCGCTAAGGTCCGATGCCGGGCTCGCGCGTGCTGTGCGATTGATCATTCAACCCACAAACCTGGAGACGACGTCATGCAACACACCCTGCGTCGCGCGGCCACCGCGCAATGCCTGCTGGTGATTTTCGCGCTCGCGTCGGGCGCGGCCTATGCGAAAGACGCGAAGGACATTTCGATCGCGGTGATTCCCAAGGTCGCCGTGCCGTTCTTCGACGACTGCAACCACGGTGCGCAGGCGGAAGCGGGCAAGCTCGACGTGAAGTATCAATGGGTCGTGCCGCAGAACACGCAAGGCTCGACGCAGGTGCAGATTATCGAAGACCTGATCTCGAAGCATGTCGACGGCATCGCGATTTCGGTCAATGAACCGAAGTCGGTCGAAAGCGTGATGAAACGCGCGGAAAAGAGCGGCATCAAGGTGCTGACCTACGACTCGGACTCGCCCGGCAGCGGGCGGTCGATGTATATCGGCACGAGCAACGAGGCGGCCGGCGAGCAGATGGCGCAGACCATGGCGAAGGCGCTAGATGGCCATGGCGATGTCGCGATCATCACCGGGCAGCTCGGCGCGGTGAATCTGAACGAGCGGATCGGCGGGATCAAAAAGGGGCTCGCGAACTATCCGGGCATCAAGATCGTCGAGACGCAGGGGACCGATGACGATCTCGCAAAAGGCGTATCGGTGGTCGAAACGACGCTGCGCGCCCATCCGCAATTGAAAGGGATTTTCGGCGTGAGCCAGGTCGGCGGCCCCGCGGTCGCGAAAGTGCTGGATACGCGCGAGTTCGGGTCGATGAAAGGCAAGCTCGAAGTGCTCGCCTTCGACGATCTGCCTGACACGGTGAAGGGCGTTCGCGACGGCACCATTCAGGGGATCATGGTGCAGCGGCCGGTGACGATGGGCAAGCTCGCGGTCGAGCACCTCGTCGCGCAGATCCAGGGCACCGAAACGCAGGCGAAGGATATCGACACCGGCGTGACCGTCGTGACGAAGGACAACCTGAGCAGCTATACGAAATAGCGAACCAGGGGACTAGCGAACTAGCGAACCAGGCGACGCGATGACACCGTTTCTCGAAGTCCGTGATATCTCGAAGACCTTTCCCGGCGTGCGTGCGCTCGACCGCGTGACGCTGTCCGTCGCGCGCGGCGAAGTGCTCGCGCTGGCCGGCGAGAACGGCGCGGGCAAGAGCACGCTGATGAAGATTCTGACCGGCGTGCTCGCGCCCGATGACGGCGGACAGATACGGATCGAAGGCGAGCCGGTCGTGCTGCGCGATGGCAATCACGCGCGCGCGCTCGGTCTCGGGATCATCTATCAGGAGCTATCGGTCGTCGATAACCTGACGATCGCGGAGAACCTCTTTCTCGCGCGCGAACCGCGCAACCGCTTCGGCCTGATCGACCGCGCGCGGATGAACGATGCGGCGCGCGCGCTGCTCGACACGATCGGCATGTCGCTCGATCCGCGCACGCCGGTGAGTGCGCTGAGCGTCGGCCAGAAGCAGATGGTCGAGATCGCTAAAGCGATTTCGTGCGACTCGAAAATCATCATCATGGACGAGCCGACCGCATCGCTGAGCCACCACGAGACACGCATCCTGCTTGATCTGATCAAACGGCTGCGCGCGCAGAACATCGGCATCGTTTATATTTCGCATCGGCTCGAAGAACTGTTCGAGCTCGCGGACCGTGTGACCGTGTTGCGCGACGGCTCGACCGTCGGCAGCGCGACGATGGCGGACGTGACGCGCGAGTGGCTCGTGCGCAAGATGGTCGATCGCGAGTTGAGCGACCTGTACGCGGTCTGCGAATCGCATGCGACGCGCGAAGTCGTGCTCGAAGTGCGCAATCTGTCGCTACGAACGCGCGATCGCACAGCGGCGCGAATTCGCGATATCAGTTTTGCGGTGCATCGCGGCGAGATTCTCGGCATCGCGGGTCTGGTCGGCTCGGGGCGCACCGAGATCATGGAGATGATCTTCGGCATGCGGCCGTGCACGGGTGACGTGCTGATCGAAGGCACGAAGGTGTCGATCGCCAGCCCGCACGATGCGATCGCGCAGGGCATCGGTTTTGCGACCGAAGACCGCAAGGGGCAGGGGCTGGTGGCGGGCATGAGCGTGCGCGAGAACTTCAGTCTCACGCATCTCGAAGCGTATGCGCCGTTCCAGTTCGTCAGACGCGCGGCCGAAGACGCGCGTTGTCGCCAGTTCGTGCGCACGCTCGGCGTGAAGACGCCGTCGATCGAGCAGAAGGTGATCAACCTGAGCGGCGGCAACCAGCAGAAGGTCGTGCTCGCGAAATGGGTCGCGCGCGAGCCGCGCGTGCTGATCGTCGATGAGCCGACGCGCGGCATCGATATCGGCGCGAAAGCGGAGGTGCACGCACTGCTCGGGCGGCTTGCCGCGCAGGGAATCGCGATTATCGCGATCTCATCGGATTTGCAGGAGGTGCTGGCGATCAGCGATCGTATTCTGGTCGTGCGCGAAGGGCGCCTGAACGGCGTGTTCAACCGTGCGGAGGCGACGCAGGAACGCGTGATGGCGGCGGCCACCGCGTAGCGGGCGCCGCGACGAACGTCGGCACACAACGGTTCTTTTAAATGGAGATGCAACGAAGATGACCACGATTGTCGTAGTGCATACCGGTCCGGTGACGGTGCAGCCGCTGAAGGATCAATTGAAAGAGCAACTGCCGGACGCCCGCGTGATCAATATCGTCGACGACAGCCTGCTGAACGATGTGCGCGCGGCCGGCCATCTGACGCCGGAAGTCACGCAGCGAATGTACAGCTATATGGCGAATGCGCAGGCGATGCACGCGGACATGATTCTGAACGCGTGCTCGTCGGTCGGCGAGGCGGTCGATCTGCTGCGCGGGATGATCCGCACGCCGATCGTCAAGATTGACGAAGCGATGGCGCTCGAGGCGAGCCGCATCGGTACACGGATCGGCGTGGTCGCGACCGTGAAGACGACGCTCGAGCCGACCGTGCGGCAGATCCGCAAGAAAGCGGCTGAGCAGAAACGTGAGGTGACCGTGGTCGAGCGCGTGGCCGAAGCGGCATTCGAAGCGCTGCTGGCAGGCGACACCGAGCGTCACGACGAGATCCTGAAGCGGACCATCGTCGGGCTCGCGGACGAAGTGGACGTGGTCGTGCTCGCGCAAGTGTCGATGGCGCGGCTCGTGCCGACGCTCGGCGCGACGCGTGTGCCGGTGCTGTCCAGCCCGAAAAGCGGTGTCGCGTCACTCAAGGGCGCGCTGGAAAGCGCGCGATCAGGCACGCGCTAAAGGCGCGGCGTGATCCTGATTCGCCGGGATCGACGGGGCCGCTGTGACCGCCGTCGCGCTTACGCTGCGCGCTGGCGCGCCGGTGGCCGCGGGCATCGCGAAACCCGGCAGAAACTGCGCGACGAAGGCGGGCGTCAGCACGATCTTGCGCTCGTGCGTATCGACGAGACCCGCCGTTTTCAGATCGCTGAAATGCCGGTTGACCGATTCCCGCGAGGTGCCGATAAATTCCGCGAGCTTGTCCTGCGCGATGGTCAGGTCGATGAGTAGCGCGCCGGCAAGTTCGCCATGCGCGAACGGCGTGCCGATCTGCGTCGCGAACATCGACAGGATATTGACCAGGCGTTTGCGCACATCGTGTAGCGACAGGTTCTCGATCATCTTCTGCGCTTCCTGCCAGCGTTGATGATGGCTTCTCAGCACGAACTGGTTGATCGCGTCGTAGCGCGTGAGCAGGTCCTTGAAGTCGGCCTTGCGGATATAGCAGATCCGGCTCTCCGCGAGCGTCTGCGCGTAATGCGAGTAGTTCGCTTCGTTGAGCACGTCGCCGTCGCCGAAGATCATGCCGGCCTTGATAAACGACAGCGTGATTTCCTGGCCGTCCTCGGTGAGCCGGTACAGCCGTACGTGCCCGACCTTCAGCAGGTACACGGACTCGCTGCGCTCTTCAGGCCGGTAGATGATCGCGTTCTTGCGCAGGCTGCGGTGATCGCTGAAGGCGGGCATCACCTCTTCGAGGCAATGGCGCTCAATCAGCGAGAGAAGCTCGCTTTTTCCGACGAACCACATCGCGTTGTCTCCTTTGTTTGCGGCACTGGCTGCGGTCCATGCCGGCGAGCGCACGCTGCGTTCAGGCGGCGCCACCCATGCCGCCCGGTTGCCGGCTATTCTAACCAGCGTGTTGCAAACGCGCTGTGCGGAGGCGAAGCGATTCGGCTTCGCGATGTAAGCCGGGTGTAGGGAGAAGCCGCGCAGCATGGCAAACGCGTGCTGAGCGCGGCGTGCAAAGACACAAGCGAAACATGATCGGCCTGCGAATCTACGGCTCGCGTTATCCCGCGAAACGCGGCTCAGGCAATCCTTTCACGCCGAGGCCGGTCACCGCGAACAGACCGCCGCGGTCGCGCTCCTTCTGCGGGATGCCCCACATCGGGCGGCCCATCGTCGTCACATACAGCACATCGAGATTCGGGCCGCCGAACATCACGCTGGTCAGATTGCGCACCGGAAACGGCACGATGCGGTCGAGCTTGCCGTCGGGCGCAAAGCGCAGAATGCGTCCGCCGAATACGAGCGCGCTCCAGACATAGCCTTCGGCATCGACAGTCGCGCCATCGAACGTGCCCGCCATGTCGCACGCCGACGCGAATACGCGGCGATGCGTGGCGTGACCGGTTTCGATGTCGTAGTCGTACGCGTACATCAGCCGGTCGTAGGTGTCGGTGAAGTACAGCGTACGGTTATCGGGGCTCCAGCATGGTCCATTCGAGCAACTGATGCCGCGCTCGAGGCACGTGAGTTTGCCGTCCGTGCCGAGCTGATACAGGCCGCCGCTGCGCGTCGGGCGCTGGCCGCGATCCGCGTCGAAGCGGTCGAAGTCGTACGCCATCGTGCCCGCGACAAAGCGGCCGTGCCGGTCCACTTTGCCGTCGTTAAAGCGCGTCTCCGGGTCGTCGCTTTCCGGGTCGGCGATCAGACGCACCGTTTGCGCGTCGAAATCGTAGAAGTGCAGGCCGTTGGCGAGTGCGACCACGGCGCCGCCGTTTTCGCGAAGCGCCATCGAGCCGATATGCGTCGGCACGAAAAAGCGCTCGACCTCACTGCCGTCCGCGCGGCAGCGGTAAATCTCGGCGGCGGTGCTGTCGATCCAGTACAGACGCTGTTCCTTCACGTCCCATAGCGGACCTTCTCCCAGATGGTTGTTCGCGTCGACCAGCAGGCGGGTTTCGATCATGAATGTCTCCATCGTTCGGTGTTGCGGTTGGAATTCAACGGTTGGCGCGCCATCGCGCGATGCTTATCGGCCTGCGTCGCCGGCATCCTTGCGCCGGTGCGCGAGCAGCGCCATCAGCCGCCGGTCGCGCCAGCGGCTGCGCGCTTCGATGTCGGCACGCGGCAATACCGCATCGCGCTCGGCTGCGAGCTTTTCGATCGTCGCGGGCGACCAGTCGAACGGCATCCGTTCGCTCGCGAGACCTTTGTACAGGTTGGCATAGCGATGCGCGTAATCGGCGACGCCGCCCGGCGCGTTCAGGTCGATGGTCTCGAACGGACCCATGAACGCCCAGCGCAGACCGAGGCCGTCGCGCATCACGGTATCGAGGTCGGCCGCGTTCGCGTAGCCCTGTTCGTAGAGGCTCATCGCCTCGTCAAGCAGTGCGCCTTGCAAGCGATTCAGCAGAAAGCCCGCGATTTCGCCTTCGACGACCACCGGCTTCTGGCCGACCGCTTCATACAGCGCGTGGGCGCGCGTGAGCGTGTCGACGCAGGTCCACGGCGCGCCGCACAGCTCGACCAGTGGCACCAGCGACGGCGGATTTACCGGATGCGCGACGAAGCAGCGCGCACGGCCGGCAAGCGACTCGGTGAACGTCGAAGCGGTCAGTGCCGAGGTCGAACTCGCGAGCAGGGCATCGGGGCGGGCGAGACGGTCAAGCTCGGCGAACATCGCGCGCTTCACGTCGACGCGCTCCGGGACATTCTCCTGCACGAGTTCGGCGTCGCGCACCGCATCGGCAAGCGTCGCGCACGGCGTGATCCGCGCGGCGATCGCGGCAGGCGTGTCGTCGATCAGGTCATAGCGCGCGAGATCCGCGAGGCTGTCGCGAATCGCCGGCACCGCGCCGTCGAGCATCGTGCGGTCCGCGTCATGCAGTTTCACGGGCAAGCCCGCGCGGGCGAATACGATCGCCCATGCGCGGCCGATCCGGCCGGTGCCGATGATCGCGATGGGGCCGGTCGGTTTTATGGTTGCCGTCGGTCCATTCGTTTCAGCCGGTCGTTCTGAATTCGTCATCGCTTGCCTCGTCGTCGTAAGCAGCGTGCGCTGCGTGGCTGCCGGATGTTCGATGCAGCCGTCGCGGCGTACGTCCTTGCTCGTGTTGGACCCGGTTACCCCTTGCGGTCGCGCAGCGTGATCACCGCGGCCAGCACCACGAGACCATTGATGATGTCGCGTACCGCGGGCGGCACCGTGGTGCCGGCCAGCAGCGTGCCGAGCGCGGTCAGCAGCAGCGCGCCCCCGAACACGCCGAGATAGTGGCCGCGTCCGCCGGTGATCAGCGCACCGCCGACCACCACGACCGCGATCGACGGCAGCAGGTACGGGTCGCCCATGCCGAGAAAAGCCTGGTTGCTGAAGCCCGCGAGCAGCAAGCCGACCACAGCCGAACAGAGCGCCGACAGGCAGTACACGGCGATCAGCGTCGCGCCGACCCGCACGCCCGACAGCTTCGCGGCGGCCGGCGAGTTGCCGACCGCATAGACGCGCCGGCCGAACGCGGTGCGATGCAACAGCAGCAGCGCGATCGCAAGCACGAGCGGCACGCTCCACGCGGCGAGCGACAGCGGTCCGACGTGATCATTGGTGAAACTGGCGATCGCGGGCGGCGCCCAGCCTTGCGGCGAACCGTTGCAGTAGATCAGCGTGAGCCCTTGGAGGAGGCCGTTCGCCGCCAGCGTGACGACGATCGGCGGCAGGCCGAGCATGACGACGCCGATACCGTTGAACAGCCCCACCAGCAAGCCGGCCGCGAGCACGGCCGGCACCGCCCACCAGGCGGCATCATTCACACCATGCGTGAGGCCGGTCAGCAGCACGCCTGACATCGTGATCAGCCATGGCACCGACAGATCGAGACCGCCGGTCAGAATCACCGCGCCCTGGCCGAGGCCGAGAATCGCGAGAAACAACGCGAGCGTCAGCAGGCTGCTATAGAAATTCGCGCTGACGAGAACGCCCGGACCGTAGACGAAGCCGGTGACCGCGATGACGCCGAGAAAAAGCAGATACGCGGGCACGATGTACTTCACCCACTCGCGATTGCGTTCGATCCAATCGGTGAGCCAACGGCCCGACAGCTCGGTGTTCGCGATCGGCTTGAAGTCCTTGACTTCGAAACTGACGCGGCGCGCGCCGCTGCGTCCGTTCTGCGCGCGCGTGCCGGTGCGCCACGCTTTCATCCACTGCAGCGCGTGCCGCGCGGATTCATGCGCGGCCGACTGCTTGCCGATCGACGAACCGAGCACCGCGAGAATCAGAATCACCGCTTCGGCGATCGTCGTGAAAAACGCGGACACGTTCAGCACGAGCATGATATTGACGGTCAGCATCAGCGTCATCGCGGCGAACACGGTGCCCACGCAGCCTCCGCGTCCGCCGCCGAGCCACGTGCCGCCGAGCACGACCGCGGTGAACATCGACAGCAGCAGCGGCCGTCCGACGAGCGGATCGGCGGAACCGGTTTGCGCGGACACATAGAGCCCCGCGGCCGCGTAGAACATGCCGGCGAGCACATAGGTCATGATCCGGTAGCGCGTGACCGGCGTGCCGTTCGCATACGCGCTATCGGGCTCGCTGCCGATCGCATACAGGCCGACGCCGAAGCGCGTGCGGCGCACAAATGCCCAGACAAGCAGCGCGACGATCAGGATGCCGGCTGACATCGGCAGCTTGTTCGGAATCAGATCGGACGTGATAAAGCCCGCGAACTGGTCGCCGACGCTGCCGCCCGGTTTGTTCTGGATCAACAGCGTCAGACCTTGCACCATGAACATCGTGGCGAGCGTGACGACGATCGATTGCAGCCGGAACCATGCGATCAGCGCGCCGTTGATCAGGCCAAACCCGCCGCCGATCGCGATGATCAGCGCGGCGCCGGCCCATTGCTCGACCGGCGTGCCGTGCACGAAACGCACGGCGAGCACGTTCGCGAGCGACAGCACCGCCGACGCGGACAGATCGAAGCCGCCGCTCAATACGACGATCGTTTGCCCGATCGCGACGAGCGCGAGCGTCGTGGCGCTCGAAATGAGCGAGCCGACGTCGTAGAAGCCGACCGGTGTCGCGGACAGCGCGATCCACGCGATCAGCATCGCGACCAGCGCGCCGATCGCGATGATCAGGCCGCGATAATGGTCGATGCGAGCCCCGAGGCCAAGGCGCGCGCCGGGCCGCACGATCTCGCTGTCGGGAGAGGCGATTGCGTTGCTCATGATGTTTCCTTGTAACCTGAATGGCGCGGGGCCGGGTCGATCGCGTTCACTGCGGCGTCCTTGCGGTTCAGCTCGCCAGCATCCTGCGCATCACGTTCTCTTCAGTCAGCCTGTCGCCGTCGAGTTCGGCGACGTTACGTCCGCGGTACATCACCGATACGCGATCGCACACGTTGACCAGCTCGGGCACGTCGGTCGAGTAGAACAGCACCGCGCCGCCCGCCGCCGCGAACGCGCGCATCAGCACGAAAATCTGGTGCTTGGTGCCGACGTCGATGCCGCGCGTCGGGTCGAACATCAGCCACACGCGGCTTTGCGTCAGCAGCCACTTGGCCATCGCGATCTTCTGCTGATTGCCGCCGGAAAACGACAGGCACGGTTTGTACACCGCGCGCGGATTCACTTCCATTTGCGCCAGCACGCGCTCGATCGCCGCGCGCTCGCGCTTGCGGTCGATCAGGCCCAAACGCGTGTAGCGCGTGATCACCGGCAGCGAGATGTTTTCGCCGCCCGGCAGACGTAGGAACAGACCTTCGGTCTTGCGGTCCTCAGGCAGCAGGCTCGTGGCGACGCCGGCTTTCAGCGAATCGGCGGTCGACGTGAGCGTGACCGCACGGCCGTCGACCAGCATCTGCCCGGCGTCGAAATACTCGGCGCCGAACAGCGCCTCGAACAGCTCGCGCTGTCCCATCCCTTGCAGTGCGGCGATGCCATGCACTTCGCCGGCTTTCAACGTGAGGCTGAAATCGTCGACGACGCCGTCGACGCGCGCATTGCGCAGTTCGAGCGCCGGCGACGGCGCGGTGAACGTCGGCGGCGACTTCGGCGGGTACTTCGCTTCCATTGAGCGGCCGATCACGAGGCGAATCACTTCGTCATCGGAGATGTCCTTCGTGTCGAACGCGCCGACGTCGCGGCCGTTGCGGTAGATCGTCAGGCTGTCGCAGAACTCGCGCACTTCCTGCATCCGGTGCGAGATAAACACGAAGGTGACGCCGCGCGCCTTCATCTCGTCGATGCGGCGCGCGAGCCACGCGACGTCACGGCCCGATAGCGCCGAGGTCGGCTCGTCGAGCAGCAGCACCTGAGGCTCGCGGATCATCGCCTTGGCGATTTCAATTTTTTGCCGCACCGGCAGCGCGAGGTCGCGCACATAGGCGCCAGGCCGCACGTCGGTCAGCTCGAGCTTGTCGAGCCACTGTGCGACGTGCCGCTGCGCGTCCGCGCGCTTGATGCGGCCGAACAGGCCCGACGGTTCATTGCCGAGCAGCAGGTTCTGTGCAACCGTCAGATCGCGCACCAGCGTCATCTCCTGAAACGCGGTCTGCACGCCGGCGCGATGCGCGTCCTTCGGCTCGCGCATCTGCACGTCGCGGCCGAGAATCGCGATGCGGCCTTCGTCCGGCCGGATCAGGCCGGACAGCAGCTTGACGGTGGTCGACTTGCCGGCGCCGTTCTCGCCGAGCAGCGCATGCACGGCGCCGCGCCGCACCTGGAACGACGCGCTGTTCAGCGCGACCGTGGCGCCAAAGCGCTTGGTGACGTTCGCGACGTCGATCGCCCAGTGATCCGCGTGGGTTTCGCGAGGTTCGGTCATGACCGTCATCGTCGGACTCCGTTGCAACGTGAGGGGTTGAGCATGGCGCGTTCAGGGGTCGACTTCGACCCCGGTGGCCCTTGATTGCCCTTAGTCGCCTTTGCCGGTCAGTGCGGCGTTGAAGCCGACTTCGCTGGTCTCGGGCGAATAGATGTCCGCGAACCAGCCCGGCGGCACCTTGTCCGGCGGGAAGGCCGTGCAGCCGGCGCGCAATTCCGCGATCGAGCCGGTCTGGCACAGCTTCGACTGCGACGTTTCGACGAGCGGCAGCTTGAGCGTCACGCGCGCCGGGATGTCCTTGCCGTCGAGCTTCTGCACCGCGAGCTTCAGCGCCAGCGCGCCGGAATAGGGCGGCGAACCGTACGAGATGGACGGGTAGCCGATCGAGCGATACGCGCCTTCGCCCTTCACGGTGCCAGGCGGCAGCATCTGGATGCGGTGCCCGTTCGACGACTCGCCCGCGCACGGCTTGATCTTGTTGTCCGGAATGCCCGCGTCCAGCTGCATCGACGCGGCGGTGAAGCAGCCGACCTGCATCCACAGGCCGTCGATCTTGTCCCAGCTGTTGGTCGCGAGAATCTTCGACAGTTCGGTCTTCGCGGTCGCCTGGCTCCACATGCCGGTGCCTTCCGCGACGATCTTGATGCCCGGGTACTTCGCGAACACGGCTTTGGCCGCTTCGGTGCGTGCGCGGTCGACCGAGGTGCCCGGCACGCCGGTGATCATCACGATATTGCCTTTGCCGTTCAAGGTCTTCGCGAGCCAGTCGGCGGTGACGGTGCCCGCCTGGTTCTGATCGATCGTGATGTTGTGCGCGCACGGCTCGGTCACTTCGCCGTCGTACGCGATGACCACGACGCCTTTCGAGCAGGCGTTCCTGATCGCGCGATTGAGTGCGGTCGGCGAGATCGGATAGATTACGATCGCCTTCGCGCCGGCCTGCACCATCGAATTGATCTGCTGAATCTGCCGTTGCGCATCGGTGCCGGCGACCTGCACTTCGAGATCGACCTTGTCCTTCAGCTCAGGTGTCGCGGCCATCGCCTTGACCATATTGGCCGCTTCGGTCTGCCAATCGTTACCGACGTAACTCATCGACAGAAAGATCTTGTACTTGCCCGCGGCCACGGCTGGCCCGGATAAGGTGAGGCCGCCGATACACGCCGCGGCGAGCGACGCTCCGAGCGCGGCACTGCGTAGCAGCCGCCTCGCACGACCAAGGATGTGCGTCAAAACGTTCATGTCTGCCTCCAATCCTTCTGGGTTGTGATTGTTCGATTGTGATCCGCGCGTCTGAAGCGCGGTTGTTGTCTTCGCTGTGGTGCTTCTGGTAAAGCGTGCTGCACGCGCGACTGTCCGACCGCGCGCCAGACGACGACTCGACTGCGCTTACCCTGCGGTGTTTTCGACGTGCGGCACGCGCGCCGAATCCGGCAGGCGCAGCCCCGCCGAACCGGGTACGACGTCGGGGTCGTGCCCGGGAATCACGATGTCGGCGATCTGCCGGATGCGCTTTAACGACGCGAGTTCGGCCCCGGTCTCGTGCACGATGCCGACCGGTACGCCATCGACGATGTTCTCCATGCAGTTCGCGCAATCGCCGGTCACGACGACCACGCCTTGCGCGGTATTCACCGCGACCGACTGATGGCCGGGTGTATGGCCCGGTGTCGGGATCACACGCACGCCCGGCACGATGTCGGCGATGCCGTTGACGAACTGCCAGCGGAACCAGGCAAGCGGCTCGCGGCCGATCAGAAACTCCTGGTAGAACGAAGCCTGGGTCGGCAGCGGACGGCCCGCATATTCCCATTCGGTCTGTTGCACGATGAAGCGCGCGTTGCGAAAGAGCGTGTTGCCGCCCGAGTGGTCGTAGTGCAGATGCGTGTTGATCACGATATCGACATCGTCCGCGCGCCAGCCGACGTATTCCTTGAGCGCACGCTCGAGCCGTTCTTCCGGCGCCTGATCGCATGGGCAGATAAAGCTGCTGACCCATCCCGGGTCATGAATGCCGGTATCGACGACGATCTTTTTCTCCGCACCGACAATCGCGGTCGACCACACCGGAATACGGATCTGCTGGCCGTAGTAGCGTGCATAGATCAGCGACGACCTGTCGACGGTGAGCCAGCCGGTCGGCATCGCAACGACCTTGAGTTCGGGAGTAGCCACGCTCGTCTCCGCAATCAGAAGTTGACTTCGTTCGCGCCTTTGAGCTTGAGCATCGCGCGCGCTTCCGCCGGGGTCGCAACTTCGAGCGACAACCCTTCGATTACCTGACGGATCTTCACGACCTGCGCGGCGCTCGATTCGGCGAGCTTGCCGGGTTCGATCCACAGCGAATCTTCGAGGCCGACGCGCGCGTGCGATCCCTGGGCAACGCCGATCGACGCGAGCGGCAGCTGGTTGCGGCCCGCGCCGAGAATCGACCATACGTAGGCGTCGCCGAACAGGCGGTCCGCGGTGCGGCGCATATGCATCAGGTCTTCCGGATGACCACCGATTCCACCGAGCAGACCGAACACGCTTTGCACGAAGAACGGCGGCTTCACGAGCCCGCGGTCGACGAAATGCGCGAGGTTGTACAGGTGCGAGATGTCATAGCACTCGTGCTCGAAACGCGTGCCGTTGTCGCTGCACGAAGTCAGGATGTACTCGATATCGGCGAACGTATTCTTGAACACGAGGTCGCGGCTCTTTTCGAGGTGCTGGCGCTCCCAGTCGTGCTTGAGGTCCTTGTAGCGCGCGAGCATCGGATACAGGCCGAAGTTCATCGAGCCCATGTTCAGCGACGCGACCTCGGGCTGGAAGTGATGCGCGGGGCGCAAGCGCTCGGCGACCGTCATATGCGGGCTGCCGCCGGTCGTCAGGTTGATCACCGCGTCGGTTTCGGCCTTGATGCGCGGCAGGAATTCCTGGAACACCGCCGGGTCTTGCGTCGGTCGGCCGTCTTTCGGGTCGCGCGCGTGCAGGTGCAGGATCGCCGCGCCTTCCTTCGCGGCGGCGAGCGCGGCATCGGCGATCTGCCGCGGCGTCACCGGCAGATACGGCGACATCGACGGAGTATGGATTGCGCCGGTCGGCGCGCAGGTGATGATGACTTTTCGCTTGGCTGCCATGTTGTCCTCGTGTTTCGTCAGGTTTTCGCGGTGGAGTCCGCGAAAGAGAAACCGGTGAAACGGGCCGGCGACGGTTGCGGCCGTTTGAAACTGCCTGAATCGGCCTGGAACCGCGAACCTCAGCGGCTCCCGTCGCCCGGCGGCGCTACAGTACTTCGACGTTGCCGCAAACGGAGATCGCCTGGCCGGAAATGCCCATGCCGGCCGGCGAGCACAGGAACAGCGCGGTCGCCGCGACTTCCTCGGGCGTCGTCATACGGCGCAGCGAAATCGTGTCGAGATAGCGCCGCTCCATGTCTTCATAGGAGAGACCAAGCTGCTGCGCGCGCGCGGCGATCACGCGCTCGATGCGCGGCCCTTTGACGATGCCGGGTTGGATCGTATTGACGCGGATACCGGTCGGGCCGAGTTCGATGGCGAGACTTTTCGTCAGGCCGACGATCGCCCATTTGGTTGCGGAGTAGGGCGTGCGATACGCGTAGCCGAGGCGTCCCGCCACCGACGACAGCGCGATGATCGAACCGCCTTCGCGTGCCTCGCGCAACAGCGGCACCGCGCGGCGTGCGAAGTAGAACTGGGCGTTGAGATTGATATCGACCGTCTGTTCCCATTCGCCGACGTCGATCTCGTCGACGCCGCCGGTTGGGCCGGCGATGCCCGCGTTATTGACCAGGACGTCAAGCCCGCCGAGCTGCTTCCTGACGTCGGCGAACACGCGGTCGACCGCATCGCGGTCGGCGACGTCCGCGAGCGTTGCCGTGATGGCGGACGGGCCGGCTTTCGACGCTGGCTCCTGAGTGTGCTGCAGCGCATCGATGGCCTGCTCGCTCGCGTCGCATACATGCACGCGCGCGCCGGTTTCGACGAACGCCTGTGCGATCGCGAGGCCGATGCCGGATGCGCCGCCCGTCACCAGCACGCGCAGACCCGCGCGCGGCGTCAACATGGATAGAATCGTCATTGCTGTTGTCTCCGTCGTAATCCGTATGGGGTATGTCCGTCGTGTGTCCGCGATACGACCACGGCGGACAACGATTCGGTCTACTACGCGATACTTCGACTCCGTGGAACGGCTGTGACGCATGCTGCGTGCCTTCGGGCGCGCGCTGCTGCCGTGTGCGCGTCCGCGCAGTGTCGTTACGCGCTCGCCTCCTGCTGTTCGACTAACCGCTCACGCAAATCGTCCGCCGATTCGCCGATGTCCTGCGCGATGCCCGCGCGCGCGCCTTCGCCGTCACCGCGCCACAGCGCTTCGACGATCAGGCGGTGTGCGTCCATCGAGCGCCGCATATGCGGAATGTCCGGCGCGACCAGATTCAGGAACGGGCCGATGCGCATCCACAGGTTCTGGATCGTCGCGAGCGTCACATCGCTTGCGCCATGCGTGTAAATCGCCACATGGAATTCGAAATTGCTGCGCAGATAGGCAGAGACGTCGCCGGCTTCAACATGCGCGTCCATCGTGTCGAATACCTGCTGCAGTGTCGCGAGATGCGCGTGCGACATCCGCGTCGCGGCACGCGCGGCGACGCAGCCTTCGAGCGCGATGCGCACGTCGCGCAATTCTTCGAGCAGCTCGAGGGTCATCGGCGGCACCATCAGCGCGCGGCCGGGGCCGTCGATCAGCGCGCCTTCGGCTTGCAGGCGCGTCATCGCGCCGCGGACCGGCATCGTCGACGAACCGACTGCATCCGCGACGCCGCGCAGGCTCAGCAACTGGCCGGGTGCGAAACGGCCGGTCATGATCGCTTCGCGCAATTGCGCGTAGACGCGGCTCGCCATCGTGTCCCTTGCCACCAGTTCGAGCGGCGGCAGCTCTTTCGTCGCTACGCGGGTTGTCACAAGTTCCTCCAGGCGTCCTGGGCGAATCGGTTGCGATGTGTGACCTGTGATCACACTTGCTCTGAGATGCAGTCTGCGCGGCTCGATCGTGCACGTCAACCGAGGGAAAACACGGAGCGCATAACAAAGCGGGTTCGGGCGGGGGCGGCGCGGTGGTGTTCACCGTGGGTCGAGGCGCTACGAGGGCCGGCCCAGCTCATTCGATATCAATTTGGCGAGGCGCGGGCTGTCGCCGACCGTTTCGCACTGTTCAGCGGAAAGTCCGAATGACACGTGGAATCCGTCTTCCGTCCGTAGCGTCAGGATAAAGGTCCGCTGGTCGCTGGCCAGTTCGACCGCGATCGAGTGTGCCGGGTAGACAATGCGCAGCGTGTCATCGTGGTGCTGCACGCGCATCGCTTTGAGCGCCAGGTTCGGCAGGGTAAGGATCAGGTGCTGCAGGCACGCGGTCGGCAGATGCAGCGACCACTCGGCATGGTTGCAGTCGACGCCTTGCAGCGCAAAGCACGATCCGTCCTGCGCGAGCTCGAGCCCGGTCAGGTGGCGCGCATCGATCCGGTTGATGATCGGAGCGGGGTCGGTCATAGCACTTCCGCGAAAGAGCAGCAGGAGTCGCGCTCCGGCAGCGTGACCGCTGGCGCGTATGCTGATCAGATCGAAGGGTAGCGAAGCGCGGCGGCCGGAGGTGTTTCAGGAGCACCAGATTGCTTGACTGACCGGAACAGGTTCGCTCGCGCTACGTTTGGCGCGACGGCGATGCGCTTTGATGCTTGGCGTCAAAAGGGCTTGCCTCGCGTCGAGGCGGCTGCGTATAATCGCAGGCTCTGTTGTCGCAGCAGAAGTTTGTGAAATTGCAGCGCCGCCATCTGAAGCAAGTCGAAACAATCCGCGGTAAAGATCGCTCAGGTATTGGGGGCGGGTAGTAAAAAGCACTTCACAAAGCGCTGTGAGCCAGTTAGAATGGCGTTCTTCGCTGATTTGCAGTCAGAAGTTAGCAACAGATAAGCGACGGAAGCCGGCGGTAGAAGTCAAGCCGCAGCAGTTTGCGACAGATCTGCAAAGATTTTGTCCCCTTCGTCTAGAGGCCTAGGACATCACCCTTTCACGGTGAGTACAGGGGTTCGAATCCCCTAGGGGACGCCAGGATATCAGCGTCGTTTGCGGTACGGGCGGTCAAATCGCCTATATTGCAGGCAGCGCAGCTTGTGAGACTTAACCGACGCTCGCAGGCAGGATACAAAGACTGGAGTGGTAGTTCAGTCGGTTAGAATACCGGCCTGTCACGCCGGGGGTCGCGGGTTCGAGTCCCGTCCACTCCGCCACGATTGAGCCCGTTCAGGTGCGCGTTGAAGGTGCGCCTCAACGGGCTTTTTCATTAAAGATGTAAGTGCAGTCATCAGTCGTAGCAGGTCCCCTTCGTCTAGAGGCCTAGGACATCACCCTTTCACGGTGAGTACAGGGGTTCGAATCCCCTAGGGGACGCCAGACAAAGGCTCGCGGAAGGTCCGACATCCGCGGGGCACATGAGCAGCATGGGAGCGGTAGTTCAGTTGGTTAGAATACCGGCCTGTCACGCCGGGGGTCGCGGGTTCGAGTCCCGTCCGCTCCGCCAATCAAGAGAAGCCCGCTGATTCGTCAGCGGGCTTTTTGCGTTCTGGCGTACTGTTTTGGGTCTCGGCGTATTTCGTGACGTATCGGCTGGGGCAATCAGCCATTGTCAGCGGCGGCAGCGTATCTTAACGTTGATCGCACCCTCCCGAATCCACTTTTGTTGCGCCGCGTGATGCTCGACCCGACCGAAGAACTGTCCCCATTCCAGTTGCGCGAGGCCAGTATGGACGACTTCCCGTTCGCGGAGGCGCTCACGCGTAACAACATGGGCGGCTACTACCGTCGTCACCACCTCGTCTGGCGCGGCGATCTGTTTCTCGCCAGCTGGCGAGAATCGGAAAACTTCATTCTCGAAGTCGATGGCGAGCGCATAGGCGTGCTGCGCATTACCGAAGAGGGCGACTCGCTGCATATCCGCGATGTGCAGATCGCCGAGGGGCATCGCCGGCGCGGCGCGGGGACTTATCTGCTGAATATGTCGCACCGCTGGGCCCGGGCGCGTGGGCTGCAGGAGCTGCAGCTGCGGGTGTTCGTCGACAACCCGGCGGCCCGGCTCTATCAGCGGATGGGCTATCGGCTTGCCGGGCCGCGTCTCGCGCAGCTCGGATCGATCCGGCACATGGCGCGCCGCGTCTGATCGACGCCGAAGTGGCGGCGCTTTTATTCCGGAATGGCTTTCAAGACCCCGATGAATCCGGCAACGCCGCGTCGGGGCGCTCGTCGTCGAGCAGGTCTTGCGGATCGTCGCCATCCGCGGTGCGGTGCTCGGCGCCGCGCACGATGAACGCGCGCGGGCTTTCGCCGAACTGTCGTCTGAACATCGCGGAGAAGGCGCTCTGACTCTGATAGCCGAGCACCTGCGCAACCTGCGCGAGCGGCCGTCCCTGGCTTAACAGCGGAATCGCGCGTGCCAGCACAGCCTGCTGGCGCCACTGCGAAAAGCTCACGCCGAGTTCCTGGCGGAACAGCCGCGCAATCGTGCGGGTGCTCGCCCCCACAGCCGACGCCGAACGCTCGAGCGAATCGGTCGCGGCCGGATCGGCGAGCACCGCCTCGCATAGCGCTCGCAGCCGCTTTTCGGTCGGCATCGGCACCGCGAGCGGCAACGGCTCCGAGCGAATGATTTCGTCGAGCGCGAGCGAGCCGAGCAGCCGTTCGCGCTCGGGCGCGAGATCCGGCGTGTCGAGCGCTGCGATCAGCTCACGCAGCAGCCCTGACACCTCAACCACGCGGCACGCGTCGAGCCCCGGCGGCACGGCGTCTTCGTACACGTACAGCGTGCGCAAGAACGCTTCTTCGACGATCGTCACCTCATGCAGCACGTGCGGCGGCACCCAGATCGCGCGCGACGGCGGCACCATCCAGGTCGTGCCGACGGTGGTCATGCGCAGCACGCCGCGCGACGCATACGCGACCTGCGCCCAGGCATGCGTGTGGCGCGCGATGCGCACGCCGGCCGGCATCGGCCGGGAACGCACGCGAATCGGATGCCGCGGCGTCGGCGCAAATTCGGGCGGAATATCGGCGAAGTCGACGCGGTCCGACAGAACAGGTTGGGTGGGCTCAGTCATCGTGAACGCGAGGGTCGCGGGCAGCCAACGGCGCTGTCGTTGTGTAGGGAGTGGCCCATTGTAGAGGGATGCCCGCGTCGCGGGTGCGCGTGCGCGGCCGGATGCATAATGGCACCCGGTTCGTTGCCCGCACGACCGGCGCCTTGCGCGCCGGCCGTCCTACCCTTCGGGCGACATCTGATGACGGAGGACATTCGCGCGATGCGATACGTGTTCGTGTACGGCACCTTGCGCGCCGGTGAAGTGAACGATATTGGCCAGGCAGCCGCGCGCAGCGCGCTCGCGATGCCGAAGCTGGTCGGTGAGGCGTCGGTGCGCGGTCGGCTATTCGACTTCGGCAACTATCCGGGCTTCGTGCCCGATGATGATGGCGTCCACGTGAAGGGCGACGTCTACGAGATCGACGAGCGCCTCGTGGCGGTGCTCGACCAGATCGAGCAAGTCTATCCGGGCGACGCGGGTCTTTTCATGCAGCACGAGGTGACCGTCGATATCGACGGCGCCGCGTTCGACTGTCTTTACTACCCGGTGCAGCGACATGCGGTGCAAGGGTTGCCGGAGATCGGTTCCGGCGACTGGGTCGCCTATCGGCGCGCACGCAAATAGCGGCGCGACACAAACGGCGTCGCGGGCGTGCGGACTCGCAGCTCGTGCTCGCGACGCTGTTCGATCAAAGTTCTTCGTAAAGCGGCAGCGTCAGAAACTCCGTGAAGTTCGCCGAGGTCGACATCTCGCCGAAAATCTGCGCCGCGCGATCGTAGGTCTTCGTCTCGCCGCCGACTACCTGTTTGACCTTCGCCAGTTCCTGCCCGGTCAATTCACGCACGAGTTCCGCGGTTACTTTGCGGCCATCGTCGAGCTTGCCTTTGGACGAGCGAATCCATTGCCACACCTGCGAGCGCGAAATTTCCGCGGTCGCCGCATCTTCCATCAGGTTGTGAATTGGCACGCAACCGTTTCCCGCGAGCCACGAACCGAGGTAGTGAATCCCGACATTGATGTTGTTGCGCAAGCCCGCTTCGGTGATCGGTGACTCGGGCCTGAAGTCGAGCAGGTCGGTCGCCGTCACGTTGACGTCCGGGCGCTGCTTGCCGATCTGGTTCGGCCGCTCACCGAGCACCTTGACGAACTCTTCCATCGCGATCGGCACCAGACCCGGGTGCGCGACCCAGCCACCGTCGTAGCCGTCGGTCGCATCGCGCGCCTTGTCCGAGCGTACGCCGGCCATCGCCTTGTCGTTCGCGGCCGGGTCGCCTTTGATCGGAATCAGCGCGCTCATGCCGCCGATCGCCGGCGCGTGACGGCGGTGACAGGTCTTCAGCAGTTCGAGCGCGTAAGCGCGCATGAACGGCACCGTCATCGTGATCTGCGCGCGGTCGGCAAGACAGAAGTCTTCGTCGTTCCTGAACTTCTTGATTGCCGAAAAGATGTAGTCCCAGCGGCCTGCGTTCAGCCCGGAGCTGTGCTCGCGCAGTTCGTACAGAATCTCGTCCATTTCGAACGCGGCAAGAATCGTTTCGACCAGCACGGTCGCGCGAATCGAACCGCGTGGAATGCCGACGGCTTGCTGCGCGGCGATAAAGATCTCGTTCCACAGCCGCGCTTCGAGATGACTTTCGAGCTTCGGCAGATAGAAGTACGGGCCACTGCCGCGCGCCAGCAATTCCTTCGCGTTATGAAACAGAAACAGCGCGAAGTCGAAAATGCCGCCGGACACGCGCTCGCCGTCGATCGTCACGTGCTTCTCATCGAGATGCCAGCCGCGCGGACGCACAATCAGCGTCGCGACCTTGTCGTTGAGCCTGTACGATTTGCCGTTCTGCTCGAGCGAGATCGTACGGCGCACCGCATCCTTCAGATTGAGATGGCCGGTGATCTGATTGTCCCAGCTCGGCGCGTTCGAATCTTCGAAGTCGGTCATATACGCGTCGGCGCCCGAGTTCAGCGCGTTGATCACCATCTTGCGATCGACCGGACCGGTGATTTCGACGCGGCGGCATTCGAGATCTTTCGGCAGCGGCGCGATCGTCCAGTCGCTGTCGCGGATGGACTTCGTTTGCGGCAGAAAGTCCGGGCGTTCGCCGGCGTCGAGGCGTGTCACCCGTTCGGCGCGCGCGTGGAGCAATTGCTTGCGCCGCGGTTCGAACGCGCGGTGCAGTTGCGCGACGAGTTCGAGCGCGTCACGCGTCAGAATGGTTTCGAAACCGGGCTTGATCTCGCCGGTGATCTTCATTCCCTGCGCAAGCGGCAGCGGGTTCGCCATGATGTTTCTCCTTGGTCGGTCAGGTTAATCGGCACAGGTGGCGGCGCGCTGCCGGGTCGGTCAGCCCGCCGGGGCAGCGGCGTGGGCGCAATGGCAGCGCGGCGCGCAACCCTGCCAGATTCAGAAGATAATTTTATTTATGACTATAGGTGCTTGAAAAGACCGGTTACGTCACTTGATCTTTTACTTTCATGCACATAATCTGTCGCGATTCACCAATTCCGGGCGCGCGTCGCCGGCGCATATCACGATGGACCGCTTCAAGCAGATCGAAACCTTCGCCACCGTCGCGGCCCGCGGCAGCCTGTCGGCGGCCGCGCAACTCGAGGGCGTCGCGCCTGCGATCATCGGACGCCGCATCGATGCGCTCGAGGAGCGGCTGGGCGTCAAGCTGTTCGTGCGCACCACGAGGCGCATTACGCTGACCTTTGAAGGCTCGGCGTTTCTCGAAGACTGCCAGCGCATCCTGAACGACATGCACAACGCGGAAGCGAGCGTGTCCGCAGGCGGGGTGAAGGCGAGCGGGCATCTGCGCGTGTCGGCGCCGGCGGGCTTTGGGCGGCTGCATGTCGCGCCACGGGTGGCAGCGTTCACGGCCGCGCATCCGGACGTGACGGTCACGCTCGATCTGTCCGACCGGCTCGTCGATCTGGTCAACGAAGGTTTCGACTGTGCGGTGCGTCTCGGCGAACTGCCCGATTCGTCGCTCGTGTCGCTGCGGCTTGGCGAGAATCGCCGCGTATGCGTCGCGGCGCCGCGCTATCTGATGCAACGCGGCACGCCGCGCACGCTCGCCGAACTCGCGCATCACAATTGTCTCGCGTTGGCGGCGAGCGCGAACCCGCAGCGCGGCTGGGTGTTCGAACAGGACGGCAAGATCGTCACGATCAAGGTGTCGGGCACGATGGAATGCTCGGATGGCGCGGTGCTGCACGAATGGTGTCTGGCCGGCTACGGGCTCGCCTGGCGCTCGTGGTGGGAAGTCGGCGCGGATATCGTGGCGGGGCGGCTTGCGACGGTGCTCGATGCATTCGCCGCGCCGCCGATCGGCATTCATGCGGTGTTCGCGCAGCGCCGTCACTTGCCGCTGCGTGTGCGGCTCTTTCTCGATTCCATCAAGGAGACCTACGCTGAGCCTGGCTATTGGGATCGGGCGTGAGGTTCGCTGTCCTGCTGAATCTTGCATGACGCATCGCTGCGCGCGCCGCGCGGGTTTCCGATATGCGGACTCACCCTCAAGCGCCGCGTGCACGGAATTTCGGCGCACTACAATCGTTTGAGCAGGCCTGTCGCCACCACCCCGGAGCGCTCGCCGCCGGTGTTGATGTGCCGCAGACCAATCGTGCACCTGCAGTCGACGACGGAGAGCACCATGTTCAAGCATATCCTCGTGCCGACCGATGGTTCGGAACTGTCGAAGAAAGCGATCGATGGCGCGATCGATCTCGCGCAGGCGGTCGGTGCGCGCGTGACCGCTTATGCCTGTTTGCCGCAATATCCGTATTCGCCGTTCTCCGAAGTGGTCGTTGAACCACCGGTCGATTTCCAGGATCGCAGCGAACGCGAGGCGCGCGACCACCTGCGTGAAGTCGAAGAGGCCGCGCGCGGCGCGGGTGTTACGTGCACGAGCCAGACCAGCGTGCATCCGTCGCCGTACCTCGGCATCATCGAAGCGGCCGAGAAGAGCGGCTGCGACGTGATCTTCATGGCGTCGCACGGTCGGCGCGGGCTGGGCAGCCTGCTGATCGGCAGCGAGACGCAACGCGTGCTCACGCATACGAAGATTCCGGTGATCGTCTATCGATAGATGTGTAAATCGCTGGTGACGAACGCGTACGTGTCGCCGGCTTGCACCGGCGACACGTACTGCAGTCAATCCGCAGTCAACCCGCAGTCGGCCCGAAATTGATCCACAGTCGGCTATCCGTCAGCCGACCGTTGGCCACGTCACGCGACCTTCTTGTCGAGCGACACGTGCTGATCGAAGAACTGTTCGTCTTCGGTCGAGCCGGAGAGCGCGGTGGTCGACGCTTCGCGTTCGACGGTTTGCGTGACCGCATCGAAATAGCCGGTGCCGACTTCGCGCTGGTGCTTGACCGCCGTAAAGCCCTGTTCGGCGGCGGCGAATTCCGCTTGCTGCATCTCGACGAACGCGCTCATCTGCGTGCGCGCATAGCCGTGTGCGAGATGGAACATCGAGTAGTTCAGCGAATGGAAGCCCGCCAGCGTGATGAACTGGAACTTGTAGCCCATCGCGCCAAGCTCCTTCTGGAACTTCGCGATCGTCGCGTCGTCGAGATTCTTCTTCCAGTTGAACGACGGCGAGCAGTTGTACGACAGCATCTTGTCCGGGAACTGCTTGTGGATCGCTTCGGCAAACTTCTTCGCGTATTCGAGATCCGGCTTGCCGGTCTCGCACCAGATCAGGTCTGCATACGGCGCGTACGCGAGGCCGCGCGACACCGCTTGCGCCAGGCCCGGCTTCGTGCGGAAGAAACCTTCGACGGTGCGCTCGCCAGTGAGAAACGGCTTGTCGTTTTCATCGATATCGGACGTGACGAGATCGGCGGCCTCCGCGTCGGTGCGTGCGATCAGCACCGTCGGCGTGCCGCAGATGTCGGCGGCAAGACGCGCGGCGACCAGCTTCGCGACGTTTTCACGCGTCGGCACCAGCACCTTGCCGCCCATGTGACCGCATTTCTTGACCGACGCGAGCTGATCCTCGAAGTGCACGCCGGCCGCACCCGCTTCGATCATCGCCTTCATCAGTTCGAAGGCGTTCAGCACGCCGCCGAAGCCGGCTTCCGCATCGGCGACGATCGGCGCGAAGTAATCGATATAGCCTTCGTCGCCCGGGTTCTTGCCTTCTGACCATTGAATCTGATCGGCGCGCGTGAACGTGTTGTTGATCCGCTTCACAACGAGCGGCACCGAGTTCGCTGGATAGAGCGACTGGTCCGGATACATTTCGCCGGCGACGTTCGCGTCGCCCGCGACCTGCCAGCCCGACAGGTAGATGGCCTTCAACCCGGCCTTGACCTGCTGCATCGCCTGGTTGCCGGTGAGGGCGCCGAGCGCGTTGACGAATGGCTCGCTGTGCATCGCGGACCACAGCTTTTCGGCGCCTCGCTTCGCCAGCGTGTGCTCGACCGTCAGCGAGCCGCGCAGCCGCACGACATCGTCAGCGCTGTAGCCGCGCTTGATGCCTTTCCAGCGCGAGTCGGTGTTCCATTGCTGCTGCAGGTGTTGAATCTGCTGTTCGCGTGACATCGTGTGCTCCCTTTGTGTTGAAGATCGATCGGTGGAATGGTGGCTTTTAGCGAGCGGATGCGCGGTTGCGACGGGTCCGTCGTGAAGTCTTATATAAGAGTCTAGGCAACTGACCCGATCGGCAACAGGCGCTGGCGAACGTTTTTTTCGGAAATTTATTTTTTAATAATCAATGATTTGAATCATTTGTTTCGTATCGTGGAAGGCATTTTTCCATCCTGCAACACCATCAGTTGTGCCTTGCAGCAAGATTTTTTACAAGGCAAAGAATTTTTCCACATTGTGAAAAACGGATGCGGGCGAAAAAAAACCGACGCAGTGCGTCGGTTTTTGGGTTTGCCGGATGGGGAACCCGGCTTTTATGTGTTCGCTGTCGCGTGTAACGCGAGCGCTCAGCTGCCGCGGCGTGGATTACGCGGGCCGTCGCTACGGCGCGCGCCGTAGCCGCCGTCACGCGAGCCGCCAAAACCGTCACGCGAACCGCCATGGCTTTCACGCGATGCGCCGTGACCGTCGCGGCTGCCGCCCGACGACGACTTGCCGCTCCATCCGCGCCCGCCACTGTTACTGTTGCCGCCGCCGTAACCGCTACCCGCCGGTTTGCCGCCAAAGCGCCGGCCACCACTATTGCCGCCAGGACGGCCGCGGCCGCCGCCGAAACCACCGCGGCCGCCGGCCGGCGGCGCCTTGCGGGGTTCGAAGCCTTCGATCACGTTGACTGCCAGCGGCGCGCGCACGAAGCGCTCAATGCGCTTCAACGCGCCTTGCTCCGCATGATGCACGAGACTGACCGCGATACCCGAGCGCCCGGCGCGCCCCGTCCGGCCGATCCGGTGAACGTAGTCTTCGGCGAACTTCGGCAAGTCGTAGTTGAAGACGTGCGTGATGCCCGGGATATCGATGCCGCGCGCGGCGACGTCGGTGGCGACCAGCACGCGCACGCGGCGCTCGCGCAGCGCACGGATCGTGCGGTTGCGCGCGCCTTGCGGCAGGTCGCCGTGCAGCGCGGCGGACTGGAAGCCCGCGTCGGCGAGGCGCCCGGCCAACTGGTCCGCATCGCTCTTGGTGGCGGTGAAGACGATTGCCTGATCGAGGCCCGCGTCGCGCAGCAGATGGTCAAGCAGACGGTCCTTGTGCTCGCGGTCGTCGACGTAGTGCACGGTTTGCGCGATGTTGTCGCGCTGTTCGATGCGCTGCGCGATCTCGATGCGCTCCGGGTTCTTCAGCAGGCGGCCGGTGAGCGAACCGATCTTGCCGTCGAGCGTCGCTGAAAACAGCATGGTCTGGCGCGAAGCGGGCGTGGCCGCGACGATGGTTTCGATGTCGTCGATAAAGCCCATATCGAGCATGCGGTCGGCTTCGTCGAGCACGAGGATCTGCAGTTCCGACAGATCGATACGGCCGCGCTCCAGATGGTCGAGCAGACGGCCCGGCGTCGCGACCAGAATTTCCGGGTTCTTCGCGAGCAGCATCAACTGCTGGCCGTACGCGACGCCGCCGAGAATGCTGACCGTGCGCAGCTTGCGCAGGTGCTTGCCGTACGTCGATGCGGCCGTCGTGACCTGCATCGCGAGCTCGCGGGTCGGCGTGAGCACGAGCAGACCCGGACGCGCGACCGGCTGCGGCCGGCGCGTGCGGCGATCACCGCGCGGATCACGCGTATCGCGTGCATCGCGTGGTTGCTGTGCCTGGGTTTTTTGCAGCTGCGCGAAGCGTTCGATGGCCGGCAGCATGAAAGCGGCGGTTTTGCCCGAACCGGTCGGGCTCGACACCATAAGGTCGCGTCCGGCGATGGCGGCGGGAATCGCGCGCTGCTGGACCGGGGTCGGGGCCTTGTAGCCGGCCGCGACCAAAGCGGAAACGATCTCTTCGGAAAGTCCCAGCGAAGCGAACGTCGGGCCTTCGACGGCACCGGCTGCGTCGGCCGCATCGGGCATGGCGGCGGCACGCTCTTCGGCGGCGGCTTGCGGGTCGAGACCGAGGGCGGCGTCGGCGATGGCGTCCAACGGGCTGATGGTATTGCTCGAAGTCATGAAAATCCTTGAAGCATGGGAACGAACCCCTTGGACATTTCCAGGGGATGAAACGTCGGCGCCAATCGGCATACCCAAGTCGTCGGATTCAGCGAGCAAACATCAGCGAGCAAACCGTAAAACGGGGGCAGCTCGCAACAATCAAGGCGAGCTTTCGTTAGAAGCTGTATCGGATGCGGCGCGCCGGGAAGGCTTGCCGCCAGCCTTACATGGCGGCCCGTAGAAGAGGCTGGGCCCGTGGCAGGAGGGTGACAGGTTCTAAACTGGATTGGAGCAAAACGCTTTACTGCACCTGCATAACAAGTGCAGGTGCGGATTATAGCCACTTTTGCTGCACTGCGCCACTTCTTTGACATGAAATCGTCACGCGTCAGACAATTGGCGCAAGCGCCGCTTTCCTGAAAGATCTGCGCAACGGACCAGGACTGCGGACCAGAACCGCGGACGATGATCGCGCACTACGACGGTGTGTCGCCTTTGAGCAATTCGACCAGGTCGACGTACTCCTGTCTGGCCGTCTCGGGCGCGAGGCCCTTGAGCGTGGCCCATGCGTCGTGTTTGTACCTGCCGACCCTATCCAGCGGACCTGGCCGGTCGTCGGCTGCGTCGCCCACGGTGGCCTGCTTGTACAGCGCATAGAGGCGCAGCAGCGTGAGGTCGCCGGGACGCTCCGGCAATTCCTTCACGTCTTGCACAGCTTGGGCAAAGCGGGTATTGACGTCGTTCATCGCGTTCTCCGTGGCTTGTTCGGGTCGGCCGACGATCATAACAAGTGCGGCTTTATCGCGCGCTGAGCCGGGTGGAGCGATCGTTCAGGAACAGGTACGCTGGCGCGTCGCGGCGATGCGCGTCGCCAGTCTGGGTAGGTCGGGCGGGCTGGCCTTGCGTCCGACGCATCAGGGTCGCGCATTACAATATCGGACATGACTGAAACAGTGCTGCTTGCCCTCGATACCTCGACCGAATTCTGTTCGGTCGCGTTGCTTGCCGTTGCGAATCCGCCTGCAGGCGCATACGCGCCTTCATTCACTGGCGGCGCGTCCGCCGCTTGCGCAGGCGCTGCCACGGCGCCTGCCGCTTGGTCGTCCGGCGATGCGTCTGATGAACCGCGCGTCTGGGTCCGCCACGAAGCGACCGGCGCGGTGTCGAGCACGCGCCTGCTGCCCGCGATACGCGAACTGTTCGACGAAGCCGGTTTTCCGCTGCGCGCCTGCGATGCGATCGCATTCGGCGCGGGGCCCGGCTCGTTTACCGGCCTGCGCACGGCGACCGGCGTTGCACAAGGGCTGGCATTCGGCCTCGGCTGCCCGGTCGTGCCGATTGGCACACTCGTCGCATGCGCGGAAAGCGCGCGCCGGCGCGACCCGTCGGCCACGCGCGTGCTGGCCGCGCTCGATGCGCGGATGGACGAAGTCTATTGGGCCGAATACGCGTGGGACGACGCGCTGCAAGACTGGCGGACCGTGCGCGCGGCCACGCTCGATGCGCCGGAGCGCGTCGTGGCGCCCGATGTGCCGTACACGCTGGCCGGCAACGCGGCGAAGGTATTCGGCGAGCGGCTCGCGGTCGCTGCCGGCGCACGATCGATAGAGGCGGACGCGCTGCCGCATGCGCTGCCGATCGCGTTCGCCGGCCTGCGTGCATGGCGCGCGGGACGCGCGGTGCGGGCCGATCAGGCGGCGCCCGACTATGTGCGTGACAAGGTCGCGCTGACCACGGCCGAACGGCTCGCGGCGAAGACGGCGCAGCGCGCGCCGGCCGCGAACGGCGAGGCCGCGGCGGCAAGCGGCGATGCGGGCGGACGTGCGCAATGAGCGGCGTGCTGCTCGCGGACCGCTACATGTCGCCGATGACCGACGGCGACCTCGACGAAGTCGCCGCGGTCGAACGTCTCGCTTACGAGTTTCCATGGAGCCGCGGCAATTTCGAAGATTCGTTGCGCAATGGTTATTTCGGTATCTGCATGCGGCACGTGACGGGCACGCTGATCGGTTACTGCGTGCTGATGCCGGTTGTCGATGAGATGCATCTGCTGAATCTGTGCGTTGCGCCGCCGGCGCAGCATGCGGGCGCGGGACTCGCGCTGTTGCGCGAAGCCGTGCGCATTACCCACGCGGAAAAACTCGATGGGCTGCTGCTCGAGGTGCGGCCGTCGAATCACCGCGCGATCCGGCTCTATGAACGATTCGGCTTTGCGTCGATTGGCCGGCGCAAGAACTACTATCCGGCGCGGCATCGTGGTCGGGAGGACGCAATCGTGATGCGATTTACCTTTGTGAAGGAGGGTGCCCATGGCGCTGCATGAGTCCGCGCTGGAAGAACTCGGCCTCGCGCCGCAGTGGGTGAGACGCGGCAGCGCGACGGGGTCGGCGATGCTGCAGGACGAGCAGCATGGCGTCACCGCGCAGGGGCCGGTCACCGGGGACGGTGTGACGCACGCGCATGCGTCGTCCGATGCCGTACGTGCTGAAGCGTCGCCGGCTGCGGCGGCGGGCGCGCAACCTGCCGCTCCAGCGGCGCCGCCCGAAGACGACTTTACCTGGTTCGACGATCTGCCCGCGCAGCCATCGTCGCGCGTCCCGGCGCGTGCAGCCGAAGAAAGCGCGCCCCACGAAGTGAGCGACGCCGCCGCGCCGCCGGTCGCGGCCCTCGATTGGGATGCACTGGTCGCGCGGGTCGCTGGCTGCGAACGCTGCCGGCTATGCGAGAAGCGCACGCAGACCGTGTTCGGTGTCGGCGACCGCAACGCGGACTGGATGCTGATCGGCGAGGCGCCAGGCGAAAACGAAGATCGCCAGGGGGAGCCGTTCGTCGGCCAGGCCGGCAAGCTGCTCGACAACATGCTGAGTTCGCTGTCGCTTGCGCGCGGCACGAACGTTTATATCGCAAACGTGCTGAAATGCCGGCCGCCCGGCAACCGCAATCCGGAGCCCGACGAAGTCGCGCGCTGCGAGCCGTATCTGCAGCGCCAGGTCGCGCTCGTCAAGCCGAAGCTGATCGTCGCGCTCGGCCGCTTTGCCGCGCAGAGCCTGCTGAAGACCGAGGCAAGCATCTCGTCGTTGCGCGGGCGCGTGCACGCGTACGAAGGCGTGCCGGTCATCGTCACCTATCACCCGGCGTATTTGCTGCGCAGTTTGCACGACAAGGCGAAAGCCTGGCAGGACCTTTGCCTTGCGCGCGATACGTGGCGCAACGCGGCCGCGAGCGCGGCGGACGGCGCCGGTCCGGCAAGTTCATCGGCTAACCCGGCAACCGATGCGGCAACTGCGGCGGCGACCGAGGCAGCCGCCGGTGCCGCGGATTCCGCGACCGCCTGATGGCTGCCGACGGCCCGACAGCCGGTTTGCCGCCACGCGTCGCCGCGCGGCTTGAACAGCTGACCGACCCGGCGGTGCGCGATCTGGCGTGGCTGCTGTTCAGCCCCGATCTGTTGCGCGCGCAACCGCCGGCCGGTGTGCGCGCGGAGCCGTTCGAATCGGCGGACGAGGCAGTCGCAATGGTCGACTGGCTGGTTGCGCAAGACGCGCATCCGGTTGCGCTGCATCAGCACATCGCGGCCGCTCAGGTGACGCGCCTTGGCCGCTACGCGGAATGCCTGCTTGCATGGTGTCTGCGATACGGTCCTGGCGCGCGGCTCGTGGCCGCGAACGTCGCGTTGCGGCGCGGTGGCCTGACGCTCGGTGAATGCGACTTCCTTGTGCACACGCAAACCCGCCGCCGGCTGCATTGGGAACTGGCCGTCAAATGCTATCTGCATGCGGGCGATGGCCGTGCGCAACTGGCGGACTATGTCGCTCCGAATCTGCAGGACCGCTTCGACGTGAAGCTGCACCGGTTGCTCGATCACCAGTTGCCGTTGAGTGCGCGCGCCGAGTTCGCGGCGCTCGGACACAGCGGACCCTGGGAGGCGCAAATGTTCGTCAAAGGGTGGCTCTTCTATCGCGACGGCGGCAGACCGCCGGAACCGCCCGCGCTCGACCCTGCTCATGCGCGCGGCTGGTGGACGACGCGTGCGGAGTGGCCGGCGTTCGCTGCCGCGCAAGGCCACGCGTGGGCGGTGCTGCCGCGTTTGCAATGGCTGTCGCGCCGGCGCCGGAACGGCGATGCGGCCGCGGCGGGGCTGTTCGACATTCCGTCATTGAGTGCGCAACTCGCGCAGCATAGCGGGCCGACGATGGTCGCCGCGTTCGCTGCGGAGGGGGAAGCGGGCAACTGGCGCGAAACCTCGCGCGGTTTTGTCGTGCCCGACGGATGGCCCGTGCAGGCGCTAGCGTTCGCTCGCCGCTGATACGCGCGCAAAGCGGGATGCGCCGCCGGTCAACTTACCACCAGCGATGAAAGTGATGCACGGGCCCGATGCCAGCGCCGACGTCGAGCCGCTCGCTCTGTTTGAGCGCATCGGTCAGATAACGCTTCGCGTCGACCACGGCGCTCGCGATGTCGCGCCGTTGCGGAAGCAGCGCCGCGATTGCCGATGACAGCGTGCACCCGGTGCCGTGCGTGTTCTTCACCGGTACGCGCGGCCCGCCGACGCGCAGCGTGCCGCCGGGTTCGATCAGCCAGTCAGGGCTGTCGATGGCCGCGAGATGGCCGCCTTTCATCAGCACCGCGCGCGCACCGAGCGCACGCAGCGCTTCACCGTGGGTGATCATCGTGGTTTCGTCGACGGCGGCCTCGCAGCCGAGCAGCGCGGCCGCTTCCGGCAGATTCGGCGTCAGCAGATCGGCGAGCGGCAGCAGTTCGTCGCGCAGCGCGGCGACCGCGTCGGCCGCCAGCAGCGCATGCTTGCTCTTCGAGATCATCACGGTGTCGAGCACCACGTGCGACGGACGGTGGCGGCGCAGCGCATCGGCCACCACGCGGACGATCTGCGCATTCGCGAGCATGCCGATCTTCACGGCATCGATGCGGATATCGTCGAACACCGCATCGAGCTGCGCGGTGACGAAGCCGGCGTCGGGCGTGTGGATCGCGATCACGCCACGCGTGTTCTGCGCGGTCAATGCAGTAATGACGCTCGCGCCATAGGCGCCGAGCGCGGAGAACGTCTTCAGGTCGGCCTGGATGCCCGCGCCACCACCGGAATCGGAGCCGGCGATGGTGAGCACGTTAGGAATCGGTTGGGTCATGAAAGGAAAAAAACAGGACGGCGGGCGGTCAGTGTCGCGCTTCGCCGATCAGCGCGACCGAATCGAACGCGCGCTGGTTCGCCTGGTGGCGCCGCATCACGAGCCACATCATCACGCAGACGAAGGTGCCGAACAGGACGATCACAACCGTCACCGGCACGTCGAGCCAGACCAGCACCGCATACAGGCAGAGCATCACGAGCACGGACAGGTTTTCATTGAAGTTCTGCACCGCGATCGAGTGTCCGGCGGACAGCAGCACGTGGCCGCGATGCTGCAGCAGCGCGTTCATCGGCACGACAAAAAAGCCGGACAGCGCGCCGACCACCATCAGGAACACATACGCGAAGACCAGATAACCCGAAATGTGCATGCGGCCGAAATAGAAGCCCCAGTGCGGCGGAAACAGATGCCGCGTGTAGAACGCCATCAGCATCACCGCGATGCCCATCATGATGCCGACCGGCAGCACGGACAGCGATTTTTTCAGCGGCACGCGCGCGGCGGCGATCATCGCGCCGGCCGCGACGCCGACCGCGACCACCGCCTGCAGGATCGCGCCCTCGGAGAGCGACATGCCAAGCGACACCTCGGCCCATTTCAGCACGATGAACTGCAGCGTCGCGCCCGCGCCCCAGAACAGCGTCGTGACCGCGAGCGAGATCTGACCGAGCTTGTCGCGCCATAGCGTGACGAAACAGTCGGCGAAATCGGTGATCAGCTTGAGCGGACCGTGCTGCTGCTTGGGATAACGGGCGCCGGTGTCGGGAATGCGCAAATTGAAGAGTGCCGCGACGATGTAGATCAGGATGATGATCAGCATCGCGGCTTCGGCGGGCGTGCTGATTGCGGCGGGCGTGTGCTTGATGATGTGCGATGCAATATGCGGGCTGATCAGCGCGCCGCCGAGCACCGTGCCGAGGATGATCGAGCCGACCGTCGTGCCTTCGATCCATCCGTTCGCGGCGACGAGCCGGTCAGGCGGCAGCAACTCGGTGAGTATCCCGTACTTGGCCGGCGAATACGCTGCGGCGCCGAAGCCGACGATGCCGTATGCAAAGAGCGGATGCGCGCCCACCAGCATCGTGATACAGCCGACCACCTTGATTGTGTTCGTGACGAACATCACGCGGCCCTTGGGCCGTGAGTCCGCGAACGCGCCGACAAACGCGGCCAGTACGACGTACGACAGCACAAAGAACAGCTTGAGCAGCGGTGTCATCCAATTGGGGGCATGAAGGTCTTTCAGCAGTGCGATAGCAGCGATCAGCAACGCATTGTCGGCCAGCGACGAGAAGAACTGCGCGGCCATGATCGTGTAAAAACCTTTTTTCATCTGATGCGATGCTGTCCTCGCGGCGGTCTCGCGGCCGAGACCGTGGATATGACGTTCCGGCTTATTCCGTTCGAAATGGGTTGTGCGCACGGCTTTATATCATGAAAATAGCTGAATACTGACTAGCAGAATCCTTATCGCCTAGCCGCAGCGGGCTTCGTAGCGCTGAAAACGCGCCGTAAGCCGCTGATTCAAAAGTGTCTTTACGTAAATTTCCCATGCCGCGCCCGCTCCTCGCCACGATCCACACCGCAGCTCTTGCCAACAATCTCGCCGTGGCTCGCCGTTACGCCCCCAAGTCCAAAATCTGGGCGATCGTCAAGGCGAATGCGTACGGTCATGGGCTGGCGCGCGCGTTTCCCGGATTGCGTGCAACGGACGGCTTCGGGTTGCTGGACCTCGAAGAAGCGGTGAAGTTGCGCGAATTGGGCTGGGCGGGCCCGATTTTGTTGCTGGAGGGTTTTTTTCGTCCGACCGATATCGATCTGGTCGATCGCTACAGCCTTACCAGCGCGCTGCATTCGGACGAGCAACTGCGGATGCTCGAAATGGCGCGGCTGTCCAAGCCGGTGAATATCCAGCTGAAGATGAATAGCGGGATGAACCGCCTCGGTTACACGCCGGACAAATTCCGCGCCGCGTGGGAACGGGCGCGCGCCTGCCAGGGCGTGG
Source organism: Paraburkholderia humisilvae (assembly GCF_902859855.1). Lineage (GTDB taxonomy): Bacteria > Pseudomonadota > Gammaproteobacteria > Burkholderiales > Burkholderiaceae > Paraburkholderia > Paraburkholderia humisilvae. The sequence goes on from NZ_CADIKH010000002.1 coordinate 247,901, forward strand.
GCCAGATCACGCTGATGACGCACTTTTCGGACGCTGACAGCGAGCGCGGCATCGAGCATCAGATGGCGGCGTTCGAGCGCGGCGCGCACGGCATCGCGGGTGCGCGCAGCCTCGCGAACTCGGCGGCGACGCTGTGGCATCCGAAGTCGCACTTCGACTGGGTGCGGCCCGGCGTGATGCTGTATGGCGCATCGCCGTCGGGCGTGCACGCGGATATCCGCAGCAGCGGGCTGCAACCGGCGATGACGCTCGCGTCGGAATTGATCGCAGTGCAAACGCTGCCCGAAGGCGAGACGATCGGTTATGGGTCCATTTTCAAGGCGCGCGCGGGGATGCGCGTCGGAGTGGTGGCCTGCGGCTATGCGGACGGCTACTCGCGCGTCGCGCCCGAAGGCACACCGATCGTCGTCGACGGGATTCGCACGCGGGTCGTCGGGCGCGTGTCGATGGACATGATTACCGTTGATCTGACGCCCTGCCCGCAGGCAGGCATCGGCTCGCGCGTCGAGCTGTGGGGTAATGCGCTGCCGATCGACGATGTCGCGCAGGCGTGCGGCACGATCGGCTACGAGCTGATGTGCGCGGTGGCGATGCGCGTGCCGGTGCGCGCCGAGTAGCACACCAAATAGCGCATCGGAAAGTGCATAGGAAAAGCAGCAGGCCGCTTTTCCGCATCGATGACAATACGAATCAGACAAAGGCTTAAGCCGCGTGGCTAAACAGAAAACGTTGTACACCTGCACCGAATGCGGCGCGTCCGCGCCGAAATGGCAAGGCCAGTGCCCGTCCTGCAGCGCATGGAATACGCTGGTCGAGACGGTCGCCGAATCGGCATCCGCGCATCGCTTCCAGTCGCTCGCGAAGAGTGCGCCCGTGCAGCGGCTCGCCGACATTGAAGCATCCGACGTGCCACGCTTCTCCACCGGTGTCGGCGAATTCGATCGCGTGCTCGGCGGCGGCCTCGTCGCGGGCGGTGTGGTGCTGATCGGCGGTGATCCGGGCATCGGCAAATCGACGCTGCTGCTGCAGTCGCTGGCGCAGATCGCCAGCGAGCGGCGCGCGCTCTACGTGAGCGGCGAAGAATCGGCCGCGCAGATTGCGTTGCGTGCGCAACGATTGGCGCTGCTCGAGCCGGGCGCGCACGCGAGCGAACTGAAGCTGCTGGCCGAAATCCAGCTCGAAAAAATCCAGGCGACGCTTATCGAGGAGCGGCCCGATGTGGCCGTGATCGATTCGATCCAGACCATCTATTCCGAAGCGCTGACGTCGGCGCCCGGATCGGTCGCGCAGGTGCGCGAATGTGCGGCGCAGTTGACGCGTATCGCGAAGCAGTCGGGCACCGCGATCATCATGGTCGGGCACGTGACGAAGGAGGGCAATCTCGCGGGCCCGCGCGTGCTCGAACATATCGTCGACACGGTGCTGTACTTCGAAGGCGATACGCATTCTTCGTTTCGCCTCGTGCGCGCGTTCAAGAACCGCTTCGGCGCGGTCAACGAACTTGGTGTGTTTGCGATGACCGAGCGAGGCCTGCGTGGCGTCGCGAATCCGTCCGCGCTCTTTCTGTCGCAGCACGAACAGATCGTGCCGGGCTCGTGTGTGCTCGTCACGCAGGAAGGCACGCGGCCACTGCTGGTCGAGGTGCAGGCGCTGGTGGACACCGCTAATGTGCCGAATCCGCGGCGCCTCGCGGTCGGCCTCGAGCAGAACCGGCTTGCCATGCTGCTTGCGGTGTTGCACCGGCACGCGGGCATCGCGTGTTTCGATCAGGACGTCTTTCTGAATGCGGTGGGCGGTGTGAAGATCACCGAGCCGGCTGCGGACCTCGCGGTGCTGCTGGCAATCCACTCGTCGATGCGCAACAAACCGCTGCCGAAAGGCTTGATCGTATTCGGCGAAGTCGGACTCGCGGGTGAGATCCGGCCGTCGCCGCGTGGCCAGGAGCGGCTGAAGGAAGCCGCGAAGCTCGGCTTTTCAATCGCGCTGATTCCGAAGGCGAACGCACCCAAGCAGGCGATCGACGGCTTGCAGGTGATCGCGGTCGAACGCATCGAGCAGGCGATCGACCGCGTGCGCACGCTCGAATAACGTATTAAGCACGCGTTGTATTGATGTGGCGTGACGTGGCATGATGCATCGGGGCTTGGGCATAGGCGCGCACGCGCATGGTGCGTGGCGTAATCCGCTGTAAATTTCCTGCGGGCGGCTGTAACCCAGAATCCACACGATTTCCCTATTCTTTGGCGCATAGGCAATCCGTCGAGAACGGAAAAAGGATGCGTCTTGAAACAGACTCGTGAAACCGAAGCGGATCGGCTCGCGAACCTGCGTGGCTGCCGCGTATCGCCGCCGATCGCCCAGCCGTGGGGCTACAGCTGCCGGATCGTCGAATGGATCGACCCGGGCGGACAGATCTCGCGCCGCGTCGTTGCGGAGGATGTCACGCCGGACGAAGTGCGCGCAACGATCCGTGCGCACGTGCAAGGCCGCAAGCATGTGCTGGTCGATGACGAGCGGCAGCCGAGGCAGACGTTGCCGCGGCGTTAGCAGAGTGACAGGGCGGCCATGGCCGCTTTTTGCTTTTGGACCCCCGTAGTAAGCCGGTTACGGACACGCTTCGAGCGCCAATGCACTGCGCGCGTCATGCGCTCAGGCTATCGAGCCGCCCCATTGCGTGTTGATGTCGCTGCCGCCGCCGCTGGCCGCAGCGTCCGCGTTGTCCTGTTCTGCCGCGGCATAGGCATCGGGATTAAATAGCGGGTGTTGCGCCGCCTCGGCGGGCGTCAGCACCGGCGAAACACAGCAGTTCATCGGTTCAAGCAGTTCGATCCATTCGGCGAGCGTGCGCGTCGCGAATAGCGTCATCAGTTCCTGCGTCAGCGCAATCGCGTCGTTTCCGCCTGTCGATTGCCCGAGGCTCCAATGGCGTTTGGCCCAATCGGGCCGGTTAAGCGCCGCGCAAAGCGTTTCCCAGAATTTGAGTTCCAGCGCCGCAACCGCGAGCCAGCGGTCGTCGCGTGTCCGGTACAGGTTGTAGCACGGCGCGCCGCCGTTCATCAGTCCGACGCCCGGCGCGGGCGCGCTACCATCGTTCACCAGCCCGACATGCGCGACGACATTGTGCGCATGCGTTGCGTGCGTCATCGACACATCGACGAAGCGGCCCTCGCCGCCGCGCGCGACGTGCCACAGCGAAGCGAGAATCTGTGTGACGGCGCTCAACGCGCCGCCGAGCAGGTCCGCGATCTGGAAGTTCGGCAGGATTGGCGCGCCATCGCGCGACGCGAGTTGATCGAGCACGCCGGCATAGCTGATGTAGTTCAGATCGTGCCCGGCCAGCGCCGCGTACGGCCCGCTGGAGCCGTAACCGGTGATCGCGCAGTACACGAGCTTAGGGTTCAGTTCGCGCAACGCGTCATAGCCGAGCCCCAGCCGTTCCATCACACCTGGCCGGAAGCTTTCGACGACCACGTCCGCCTCACGCGCGAGCGCGCAGAGCACCGTGTGGCCCGCTTCGGTTTTCAGATCGAGCCGCGTCACGCGCTTGCCGCGATTGACGATCTGATAGAAGACGCTGGGTCGGCCCTCAAGCTGGTCCGTCTCGCTTTGCATCATCACGCGCGATGCATCGCCGGCGCCGGGCGCTTCGATCTTCAGCACGTCGGCACCTAGTTCGGCAAGCCGCAGCGTGGCGACCGGGCCCGGCAGAAGGCGCGTCAGGTCGATCACGCGCAAGCCTTTCAATGCATCAGCAGAAGACAATGTCACCCTCCCGGCGTTGGCGACGCGGTTAGCCGCGCCGTTAGCTGATCGGTCAGCCGATCTGTTCGAGTTCCTCGTGCGCTTCGAGCCATTGTGCTTCGAGCGTGTCGAGCTGCGCGGCGACTTCCGCCTGCCGACGCAGCGCGTCGGTCAGTTTCGTCTTGAGTTCGGCGCTGTAGCTCGCCGGGTCCGCGACGAATGCATCGAGCGCAGCCTTCTCGGCGTTCAGCGCGTCCATGTCCTTTTCGATCTTGGCAATGCGTGTTTGCAGCGGCTTTTTCAGGTGCGCAAGCTTCTGGCGCGTTTCGGCTTCCTGGCGGCGCTGTTCCTTGCGGTTCAAGCTGGCGTCGCCGTTCGCGCTGCCTGCGCCGTTGCCGGCTCCGCTATCGCCGCTTTGTGCCGCATCGCCCGCCTTTAGCGCCGCGCGTTGTTCGGCCGCGTGCTGCAGCAGCCAGTCGCGGTAGTCGTCGAGGTCGCCGTCGAACGGCTGCAGCCGATGTTTCGCGACGAGCATGAACTGATCCGTCGTCGCGCGCAACAGATGCCGGTCATGCGATACGAGGATCAGGGTGCCTTCGAACTGCGCAAGCGCCATCGTCAATGCATGGCGTGTTTCGAGATCGAGGTGGTTGGTCGGTTCGTCGAGCAGCAGCAGGTTCGGCTTTTGCCAGATGATCAGCGCGAGCGCAAGGCGCGCCTTCTCGCCACCCGAAAACGGTGCGATCGCGGCAGTCGCCATATCGCCGTTGAAGTTGAAGCCGCCGAGGAAGTCCCGCAGTTCCTGCTCGCGGGTATCGGGCGCGAGGCGCGCGAGGTGCTGCAAAGGGGAGTCGTGCACGCGGAGCGTTTCGAGCTGATGCTGGGCGAAATAGCCGATACGCAGCCCCTTGCCTTGATGCAGATGGCCGCCCAGTGCATCGAGCGTACCGGCGAGCGTTTTGATCAGCGTCGACTTGCCCTGGCCGTTCGCACCCAGCAAGCCGATGCGCTGGCCGTTCTGGATAGATAGCGCGACGTGTTCGACGATCGGAATTTCGACACCGTCGTCGGACCGATAGCCGCAGCGCACGCCGTCCATCACGATCATCGGGTTCGGCGCGGCATCCGGCGTGCGGAACTCGAACGTGAACGGCGACGCGACATGCGCGGGCGCGATCAGCTCCATCTTCTCGAGCGCCTTCATCCGGCTTTGCGCCTGACGCGCCTTGGTCGCTTTCGCCTTGAAACGGTCGATGAAGCTTTGCAGATGCTGGACAGTCTTCTGCTGCTTCTCGTAGGCGCTTTGCTGCAGCGCGAACTGCTGGGCGCGCAGGATTTCGAACTGCGAGTAGTTGCCGCCGTAGCGCTTGACCTGCCGGTTCTCCAGATGGAGCGTAACATTGCACACCGAATCGAGGAACTCGCGGTCGTGCGAGATGACGATCAGCGTGCCTGGATAGCGGTGCAGCCAGTCTTCGAGCCAGACGATCGCATCGAGGTCGAGGTGGTTCGTCGGTTCGTCGAGCAGCAGCAAGTCGGAGCGGCACATCAGCGCCTGCGCGAGATTGAGCCGCATGCGCCAGCCGCCCGAGAAGCTGCCGACGCTCGTGCGCGTTTGTTCGAGCGTGAAGCCGAGGCCGAGCAGCAAGGCTTCGGCCCGCGCGGGTGCGGTGTAGCCGTCCGCGTCGGCGAACGCCACATGCGCTTCGGCTTCGGCGGCGCCGTGATGCGCGGCCGAAGCGGCGGCGATGCGCGCTTCGATCGCGCGTAATGCGGCATCGCCATCGAGCGTATAGTCGAGCGCGCTTTTCTCGACGGCGGGCGTCTCCTGCGCGACATGCGCGATCTGCCAGGACGGCGGCCACGAAAAATCGCCCGCGTCCGCGTGCAGTTCGCCGCGCAGCACGGAAAAGAGCGTCGACTTACCCGCGCCGTTCGCGCCGACAAGCCCGGCTTTTTCGCCTGGGTTTAGCGTAAACGACGTCTGTTCGAAAAGCGGTTTGGTGCCGCGAGCGAGACTGAACTGGTTGAAGCGGATCACGACAGGGCCGGGCTTGAGAAAAACGCTATTTTAGACTGTGCCGCCCGTTGTCATGCATCGTCCGTTCGGCCGACTGGCGCGAAAGCCCCGCGTACGTAAACTGATAACTTTCATCGGGAGCGCATATGGCAAAACCGGCAAACACATCGATCTATTCCTTCTCGGCTCGCACGCTGACGGGCGAGCCTGTCAGCTTCGAACGCTATCGTGGCAGGCCATTGCTGATCGTCAATACCGCAAGCGAATGCGGATTCACGCCGCAGTACGCGGGCCTGCAACAGCTCCATGAGCAATACGCGGCGCGCGGGCTCGAGGTGCTGGGCTTTCCGTGCAACCAGTTCGGCAAGCAGGAACCGGGTGACGCGCAGCAGATCGGCAGCTTCTGCGACCGCAATTTCGGTGTGTCATTCCAACTGTTCGAGAAAATCGATGTGAAGGGCCCGCAAGCGCATCCGCTCTACAAGTATCTGACGAAGGTCGCACCGGGGCTGCTTGGTTTCGAGAGAATCAAATGGAACTTCACGAAGTTTCTGGTCGACCGTGACGGCAATGTCGTGAAGCGGTATGCGCCGGTGACGAAACCCGAAGCGATCGTCGAGGATATCGAGCATCTGCTGTAGCGCTCGCTACGGGTTCGGTGCCAAAGGCCGTGCAGCGACAGAATGGGCGCCAACAGCGGCGCGGTTACAGGATTGGCGCCAACAACCGCGCGCTTACAAAATGGGCGCAAACAGCCGCGCCACATGCATCGCCATGCGCCGCCACGCGGGCGACTCGCGATATTCGCTACGGTCGATTTCGAACGATTCGGCGAAATCGCGCAATAGCATCGCTTCGACTTCGGCGGCGAAGCCGTGGTCGATTGTCAGCACCATGATTTCGAAGTTCAGCCGGAACGACCGGTTATCGAGATTCGCGCTGCCCACCGCGGCCGCCACGTCATCGATAAGCACCACCTTCTGGTGCAGGAAGCCCGGCCGGTAGCGAAACACACGCACGCCGGCCCGGATCGAGTCGTACGCATAGAGCCGCGACGCTTCGAATACGACGATGTGGTCGCGCCGGCTCGGTATCAGGATGCGCACGTCCACGCCGCGCATCGCGGCGAGCCGCAGCGCCGAGAACACTGCCTCGTCGGGCACGAGGTACGGCGTCGTGATCCAGATACGCTTGCGCGCGGCGCTGATCGCCTCGACGAAGAACAGCGAACAGGTTTCCTGCTTGTCGGCGGGGCCGGACGGTATTACGAGGCAGTGCATGTCGCCGGCGCCATCGTCCGGTGTCGACGGGCGCGCCGATGTCGCCGCACTGTGTGCGGGTGTCGATAGCGGCACGCTTCCAGACGGATAGGGCGAAAGCGCCGCGGCGGCCGGCAGCGCGTCGGTTGCGGCGACGGGCTCGTCCTGCAGCGGCGCAGCCGACGCGGACAGCGCAACGCGCACGGAGGCCGGCACGGCGGCGCTCCGGGCGGGGGCCGGTGCTGCCGCCGCAACGCGCGCGCGCGGCGGCGCGTCGAGCGGCGGCAACTGCTGCGTCGCCCAGTACCAGTCTTCGGTGAACACGAACTGGATGCTCGCGACCGCCGGCCCGCGCACTTCGATATGCGTGTCGCGCCACGGCGAGAGCGGCGGCTTGCCGCCCAGATACTCGACGCCGATATTGTGGCCGCCGACGAACGCGCGCTCGCCGTCGACGACCACGATCTTGCGATGATTGCGGAAGTTGAGCTGGAAGCGGTTGACAAAGCGCCGGTTGGTCGCGAACGGATGCATCTCGACGCCGCCCGCCCGCATCGCGGCGACATAGCGATGCGGCAGGTCGAAGCTGCCGATGCTGTCGTACAGCACGTACGCGCGCACGCCTTGCGCAACTTTGGCGATCAGCGCGTCCTTGATCAGTTCGCCGAGCGCGTCCGCGCGCACGATGAAGAACTGCACGATCACATAGCTGCGCGCGCTTTCGATCGCTTCAAGGATGGCGGAGAACGTTGCCTCGCCGTTGACGAGCGTGCGCACCGAGTTGCCGGACACGAACGGCATGCCGGACAGGTGCGTGAGCGAGCGCACCAGGTGTTCGCCGAGTGCTTGCGTGGGGCGTTCCTGCGACGATGAGTCGATGTGCCACTCAGGCGGCTGCGCGCGTGTGCGCAGCAGTTCATTGCCGAAGCGGCGCGCGTCGACGTAGCCGGCGAATTTGCTGCGGCCGAGAAACAGATACGGAATCAGCGTCAGATAGGGCATCGCGACAAGCGACACCGCCCATGCGATCGCGCCTTGCGAGGTACGGGTATGCAGGACTGCATGGCACGCGGCGATGACACCTAGCAGGTGACAGAAGAACACGAGCGTGCCGATGTGAAGCAGATCGAATTGCATAAGCGCGCAAAGGAGCGTTCGAAGCGCTGCCGGCCCAGTGATACCGCATGCGGCGGCGACTTGCCCCGGGGTTGCATGAGCGGATGCATCGGCGACGGAGCGCACGGAGGGGCCGGACAGCCTCGTACCGCGCCCATCTTACCGAACCGTGCGACGGCTTTGCGAGTTAGCCCGATCTTGCGTGTGGACAAGCGCATCGTCCGGCCGGACCGATTGCCCTACGCAGCCGTCGTGCGGCGCTGGCCGCCGTGTTCATTGCTGCGGGGCTTGCGGTGATCTTTACTCACCTTAGCCTGAACTTGCTGCACCACAGCAACACAACCTGCTGGCGCGGCGCGACAACCTGAATTCTCAAGTACGGCTGTCAAACACACCTGATTCAGCGTGCCCGATCGACCTCGCCCGCCACGCCCATCACATCAACCCGGCAAATCGCACTGCTGCAGCAGGAAAACATTATCGTCGCCCGCGCTGGTCGACAGCCATACCAGGTTGAGCCCGCCGAACGCCGCTTCGACGTTCGCACGCTCGTTGCCGATCTCGACCACGAGCACGCCTTCTTCAGTCAGCCAGTTGCGTGCGTTGCTGAGGATACGCCGGACGATGTCCATCCCGTCCGCGCCGCCCGCGAGCGCGATGTTGGGCTCGTGCAGGTACTCGGCGGGCAGCGTTTGCATCGATGCCGCGTTCACGTACGGCGGATTGGCGATGATCACGTCGTAGCGGCGCTCCGGCAGCGGTGTGAACAGATCGCCTTCAAACAGCGCGATGCGTTCATCGAGCTCGTAGTCGTTCACGTTGAGTGTCGCCACTTCGAGCGCGCCCGGCGACAGATCGACTGCGTCGATGTCCGCATTCGGAAACGCGTGCGCGGCGAGAATCGCGAGGCAGCCGGAGCCGGTACACAGCTCGAGCACCGCCGACACCTCTTCAGGGTCTTCGACGTACGGCTGCAAGCCGTCCTGCAGCAGCTCGCCGATAAACGAGCGCGGCACGATCACGCGCTCGTCGACATGAAACCGGTAGCCATGCATCCACGCTTCCTGCGTGATGTACGCAGCCGGCACACGCTCGGTTGAGCGCCGCTCGATCACGTTCAGTACCGTGTCGATTTCATCGGCGGTCAGCCGTGCATCGAGAAACGGGTCGAGCAGATCAAGCGGCAGATGCAGCGTATGCAGCACCAGATAGGCCGCTTCGTCATACGCATTGGCCGTGCCGTGGCCGAACGACAGCTGGGCCTGATTGAAGCGCGACACCGCATGGCGCAGCACGTCGCGCACGGTCGAAAAGGGATGGGAAGCCGGGTAGGACGGGGAGGTCATCGAAACGGTTCCTCGGTCAGACGATCAGTTGTTCGAGCACACGCCGGTACACGTTCTTCAGCGGCTCGATGCAGGCAAGTTCGATGTGTTCGTCGATCTTGTGGATGCTCGCGTTCGGCGGACCGAATTCGATCACCTGTTTGCAGATCCGCGCGATAAACCGGCCGTCGGACGTGCCGCCAGTGGTCGACAGTTCGGGGGTGATGCCGGTTTCGGCGCGAATGGCTTCGGTGAGCGCGTCGGACAGCGCGCCGCGCGGCGTGAGGAACGGCAACCCGCTCACCGTCCACGTGAGCGTGTAGTCGAGACCGTGTTTGTCGAGGATCGCGTGCACGCGGCTTTGCAGCCCGTCGACCGTGCTCGCGGTCGAAAAGCGGAAATTGAACATCAGTTCCGCGTGGCCCGGAATGACATTGGTGGCGCCGGTGCCGCTGTGCAGGTTCGATACTTGCCAGGTGGTCGGCGGAAAATACTCGTTGCCTTCGTCCCAATGCTCGGCGACCAGTTCGGCGAGCGCCGGCGCGAGCAGATGGATCGGGTTCTTCGCAAGGTGCGGATACGCAATATGCCCTTGCACGCCCTTGACGGTCAGCTTGCCGGACATCGAACCGCGCCGGCCGTTTTTCACCATATCGCCGAACCGCGCGTTCGACGTCGGCTCGCCGACCACGCAGTAGTCGAGGCGCACACCGCGCGCCGCGAGCGCTTCGACCACCTTGACGGTGCCATCGGTGGCGACACCTTCCTCGTCGCTCGTGATCAGAAAGCCGATCGAGCCCCGATGCCGCGGGTGGGCGGCGACCAGTTCCTCGCTCGCGACGACGAAGCCGGCCAGCGAGGTCTTCATGTCCGCCGCGCCGCGGCCGTACAGCTTGCCGTCGCGATGGGTCGGCTCGAACGGCGGCGATGACCATTGTTCGAGCGGGCCGGTCGGCACAACGTCGGTATGGCCCGCGAACACGAGCAACTTGCCGTCGGTGCCGGCGGTGCCTGGCCGCAGCGCCCACAGGTTCGTCACGCCGTTTGATTCGATCGTTTCGCAGGTGAAGCCGAGCGCGGTCAGGCGCTCGGTGATCAGACGCTGGCAATGCTGGTCGTCGGGTGTGATGGATGCGCGCGCAATCAGCGCTTCGGTAAGGGCAAGGGTGCCGGACATGATGTCGAAACTGCTTGGGTGGGTTCGAATGAAAAAATGCCGGCCCACGAGATCGGCGGGGCCGGCAACGGCTATCGTAAAGTAAAACGTACCGCGCTGACGTACTGCTGTGACGGACTGCTGTGACGTCACCTATGCAAACAGCGCCGCGTATTGATCCTCGGCAAAACCGAGCGCCTTCACCCGCCCGTTGACCACGACCACCGGCCGCTTGATCACCGAAGGCTTGTGGATCATCAGCGCGATGGCGCCGGCTTCGCTGTCGGCTGCGGCCTTCATGTCATCGGACAGGCCGCGCCATGTCGTGCCGCGCCGGTTCACGAGCGATTCGAGCGGCACATCCTTCATCCAGTCGCGCACCAGCGGCTCGGAAACACCGGCCTTTTTGAAGTCGTGAAACTCGAACTCGACGCGGTGTTCTTCGAGCCACACGCGGGCCTTCTTCACGGTGTCGCAGTTCGGAATGCCGTACACAACGATCGTATTCGCCGCTTTGCGCGTGGCCATCAATCGCCCCGCAACAGTTCGTTCAGGCCGACTTTCGCGCGTGTTTTCGCGTCGACCTTCTTGACGATCACCGCGCAGTAAAGGCTATGCGTGCCGTCCTTCGACGGCAGGTTGCCCGCGACCACGACCGAGCCGGCCGGAATGCGGCCGTAGCTGACTTCGCCGGTCTCGCGGTCGTAGATCTTCGTGCTCTGGCCGAGATAGACACCCATCGAAATGACCGAGTTTTCCTCGACAATCACGCCTTCGACGACTTCCGAGCGTGCGCCGATAAAGCAGTTGTCTTCGATGATGACCGGGTTCGCCTGCAGCGGCTCGAGCACGCCGCCGATGCCGACGCCGCCCGACAGGTGCACGTTCTTGCCGATCTGCGCGCATGAACCGACGGTGGCCCACGTGTCGACCATCGTGCCTTCGTCGACATAAGCGCCGATATTCACGTACGACGGCATCAGCACGACGTTCTTCGCGATGTACGAGCCACGGCGCGCGACGGCCGGCGGCACGACGCGAAAGCCGCCGGCGGCGAAGTCGTCGGCGGTGTAATTCGCGAACTTGCTCGGCACCTTGTCGTAGAACTGCGAGAACCCGCCTGCCGGCATCGGCGCGTTGTCCTCGAGGCGGAACGATAGCAGTACCGCCTTCTTCAGCCATTGATTGACGACCCACGTGCCGTCCTGCTTCGCGGCGACGCGCATCTGCCCTTTATCGAGCTGCTCGAGCGCGTGCGCAACCGCTTCGCGCACTTCGGCGGGCGCGGCTTTCGGCGAAAGGTCCGCGCGATTTTCCCACGCGTTGTCGATGATTTGCTGAAGTTGTTGCGACATAGGTTCGTGACCGGTTGGATAAAAAGAGGGAATAGGGAAAAGGAGGGGGCAGCACCGGGTTCAGCCGCTGCATTTAGCCTCTGAGCTCGTGGCAAAAATCGACGATCCTTTGCGCGCCTTCGGTGCACTCGTCGACATCGGCGACGAGCGCGATGCGCACGAAGTCGCGGCCGGGGTTGATGCCGTGAGCGGTGCGCGCGAGATACGAGCCCGGCAGAACCGTCACATTATAGTCGGCGTACAGGCGCCGGGCGAACTCGGTGTCCGACAGGCCGGTGCGTGCCACATTCGTCCACAGATAGAACGCGGCGTCGGGCAGACGCACATCGAGCACGCTCGCGAGCATCGGCGTGACGGTCGCGAATTTCTGTGCGTACTTCGCGCGGTTCTCGTGCACGTGCGTCTCGTCGTTCCACGCGGCGATGCTCGCCGTCTGATAGACGGTTGACAGCGCGGTGCCGTGATACGTGCGGTAAAGCAGGAACTGCCTGAGAAGCGCGGCGTCGCCGGCGACAAAGCCCGAGCGCATGCCCGGCACGTTCGAGCGCTTGGACAGACTCGACAACAGGACAAGCCGTTCGAAGCCGCGGCCTAACCGATGCGCGGCTTCGAGGCAGCCAAGCGGCGGCTTCGCTTCGTCGAAGTAGATTTCCGAATAGCACTCGTCGGATGCGATCACGAAACCGTAGCGGTCCGACAGCGTGAACAGTTCGCGCCAGTCGTCGAGCGTGAGCACGGCGCCGGTCGGGTTGCCGGGCGAGCACACATAGAGCAGTTGCGTGCGTGCCCACACGTCGGCCGGCACGGCCGCATAGTCGCATGCGAAATTGCGGGCCGGGTCGCTGTTCGCGAAGTACGGCTGCGCGCCCGCCAGCAACGCGGCGCCCTCATAGATTTGATAGAACGGGTTCGGACAGAGTACGATCGCAGGCTCGCCGGCGGCATTGCGGCGCGGATCGATCACCGTTTGTGCCAGCGCGAAGAGCGCTTCGCGCGAGCCTGCGACCGGCAGCACCTGCGTGGCCGGATCGAGCGGCGGCAGGTGATATCGCTGCGCAACCCAGTTTGCGATCGCCTCGCGCAGCGGCTGCGCGCCAAGGGTTGCCGGGTACGACGCGAGACCGCCCAACGACGCGATGACCGCGTCGCGGATGAGCGCCGGAGTCGGGTGTTTCGGCTCGCCGATGCCGAAGCTGATCGGCTTGATGCCGGCCGGCGGCGTGACGTCTTTGAACAGCAGACGCAGCTTTTCAAACGGATAAGGTTGCAGCGACTCGAGTAGCGGATTCACTTGACAGGCCGGGTCGGAATGAAAACGGGCGTGACGGCCGCCGCGACGCAACGGCGGGCTGGCGGCGGATAAGCCGGTAATTATAGCTTGGCGGCCCGGGCTCCAACTGTGTGAGCGTGGCGCACACCGGCGGTTTCCGTGGCTCTCGCGTGATGGTCGCGCGGGTGTGCGTCGCCGTCGTACGCCGCGCTGACGCGCACACGAATGTCTGTAGTGGGAGGAACAATGCGAGCAAGCATGGCTCGGGCGGAACAGCGGATCGACGCAACGCCGATCACGGAAGCGACACGATGAACACGCGGCCCAATGTGCGGCCTGATTTGCGTCCCGACCGGTGGCCCGGTAACGGACTCACCAGCGCGCCGACGCTCGCAATCCTGCTCGGTGCGTCCGTATGGGGCGTGATCTGGTATCCGCTGCGCGCGCTGGCGGCGCTCGGGGTATCCGGCACCGCGGCAAGCGCGCTGACGAGCGCCGCCGGGTGCCTGTTCGTGCTGCTGCTGAAGCGCCGCTCGATCGCGACGCTCCGCTGGCACTGGCTGTTGCCCGCGCTCGCGCTGGCTGCGGGCGTCACGAATCTCGGCTTCGTCTGGGGCGCGATTCATGGCGAAGTGATGCGCGTGCTGCTGCTGTTCTATCTGACACCCGCATGGACCGCGCTGTTCGCGCATTTTCTGCTGCGCGAACGGCTCACGTGGGCGGGCGTCGCGCTCGCCGCGTTGTCGCTGGCGGGCGCGATGCTGATGCTGTGGTCGCCGCGCCTGGGCCTGCCGGTGCCCGGCAGCCTCGCTGAATGGGCGGGCCTTGCCGGCGGCGTGGGCTTTGCGATGAGCAACGTGCTGACGTTGAAGACGGTACGCGAGTTGCCCGCGATGAAGGCGGAGATGCGAACCGCGACCATTTTTGGCGGAGCGGCGCTGTTTGGCGCGTGCGCCTCGCTGTTCGAAGCGATGCCCGCGCCTCCCGCCGGCGCGCATCTGGTGCTCGCGGCGTTGCTGGTCGTCGCGCTCGGCGTCGTGTTGGGCACAAACAACATGCTCGTCCAATATGGCCTCGCACGCGTGCCGGCTAACCGCGCATCGATCATCATGTTGTTCGAGATCGTGGTGACCGCGCTTTCCGCGTGGCTGCTGGCCGGCGAAACGCCGGGGCCGCGCGAATGGGCGGGCGGCGCGTGCATCGTGCTCGCATCGGCGCTGTCCAGCCGCGTGCATCGGCGCGGAAATGGGTCGCAGCCGGGCGACGACAACGATCCAGAGCGCCGGAATCGCTCACGCGCGATGGTATGATTGCCGCTGCTTTAGCGAGACATAAGCTTGCGCCCGAACGGACGCGTGAAGACGCGCATTGCGATGCGCCCTCGCTTACGCGGCCGATGCGCCGCAGGCGCCCGGGCGGTCACATGAGCGAATACCCGAACGGTCCGTTTCCTTTTTCTCTTTTCAATCAGCGATAACGCCGTGCGTCTGACCTCGATCAAACTCGCTGGCTTCAAATCTTTCGTCGATCCCACCCATTTCCAGGTTCCTGGCCAGCTGGTTGGCGTGGTCGGTCCTAATGGGTGCGGCAAATCCAACATCATCGATGCGGTGCGCTGGGTGCTCGGCGAATCGCGCGCGTCGGAGCTGCGCGGCGAATCGATGCAGGACGTGATTTTCAACGGCTCCACGGCGCGCAAGCCCGGCAGCCGCGCGAGCGTCGAACTGGTGTTCGACAATGCGGACGGGCGTGCCGCCGGCCAGTGGGGCCAGTATGCGGAGATTGCCGTCAAGCGGGTGCTGACCCGCGACGGCACGTCGAGCTATTACATCAACAACCTGCCAGCGCGCCGCCGCGACATTCAGGACATCTTCCTCGGCACGGGGCTCGGCCCGCGCGCCTACGCGATCATCGGGCAGGGCATGATCGCGCGGATCATCGAAGCGAAGCCCGAAGAACTGCGCGTGTTTCTCGAGGAAGCCGCGGGCGTGTCGAAGTACAAGGAGCGCCGCCGCGAAACCGAAAACCGCCTGCACGATACGCGCGAGAACCTGACGCGCGTCGAGGACATCGTCCGCGAGCTGTCCGCGAATCTTGAGAAGCTCGAAGGCCAGGCGGTCGTCGCGACGAAGTTCAACGAACTGCAGGCCGAAGGCGAAGAGAAGCAGCGCCTGCTGTGGCTGTTGCGCAAGAACGAGGCGGGCGGCGAGCGCGAGCGTCAGCAGCGCGCGATCGAGCAGGCACAGATCGATCTCGAAGCGCATACCGCGAAGCTGCGTGAAGTCGAAGCGCAACTGGAGACGCTGCGCGTCGCGCACTACTCGGCAAGCGACGCGATGCAGGGTGCGCAGGGCGCGCTCTATGAAGCGAACGCGGAGGTGAGCCGTCTCGAGGCGGAGATCAAGTTCATCGTCGAATCGCGCAACCGGGTGCAGGCGCAGATCGCCGCGCTGACCGCGCAGCGCGAGCAGTGGCAGTCACAGGCGCAGAAAGCGCGCGGCGATCTCGCGGACGCCGAAGAGCAACTGGCGGTCGGCGAGGAAAAGGCGGCGATTGCCGAAGAGGCGGCGGTGGCGAAGCATGACGCGCTGCCCGCGCTGGAGGGGCGCTGGCGCGATGCGCAGACGCAGCTGAACGACGAGCGCGCCGGCATCGCGCAGACCGAACAGGCGTTGAAGCTCGAAGCGGCGCACCAGCGCAACGCGGATCAGCAACTGCAGCAACTGCAGCAACGCCACGAGCGGCTCAAAACGGAAGCCGGCGGCCTCGACGCGCCGGACGAGGCGCAACTCGAAGAACTGCGGATCCAGTTTGCCGAGCACGAAGCGATCCTCGCGGACGCGCAGACGCGCCTCGCGGACGCCCAGCAGACGCTACCGCGCCTCGACGCGGAGCGTCGCGGCGCGCAGGAGCGGGTGCAGGCGGAGAGCGCGCAGATCCACCAGCTTGAAGCGCGCCTTGCCGCATTGAAGCAGTTGCAGGAGAGCGTGCAGACCGAAGGCAAGATCCAGCCGTGGCTCGACCGGCACGAGCTGGGCGCGCTGCCGCGTTTGTGGAAGAAGCTGCATGTCGAAGCCGGCTGGGAAACGGCGCTCGAATCGGTGTTGCGCGAGCGTCTGGCGGCCCTCGAAGTGTCGAATCTCGATTGGGTGAAGGCGTTCGCAACCGATGCGCCGCCCGCGAAGCTCGCGTTCTATTCGCCGCCGCTCGCCGGGCAGCCGGTTGCGGCGCCGGGGGCGCTGCGGCCGCTGCTATCGCTCGTGCGCATCGACGACGCCGGCTTGCGCGCGGTGCTGAACGACTGGCTCGGTCACGCGTTCGTTGCCGACGATCTCACGCAGGCGCTGCAGATGCGCGCCCAACTGCCTGAAGGCGGCGCGTTCGTCGTGAAGGCCGGACATGTGGTGACGCGCGTCGGCGTGCAGTTGTACGCGGCCGATTCCGAACAGGCCGGCATGCTTGCACGCCAGCAGGAAATCGAGAACCTGACGCGTCAGGTGCGCGCGCAGGGGTTGCTCGCCGAAGAGGCGAAGGCGGCCGCGATTCGCGCGGAGGCCGCTCACACGCAAGCATCGCAAACGTTGAACGACGTGCGCCAGCAGTCCGAGCGCGCCACGCAGCGCGTGCACGCACTCCAGCTGGACGTGCTGAAGCTGACCCAGGCGCATGAGCGCTACATGCAGCGCAGTACGCAGATTCGCGAGGAACTTGAAGAGATCACCGCGCAGATCGATGAGCAGCGCGCGCTGCGCACTGAATCGGAAGCCAGCTTCGAGCGGCACGACGGCGAGCTTGCCGAATTGCAGGCGCGCTTCGAAGATCATCAACTGGCCTTTGAATCGCTCGACGAGGAATTGACGAATGCGCGCGCGCAAGCACGCGACCTCGACCGTGCGGCGACCGACGCGCGCTTTGAGGCGCGCAACATGGCGAGCCGCATCGAAGAGTTAAAGCGCAGCATCCAGGTGGCGCACGAGCAGAGCGAACGGGTGGACGGCTCGCTCGAGGACGCGCGCGCCGAGCTCGAGACGATCAACGAGCAGACCGCGCACACCGGCCTGCAAGATGCGCTCGCGGTACGCGCGGTGAAGGAAGAGGCGCTGCACGCGGCGCGCCTCGAACTCGACGACCTGACCGCCAAGCTGCGTCAGGCCGACGAAACGCGGCTTACCGCGGAGCGTGCGTTGCAGCCGCTGCGTGACCGGATCACCGAACTGCAACTGAAGGAGCAGGCGGCGCGGCTGAACGCGGAGCAGTTCATCGAGCAACTGGCTGCCGCTGGGGTCGACGAGGCCGAACTTCAGGCCAAACTCACGCCGGATCTGAAGCCGTCGTATCTGCAAGGCGAGGTCACGCGCATCAATAACGCGATTGCCGCACTCGGTCCGGTGAACATGGCCGCGCTCGACGAGCTGAAAGCCGCAAGCGAGCGCAAGGCTTTCCTCGATGCGCAATCGGCGGACCTGACCCATGCGATCGAAACGCTCGAAGACGCGATTCGCAAGATCGACCAGGAAACCCGCACGCTATTGCAGGGCACGTTCGACGAGGTGAACCATCATTTCGGCGAGTTGTTCCCACGGCTGTTCGGCGGCGGCCAGGCGAAGCTGATCATGACCGGCGACGAAATTCTCGACGCCGGCGTACAGGTGATGGCGCAACCGCCAGGCAAGAAAAACTCGACCATTCACCTGCTGTCGGGCGGCGAGAAAGCGCTGACCGCGACGGCGCTCGTGTTTGCGATGTTCCAGCTGAACCCGGCGCCGTTCTGTCTGCTCGACGAAGTTGATGCCCCGCTCGACGACGCGAATACCGAACGGTTCGCGAACCTTGTGCGGGCGATGTCGGATAAAACGCAGTTCCTCTTCATTTCACACAACAAGATTGCGATGGAAATGGCGCAGCAGCTCATTGGCGTGACGATGCAGGAGCAGGGTGTTTCGCGAATCGTCGCGGTCGACATGGAAAGCGCTGCCGGTTTTGCCCAGAATATCGTTTAAACCTGTCGCGCGCGTCCTGCGCAACAGCTGCACGGCTCGGCGGTGGTATGACCGGGTAGGGTCGACGGCCCGCCGGGAACGCCCGCGGTGCGTGGCGGCCGCAGTGCGGGTTGGGGCGGGCCGCAGGGCGATGACGCGTCGCATAGAGAAGAATTGCTGATGGAGCATGCATGGACGAGTTGACACTCGGGTTAATCGGCGCGGGCGCCGTAGTGGTGGGGGGCGTGGTCGTCTATAACGCGTGGCAGAGCGCGAAAGTGCGTCGCCGGATGCCGCGGCCGATGCCAGGCGATGCCGTCGATCCGATGTCGCGCGACGACCACGAAGAGCAGAGCCCGTTCATTGCGCCGGCACGGTCGACAGCCCGCCGCGACGGCGCGCCGGGCGAGCCCGAGGACGCGTCGCAGCGCGTCGAGCCGACCTTCGGCGCGGCGGCGCCGCTCGATACGCCGGCGGATATCCAGGCTGAGCGGACCTCGCCGAACGGATTTCCGGAAGCGGAAGACGTCGGAACCGACTTTCGCGAGTCCGCGCCGGCACAACGCGGCCAACCCGCTGCGCCCGGCGAGCCTGTCGAACCGATCATGCCGGCCGCGACGACGATCTCGGCGGCGCCGCCCGCGGTCGTCGACCGGCGCATCGACTGCATCGTGCCGATTCGCCTCGGCGCGCCGGTGGCCGGCGACAGGGTGTTGCCGCTGGCGCAGCGTCTGCGCCGCGCGGGCAGCAAGCCCGTGCACATCGAAGGCAAGCCGGAAGGCGGCCGTGCGTGGGAACTGCTGCAAAACGGCGTGCGCTACGAAGAGCTGCGGGCGGCGGCACAACTGGCGAACCGCAATGGGCCGTTAAACGAACTGGAGTTTTCCGAGTTTGTGAGCGGCGTACAGCAGTTCGCCGATGCGTTCGACGGCGCGCCGGAATTTCCCGACATGATGGAAACCGTATCGATGGCGCGCGAGCTGGACGGCTTTGCCGCGCAGTGCGACGCGCAACTGTCGATCAATGTGTTGTCGGATGGCGCGCCGTGGTCCGCGAACTACGTGCAGGCGGTCGCGTCGCAGGACGGCCTGCTGCTGTCGCGCGACGGCACGCGCTTCGTGAAGCTCGACGCGAAGCAGAGCCCGGTTTTCATGCTGCAGTTCGGCGATACCAACTTTTTGCGCGACGACCTCACGTACAAGGGCGGCCAGACGATCACGCTGGTACTCGACGTGCCGGTGGCCGACGAGGACATCCTGCCGTTCCGCCTGATGTGCGACTACGCAAAATCGCTGTCGGAGCGCATTGGCGGGCGCGTCGTCGACGATCAGCGCCGCGCGCTGCCAGAGGCCGCGCTGCTTGCGATCGAAAAGCAGTTGATGACGCTGTACGCGAGGCTTGAGCAGGCGGGCATTCCTGCCGGGTCACCGGTTACGCGGCGGTTGTTCAGCCAGTAACCGGGCCAGCAGGCGGACCCGTGATCGGTTCCGCGCGGCCTCGCACCTGTGCCCGGGCCGCGCGCTTCATTCGATTTCCTTCGGCGATACGCCACCGCTGATCCACGCCTTGATGGCTGCGACGACGGCCTCGTCTTTTCCATAGAACCCGTGATGCGACAAGGCTTCGCACGGTCCGCTGAGCACCTCGCCGCCGTGCACGGCGATCAGCGCGTAGCCGCCGGTTTGCGCAATCCGCTCGGCGGCGGCGAACGAACAGAGAAAGCACGTGTCGTCCACGTGGTGGACGAATAGCTGCCGCGCGGAAATCGCACCGTAGTCGAAGCCGATCAACGGCGTCGCCTGGCCTCGCGCCGGGCTGGTGAGTGTCGATGTATGCACGACCGCATCCCATGTGTCGGGCAGCGCGCGGCCGACAAAAGCCGACGAGATCGTCCCTCGGCTCGTACCGATCAGCACGAGCTTTGCGGCCGGAATGCGCGTGTGCAAGTCGGCCGCTACCCGCGCGACGTCCTGCGCATGCCGCGCGGACGCGCGAAACGCATCCGAATAGCCGCCTGGCTGATCCGATGGCGCATCGACGAGTGCGGTCGCAAAGCGCTCGTCGGCGAAAAGCGTGCGCGTGCGCACGAGGAAGTTGTTTTTCTCGCGCATATACGGCGAGCCATCGTCATTCGTGCGCAGATCGAGCTTGCCCTCGCTACCCGCGAACATCACCAGTACCCACTGCGGCGTGCTGCCGTCTTTCTGTGTGAGCAGATAGCGGATTGACGCTCCGCCGTCGAGCGCGACCTGTACGATCTGCTCGCCCGCTCGTGCGCGGTTCGCAAGCATGAGCAGCAGCATGGCCATTGCCGCCCACGCGGCGATCCGGCGCATCGTCCGGTTTGTACCGACTGCGGGCAGCGGCAGGACGGCGGGTTCGAAAGGCTTCATCGAGGGTTCTCGCGATGCGCGTTGACCACGCGCGAAGCATGTTCAGGGTCGCCCAAGGTCGCATCGTCGACGCGCACTGTCAATCGCCGTGCGCGAGCGTTAGCCGAACGGCCAGCAAATTGGAAGATAAGTGCTGTGCGCCTTTGCCCGCGAGTCTATGGATGCAAGTCGGCGGATGCGGGTTTGCGGATGTCTGGGCGCGCACGGAACTGGCCATTCGGCCGATGTCACGCGTGACGCTTCCTGAGATAATCTGGCGTCTGAACCTTATCCGCGAAACCGCTGACAGCATGGCCCGAACTCCGTCATCCCGTCCCGCCAGCCCCTCCGCGCCGAGCGCTCCCGCCGAGCGTGCGTTGTGGCTGCGCGAGCAGCTCGAACGCGCAAACTACGCGTACTACGTGCTTGACCAGCCGGAGCTGCCCGACGCGGAGTACGACAAGCTGTTCAAGGAACTGGAGCAGATTGAAGCCGGGCACCCGGAGCTGATCACGCCTGATTCGCCGACGCAGCGCGTCGGCGGCGAAGTCGCGAGCGGCTTCGAGCCCGTCGTGCACGACATGCCGATGCTGTCGCTGAACAACGGCTTTGCCGATGACGACATCGTCGCGTTCGACAAGCGGGTGTCCGATGCGCTCGGCCATACACCGGTCGACTTTGCGTGCGAGCTGAAGTTTGACGGGCTTGCAATTTCGCTGCGCTACGTGGACGGCAGGTTCGTGCAGGCCGCGACGCGTGGCGACGGCGCGACCGGCGAGAACGTCACCGAAAATGTCCGCACGATCCGTTCGATTCCGCTGACGCTCAAAGGCAAACGCGTGCCGAAGGTGCTCGATGTGCGCGGCGAAGTGCTGATGTTCAAGCGCGACTTCGAACGGTTGAACGAACGGCAGCGCGAGGCTGCGCATCGCGAGTTCGCCAATCCGCGTAACGCGGCCGCGGGCAGCTTGCGGCAGTTGGACCCGAAGATCACCGCGCAGCGGCCGCTGTCGTTTTTCGCGTATGGGATCGGCGTGCTGGAAGGAGAACCGATGCCCGACACGCATAACGCGCTGCTCGACTGGTATCACGAGATGGGCTTGCCGGTGAACAGCCAGCGTGCGGTTGTGCAAGGGGCGGACGGGCTCCTCGGGTTCTTCCGCAAAGTCGGTGAGAAGCGCGATGCGCTGCCGTACGACATCGACGGTGTGGTGTACAAGGTCAACCGCCGCGACGAGCAGGATGCGCTCGGTTTCGTGTCGCGCGCGCCGCGCTTTGCGTTGGCGCACAAGTTCCCCGCGCAGGAAGCGCTGACGAGGCTCGTCGCGATCGACGTGCAGGTCGGCCGCACCGGCGCGATCACACCGGTTGCGCGGCTCGAACCGGTGTTTGTCGGCGGTGCGACGGTCACCAACGCGACGCTGCACAACGAGGATGAGGTGCGCCGCAAGGACATCCGCATCGGCGATACGGTGATCGTGCGCCGCGCGGGCGATGTCATTCCCGAAGTGGTCGGCGCGCTTGTCGAGCGGCGTCCGGCCGACGCAAAAGAGTTCGTGATGCCGGGCACGTGCCCGGTGTGCGGCTCGGCGATTGAGCGGCTCCCCGACGAAGCGATCGCGCGTTGCACCGGCGGCCTTTTCTGTCCCGCGCAGCGCAAGCAGGCGCTGTGGCACTTCGCGCAGCGCCGCGCGCTCGATATCGACGGGCTCGGTGAAAAGATCATCGACCAGCTGGTCGAGCAGAACCTTGTCCGCACGCCCGCGGACCTGTTCAATCTCGGCTTCGCGACGCTCGCCGCGCTGGACCGGTTCGCGGACAAGTCCGCGCAGAACCTGCTCGACTCACTGGAAAAAGCCAAGCATACGACGCTCGCGCGTTTCATCTATGCGCTTGGTATCCGGCATGTCGGCGAGTCCACCGCCAAAGATCTGGCCAAACATTTCGGTGCGCTCACTCCCATCATGGCGGCGAGCGTCGAAGAACTGCTCGAGGTGAACGACGTGGGTCCGGTTGTCGCCGAGGCGATCCGTCAGTTCTTCGCCGAGGAGCACAACTGTACGGTTATCGAGCAACTTCGCGCGCCGGGTCGGGTAACGTGGACCGAGGGGCCGCCCGCGCCGAAAGCACCGCACGGCGCGCTGGCCGGCAAGACGATCGTGCTGACCGGCACGCTGCCCAATCTGGCACGCGAAGAGGCAAAGGAAATGCTCGAGGCGGCCGGCGCGAAAGTGGCGGGCTCGGTGTCGAAGAAGACCGACTACGTGGTGGCCGGCGCGGAAGCGGGCAGCAAGCTCGCGAAAGCAGAGGAACTCGGCATCCCTATACTCGACGAAGACGGTATGCGCAAGCTTCTGGAGAGGCAGACAATATGATTCGCGAAATTCTGAAGATGGGCGATCCCCGCCTTTTGCGGATTGCTCATCCCGTTGACCATTTCGATACGCCCGAACTGCACGAGCTGATCAAGGACATGTTCGAGACGATGCACGACGCAAATGGCGCAGGGCTGGCCGCGCCACAGATCGGCGTCGATCTGCAGGTCGTGATTTTCGGTTTCGGGCACAACGAACGCTATCCGGATGCGCCGTCGGTGCCTGAAACAGTGCTGATCAATCCGACCATCACACCGGTGTCGCAGGACATGGAGGAGGGCTGGGAAGGCTGCCTGTCGGTACCGGGGCTGCGCGGTGTCGTGAACCGGTTCTCGATGATCCGATACCACGGCTTCGACCAGTTCGGCAAACCGATCGACCGCGTCGCGGAGGGTTTTCATGCGCGCGTCGTCCAGCACGAATGCGACCACCTGATCGGCAAACTGTACCCGATGCGAATTACCGACTTTTCGAAGTTCGGCTTTACGGAAATTCTTTTCCCGGATCTCGATCCGCGCAGCGACGATTGAACGTCGCGCGCGGGTGCGTGGTTCGCACGCGGCGTTGCAAAAGGCAAAAGCCCATGTCGCAGAAACGGCATGGGCTTTTAGTTAAAGCAACAAAACGATGTTGTTAGCAGCGGACGGCAGGCGTTTTGGCGCCAGCGGCCGCTGTGCGTTCAGAACGCCTCGTCGGCAGAAAGATACCGCCACTGGCCCTGCGGCAGCGCACCGAGTGCAACCCGGCCCATGCGCACCCGCTTTAACCCGACCACGTGCAGCCCAACCAGTTCGCACATCCGTCGGATCTGGCGTTTCTTTCCTTCACGCAACACGAAACGCAGTTGCTCGCCGTTCTGCCAGCTGACCTGCGCGGATTTGAGCGGGATACCGTCCAGCTCGAGGCCGTGCCGCAACTGCGCGAGACTCTCGGGCGGAAAGTGCTGTTCGACGTCGGTCTCCACGTCGCCGTACGTGACGCGCACCAGGTACTCCTTGTCGACTTCCGAATGGCCGCCGATGAGCTGCTTCGCAACGCGGCCATCCTGTGTCAGAACGAGCAGCCCGGTCGAATCGATATCGAGGCGCCCGGCGGGCGCGAGCTGGCGCAGATGCGCGACGGAAAAACGGATGTCGCTACGGTCGCCTTCCCAGCGGTTGTCCGGCGTGACCAGCGTGATGGCCGGCTGGTAGCCGTCCTCCGCCTGTCCCGACACGTAGCCCACCGGCTTGTGCAGCAGAATTGTCACCTGGCGCGCCTGCGCGGCTTCGGCGGCCGGGTCGATGTCGATGCGCACGTCGGGCCGCACGCGCGTGCCAAGCGTGTCGATCCGCTCGCCGTCGACGGACACCCAGCCCTTTTCAATCCATTCGTCCGCTTCGCGGCGTGAGCACAGGCCGAGCTCGGACATCAGCTTGGACAGGCGCAGCATACCGGGCGCGTCGATGCGCTCGCGGCGGGGAGCACGCTCGCCGGTGCTGGCTGGCGGCGGGTTTGCCTTGCGCGCGGGCTTTGCAGTCTTGCCGGCGTTGCCGCGCGGGTGGGCGCCCTGCGCCGCGCGTGGCGGGCGTTCGTCGCGCGTAAAGCGCTCCTGCCGCTCCGCATAGGACCCTTTGACTGGCTGTGCGTAAGTCCGCTCGCCGCGACTGGGCGATTCGGCCACTGACTTTGCAGGCCGGCCGCGCGTGGACGACAGGCCGTCGGCATCGCGCGGCGCGCGAGCACGGGGCGGCGTAGTCGGGTCTGCCGACGGGCGCGAGCGGTAAGGCGTGTCCGCAGCACGCGTCGATCGTTTCGTTTCGTCCGTGCCGCGGGAGTTGCGAGTGTCGCGAGTGTCGCGCGTATCGCGATAAGGACGGCGTGGCGGCGCGTCCTCCGCCAGACGGGACGGGCGTTCGCCGTCGCGGCCGCGGGGGTCGCGCTTGTCGCCGGTCGAGCTGCCTTCACCGCGTCGTGTCGCAGCTGTGCTTGTCGACGAACCGCGGGTCGCACGTTCGCCGCCGGGCCGGCGTTGCTGGCCGTCTTTGTCGGCTCGAGCGCGTACCGCTTGGCGCGCTGTGCTCCCCGATCCCGTCGAGCCGGAGCGGGGCGCGCGTTCGGCCGTTGGCCGGCGTTGCGTCCCTGCCGTGTCACCTCGGTCACCGCGATCAGCGCGATCAGTGCGATCAGCGCGATCAGTGCGATCAGTGCGATCAGTGCGATCAGTGCGATCACTGCGGCCGCGCGCAACGGGCCGGTCAGCGGCGCGTGGTGTCCGAGCGGCGCGTTCCGGGCCCGCGTCGCCGGTATCGCGGGCAAACGCGGGCGCGCGCCTTTCTCCGCTCGCGCTGCCACTGTTGCCGGGTTTCATGTCACCACTGCGTCGCGCTGCGCGCGGCGCTTCCTTCGCCCCGCCGGAGGGCGAGGCCGACCTCGCTTTGCCGCCCGTCGCGTCGACGGGTTTCCCCGCCGGCTTGACCGGGGCCTTGCGCACCGGCTTGCGCGCGACCGCGCTGCCGGAGCGTACCGGCGCGCGCTCGGCTGAAGCCGGCCGCGGATGCTTGGCTGTTAATTTGACTCGCATAAAGTTTGAAACTGGGCTCACACTGCGATCGCGCGCAGCAATTCGGTTTCGACCTGGATTTGACGCCGGTTGTCGGAGAGGCCGTGCCCGTCAAGCAGGAACACGTCCTCGACGCGTTCGCCAAGCGTATTGATCCGCGCCGCATGGACGCCGACCCGGTGCTCGGCCAGCACGCGCGCGATCGAATAAAGGAGGCCTGGCCGGTCGTTCGCGGACACGGACAGGATGTAGTACTGACCGCGTTCGTCGGCCCTGAGGTCGACGCGCGGCGTAATCGGGAAGGTGCGCGACAGGCGCGAGAGCCGTCCCTTCGACGGCTCGGGCAGCGTGCTGGCGGCGGCGAGGCGAATCGCCAGCTCCTGCTCGACAAGATTCGCGATGTCGCGATAGTGAACGTCATGCTCGGTATGCGCAACGATAAAGTTGTCGAGCGCGTAGCCGTGCTGCGTCGTGCTGACGCGCGCATCCAGCACCGACAGGCCGTTGCGGTCGAAATACGCGCAGATGCCGGCGAACAGGTCGGGGCGGTCCTTCACATAGACGAGCACCTGCAGCGCCTCGCCGATCGGCGACGGCCGCGCGCGCACGATCGGCGTGTCGGTCTCGACATGGCGATACAGCACACGCGTCTGCCATGCAATATCGGCCGCGTCGTGGCGCAGGAAATAGCCGACGTCGAGCTTGTCCCACAGCACCTTGTGCGCGTATTCAGGCACGGTTTCAAGTCGTAGCAGCGCGAGTGCTTCCTCCTTGCGCATCTTCATTTCTGAATGCGCATCGGGTTTCGCGCCGCCGAGCACCGACAGCGTCACGCGGTACAGGTCTTCGAGCAGCTTGCCTTTCCAGGTGTTCCAGACTTTCGGGCTGGTGCCGCGGATGTCGGCGACCGTCAGCAGATAGAGCGCGGTCAGCCGCCGCTCGTCGCCGACCAGCTCGGCAAATCGCTTGATGACTTCGAGGTCGCTCGTATCCTGCTTCTGCGCGACCTGGCTCATCGTCAAATGGTGTTCGACAAGCCACACGACGAGCGCGTTGTCCTCGGCGGGAATGCCGTGCTCGCGGCAGAAGCGTCGCGCGTCGGCCATGCCGAGCTTCGAATGGTCGCCGCCGCGGCCCTTCGCGATGTCGTGAAAGAGCGCCGCGACATACAGTACCCACGGCCGCTCGAAATTGGTGATGAGCTGACTGCAGAACGGATATTCGTGCGCATGCTCGGCGATCGCGAAGCGGCGCAGATTGCGCAGCACCATCAGGATGTGCTGATCGACCGTATACACGTGATACAGGTCGTGCTGCATCTGCCCGACGATGCGGCGGAAATTCAGCAGATAGCGGCCGAGCACACTCGTCTGGTTCATCAGACGGAACGCATGGGTGATGCCGGCCGGCTGCTTCAGGATGGCCATGAACAGACGCCGGTTCTCCGGGTCGCGCCGCCAGTGCTGATCCATCTTGTCGCGCGCGTTGTACAGCGCGCGCAGCGTGCGCGCCGACAGGCCCTTCACGCCGGGCGTCTCTTCGTACAGCAGGAACGCTTCGAGAATCGCGCTCGGATGGCGTTCGAAGACGTCGTCGGACGTGATTTCGAGCATGCCCTGCTTTTCGACGAAGCGCTCCGAAATGACTCGCGTAATGCCGCTCGTGCTCGGGAACAATTGCGCTTCGATGTTCTGGATCAGGATTGTCGCGAGCTGGGTGACCGCCTTCGCGGCCCAGTAGTAGCGGCGCATCAACTGCTCGCTTGCCCGTCGGGTCGCGCTCGCCTTGTAGCCGAAGCTCTCGGCAAGCGGATTCTGCAGGTCGAACACGAGGATGTCCTGACGGCGTCCCGCCAGAATGTGCAGACGGGCACGCAGCGTCTTCAGAAACGCCTCGTTGCGCCGCAACTCGCGCGCCTCGCGCGACGTAATCAGCCCGCGCGCCTCCAGTTCGCGCCAGCTGCTGCCAAAGCCCGCGGCGCGTGTGACCCACAGGATCAGCTGCAAGTCGCGCAGGCCGCCCGGACTTTCCTTCACGTTGGGCTCGAGCGCGTACGGCGTGTCCTGAAACTTCGCGTGCCGCTGGCGCATTTCCAGTACTTTCGCCTGGAAGAACGCGCGCGGATCGAGCGCATCCTGATACCGTAGCGCAAAGCTTTCAAAGACCGCCGTGTTGCCGCAAATGCGCCGAGCTTCCAGCAGCGATGTCCGTACGGTCACGTCGTTGGCGGCTTCCTCGATGCACTGCGACACGGTGCGCACACTGCTGCCAAGTTCGAGGCCCAGATCCCACGCCAGCCCGATGAATTTCTCGATGCATGCCTCGCTGTTCGGCAGCGGCGTGTCGGGCAGCAGCACCAGGATGTCGATGTCCGAATGCGGCGCAAGCTCGCCGCGCCCGTAGCCGCCCACCGCGACGAGCGCAAACGACGCGGACAGCTCGCACGCGGACCACGCGCTCTTCAGCGCGTCGTCGGTGATGCGGGCGAGCGCGCGCATCGGCGCGTCGACGTTGGCCGCCGTCTTGAAGCGCTCCAGCAACGGATTCTTGGCCATCTTGTAGTCCGCCTTCAGCGACGTGGCTTCGGAATGGGCGGCTAAAACGCTACTCATAGGCGGGCGAGTGGGTGGCGGTGTGCAATCAGGCGGTGGTGGCGGCGGCCACGATCTGCGGACGCTCGGGAGTACCGGCGGAAACGGTCAGCACTTCGTAGCCGGTCGCGGTGACGAGAATCGTATGTTCCCATTGCGCGGACAGGCTGCGGTCTTTCGTCTTGACGGTCCACTGGTCGGGCATCGTGCGGATGTCGCGACGGCCCGCGTTGATCATCGGCTCGATCGTGAAGATCATGCCGGGTTCGAGCTGGATGCCGGTGCCGGGACGGCCGTAGTGCAGCACCTGCGGCTCGTCGTGAAACACGGTGCCAATGCCGTGTCCGCAATACTCGCGCACGACGCTATAGCCTTGTGCCTCCGCGTGCTTCTGGATCGCATGGCCGATGTCGCCGAGGTGGCCGCCCGGGCGCACCTGCTCGATGCCGAGCCACATGCATTCGTAAGTGGTCTGCACGAGCCGTTTCGCGAGAATCGACCCTTCGCCGACGATGAACATCCGGCTCGTGTCGCCAAAAAAGCCGTGCTTGATCACGGTCACGTCGATATTCAGCGTATCGCCGTTTTTCAGCACCTTGTCGCCGGGGATGCCGTGGCAGATCACGTCGTTGACCGACGTGCAAACCGATTTCGGATACGGCGGGTAGCCCGGCGGCTGATAGTTGAGCGGAGCGGGCACCGTGCCTTGCACGTTCACCATATATTCGTGGCACAGACGGTCCAGTTCGCCCGTTGTGACGCCGGCCTGCACGAACGGCGTGATGTGGTCGAGCACTTCGCTTGCGAGCCGGCCGGCAACGCGCATCTGCTCGATGTCCTGTTCGTTTCTGAGCGTAATAGCCATGGATGGGGCCTTCGGGTGTGGCCTATGTTGGCCAGATGCGGATTTATCGCCGGATTATCTCACCATCTTCCTGCTGCCGCAGGCTTTTGCAAGGTGGGTGCGCCGCGTGGCGGCCGGTTGGCGGCCGCCTGGCGGGTTGCCTGGTGGTTGCCTGGTGGTCCGGCGCTCAGGTGGCGGCCCGTTTTCTTCTGCACAGTCATGGTCCGTGCGAGCCGTTGTTTTGCGTGATCCTGCACCTTTTTTGACTGGCGCGACCGCTTTCCCGGTATGGCTTCGCAACGTGTGACGCAGGTTGAGTCATGCAACAGTCGCGTGCTATAATCTTCGGCTAAGTCGCTCGCCAAGTTTTTGTTTTTGCCCTTAAGCAACGCTTAAGGCAGGGCAGTGGAGACAGGACAGTGGCAAGCGGCTAACTCGCAAGCCGGCGCACCCAGGGTGTTCGCGGCGTCAGGTCTTCCCCAGGTCGATATCATGCGGCCAATGTGCGGCTGATGTGCGGTGCGGTAAAACGCGCAGTATGTCGGCCGATCGGGTTCAACCCGGGGTGAAGTCCGCGCCAAGGATACGGCAGCCGGCTTAAGACCCAACCCTCGCGGAGATTTTGTTCATGGCAGTTACCATGCGTCAGATGCTGGAAGCCGGTGTCCACTTTGGTCACCAGACGCGCTTCTGGAACCCCAAGATGGCCCCGTTCATTTTCGGCCATCGCAACAAGATTCACATCATCAACCTCGAAAAAACGCTGCCGATGTATAACGACGCGCTGAAGTATGTGCGTCAGCTGGCGGCGAATCGCGGCACGATCCTGTTCGTCGGCACGAAGCGCCAATCGCGCGACACGATCGCGGAAGCCGCGCAGCGCGCGGGCATGCCGTTCGTGAACGCACGCTGGCTCGGCGGCATGCTGACCAACTTCAAGACGCTGAAGGTATCGATCAAGCGCCTGAAGGACATGGAAGCAGCGGTTGAGGCGGGTGAGCTCGAGAAAATGAGCAAGAAGGAAGCGCTGCTGTTCGAACGCGAAATCGCGAAGCTGCAAAAGTCGATCGGCGGCGTGAAAGATATGGGCGGTATTCCGGACGCAATCTTCGTGGTCGACGTCGGCTACCACAAGATCGCCGTGACCGAAGCGAACAAGCTGGGCGTGCCGGTGATCGCGGTGGTCGATACGAACCACTCGCCGGAAGGCGTCGATTACGTGATCCCGGGCAACGATGACGCGAGCAAGGCCGTGACGCTGTATGCGCAAGGCGTGGCCGACGCGATCCTCGAAGGTCGTGCGAACGCGGTCAACGAAGTGGTGCAGGCAGCCCGTGGCGGCGATGACGGCGACGAGTTCGTCGAGGTCAACGGGGAGGCGTAACGCGACCCGGGTCCGGCAAAAAAGGGGGCTTGCTAGAGGCCCCCTTTTTTTAGCCCGCGGCCGTTGCATGCCGCACGCCTCGCACCGCGCCGTGGTGCGATCGGCCAGCGAGCGGGTGAGCGAATGCAGGCGGGGCAACAGGCAGCAATCAGGGTGAAAGCGTGGCGTACCGGGTAACGGCGATAACGGTGTGCGTCGCGCCAAATGGTTCTTCGCCGACGGCGGTGTGGCTCGCAGTGCGAAGCACGGCCGGCGGCGCGACAAGTACAGACTCAAGGAGCGAATGATGGCGGCAATTACCGCAAGCATGGTTGCAGAACTGCGCGCGAAGACCGATGCGCCGATGATGGAGTGCAAGAAGGCGCTGACCGAAGCGGAAGGCGACATGGCGCGTGCGGAAGAACTGCTGCGCGTGAAGCTCGGCAACAAGGCCAGCAAGGCCGCGTCGCGCGTGACGGCCGAAGGTGTGATCGCGTCGTATATCGGCGGCAACGCGGGCGCGCTCGTCGAGCTGAACTGCGAGACGGATTTCGTCTCGAAGAACGACGATTTCAACGCGTTCGCGAGGCAGGTCGCAGAACTGATCGCAACGAAGAACCCGGCTGACGTAGCGGCGCTGTCGGCGCTGCCGCTCAACGGCGAAACGGTCGACGCCGTGCGTCTCGCACTGGTCGGCAAGATCGGCGAGAACCTGTCGATTCGCCGTTTCGCGCGTTTCGAAACGCCGAACAAGCTGACGTCCTACCTGCACGGTACGCGCATCGGCGTGCTGGTCGAGTACACGGGCGCGGACGAGCAGGTCGGCAAGGACGTCGCGATGCATATCGCCGCGATGAAGCCGGTCTCGCTGTCGTCGAACGACGTGCCGGCCGATCTGATCGCCAAGGAGCGCAGCATCGCGGAACAGAAGGCGGCCGAATCGGGCAAGCCGGCGGAAATCGTCGCGAAGATGGTCGAAGGCAGCGTCCAGAAGTACCTGAAGGAAGTGTCGCTGCTGAACCAGCCGTTCGTGAAGAACGATAAGCAGACGATTGAGCAGATGCTGAAAGCGGCCGGCACCAGCGTGCAGAAATTCGCGCTGTTCGTGGTCGGCGAGGGCATCGAGAAGCGTCAGGACGACTTCGCGGCCGAAGTGGCTGCGCAGGTCGCTGCTGCAAAGCAGCAATAGGCGCTAAGGTAGCAGGCAGGTAGCAGACGGTTTCATTTTTTACGTTTCACGCTGCTGCACCGTTGTACCCGCGGCGACGGAGTGTGCCGCCGCGGTCGGCAGCGCTGCCGGACGGCCCGGCGCAAGGCAATCCGCGGTAGCGGGCGGGGGTGCGGGTCAGTGTGCGCGCCACCCGCGCCGCGCGCCTTGTCCAGACGGCCAATGAATTTGGCAGCGCTTGCCCGAACCAGCATTTCACCCCTACAGTTCCACGTTGTTGTCTACTGCGCGATCTGGATATCTCTATGCCCACTGCCTATAAACGCGTCCTCCTGAAACTCTCTGGCGAAGCCCTGATGGGCGACGATGCTTTCGGCATCAATCGCGCGACGATCGAAAGAATGGTGGCGGACGTGGCCGAGGTGGTGCGGCTCGGTACGCAACTGGCCGTCGTGATCGGCGGCGGCAACATTTTCCGCGGTGTCGCGGGCGGCGCGGCCGGCATGGACCGCGCGACCGCCGACTACATGGGCATGCTCGCGACGATGATGAACGCGCTTGCGCTGCAGGACGCGATGCGCCACGCGGGCATCGAGGCGCGCGTCCAGTCCGCGCTGCGGATGGATCAGGTGGTCGAGCCTTACATCCGGCCGCGCGCGATCCGTCAGCTCGAAGAAGGCAAGGTCGTGATTTTCGCGGCCGGCACCGGCAACCCGTTTTTTACGACCGACACCGCCGCTGCGTTGCGCGGCTCGGAAGTCGGGGCGGAAGTGGTGCTGAAGGCCACCAAGGTGGACGGCGTCTACTCGGCCGACCCACGCAAGGACCCGTCGGCCACACGCTATACGACGATCAGCTTCGATGAGGCAATTGGCCGCAACCTGCAGGTGATGGACGCGACCGCGTTCGCGCTGTGTCGCGATCAGAAGCTGCCGATCCGGGTGTTTTCGATCGTCAAGCCGGGGGCGTTGAAGCGCATCGTGCAGGGCGAAGACGAAGGCACCCTCGTGCACGTGTAAACTCTTTGTCACATCAGCTGGGCTCGAGCGCGAGCCCAGGCCGCGGCTTTTCGTCTGCTGGCCGGCTCGCATCGTTTTGAAGGTTCGGAGGTTTAATCATGTCTGTGGCTGACATCAAGAAAGGCGCTGAACAGAAAATGCAGCGCTCGATCGACGCGTTCAAAAACGACCTGTCGAAGATCCGCACGGGCCGTGCGCACACGGGGCTGCTC
Organism: Paraburkholderia humisilvae; assembly: GCF_902859855.1. Taxonomy (GTDB): domain Bacteria; phylum Pseudomonadota; class Gammaproteobacteria; order Burkholderiales; family Burkholderiaceae; genus Paraburkholderia; species Paraburkholderia humisilvae. The sequence goes on from NZ_CADIKH010000002.1 coordinate 280,608, forward strand.
GACCACATCCAGGTCGACTATTACGGTTCGCCCGTGCCGATTTCGCAGGTCGCGAACCTGACACTCGTCGACGCGCGCACGATCGGCGTGCAGCCGTGGGAGAAGAAGATGGTCACGGTGGTCGAAAAGGCCATTCGCGAATCGGACCTGGGTCTGAACCCGGCGGCGCAGGGCGACCTGATCCGCGTGCCGATGCCGGCGCTGACCGAAGAGCGCCGCCGCGAGCTCACCAAGGTCGTCAAGAGCGAAGGCGAAACGGCGAAGATTGCGGTGCGCAATCTGCGCCGCGACGCGAACGAGCAACTGAAAAAACTCGTAAAAGACAAAGAGATTTCCGAAGACGATGAGCGCCGCGCCGGTGACGACGTGCAGAAGCTGACGGACAAATACGTCGCGGAAATCGACAAACTCGTGCAGACGAAAGAAGCCGAGATCATGACGGTCTGATGCCGCGCGGCATTGGCGCCTTCAAGTCTTTACTTCTTTATTTGCAGAGTCACTTCCCGACGGCCATGACCTATACCAGTTCAACCGTTCTCGTACCTGATGTCTCGGCTGTGCCGCGTCACATCGCGATCATCATGGACGGCAACGGCCGTTGGGCGACACAGCGCCGGCTGCCACGCGTGGCCGGCCACTCGCGCGGCGTCGATGCGGTGCGCGCGACGGTCGAAGCGTGCGCGCGACGCGGCGTCGAATACCTGACGCTTTTTGCGTTCAGTTCCGAAAACTGGCGACGACCGGAAGATGAAGTCTCGTTCCTGATGCGCCTGTTTGTCACGGCGCTTGAGCGCGAGATCGGCAAGCTGCACGCGAACGGCATCAGGTTGCGTGTGGTCGGCGATCTGTCGGCGTTCGACCGGCGTATCCAGGACCTGATCCGGCGCGCCGAAACCAAGACTGCACGCAATACACGACTCACGCTGACGATCGCCGCGAACTACGGCGGCCGCTGGGACATCATGCAAGCCACCCGCAAGCTCGTCGAACAGGCGGCGCTGACGGGCCATCCGGTCGAGGTCAGTGAGGAAGCGTTCGGCGAGCATCTCGCGATGGGGTACGCGCCGGAGCCGGACCTCTTTATCCGCACCGGCGGCGAGCAGCGTATCAGCAACTTCCTGCTGTGGCAGCTCGCGTATACCGAGTTTTATTTCACCGATACGTTCTGGCCGGATTTCGACGCCGATTCGCTCGGTCACGCGATCGCGTCGTATGCCGAGCGGGAGCGCCGCTTTGGGCGCACCAGCGCTCAACTCGACACGCAGTCGCCGCAGTCGCAGAACGCCGATTCGCTTTCATGCTAAAGACCCGTGTCATCACGGCGATCGTTCTGCTGGCCGTGCTATTGCCGGTCACGCTGTTTGCGCCGATCGGCGCATTCGGCGCGCTGATCGCATTCGTTGTCGTATTTGCCGCGTGGGAGTGGGCGCGGCTGTTGAAGCTGAGTGGCACCGGGCCGGTTATCTACGCGATCGTCGCGGCGCTTGCGCTGGTCGCGAGCACGAAACTGGGCGTCGGGTATGTTGCGCCGCGGCCGCTTTTCGAGGCAGCCGCGATTTTCTGGGTGCTGGTCGGCCCGTTTGCGCTGATCCGCAAGCCGGTGCTGGCCGAAGGCGGCTGGCGCGTGTTCCTGCTCGCCGCGGGTATCGTCGCGTTTGCCGCCTGCTGGCACGCGTTGGTGGCCGCGCGTGCGACCGGTGTCGCCTTTGTGCTTTCCCTGCTGCTGGTGGTATGGCTGGCGGATATCGGCGCATACTTTGCCGGTAAGGCTTTCGGCAGGCACAAGCTGGCGCCGGCAATCAGCCCCGGCAAGACCTGGGAGGGCGCGATCGGCGGCTGGCTCGTGGTGATCGTCGTGGCTTTCATCGCGGCGCTGACCGGCGCGTTCAAGCCGACCCTGTTTTTTACGCTGCTGGAACGCCTCGGTTCCATGCGTGCGCTAATCGCGTTGACGCTGCTGGTCGTGTTCAGCGTGGTTGGCGATCTGTTCGAGTCGATGTTAAAACGCCAGGCCGGCGTCAAGGATTCGAGCGGCCTGCTGCCGGGCCACGGCGGCGTGCTCGACCGCATCGACGCGTTGTTGCCCGTGCTGCCGCTCGCCATGCTGCTGCTCGGCTAGAGAAAGAGAGATGAAAAAACGATTGACCTTGCTCGGTTCCACGGGCTCGATTGGAGACAGCACGCTCGATGTGATTGCGCGGCATCCGGAGCGCTTTTCCATCTATGCGCTGACTGCGCACCGCAACGGCGACAAGCTCGTCGATCAATGCCTGCGCTTCCAGCCCGAAGTGGCGGTGGTCGGCGATGCGGCGACCGCGCAGCAGGTCGCTGACAAACTCCGCGCGGCCGGTTGCAAGACCGAGGTGTTGTACGGACCGCAAGCGCTCGTCGACGTGTCGAAGAGCGACAGCTGCGATACGGTGGTCGCGGCGATCGTCGGTGCCGCCGGTCTCGCGCCAGGTCTTGCTGCCGCTCGTGCCGGCAAGCGCATTCTGCTCGCGAACAAGGAAGCGCTCGTGATGTCGGGCGCCATCTTCATGAACGCGGTGCGCGATAACGGCGCGATCCTGCTGCCGGTCGACAGTGAACATAATGCGATCTTCCAGTGTCTGCCACGCGAAGCGGCGCTGCATGGCGGGGTCTCGAAGATCATTCTGACGGCGTCGGGTGGCCCATTTCGCACGCGCGAACCCGCAAGCCTTGTCGATGTAACGCCGGAAGAGGCGTGTAAGCATCCGAACTGGGTGATGGGGCGCAAGATTTCAGTCGATTCGGCAACGATGATGAACAAGGGCCTTGAGGTCATCGAAGCGCACTGGCTCTTCGGCCTCGCAGGCGATCGCATCGATGTGCTGATTCATCCGCAAAGCGTGATCCATTCGCTCGTGTCGTACACGGACGGGTCGGTGCTTGCGCAACTGGGCAATCCCGACATGCGTACGCCGATTGCCCATGCGCTCGCGTTTCCGGAGCGCGTCGAATCCGGCGTTGCGCCGCTCGATCTCGCGCAGATTGCGATGCTCTCGTTCGAAAAGCCCGATTACGCGCGCTTCCCGTGTCTCGCGCTCGCGGTGAAGGCACTCGCCGCCGGCGGCGTCGCTAGTGCGGCGCTCAATGCGGCCAATGAAATCGCCGTCGACGCGTTCCTGTCGCGCCGGATTGGTTTCACGGCCATCGCGCAAGTCGTCGACGCGGTGTTGAACGCGCTGCCGAACCGCGACGCGGCAAGCCTTGACGATGTGCTCGAAGCGGATGCCGCAGCGCGGCGCGCGGCATCGTCGATGATCGACACGCTGCCGGCGCTCGCGTAGCGCACGCAGCACGCCATTCAGTGAGGCGTCTATGAACCTGCTGACCGAAGTGCTCGCCTTCGTGGTTGCGATCGGCGTGCTGGTGGTCGTACACGAGTACGGCCACTACAGCGTCGCGCGCATGTGCGGCGTGAAGGTACTGCGTTTTTCGATAGGCTTCGGCAAACCGCTCGTGCAGTGGGTCAGCAAGAAAACCGGCACGCAATGGACCATTGCGATGCTGCCGCTCGGCGGCTACGTGAAGATGCTCGACGAGCGCGAAGAGGGCGCGCGCATTCCTGACGACGAACTCCGCTATGCGTTCAACCGGCAGTCGGTGAGCAAGCGCTTCGCGATTGTCGCGGCCGGCCCGATTGCCAATTTTCTGCTGGCAATCGTGCTGTTTGCCGCAGTGTTCGCAACCGGCGTAACGGAGCCTGCCGCGGTGGTCGCCGCGCCGGCGATGAATACGGCCGCCGCGCACGCCGGTTTCGAAGGCGGCGAGACGGTTAAGGCGGTGCGCGATGCGAGCGGCGGCGAGGCCGAGCCGGTGCGTTCATGGTCGGATTTGCGCTGGAAGCTGCTCGGCGCGGCGTTCGATCATCGCAATGTCGTGCTGTCCGCCAAGGACAAAAATGGCACGTTCGATTTTCCGCTGAGTCTCGAAAGCCTGTCCGACAAGGAAGTCGATGACAATTTCATGTCGAGCCTCGGCTTCGAGCCAGGCAGTGGCACGCTTTCGGTCGCCGCCGTGCAGGCGGGCAGCGCCGCGCAACGCGCGGGCCTCATGGCGGGCGACCGGCTGCGCGCAGTCGACGGCCGTCCCGCCGATAACGCGACCACGTTTATCAACTACATCAAGGCGCACGCAGGCAAGCCGATCACGCTGCAGATCGAGCGCGGCGCGCGCGTGACGCAATCCGGCACGCAGCCGGGCACGTTGCACACCATCACACTCGTGCCGGTCGTGCAGCGCGATGACGTGACCGGCGAGAACGTCGGCCGCATCGGCGCGGAACTCGCGACCCAGGTGCCGTCGATCGACGTGCGTTACGGACCGCTCGAGAGCCTGCGTCTCGGTGCGAATCGCACGTGGGAGCTCGGCGTGTATTCGATCCGGATGTTCGGCCGGATGATTATCGGCGAAGCATCGTTGAAGAATCTTTCAGGCCCGGTAACGATCGCGGACTATGCGGGCAAGAGCGCAAGGCTCGGACCATCAGCATTCCTGTCGTTCCTCGCGCTTGTCAGTATTAGTCTCGGCGTTCTCAACCTTTTACCAATTCCGGTATTGGACGGGGGGCATCTGTTATATTATTTGGTTGAAGCGGTTACCGGCAAAGCCGTATCCGATCGCTGGCAGATGGTTCTCCAACGAGCGGGACTTGCCTGCATCGTCGCCCTGTCGGCGATTGCGCTTTTCAACGATCTTGCACGTTTAATCCATTTTTAAAGGTGTCAGGCGGCGTTCGCGACGACCGTCGGACCTGATGCAGCTATAACACTGGGGAAGCACGTTGTTCAAACCTCATCGCATTGTTCCTAAAACAGTTGTAGCCGCGGCATTTGCCGCGCATGGGCTGGTTGCCCACGCAACGACACCCTTTGTGGTGCAAGACATTCGGATCGAGGGTTTGCAACGGGTCGAACCGGGTACCGTTTTCTCGTATCTGCCGATCAAGCAGGGCGATACGTTCACCGACGATAAAGCGTCCGAAGCCATTCGCGCGCTGTACGCCACGGGCTTCTTCAACGACGTCAAGATCGCGACCGAAGGCAATGTCGTGATCGTCCAGGTGGCCGAGCGTCCGGCCATCGGCACGATCGATTTCGCCGGCATTCACGAATTCGAGAAAGACAACCTGGTCAAGGCGCTACGTTCGGTCGGCCTGTCGCAAGGCCGGTACTACGACAAGGCACTGGTCGATAAAGCCGAGCAGGAACTGAAGCGCCAGTACCTGACGCGCGGCTTCTATGCGGCGGAAGTGACCACCACGGTCACGCCGATCGACCGCAACCGCGTCGGTCTGCTGTTCTCGGTGGTCGAAGGGCCGAACGCGAAGATCCGCCAGATCAACTTCATCGGCAACAAGGCGTTCAGCACGAGCACGCTGCGTGACGAAATGCAGCTGTCGACGCCGAACTGGTTTTCCTGGTACACGAAGAACGACCTGTATTCGAAGGAAAAGCTCACTGGCGACCTCGAAAACGTGCGCTCGTACTACCTGAATCGCGGCTATCTCGAGTTCAACATCGAGTCGACGCAGGTGTCGATCACGCCCGACAAGAAGGACATGTACCTGACGATCACGCTGCACGAGGGCGAGCCGTACACGATCTCAGGCATCAAACTGACCGGTAATCTGCTCGATCGCGAAGCCGAGCTGCAGAAGCTGATCAAGATCAAGCCGGGCGATCGTTTTTCGGCGGAAAAGCTGCAGGCGACCACGAAGGCGATCGTCGACAAGCTCGGTGAATACGGCTATGCGTTTGCCACCGTCAATGCGCTGCCGCAGATCGATCAGGAGCATCACACGGTCGACCTCACGTTGCAGGTGGATCCGAGCCGCCGCGTCTACGTGCGCCGCATCAATGTGACCGGCAACACGCGCACGCGCGACGAAGTCGTGCGCCGCGAAATGCGCCAGCTCGAAAGCTCGTGGTTCGATTCGAACCGCCTCGCGCTGTCGAAAGACCGCGTCAACCGTCTCGGCTACTTTACCGACGTCGACGTGACGACCGTGCCGGTCGAAGGCACGCCCGACCAGGTCGACGTCGATGTGAAGGTGACCGAGAAGCCGACCGGCGCGATTACGCTCGGCGCCGGTTTCTCGTCGACGGACAAGGTGGTGCTGTCGGCCGGTGTGTCGCAGGATAACGTGTTCGGTTCCGGCACCAGCCTGTCGGTCAACGTGAACACGGCGAAGACCTACCGCACATTGACGGTCACACAGGTCGATCCGTACTTCACGGTGGACGGCATCAAGCGGATCACGGACCTCTACTACCGCACGTACGAGCCGCTCTTCTATTCGACCGATTCGAGCTTCCGGATCGTCACGCTCGGCGGCGACCTGAAGTTCGGTATCCCGTTCTCCGAGGTCGATACGGTCTATTTCGGCGCGGGCTTCGAACAGAATACGCTCGACGTCGACGCGAATACGCCGCAGACCTACAAGAACTACGTGAATGACTTCGGCCGCGTATCGAATAACGTGCCGCTGACGATCGGCTGGTCGCGTGACAATCGCGACAGCGCACTGGTGCCGAGCCGCGGGTACTTCACGCAGGCGAACGCCGAATACGGCACGCCGATCGGCGGCACGCAGTACTACAAGGCGGACTTGTCGGCGCAGTACTATTACTCGTTTTCGCGCGGCTTCGTGATTGGCTTTAACGTGCAGGGCGGCTACGGTAACGGTATCGGCAATCCGTTCCCGATCTTCAAGAACTACTACGCGGGTGGTATCGGTTCGGTGCGTGGCTATGAGCCGAGCTCGCTGGGTCCGCGCGATACGACGACCAACGATCCGGTCGGCGGTAACAAGATGTTCGTCAGCAATATCGAGTTGACGTTCCCGCTGCCGGGTACGGGCTACGACCGCACGCTGCGCGTGTTCACGTTCCTCGATGCCGGTAACGTGTGGGGTGACCCGCGCCAGGGCGGCAACACGACGGTCGGCTCGAATGGTCTGCGCTATGGTTACGGTGTCGGTCTCGCATGGATTTCGCCGATCGGGCCGCTCAAGCTGAGCCTTGGTTTCCCGGTACAGAAGCACACGGGCGACCAGTACCAGAAATTCCAGTTCCAGATCGGGACGGCATTCTGATCGGACGAACGGCGACCCTTACAGTATCGAGAGGATGACTTTGCTAACCGGTATGATTTCGAAACGTGTGGCGTGTGCACTGGCGCTGGCCGTGACGCTCGGGGCGGGCGTCGTGCAAGCCGCGCAGGCGCAGGAAGCGCGTATCGCGGCGGTCAATTCCGACCGCATCCTGCGCGAGTCGGCAGCGGCGAAGGCGGCCCAGGCGAAGCTCGAAGCCGAGTTCGCAAAGCGCGACAAGGATCTGCAGGACATGGCGCAGCGTCTGAAGTCGATGTCCGATGCACTCGACAAGAACGGCGCAACGATGTCGCCGGTGGACCGCGCGCAGAAACAGCGCGATCTGTCGCAGCTCGATAGCGACTTCCAGCGCAAACAGCGTGAGTTCCGCGAAGATCTGAACCAGCGCCGCAATGAAGAGCTGGCCGCGGTGCTGGACCGTGCGAACAAGGTCATCAAACAGATCGCCGAGCAGCAGCACTACGATCTGATCGTGCAGGAAGCCGTCTATGTGAGTCCACGCATCGACATTACCGACCAGGTGTTGAAGGCGCTCGCCGCGCCGAACGCGACGAATTGAGCGAATCAGGCAAAGCAGCAACGTAGAAAAAGCAGCACGCCGATACCGAAGCCCTGAGCCCGGTATCCTGTCAAGCGCCAACCTGGGCGCTAACCGAAATCAGGAGCAGTACACGCATATGGCTTTTACGCTCGAGGAGATCGCAACACGCTTCGGCGGCGACATCATCGGAGACCGCACGCATCGTGTCAGCAATCTGGCGCCGCTGGATCAGGCCGGCCCGGAACATCTGGCGTTCCTCGCGAACCCCAAATACCTGTCGCAAGTCGACACCACCCAGGCAGGCGCGGTGCTGATCAACGCGGACGACCTCGCGAAGCTCGCATCGCCGGATGGACGTAACTTCATCGTCACACCGAATCCGTACGCTTATTTCGCCCGCGTCGCGCAGGCATTCATCGATCTCGCGGCGCCGAAAGCCATGCCCGGCGTGCATCCTGGCGCGCATGTCGATGCGTCCGCGCAGGTCGCGGCAAGCGCGGTGATCGGGCCGAATGTGACGGTCGAGGCAGGCGCGGTGATTGGCGAAAACGTGCGTCTCGATGCGAACGTATTCGTCGGTCGCGGCACGCGCATCGGCGCCGGATCGCATCTGTACCCGAATGTCACCGTGTACCATGGCTGCACCCTCGGCGAGCGCGCGATCGTGCAAGCCGGCGCGGTGATCGGCTCCGATGGCTTCGGCTTCGCGCCGGATTTCGTCGGCGAAGGCGATGCGCGCACCGGCAGCTGGGTGAAGATTCCGCAGGTGGGCGGCGTGACGATCGGCCCGGACGTCGAGATCGGCGCGAACACGACGATCGATCGCGGAGCGATGGCCGATACCGTGATCGAGCAGTGCGTGAAAATCGATAACCTCGTGCAAATCGCGCACAATTGCCGGATCGGCGCGTATACCGTGATCGCCGGCTGCGCGGGCATCGCGGGCAGCACGACGATCGGCAAGCACTGTATGATCGGCGGCGCAGTCGGCATCGCGGGTCATGTGACGCTGGGCGACTACGTGATCATCACCGCGAAGTCGGGCGTGTCGAAGTCGTTGCTGAAGCCGGGGCTGTACACCAGCGCGTTTCCGGCGGTCGAGCATGCCGAGTGGAATAAAAGCGCTGCGCTGCTGCGCAACCTCGACAAGCTGCGCGATCGGATCAAGGCGCTTGAAGCGGCTGTGGCGGCACAGACGGGCGCCGGCAAGGCGTAGCGAGGCAACGCGCAACAACCAACGAACAGGAAGGGAGCAGCAAACGCATCATCCAGAAGCGCCGGCCGTTGCCGCCCGAGGGCGGAACGGACCCAGGGCGCCGCCGCAGTCACCGGGGCGTAGTGGACACCAATACGGGAACGCAATTACGAGAACGCAAACCCGATGCAAGTGCGAAGCGAACCCGGCGACGGCACGTGACCTGATCACCTGCACCAGCATCTGAAGTTATCGTCGCGCCATCGATGACGAAACTGAGCGTGAACCGAAATACCATGAGCACCGAAAAAATCAACCTCGACATTCACAAGATTCTGACGCTGCTGCCGCATCGCTATCCGATTCTGCTGGTCGACCGTGTCATCGAACTCGAACCGCACAAGGCGATCAAGGCGCTGAAGAATGTCACGATCAACGAGCCGTACTTCATGGGGCACTTTCCGAAGCGCCCGGTCATGCCCGGCGTGCTGATTCTCGAAGCCCTTGCGCAGACGGCCGCGCTGCTGACGTTCGCGGAAGAACCGCACGATCCGGACAATACGCTGTACCTGTTTGTCGGTATCGACAATGCGCGCTTCAAGCGTGTCGTCGAACCGGGTGACCAGCTGATTCTGAATGTGACGTTCGAGCGCCATATGCGCGGCATCTGGAAGTTCAAGGCGCGCGCCGAAGTCGACGGCGCGGTTGCCGCGGAAGCGGATCTGATGTGCGCGGTGCGCACGTCAGACGAAGGCTGAATACAAGCGAGGGCGCATGAGCAGGATTCATCCCACTGCGATCGTCGAGCCGGGTGCACAGATCGACGACACAGTCGAAATCGGACCGTACGCCATCGTCGGCGCACACGTGACGATCGGCGCGCGGACCACAGTCGGTTCGCACAGCGTGATCGAAGGCCACACGACGCTCGGCGAGGACAACCATATCGGGCACTTCGCATCGATCGGCGGCCGGCCGCAGGATATGAAGTACAAGGGCGAGCCGACGAAGCTCGCGATCGGCAACCGCAATACGATCCGCGAGTTCACGACGATCCACACCGGCACCGTGCAGGATACCGGCACCACGACGCTGGGCGACGACAACTGGATCATGGCGTATGTGCACGTCGGCCACGACTGCCAGATCGGCAATAACGTGATTCTGTCGAGCAACGCGCAGATGGCGGGGCACGTGCTGATCGGCGACCATGCGATCGTGGGCGGCATGTCGGGCGTGCATCAGTTCGTGCGGATCGGCGCGCATTCGATGCTCGGCGGCGCATCGGCGCTGGTGCAGGACGTACCGCCGTTTGTGATCGCAGCCGGCAACAAGGCCGAACCGCACGGAATCAATGTCGAAGGGCTGCGCCGGCGCGGCTTTTCGGCGGACGCGATTTCGGCGCTGCGTTCCGCGTACCGGCTGCTGTACAAGAATGGCCTGTCGCTCGAAGAGGCGAAGGTGCAGTTGCGCGAACTCGCATCCGCGGGGGGCGACGGTGACGAAGCGGTGCGCGAATTCGTCGACTTCGTCGAATCGTCGCAGCGCGGCATCATCCGCTAACGCGCAATGTCGCTGCAACCTAGCCAGCCGAGGCTTGCAATGGTCGCCGGCGAACCGTCCGGCGACATCCTCGGCGCCGCGCTGCTCGATGGCCTCGCGGCCCGGCTGCCCGCCGCGCGCAGTTATGGTATCGGCGGGCCGCGCATGATCGCGCACGGCTTCGACGCGCATTTCCCGATGGAAAAGCTGACGGTGCGCGGCTACGTCGAAGCACTGCGGCACATCCCCGAGATTCTCGGCATTCGCAACGAACTCAAACGCCAACTGCTGGCGGATCCGCCCGACGCATTCGTCGGCGTCGACGCGCCGGACTTCAATTTCGGCCTCGAACACGCGCTGCGCGAGCACGGCATTCCGACCGTGCATCTCGTTTGCCCGTCGATCTGGGCGTGGCGCGGCGGGCGTATCAAGAAGATCGTCAAAGCGGTCGACCATATGCTGTGCGTGTTTCCGTTCGAGAAGCCGCTGCTCGAGAAGGCGGGCGTTGCCGCGACCTATGTCGGCCATCCGCTCGCCGACCAGATTCCGCTCGAACCCGACGTTGCCGGCGCGCGCGCGACGCTCGGCCTGCCTGCTAGCGGCCCGGTGATCGGCGTGCTGCCCGGTAGCCGTCGCTCCGAGATCGAACTGATCGGCTCGACGTTCTTCGACGCGATGGCGCTGATGCAGCAGCGCGAGCCGGACGTGCGTTTTGTGATGCCCGCTGCGACGCCCGCGCTGCGCGAACTGCTGAAGCCGCTCGTCGATGCGCACCCGCAACTGGCGCTGACCCTGATCGATGGCAACGCGCAGCTCGCGATGACGGCCGCCGACGCGCTGCTGGTCAAGAGCGGCACGGTGACGCTCGAAGCGGCACTGCTGAAAAAGCCGATGGTGATTTCGTACAAGGTGCCGTGGCTGACCGGGCAGATCATGCGGCGGCAAGGCTATCTGCCGTATGTCGGCTTGCCGAACATCCTCGCGGGACGCTTTGTCGTGCCCGAAATCCTGCAGCATTTCGCGACGCCGCAAGCGCTCGCCGATGCGACGCTCACCCAGTTGCGGGACGAAGCAAACCGGCGCACGCTGACGGAAATCTTCACGGAAATGCATCACGTGCTGAAACAGAACACCGCACAACGTGCGGCGCAAGCCGTCGCGCAGATTGTCGAATCACGCAAAGGGCGGCCATGAGCGATAAGCCGCCGCGCGGCACGAAGGCCACCGCTGCAAAAGCCGCTAACACCGCCAAACCGGGCAGCACGGTGGTTGTTCTGCAGCCGGGGCTCGACTTCGAGTCGCCGCTCGATATCGTCTGCGGTGTCGATGAGGCAGGGCGCGGGCCGCTCGCGGGGCCGGTGGTGGCCGCCGCGGTCGTTCTTGATCCGAAGCGGCGCATTCGCGGCCTCGACGATTCGAAGGTGCTCACCGCGAAGAAGCGCGAAGCGCTGTATGACAAGATCGTCGAGCGGTCGCTTGCCTGGTGTGTCGCGTCGGCGTCGGTCGAAGAGATCGATACGCTGAATATCCTGCATGCGACCATGCTTGCGATGAAGCGCGCGGTCGAAGGGCTGTCGATGGTGCCGACGCTCGCGAAGATCGACGGTAACCGCTGCCCGGTGCTGAACGTGCGCAGCGAGGCGATTGTCAGCGGCGATGCGTTGGTGCCCTGCATTTCGGCTGCGTCGATTCTCGCGAAGGTCACGCGCGACCGGATGTTGATGGAATTGCATCAGGCGTTTCCGATGTATGGGTTTAACGCCCATGTGGGCTACGGGACGCCGCAGCATCTGCTCGCGCTGCGCGAACATGGCCCTTGCGAGCATCATCGGCGGTCGTTCGCGCCGGTGCGTGAAGCGCATCTTCGGCTCGGGTCGGCGCCCAATCGTCTGCCGCCGGAAACCGCGGTGGTCGAGCCGACTGCATTCGGCGCCGATGTGTTCGACGGTGCTTCACTGGACCTCGATCGCCCGCCGTTCTGATCCCGCGCGTTTGGCCGTGGCATTGGGGCGCGGCAGTCGCATGCGTGGTGCACCCAAGATGAGCAGCCGGTTCTCAAGCCATTCCGTGAAAGCCCCTGACGTGAAAGCCCTGACGTGAAATCCATCACCTCGCGCGACAATCCACTCTACAAACGCCTGAAGGCGCTCGCGGGCTCGACGCATCAGCAGCGCCGCAGCGCGCATGCGCTGCTCGAAGGGTTTCATCTGGCGAGCGCGTATCTCGATGCCGCGGGTCAACCGGATACCTGTGTGGTGACCGAAGGCGCGTTACGTCACGACGAAGCACAGGCGATCGTTGCGCGCATCGACGCAGCGCGGATCGTTACGCTGCCTGATGCGTTGTTCGGCCAGCTATCGAACGTCGTCAACGGCGTGGGTATGCTGCTGCTGGTCGAGCGGCCCGCCGTGCCGATGCCTGAGCGTGTGACGCAGAGCTGTGTCGTGCTCGATGGCGTGCAGGACGCGGGCAACGTCGGTTCAATTCTGCGTAGCGCGGCGGCGGCCGGGATCGGCGATGTGTTCTGCGGCCCGGGCACTGCGTACGCATGGGCATCGAAGGTGCTGCGCTCGGCCATGGGCGCGCATTTTCTGCTGCGCATTCACGAAGACATTGAACCGCAGGCGTTAGTCGAACGGCTTGCTGTGCCGGTCGCGATCACCGATTCGCATGGCGCGCAGGCACTCTACGATTGCGACCTGTCCGGGCCGCTTGCGTGGGTGTTCGGCAACGAAGGGGCGGGCGTGTCGCAGGTGTGGCGGGCAGCGGTCACGCATCGCGTGACGATTCCGCAGCCAGGCGGGATGGAGTCGCTGAACGTGGCGGCGGCTGCCGCCGTATGCCTGTTCGAACAGTGCCGGCAGCAGCGCGCGCGCACATGACGCTAGCGTCCGTGGGGCGGCGTCCATGCTCGTGCGTGTGGAGCGGTCGGCGGATCGCTCGAAAAAGAGGCTGCGTCAATACGATGGCCGGTCGAGCCTGATTTCCTGCAGGATCGTGGTCGCGATTTCCTCGATCGACTTGTGCGTCGACGACAGCCATTTGATGCCTTCGCGCCGCATCATCGCTTCGGCTTCGTTGATTTCGTAGCGGCAACTTTCGAGCGATGCATACTTGCTGCCCGGGCGCCGTTCGTTGCGGATCTCGGCAAGGCGCTGCGGATCGATCGACAAGCCGAACATTTTGTCGCGATGCGCGAGCAGCGGCGTCGGCAGCTTGCCGCGTTCGAAGTCTTCAGGGATCAACGGATAGTTTGCGGCCTTCACGCCGTACTGCATCGCGAGGTAGAGGCTCGTCGGCGTTTTGCCGCTGCGCGACACGCCGACCAGAATCACGTCCGCTTCAGCAAGGTTGCGGTTCGACTGGCCGTCGTCGTGCGCGAGCGAGAAGTTGATCGCTTCGATGCGGTTCTTGTATTCCTCGGTGTCGGCGTTCTGGTGCCCGCGGCCCATCGCGTGGCTCGACTTCAGTTCCAGTTCCTGCTCGAGCGGCTCGACGAAGGTCTGGAACATATCGAGCACGAGCGCATTGGAATCCTTGACGATCTGGTTCGAACCGCTGTTCACGAGCGTCGTGAATACGATCGGCCGGCGGCCTTCCTGACGGCCCGCTTCGTTGATCTTCTCGAGCGTCGCGTAGGCTTTTTCAACCGAATCGACGAACGGCACGCGCACGAGCCGGAATTTCTGGTCGAACTGGGAGAGGATCGAGTGCGCGAAAGTTTCGGCAGTGATCCCGGTACCGTCGGAAACGATGAATACGGTGGGCGGCATCAGTCTGGAAGGGAACGTGAGTGGCGCAAACCACTCGAATTAAGCGCGGCGTACACATTCCACAGGAAATGGCATGCGCCGTGCACGCGAGCGACCCGCCGATGCAGCGCAAACGCCCGCCGGCCGGGCTTCTGCGCGATTTCGCGCGCGTTTGCGCCGCTTATCGCACACGACTTCGCACCATTGTTGGCCGACCGGCACATTTCGAGGAATCGGCACGGTAGAATAGCGGCAACCTGTTGGATAAGCAATTGCAAGCAAACCGAAGGCCAGGCGCGGCCAAGCCTTGGTTACCGCATCGGCGATTGCTTTTCCAACAGGTTGCGCAAGACGCGCGAACGCTTCTTATAAGCGCCGCACGTGCAAGCCCACTTGCGCAATCGAGCATTTCTTCCACTCTTAGGGGCTTGTATGACTAACGCAGTTAACGTCGCAAAGGACAACGCGTATGTAGTTCCGTTCGAACAGTTGCGAATGACCGACGTGGAGATCGTCGGCGGTAAGAATGCTTCGCTTGGCGAGATGATCAGTCAGCTCGCCGAAGCGGGCGTGCGAGTGCCGACCGGCTTCGCGACCACCGCGCTCGCATTCCGCGACTTTCTGCATCACAACAAGCTGACCGAACGCATCGCGCAACGTCTCGAAACGCTCGACGTCGACGACGTCAAGGCGCTCGCCGCCGCCGGCAAGGAAATCCGCCAGTGGATCGTCGACGCGCCGCTGCAGCCGCGCCTCGAAGAAGAAATCCGCGCGGCGTTCGACACCCTCGCGAAGAGTTCGGCTGAACTGTCGTTTGCCGTGCGCTCGTCGGCCACCGCCGAAGACCTGCCGGATGCGTCGTTTGCCGGCCAGCAGGAAACCTATCTGAACGTGGTCGGCATCGAAGACGTGCTCGAGCGGATGAAGCACGTCTTCGCATCGCTGTACAACGACCGGGCCATCTCGTATCGCGTTCACAAGGGTTTTACGCACGCGGAAGTCGCATTGTCGGCGGGCGTGCAGCGGATGGTCCGTTCGGACGTCGGCGCGGCCGGCGTGATGTTCACGCTCGATACCGAATCCGGCTTCAAGGACGCGGTGTTCATCACGTCGAGCTACGGCCTCGGCGAAACGGTTGTGCAGGGCGCGGTGAACCCGGATGAGTTCTACGTGTTCAAGACCACGCTCGCGCAGGGCAAGTACCCGATCATCCGCCGTTCGATCGGCTCGAAGCTGATCAAGATGGAGTTCACGAAAGCAGGCGAAGCGGGCCGCGTGAAAACGGTCGACGTGTCGCCGGAGCAGCGCAACCGCTACTCGATCTCCGACGACGACGTGATCGAGCTCGCGAAGTACGCGGTCATCATCGAGAAGCACTACCAGCGCCCGATGGACATCGAGTGGGGCAAGGACGGCCGCGACGGCAAGATCTTTATCCTGCAGGCGCGCCCGGAGACGGTGAAGAGCCAGGCGCATGGCAAGGCGGAGCAGCGCTTCAAGCTGAAGGGCCAGTCGCAGGTGCTGGCCACGGGGCGTGCGATCGGCCAGAAGGTCGGCGCAGGTCCGGTGCGCGTGATTCACGACCCGTCGGAAATGGAACGTGTGCAGCCCGGCGACGTGCTGGTCGCCGACATGACCGACCCGAACTGGGAGCCGGTGATGAAGCGCGCGTCGGCGATCGTCACGAACCGTGGCGGCCGTACCTGCCACGCGGCGATCATCGCGCGTGAGCTCGGCGTGCCGGCGGTGGTCGGCTGCGGCGACGCCACCGACGTGCTGAAGGACGGCGCGCTCGTAACGGTGTCGTGCGCCGAAGGCGACGAAGGGCGCATTTACGACGGCCTGCTCGAAACCGAAGTCACCGAAGTGCAGCGCGGCGAACTGCCGCCGATTTCGACGAAGATCATGATGAACGTCGGTAATCCGCAGCTCGCGTTCGACTTCTCGCAGCTGCCGAACGCAGGGGTGGGTCTGGCGCGCCTCGAGTTCATTATCAACAACAACATCGGTGTGCACCCGAAGGCGATTCTCGAGTACCCGAATGTCGATCAGGACCTGAAGAAGGCCGTCGAGAGCGTCGCGCGTGGCCACGCGTCGCCGCGCGCGTTCTATGTCGACAAGCTGACCGAAGGCATCGCGACGATTGCCGCGGCGTTCTATCCGAAGCCGGTGATCGTGCGTCTGTCTGACTTCAAGTCGAACGAGTACAAGAAGCTGATCGGCGGTTCGCGCTACGAGCCGGATGAGGAAAATCCGATGCTCGGTTTCCGCGGCGCGTCGCGCTACATCGCCGACGACTTCGCCCTCGCGTTCGAGATGGAATGTGCGGCGCTGAAGCGCGTGCGTGAAGAAATGGGCCTCGACAACGTCGAGATCATGGTGCCGTTCGTGCGTACGCTGAAGCAGGCGGAGCGCGTGATCGACCTGCTCGCGAAGTTCGGCCTGAAGCGCGGCGTGAACGGCCTGAAGCTGATCATGATGTGCGAAGTGCCGTCGAACGCGATTCTCGCCGAAGAGTTCCTGCAATTTTTTGACGGTTTCTCGATCGGATCGAACGATCTGACGCAACTGACGCTCGGCCTCGATCGCGATTCGGGCATGGAACTGTTGGCGGCGGACTTCGACGAGCGCGATCCGGCGGTCAAATTCATGTTGAAGCGCGCCATCGACACCTGCTTGCGCCTGAACAAGTACGTCGGCATCTGCGGCCAGGGTCCGTCGGATCATCCGGACTTTGCGCTGTGGCTGACCGAAATCGGCATCGCGTCGATGTCGCTGAATCCGGACACGATCATCGACACGTGGCAGGCATTGGCAAAAGCGCAGGCGAAGTAAGCACGATGCATCGTTCGGGCGGCGTTTCTGCGCAAGCGCCGCTTGCGAGCGCTCATTGAGCGCGAGTCGATGTGCCGCTCGGCGTCAAATCGTTTCCAGATTCGCGCTGAGTTCGTGCTATAAACACCCCGGATCGTTCCGGGGTGTTTTACTTTGGGGAGGCCAACGTGGTGCTAGCGGGGGTGTTCTGGTGGATCGGCGCGGGCGTGCTGATCCTGCTCGAACTGATGATCGGCACGTTTTATCTGCTTATGGTCGCGCTCGGCTTTATTGCCGCGGCGCTGGTCCGCCTCGCCGGCGCACCGGTGCCGGCACAGTTCGCGGTGGCGGCGCTCGTCGCGCTGGTCGCGGTCGCGATTTTGCGGCGTTCGCGTTTCGGCCGCCGCAAGCGCGTGGACGCGGCGCAAAACCCCGATGTGAATCTCGATATCGGCGCTACGCTGACGGTGCCCGAGTGGCATGAGCGCCGCGCACGCGCGCAGTATCGCGGCGCGGCGTGGGATGTCGAACTTGCGCCGGGCGAGCCGGAGGATGCGCGCGTGTACCAGGTTGTCGCGCTGCGCGGCAGTTGTCTGGTTGTGGTCGCGAGCCGGCCTGCCGCCGGCGCGACGGGCGCGGCCCATACGCCGGCGCAGTAGGCGCACTGCAATACGCACGGACCGGGCGCACAATGAGCCGCCCACAAAACGAACTGAACGCATAACGAATCAACTCATAACGGACCCAAGGGGTGCAGATGGAACCGACGATCTTCGCAGTCGTGCTTCTGATCATTGTGATCGCAGTGATCAGCAAAACAATCAAGATCGTGCCGCAGCAGCATGCATGGATTGTCGAGCGGCTCGGTCGGTATTACGCGACGTTGTCGCCAGGCGCGACCCTCGTCGTGCCATTTATCGACCGGATCGCGTACAAACACGTGCTGAAGGAAATTCCGCTTGAAGTGCCGAGTCAGGTCTGCATCACGCGCGACAACACGCAATTGCAGGTGGACGGTGTGCTGTACTTCCAGGTGACCGACCCGATGAAGGCGTCGTACGGATCGAGCAACTTCGTGTTCGCGATTACCCAGTTGTCACAGACCACGCTGCGCTCGGTGATCGGCAAGCTCGAACTCGACAAGACCTTCGAGGAACGGGACTTCATCAATCACAGCATCGTTTCGGCGCTCGACGAAGCCGCCTCGAACTGGGGCGTGAAGGTGCTGCGCTATGAAATCAAGGATCTGACGCCGCCGAAGGAGATTCTGCATGCGATGCAGCAGCAGATCACCGCGGAGCGCGAAAAGCGCGCGCTGATCGCGGCGTCCGAAGGACGCAAGCAGGAGCAGATCAATATCGCGTCGGGCGGCCGCGAGGCGTCGATTCAGAAGTCCGAAGGCGAGCGGCAAGCGGCGATCAATCAGGCGCAAGGGCAGGCCGCTGCGATTCTCGCGGTGGCCGAAGCGAACGCCCAGGCCATTCAGAAGATCGCCGCGGCGATCCAGTCGACGGGCGGCATGGAAGCCGTGAACCTGAAAGTGGCCGAGCAGTACGTGAATGCGTTTGCGAATCTGGCGAAGCAAGGCAATACGCTGATTGTTCCGGGTAACCTCGCGGACATGAGTTCGATGATCGCGTCAGCGCTCACGATCGTCAAACAGCAGAAGGGCGCGACCGCCTGAATCTGTACCCGGTCAGATCAGGTTGGCGAAGAAGGCCGGCATCAACTCGGCGTGCGCATCAGCCGTGCCTTCTCGCGCTCCCAATCGCGCTTCTTCTCGGTTTCGCGTTTGTCGTGCAGCTTCTTGCCCTTCGCCAGGCCGATTTCGCATTTGACGCGGCCGTCCTTGTAGTGAAAGTTCAGCGGTACGAGGGTATAGCCGCGCTGCTCGACCTTGCCGATCAGCTTGCTGATTTCCGCCGCATGCAAAAGCAGTTTGCGCGTGCGGACCGGATCGGGGGTGATGTGCGTCGACGCTTCGGGCAATGGGCTGATGTGCGTGCCGATCAGAAACAGCTCCGCGTTCTTGATGACGACGTAGCCTTCCTTGATCTGCCCGCGGCCGGCGCGCAGCGCCTTGACTTCCCATCCTTCGAGCACGAGTCCGGCTTCGTAGCGTTCTTCGATGAAGTAATCGAAGAACGCTTTCCTGTTGTCGATGATGCTCATGAATGGAAAATGCCTAACTCGTTTAAAATCACGATTTTAGCAAAGCGAAGCCGGAAAGCCGCCTCGCTTTTACGCGATTTTTATCCGTTTGCGTCGTTTTCCTGTTGATTTGCATGTTTCCTTCCGCCGCGCGCCGTTGAATTTATGGCAGATGTCCAGAAAACCGTATTGATACGCCACTCGGCGGAACAGATGTTCGACCTCGTCACCGACGTCGCCGACTACCCCAATTTCCTGCCGTGGTGTGGCGGTGTCGAAATTCGCCAGCAGGACGAGAACGGCATGGAAGCGAGAATCGACATCAACTTCAAGGGCATCAAGCAGCATTTCGCCACACACAACACGCAGCAGCGCCCGTCGCGCATCGATATGGAATTCGCCGACGGGCCGTTTCGCAAGTTCACCGGGTTCTGGCGTTTCACGCCGTTGCGCGCGGACGCGTGCAAGATCGAGTTCGCGCTGCACTACGAGTTCTCGAACATCATCCTCGAGAAGCTGATTGGCCCGGTATTTAGCCATATTGCGAACACGTTCGTCGAATCGTTCGTGAAGCGCGCGGACCAGCGCTACGGCAAGGGATGAGCATGGGCCTTTCGATCGATGTCTGTTACGCGCTGCCGGACCGGCAGACACTGATCTCGCTCGAGTTGCCGCAAGGTGCGACGCTCAAGGAAGCGATCGATGCGAGCGGTATTTTGCAGCGCCATCCGGAGATCGATCTGACGAAGCAGAAGGTCGGCGTGTTCGGCAAGCTCAAACCGCTCGATGCGGTGCTCGCCGATCACGATCGCGTCGAAATCTACCGTCCGCTGATCGTCGATCCGAAGCTCGCGCGGCAGCGGCGCGTCGAGAAGACGCGCAGCGAAGGGTCTGTCGAAGGGCGCAAATGGCTGCCGAAGGATTCGCGCTAGCGCCGCGCTGCGCGTGGCCGGGGCGGCCGTGCATCGGGCATGCGCTCAGTGCACGGCGGGCTGCGACTCCTCTTCCAGCGACGCGTGTTTGGCGCCGTCGTCCGCATGTTGCCGCACCGACCAACTGACGCCGGCCAGCAGCAGCAGAATGGCCGCGGTCTCCAGCGGGCGCGGCAAGCGGTGGTCGTAGATGAACGCGTAAAGCAGCGCGAACAGCGTTTCGAACACGATCAACTGGCCCGAGAGCGTGAGCGGCAGGCGCTTCGACGCGGCGTTCCACAAGCCGTTGCCGAGCCACGACGCACCGATTGCGACCCCGAGATTCAGCATCCAGAACAGATGCCAGCGGGTGTCGACCGCCGGCGCGGTGACAAAGCCGGTCGGCAGCGCGGCCACGATAATCCACAGCGCTGCGCCGAGCAGGCCCGTCACGATGCCCCACAGCACCGACCATTCGCCGCCGCTGAAGTGGTCATTGCGTTGCAGATAGCGGGCGTTTTCGACCGCGAACCACGTCCACGATATGAGCGCGCCGACTGCGCATGCGAGCCCGGTGAGCTTCGTCAGGATGCTGCCGCCCGCAGTGGCGCTGTCGCCGGCCGTAAAAACGTCGATGTTGATGCACGCGATGCCGGCTAGCACCATCGCGAGCGGCCAGACGAGCCGCGTGAGCGGCACCGCCCCGCGATCGGACCTGCCAAGCAGCGTCACGGTGACGGGCAGCACGCCGACAATCAACGATGCGGGTGCGATGCCCACCATATGAACCGCGCCCGTCACCAGCAGGTAGTAGAGCAGGTTGCCGGCTAACGCGAGTTTGACGAGCGCGGTGACATCCGCAGCCGTGATGCGCGAGAGCAGCGAGCGCGCGCTCGGCAACGCGGCGACCACCGAAACGATGCCGTACATCATGTAGCGGCCTGAACTCAGCAGCAGCGGCGAAAAATCGGACAGCAGCCGCGGCACAAGGAAAACCGTGCCCCACAACGCTCCAGCCATCATCCCGTACATCACGCCGCGTCGCATGTTGCTGCCTTGATCCAAAAAACTGAAAGAAAGTGCGCGCAGCATAACGCGGCGCGTATCGCCGGGTCTTGTTTCATTCTGCACACAGGCACAGGACGGCGAAGCGGCGGCCGATGTCAATCCGGTGTACCGATCCGGTGCCAATCCCACGTCAACCCGGCGATTTTCACAAACGAAAACGGACCGAACCGGACCTGAACGGAAAAGCGAATTCGGCGGCCGGCAGACGTGGAAAAAACGTGACGAAATTCGCTAACTTACTGTTCGAGCGATGAAAACCGGGGTGGTATCGCGTATAATTCGGTTTTGCGCCCATAGGATTTGCCATGCGTCTGATCCAGAAAGCACTCACGTTCGATGACGTGCTCCTCGTCCCGGCCTTCTCCGACGTTCTGCCGCGCGACACCAGCCTGAAAACCCGGCTGACCCGCAATATCTCCCTGAATATGCCTCTCGTGTCCGCCGCCATGGACACCGTCACCGAAGCCCGTCTCGCAATCGTGATGGCGCAGCAAGGCGGCATCGGTATCGTCCACAAGAATCTGACCGCGGCCGAACAGGCGCGCGAAGTCGCGAAGGTGAAGCGCTTCGAATCGGGCGTCGTGCGCGACCCGATCACGGTGCCGCCGCAAATGAAGGTCCGCGATGTGATCGCACTGTCGCAGCAGCATGGCATTTCCGGTTTTCCGGTCGTCGAAGGCGCGCAGTTGATCGGCATCGTCACGAACCGCGACCTGCGTTTCGAAACCCGCCTTGACGAACCGGTGCGTACGATCATGACGCCGCGCGAGCGGCTCGTGACGGTCAAGGAAGGCACGCCGCTCGCTGAAGCGAAGGCGCTGATGCACAGCCACCGGCTCGAGCGCGTGCTGGTCGTCAACGATTCGTTCGAACTGCGCGGCCTGATGACCGTCAAGGACATCACGAAGCAAACCGAGCACCCGGACGCGTGCAAGGACGAGCACGGCAAGCTGCGTGTCGGCGCGGCGGTCGGCGTTGGCCCGGACAACGAAGAGCGGGTGTCGCTGGTGGTGCAGGCGGGCGTCGACGTGATCGTCGTCGATACCGCGCATGGCCATAGCAGGGGCGTGCTCGAGCGCGTCCAGTGGGTCAAGAAGAACTTCCCGCATGTCGAGGTGATCGGTGGCAACATCGCGACCGCCAGCGCCGCGAAAGCGCTCGTCGAGTATGGCGCGGATGGCGTGAAGGTGGGTATTGGGCCGGGCTCGATCTGCACGACGCGGATTGTCGCCGGGGTCGGCGTGCCGCAGATCAGCGCCATCGCGAACGTGTCGGATGCGCTGAAGGGTTCCGGCGTGCCGGTCATCGCGGACGGCGGCGTGCGCTTCTCTGGCGACGTCAGCAAGGCGCTCGCGGCTGGTGCGAACACGGTGATGATGGGCAGCATGTTTGCCGGCACGGAAGAGTCGCCGGGCGACGTGTTCCTGTACCAGGGCCGCCAGTACAAGTCGTACCGCGGCATGGGCTCGGTCGGCGCGATGAAGGACGGCGCGGCGGATCGCTATTTCCAGGACAATTCCGCGAACATCGACAAGCTCGTGCCGGAAGGCATCGAAGGCCGCGTCGCGTACAAGGGCGCGGTGAGCGCGATCCTGTTCCAGCTGATCGGCGGGGTGCGCGCGAGCATGGGCTACTGCGGCTGCCGCACGATCGACGAACTGCACGACAAGGCGGAATTCGTCGAGATCACCGCGGCCGGCATGCGCGAATCGCATGTGCACGATGTGCAGATCACAAAGGAAGCACCCAACTATCACGTGGACTAATCGCCGATGAAGCCGCTGCTGCGTGCCGTACTGATCATCGATGCGTTACTGCTGCTGGCGTTCGGACTGCTGTTTCTGCTGACGCCGTGGAAATCGCTGTACGACGCGCTGCAGCTTGTGCAGACGGATCCGGTACTGGTCGGGCAGGGCTTCGGCATCGCGCTGATCGGGCTTGCGTGGCTTGCGCTTCATGCGTCGCTCGATGGCGCGTTGACCGCGACGGTCGCGAAAGTGGTGGGTCATGTGAACTGGCTCACGGCCGTGCTGATGCTGGTGTGGGTGGTCGGTCTGCGTACGCCGTCGCTGACGGGCTTCGGGCAACTGATTGCGTTGGTGGTGGCGCTGCTGTTGTTGATTATCGGACTCGGCGGCGTGCGCCTCGCGGGTACAGTCAAGCTGCGCGACCGTGCGCGGTTGGCCGGAACGCCGGTCTCGACGCGCGCGGACAAGGCTGCTGCGCGGCAGGCGGCGAAAGACGCAAAGCAGCAAGCGAGGCGCGAAGCCAAGGCGCAGGCGGCGCTGGGTAGGGCGCCAGCGCCGGCCGCTTACGCGGTGGCGGAACCGGTTATTGAGCCGACGCTGTCGCCCCGTCAGGCGACTGTTATCGATCCGGCGACCGGCCACGCCGTTGATCCGGTCACAGGCCGGCCGGTTGACCCGGTGAGCGGACGTCGGCCGGAACCGGAGGTTGCTGCGGCGCCCGTACCCGGCCAGCCGGAGGCAGACGCGAAAGCGGATGCCGCCGTACGGGATGCGCGCGAAGAAGCGCGTCGGGAGGCGGCCGGGTCGCCAGGCGCACCGCGGCCGCCATTCCATGGATGATGCGCTTGCAGTCGCGCCGCATCCCGCTGATCCCGCTGTCCGCCCACGTTTTGTGTTCCCGATGCGTCGAGCCGCCCGCGGCAACCCGTACCTTTTCCGTGAGGATCGAGCCCAGCCGGGTCGCCCGAAGGGCTTGAACCAAAAATATCCTGAATTGACGCCGCGCGCGATGCGCGGTTCTCCGTATCCGTTTCCATTCGATACCGCTCGCCATGCATGACAAAATCCTGATCCTCGACTTCGGTTCGCAAGTCACCCAACTGATTGCACGTCGCATCCGTGAAGCACACGTGCTGTCGGAAATTCATCCGCACGACGTGAGCGACGCGTTTATTCGCGAGTTCAAGCCGAAGGGCATCATCCTGTCGGGCGGGCCGAATTCGGTCGTCGACACGGACACGCCGCGCGCACCGCAGGCCGTGTTCGAACTCGGCGTACCGGTGCTGGGAATCTGCTACGGGATGCAGACGATGGCGGAGCAACTGGGCGGCAAGGTCGATACCGGTCACCTGCGCGAATTTGGCTATGCGGAAGTGCGGGCGCGTAATCATACGAGCTTCCTCGACGGCATCGAAGACTTCCGCACGCCGGAAGGTCACGGCATGCTGAAAGTGTGGATGAGCCATGGCGACAAGGTGCTCGACATGCCGCCCGGCTTCAGGCTGATGGCCTCGACCGAATCGTGCCCGATCGCGGCGATGGCCGATGAGACGCGCCATTTCTACGGCGTGCAATGGCACCCGGAGGTCACGCATACGATGCAGGGGCGCGCGATGCTCGAGCGCTTCGTGCTGCGGATCTGCGGTGCGAAACCCGATTGGGAAATGGGCAACTATATCGACGAGGCGGTCGACAAGATTCGCGCGCAGGTCGGCGACGAACATGTGATTCTCGGCCTGTCGGGCGGCGTGGATTCGTCGGTGGCGGCCGCGCTGCTGCACCGTGCGATCGGCGACCAGCTGACCTGCGTGTTCGTCGATCATGGCTTGCTGCGTTTGAACGAAGCCGAGCAGGTGATGGCGACGTTTGCCGACCATCTCGGCGTGACAGTGATTCACGTCGACGCAAGCGAAGCGTTTCTGTCGAAACTTGCCGGCGTGACCGATCCTGAAGCGAAGCGCAAGATCATCGGCGCGGAGTTCGTCGAGGTGTTTCAGGCGGAAGCGGCGAAACTGACTGACGCGAAGTGGCTCGCGCAGGGGACGATCTATCCGGATGTGATCGAATCGGCGGGTAAGGGCAAGAAGGCCGCGCACACGATCAAGAGCCACCACAACGTCGGGGGTTTGCCCGAGACATTGAACCTGAAGCTGCTCGAGCCATTGCGCGAGTTGTTCAAGGACGAAGTGCGCGAACTGGGCGTGAAGCTCGGGTTGCCGCCGGCGATGGTGTACCGCCATCCGTTCCCGGGGCCGGGGCTGGGCGTGCGCATTCTCGGCGAAGTGCGGCGCGATTTTGCTGACTTGCTGCGTCGCGCGGATGCGATCTTTATCGAGACGTTGCGCACGTTTATCGATAGGGAGACCGGCAAGTCGTGGTACGACCTGACGAGCCAGGCGTTCGCGGTGTTTCTACCGGTGAAGAGCGTCGGCGTGATGGGAGATGGGCGCACGTACGAGTATGTGGTTGCACTGCGCGCGGTACAGACGCTCGACTTCATGACTGCCCATTGGGCACATCTGCCGCATGATCTGCTCGGACATGTGTCGAACCGGATCATCAACGAGGTGCGGGGGATTAACCGGGTGGTCTACGATATTTCAGGGAAGCCACCGGCGACGATTGAGTGGGAGTGAATTGACGTCCTTCGAGGACTATCGCCAGCTGTCGGGAAAGCTTGTTTTATGCGGCTTTCCCAGCATCAGCAGGTCTCCTGATCCGTGACGGTTAGAACCGTCAAAAAAACGGGAGGAAAACCTCGATGCTTACCGACGCTGCACTGCGTAATCTGAAGCCTAAGTCCAAGATTTATAAGGCTTCTGACCGGGACCGGATGTACGTGACGGTATCCCGGCAGTGCCGTCACGTTCCGCACGATTACCGTTTCGACGGACGCCGGGAAACGCTGACCCTCGGGCGCTATGGCCCGCACGGTATCTCGCTGGCAATGGCGCGCGCACTGCTCCTGGACGCGCGGAAAAGCGTTCTCAAGGGCATACCGCCGCGCTTGAAAAGCAACGCGAGAAACGCTACTTTCAGCATATGTTGAAAGAGGCTAATTGGATGAAAGAGCGGTTCCCTGGCTGCTGCTGGCCAGCGAAGACATGCCCCACGTCGGCCCGCTGGACGTGGATGTCGGGTTGGATGCGGAAGCGCTTGGCGATGGCGAATACGCCACTTTGATCGGTGCGCTTCAAGGCCATGGATACGCCCAGCGTGAAGGACTTCGGCGCTTTCAGCTGGTACGTCAGGTTCCCACACGAGATGGCGGGGAAGCAATCGACGTCGTAGTTGATTTTTTGATGCCCCGCGACGCCGAAATCGTCAAAAACGATCCGCCCTTGATCAGCGATTTTGCCGTGCAGCGGGCGGATGGCGTTGATCTGGCGATGCGGTTCTATCAACTCGTGGCAGTGGCAGGGCCGATGCCGGACGGAGGAACGAACCGCGTAAAGATCGCGGTGTGCTCGATCCCCGCTTTGCTAGCGATGAAGGGCCATGCACTGGCGGGCCGCTACAAGCAGAAGGACGCCTACGACATCTACTACTGCGTGCGGAACTACGCCGATGGGATCGACGCACTGGCACGAGAGTGTCGGCCGCTGTTGGGGCATGCGAGCGGCGAACGGGGCTTCCGGTACATTGCTGAGAAGTTCGACAGTTTCGAGGGATACGGGCCCACCCGCGTGAGGCGTTTCGTCGAAGACACGCGCGCGCTGGGTGACCGCACGCCCGAACAGTGGCAGCAGGATGCGTTCGGTCAGATCGACGCGCTGCTGCGCGCCATGACGCTGCGAGGTTGATCAGGAATACAGAATTAAAGATGCAGGGTGATGTATCGCGTGAGCGACACATCGCCCGAGTGGTTGGCCGATTGCCGTAGTCAAATTCCATCTGGGCTCAATTGAACGCACCTGGTTGGAACACATCTGCGGAATCGATGCAATAGTTTAGGCGTCGCACAAACAAGGAGGCGAAGCCTATGTCAACTCTTGTCACTACCACTCGGCGCGTAGCAATCAAATTAGACGCAACGGCTCCTGGCGAAGGGGCCGCAGTCAGTCCGGCGCGCAGCGGTTGGAGACTTCACGGATCTTCACTAGAATTCCATCAACCGATTGATGGAGGTACTACCATGCCGAGCGTGACGATCAATGACATTGATGACGAACTTGAAGCGCGTCTGCGTACTCGAGCCTCCCGGCGTGGTCGCTCGATCGAAGACGAGGTTCGTGACATCCTGAGCGCTGCACTTTCCGAGGACGAAACCCCGCACGACCCGCGCAATCTGCTGGACGTGATTCGAAGCCGGGTCGAGCCGCTGGGCGGTATCGAACTGAATCTGCCTGAGCGCAGGAAGATCAACGGTCGGGTGGATTTTGACGAATGATTGTTCTCGATACCAACGTTCTGTCGGAGACGATGAAGCCCGATCCGGATGATCGGGCAATGATCTGGTTTCGGGCGCAGTCGCGCGACAGACTTTTCACTACCGCAATTACCAAGGTGGAAATGCTCTATGGCCTTCGCACAATGGAGCACAGCGAGCGAAAGGAAAAGAAGTCGGCCGTGATCAACGCAATTCTCAATGTCGACTTCGCTGGCAAAGTCCTGAGCTTCGATCGCGATGCCGCGCGGAGGTATGCCGAGATTTTCGCATCAAGGAAAGAAGCGGGTAGGCCAATCGAAGAGTTCGACGCGATGATTGCCGCCATCGCGCAGTCCAAAGGTGCGATCCTGGCTACGCGCAATGTCAAAGACTTCGTCAATTGCGACATCGAAGTCGTCAACCCATGGGCAGTTTCTTGAACTGAACGTTTCTTGACGGACCCGCGCGGCTAGAAACTGAACGGGCTCTGGCTCCGCTTGCCGCGTGGTGTTCCTCGGTTATTGACAAATCGGTCCATATCTGTGAAGCTTCAAACCCATGGCAAGACCGAGAGAATTCGACCGTGACGAAGCGCTGGAGCAGGCCATCGAGGCATTCTCCGAGCGCGGTTATGCGGGTACGTCCACCGAAGACCTGCTCAAGGCGATGAACCTCAGCCGGCAAAGTCTGTACAACGCGTTTGGTGACAAGCGCGGCTTGTATCTCGAGGCGTTGCGTGCTTATGTCGCGGCGAGCGTGTCGGAACATTTGCAGGTGCTCAACCGCTCAACGTCCGCGCGTAAAGGTATCGAGCAGTTGTTGAGCGAATTTGTCGCGAGGCCTGCGCGAACTTGCCTCGGTACACACGCGGTTTGCGAGTTCGGGCGCTCCGATCCTGAGATCGCGGCGCTCTCCGAGACCGCCGCCCACACGTTGCGCGCCGCGCTCGAGCGCTGCATCGCGCAGGCAAAAGCAGGTGGTGAAATCGCGGCTGACATCGATGAGCGTGCAGCGGCACATTTTATTGGTGCGACGCTGTCGGGTATCAAGGTCGCGGCGCGCGGCGGCGCGCCGAAGGACGTGCTGCGAGATATCGCGCGGATGGCGTTGCGTAGTCTCGGCTGAATCGCGCGCATCAAATCTTGCGCGCTTTTTTGTGCCTTGTTATGGATCAAACGGTCAATTATTTGCAGTTGACCGAGAGTCAAAAAATACACAAGGAACGCTCATGACGAAGTCGATCTTCATCACCGGCGCCAGCAGCGGCCTCGGCCGGCACACGGCGATCCATTTCGCGCAGCAAGGCTGGAATGTCGCCGCGACGATGCGTGATCCCGACCGGGAGACCGAGCTTGCGGCGCACGAGCGGATCCGTCTCTTCAAGCTCGATGTGACCGATCCTGTGCAAGCACGCGCTGCCGTCCACGCAGCTGTCGATGCATTCGGCGACGTCGAGGTCGTCGTCAATAACGCCGGCGTGGGCTCGTACGGTCCGCTGGAATTTGCCGAGGAAGACACGATCGACTGGCAATTCGCGGTGAACGTGCGCGGCCCGATCAATGTCATTCGCGCGTTTTTGCCGCACTTTCGCGAGCGCAAAGGCGGCCGGTTCATCAATATCAGTTCGTTTATGGGCGTGACGACCGCGGTGCCGACCGGATCGCTGTACAACATGTCCAAGTTCGCACTCGAAGGTCTGACCGAAGGGCTGTACTACGAGCTCAAGCCGTTCAATATCGAATTGCATCTCGTCGAACCGGGCGGGTTCAAGGGCAACCGCTTTGTCGAGAAAGTGGTGTTCAACACGCATCCGGATATCAGGGACTACGATCCGCTGATTCGCAAGGTGAATGCGCTGATGAAATCGGCGGACGAAAGCTTGAGAGACGATCCGCAGTGGATCGTCGACGAGATCGATGCGCTAGCGACCGGCAGGAGCGATCGGTTCAGGACATTGGTCGGTAAAACCAGCAAGGATCTGATGCAGATGCGCGCATCGATGCCGATCGAAGACTACCTGGCGACAATCGCAGCAAACTTCGCATAGCGAATCGCATCGCGCCGCCGTGTGTTCGACTACGCATTCGATCGCGCGTGCGACCGCGCATTCGAACCTGCGTCGCAGAGCCGAAGCATCGCTGCCCCGGCTCCCGAATCGCGCGCGGCGCCGATTCTCGCAACGGATTCAACCGGCCCCAGCCATCATTCAATGCTTGAGACAGGTGTCCGCATTTTTCCACGTGCAGGTATCGAGACCAGTGTGGATGATCGGCTTGACCGTCTTTCCTTCAGCAAGGTCACGCATGACCATCGCAGCCTGATAACCCATTTCCTCCGGCCGCTGACCGACAAGGACATTGACCTTGTGGTCCTTCAGCGCCTGCAGTTCCGGTCCGAGCGTATCGGCGGAGACGATCACGAACTTGCCGCTCGCGATCTTGTCCATGATCGGCTGGACGACCTGCGAATAAGCCTGCGGCGCAAAGAGCGGCCAGCCGCCCTCGAGCACAAAGGCATCGAGCCCCGTGGCGTTGGCGGTCAGCGTGTCCTGCATCATCTGATTGGCCTTCGCGGCATCGTCGTTCACATAGAGCGGGCAGGCGCTGATCTCATGCCAGCCGTTCTCGCCGGCAAGTTTCGCGATGTTCTTCTTGCCGGACAGCGCGTCGCGCGTGCCCTGCGCACGCTGGTTGATATTCTCGGCCGCCGGGTTGCCCATCACGAGACAGATATTGCCGCCCTTCGGTTTCAGCAGCTTCAACTGCTCGCCGAGCTTGTAGCCCAGTTCGTAATTGTCGGTGCCGACGTAGCTCTTGCGCAGCGACTGGTCCTTCGGCAGCAGATCGGCATCCGCGGTGATCACTGGAATCGACGTGTTGCGGCGGCGTATCACTTCCGCCACGGCCGGCGCGTTCGACGGCGAGATCGCAATGGCCGCCACGCCTTTGGTCAGCAGGTCGTCGATGATCTGTACTTCGGCGCTTTCGTCCGCCGCGGTTGCGGGGCCGGTGTAGTAGCAGTTGTAACCCTGCTTGTTGAGTTCCTTGTTCGCCCGATCGCATCCTTGATGCATCAGGTCGAAGTAGGGGTTGTCGAGACCCTTCACCACCAGTGCCAGAGTCTTATCGGCCGCGAACGCGGGGGAGGCCAGCATCGCGAAGCCCCCGATTGCAGCAAGACACATCAACATTTTCTTCATTGTTTCCTCCTGTTCGGCGCCGGCTGTGCGGTGCCGCTGTCTGCTCGCCCATTTTCACAACGATCCCAGGAAAGCTCGTGTTCGAGCTTTAACCTCCCCGCGGAATCTTGCGGTGTTGCGAACATCTGCGGCCGGACGTTCCGCGCATCGCCCGGCCGCACCGCCTCCCATGGCACTCACCGCAGCGCGGTGCGTGCGTCCGAAGACATGTCAATCTTGTTGCCGCTCGCTGCCGAGCCGGTTGAAAAGCACGGCGACAATGATGAAGGAACCGACGACCGTGCCCTGCCAGAACGAGTCGACGCCGAGCAGAATCAGGCTGTTGCGGATCACTTCGATGAGCGCTGCGCCGATCACGGTGCCAAAAGCGCTACCGATGCCGCCCATCAGATTCGTGCCGCCGATCACCGTCGCGGCGATGACACGCAGTTCGTCGCCGGTGCCGAGGCCCGTCGTCACCGCGCCGAGCCAGCCGACTTCAAGGACGGCCGCGACGCCTGCCATCAGGCCGCCGAGCACATAGACAGAACAGAGCACGCGGCGCACCGGAACGCCGGTGAGATTCGCCGCATGGCGGTTGCCGCCGACTGCGAACACGTAGCGCCCCCAGCGCGTAAACGCAAAGGCGAACCAGAAAAGCACGGCAAGGACCACGAGGAACCACACCGGATTGGCGACGCCGAAGGTCGAGCCGCCCCCCAGCGCGAGGAGTTTGCTACCGTCGGGGCCGAACTCGAAAATGGTCCGGCTGCGGGAGATCACCAGCGCGAGGCTGCGGCCGACGCTCAGCATGCCGAGCGTCACGACGAACGGCTGCATGTTCAGATAGGCGATCAGCACGCCGTTGACGAGGCCAACGAACCCGGCGGTCAGTAGCGCGAGGCCGATGCCGGCCCAGATCGGATAGCCGGCATTCATGACGACCGAGAGGACGACGCCGCTGACGCCGATGGTCGAGCCCACCGAAATATCGATGCCGCCCGTCACGATCACCGCCATCGCGCCGAGCGCGACGATCGCGACAAACGCAAAGTTGCGCGTGACGTTGAACAGGTTCTGCGATGTCGCGAAGGTCGAGGTCGTCAGCGACAGCAGAATGCAGGCGACGATCGTTGCGAGCACGACCCAGAACACCTGGCTCGCGAGCAACCCGCTCCAGCGGGTATGCGTCTTGGCCGATTGCGGATCGTCAAGCAAGGTCTGCATCGGCGTAGGCCTTTCCGGCGCATCGTTCAATTTCAGGTCTCCTCTGCTATGCGATGGCAGGTTCAGGCGGTGGTGATCGCTCCGGTGATGAGTCCGGTGACTTCTTCCGGAGAGGACGCGGCCGTGCTTTTGTCCGCGACTTTACGTCCGCGCCGCATGACGACCACGCGCTGGGCGACGTCGAAAACATCGGGCATGCGGTGGCTGATCAGGATGACCGCAATGCCATGCTCGGACAGGCGTCGGATCAGGCCGAGCACCTCCGCCACCTGGCGCACGCTGATCGCGGCCGTGGGCTCATCCATGATGACGAGCCGCGCGTCGGACAGGCGCGTACGCGCAATCGCCACCGCCTGCCGCTGACCGCCGGACATTTGCCGCACCAGATCGCGCGGCCGCGTCTCCGATTTAAGTTCTTTGAAGAGTTCACCGGCGCGCCGGTACATCGTCGCGTGGTCGAGAATGCGAATCGGGCCGAAACCGATGCGCGGCTCGCGGCCGAGGAAGACATTGGCGGCTGCCGTCAGGTTGTCGCAAAGCGCGAGGTCCTGATAGACGACCTCGATCCCCTGGGCGCGCGCGTCAACAGGTTTGCTGAAATGCACAGGCTTGCCGTCGATGCGGATTTCGCCGTGCGACGGCGGAAAATTCCCGGCGATGACCTTCACCAGCGTCGATTTGCCGGCCCCGTTGTCGCCCATCAGACCGACCACCTGGCCCGGCTCCAGACTGAACGTCACGTCGTTCAGCGCATGAATGGCGCCGAAGTGCTTGGAAATGCCTCTGAGTTCAAGAAGACTCATGGCCTGTCGCGCTCGCTCCAGTAGTCAAGCCCACGGGTTCGGTTCGGTCGGGCAACGACTGACATGCTAGTGAGCATGTCTTTATAAAACAATTGCGGGTTTCTCCCGACGATCGGTCGAGAAGCGAAACAGGAGACAGCCGATCAGGGGGCAGCGCTGCACCGCCGGCGCGCTAGAACCGCATGCCCGTCGAACATCCGCCGGCAAATCCGCTGCCGCTGCCACCCGTGAATCCGCAAAGCGTGCCGCATCCGGACAGTGCCACCGTCAACGTAATGGCGCCGAACGCGGCACGAGCCAGTGACTTCGCGCGAGCTGCGTATCTTGCGCATCCGACATCTGTCGACATCGATTCCGGCTCCTCACTTCCGGCATGGGTCCTTTGCGCAGAGTCGGGAGGATTGACCGAAATATGCAATCGCAAGCACATCAATATGTTTTGATTTTGCATATTTAAACACCCAAACGCTCAACCATATCTTTGCCGGAAGCGCTAGCAATCAGATAATTCCGAATCCAGGTTGTCTCGTCTATGTTACGAGTGAAACATATACGCCGGGTGCTGTTAGAATGCCCGAGCCGCAACGTAGTGGATTGCAAATGAAATTGCTTGATGCGCTAGTCGAACAACGCATTGCCGCCGCAGCCGCGCGTGGTGAATTCGACGAATTGCCGGGCGCGGGTGCGCCGCTCAATTTCGAAGACGACCCCTTGGTCCCCGAGGAAGTGCGCGTCGCGAACCGGATTCTGAAGAATGCGGGCTTCGTGCCGCCGGCCATCGAACAACTGCGGGCGCTGCATAGCCTGCAGGACGAACTGGCCGCAGTGAGCGACCGGGCGACGCGCTGCCGGCTGCAGGTGAAGATGCTTGCGCTCGATATGGCGCTCGAATCGCTGCGCGGCGGCCCGATGCTGGTGCCGCGCGACTACTGCCGCCGAATTGCTGAGCGCCTGTCGGAGCGTGTAGCCGGCGCCGATGCCGACGACACGACCTCATAGTGGCCGCTGCCGCGGACAAATCCGTCGCGATGCCGGCGCATGCCGGTTCCGAAATCAGCGCGGTCGAAAAATCTGATATATCTGAAGACGAAACGGCGATAGCGCCGCACGCGCGTTGCGCGTCCTCAGAGACTCCCTTGCTCCCTGAACCTGAAACCGCCTCCGAGCGTGACCGCTATTTCATGCGGCTCGCGCAAGCCGCCGCCGAAGAGGCGCGTGCGGCCGGTGAAGTGCCGGTTGGCGCGGTGCTCGTGCGTGGCGACGAAGTAATCGCGAAGGGATTCAACCATCCGATCGGCGCCCATGATCCGTCCGCGCATGCCGAGATGGCGGCGCTTCGAGCGGCCGCCGACAGGCTGCAGAACTACCGCTTGCCGGGCTGCGAGCTGTTTGTGACGCTCGAGCCTTGTCTGATGTGTGCCGGCGCGATCATGCACGCGCGCATCGCGCGCGTCGTGTTTGGCGCGCGCGATCCGAAGACCGGCGCATGCGGTAGCGTCGTCGATGCATTTGCGAATACGCAGCTGAATCATCACACGGTAGTGATCGGTGGCGTACTCGAAGCCGAATGCGGGCTCGCGTTGAGTTCGTTTTTCGCAGACCGGCGGCGCGCCGCACGTGATGCGCGCGCCAGACTTGCCGCGTCGACCGGCGTCGGCGATGATGCCGGCGGCGCGACAAACGCATCCGGCACCGCCGTCGAAGCCCGGGACAGCGGCGACCCCGGCACGCGCTGGCCGCTTTGAACGGCAAACCGGAGTTGACGCAAAAGCGTAGTCGTCGCGCCGCTCACTAACAACAACTCACCAGCCGCTTATGATCGCGCACCGCAAAATCGAACTGATTGCGCCCTCGGGTTACCCGCACGATCCCACGGCGCTGCATCTCGCGCTGCAGCGCCTGCGTGCGCAAGGCCATCATCTCGAGAACATTCCGGCAACGCAGCGGCGCTTTCAACGCTTCGCGGGCACGGACAGCGAGCGCGCCGCGGAACTGAACCGGCTCGCCGATCCGTCGCGCGACCTGCCGGACATCGTGCTGGCGGTGCGCGGCGGCTATGGCGCGGTGCGTATTCTGCATGGCCTCGACTACGACGGTTTGCAGCGTCGCTTGCAGGATCAGCCGATCGCCTTCGTCGGACACAGCGATTTCACCGCGATCCAGCTTGCGTTGCTCGCGCGCTGTGGCGTCGCGTCGTTCGGCGGACCGATGCTGGTCGGCGATTTCGGCGCGCCGGCGGTCAGCGAATTCACGATGCAGCACTTCTGGCATGCGCTGACCCAGCCGACCTTCACCGTCACGAGCACCGTGCCGCAGGTGCAGTCGGCGGACGTCACCGGCACGTTGTGGGGCGGTAACCTGGCCGTGCTGACGTCGCTGGTCGGCACGCCGTATCTGCCGCCGGTCGAAGGCGGCATCCTGTTTATCGAAGACGTCAACGAGCAGCCGTTTCGGCTCGAACGCGCGATTTATCAACTGCAGCTGGCCGGCATCCTCGACCGGCAGCAGGCGCTGATCCTCGGCGATTTCTCCGGCGGCAAGCCGTTCGAGTACGACAACGGCTACGACCTGAGCGCGATGATCGAGCAGGTGCGTTCGGTCGTCGGCATGCCGGTGATCACGGGGCTGCCATTCGGCCATGTCCCGGACATGGTGACCTTGCCGGTGGGTGCCGATGCGCATCTGGTGGCGGATGCGCATGGTTTCCGGCTCACGCTGTCCGGACATCCCGTGCTCGAATGAGCTGAAGAATAAAAGAGCGGAGCTGATTGGTCTCGCTCGTGTGCACACACGCGAAATCACGGACGCGTGTCGACGACGCTCGACATTTTGTCGACAAAATGTCCCCGCCGCGTAAACCTCCCTTCCATTGAAGTAAGCCCATCCGTCATGCGCTTCAGGTAGTCAGCCGCGCCAGACAAGGCGGCTGCGCCCTGTGCTGACTAGGATTCCATGAGAATTGTCGAAAATTCAGTATAAAAATTGTTGACAATTCTTATCGTCGTCCTAAGATGCATCTCAATAAACGGCCAGCCCGATCATGTCCGACACGTCTACCGCCCCGTCGAATGGTTCGAAATCCGAAGCGATCGCTGAGCGCATTCGCGCGGCGATTCTCGAGCATCGCCTCGCGCCCGGTTCGAAGCTGACTGAAGCGCAGTTATGCGATGTGTTCGGCGTCAAGCGTGGACCGATCCGTCAGGCGCTTACGCTGCTCGCGAACGACCGGCTTGTCGACCTCGAACCGAATCGTGGCGCGTTCGTCGCGAGTCCGACGCTGCAGGAAGTGCATGAGGTGTTCGAGATGCGCCGCATCATCGAGCTGGCGGTCGTCGAAAAGATCTGCGCGGGTGGGCATGGTGTGAAGCGCCTGAAGTCGATTGGCGGAATGATCGGCCGCGAGCGCAAAGCGTTCGAGACACGCGACTTTCCCGCATGGATCAGGTTGTCCGGCGAATTCCACACCGAGCTCGCGTCGCTGACCGGCAATACGGTGCTGTGCGATTGCCTGAGCGGACTGGTTGCGCGCTCAACGTTGATCTCGGCGCTGTATGAATCGCTCGGACGTAGCCCGTGCTCGTTCGAAGACCACGAAGCGATTCTCGGCGCACTCGACGCCGGCGATGCAAAAAGCGCTGCGTCATTGATGTCGCGCCATTTGCAGAGCGTTGAACTGAAGATGCTCGACCGGCCGGCGACCGGCCCGGCCGATCTGCACGAAGTATTCGGCACGCGCGCGGGACCGCGCGCATCAGGATGAGGCAGGCGTTTGCCGCACGCTCGCGTGCGGTGCGCGCTGCACTGAATTCGAACTGAAAGATCGCGATATACGCGCCACCGCCAGGCGGCACGCATCACGCGGCGACGTTCCGGCAGAGGTCCGCGGCTTCTGCCGAAGCCATTAGAACAAGTACGAAAGTACGGAGACAACCGCGGCAAAGCGCATGCGAAACACATCGGCCGCCACTTGACGACGAGCGGCCGCATGACTGGCATGCACGATGCAATGGCGAATCGGTTTTGACGCGGGTTTTGACCCGGGTATCGACCCAGGCATCGACCCAGGCATCGACCTGCATTCGACCGATGATCCCAATCCTTGGAGGAGTTCATGGCTCAGTTCAGCGCGGCACCGGGCAACCCGGCTATTCCCGCATACGAAGACAGCAGCGTCAGCGGCGTGGCGGCAATCGAACCACCGCTGCCTGCCGGTTATAGCGAACGTCTGTACAACGAAGATCTTGCACCATTGCACAAACAGACGTGGGGTGCGTACAACATCTTCGCGTTCTGGATGTCCGACGTGCACAGCGTGGGTGGCTATGTATTCGCGGGAAGCCTGTTCGCGCTTGG
Organism: Paraburkholderia humisilvae; assembly: GCF_902859855.1. GTDB lineage: Bacteria > Pseudomonadota > Gammaproteobacteria > Burkholderiales > Burkholderiaceae > Paraburkholderia > Paraburkholderia humisilvae. Next base: position 317,398 of record NZ_CADIKH010000002.1, read on the forward strand.
CCTGACGAGCTGGCAGGTGCTGATCGCGCTGCTGGTCGGCATCACGTTCGTCAATGTGCTGTGCAACCTGATCGCTAAACCCAGCCAGCAAAACGGCGTGCCTTATCCGGTTGCGTGCCGTGCGACGTTCGGTGTGCTCGGCGCGAATGTGCCGGCCGTGATTCGCGGCCTGATCGCCGTCGCGTGGTATGGCATCCAGACCTACCTCGCATCGAGCGCGCTGGTGATCGTCGTGTTGAAGTTCTTCCCGCAACTGCTTCCGTATGCGGATGTGCATCGTCACGGCTTCATGGGCCTGTCGACGGTCGGCTGGTCTGGCTTCATGCTGCTGTGGGTGCTGCAGGCGTTCGTATTCTGGAACGGGATGGAGACCATCAAGAAGTTTATCGATTTCGCGGGCCCGGCAGTCTATGTCGTGATGTTCATCCTCGCCGGTTACATGGTGTGGCGCGCGGGCTGGCGCAACATCGGCATCAACCTGGGCGGCGTCAAGTATCACGGGATGGAGGTCGTGCCGGTGATGATCACGGCGATCTCGCTTGTCGTGTCGTATTTCTCGGGCCCGATGCTGAATTTCGGCGATTTCTCGCGCTACGGCAAGAGCTTTCGCAGCGTGAAGCGCGGCAACTTCTGGGGCTTGCCGGTCAACTTTCTCGCGTTCTCGCTGGTGACCGTCATCACGACCGCCGCGACGCTGCCGGTGTTTGGTGAACTGATCACGGATCCCGTCGAAACGGTAGGCCGTATCGACTATCCGACCGCGGTGATTCTCGGCGCGCTTACGTTCACGATCGCAACGATCGGCATTAACATCGTCGCCAACTTCGTTTCGCCTGCGTTCGACTTCTCGAATGTCGCGCCACGTCTGATCAGCTGGCGCGCGGGCGGCATGCTGGCCGCGGTCGCGTCGATCTTCATCACGCCGTGGAACCTGTTCAACAACCCGGCAGTGATCCACTACACGCTTGACGTGCTCGGCAGCTTTATCGGGCCGCTGTATGGTGTGCTGATCGTCGACTACTACCTCGTGAAGCGCCAGAAGATCGTGCTTGACGATCTGTACACGGTGTCGGAGCAGGGCACGTACTGGTATCGGAACGGTGTCAATTACCGTGCGGTCGCGGCGTTGCTGCCGGCAGCGCTGATTGCGGTGCTGTGCGTGATGGTGCCGGCGTTCGGCGGTCTCGCGAATTTCTCATGGTTTGTCGGCGCGGCACTGGGCGCCGTGTTCTATCGGATGCTCGCGCACAAGTGACATGATCGCCATGCAGTCAAGCGCGCACTCGCGCGGCAACAGGAGTCGATATGCGTATCAAACTGATCAACCCGAACACGACCCAGCGGATGACCGAGACGATGGGTCGTTGTGCGCGCAACATCGCCGCGCCGGGTACGGAAATCATCGCGGTGAGCCCGACGATGGGGCCGCCTTCGATCGAAGGCTACTACGACGAAGCATGGGCGACGCCGGGCCTGCTTGCTGAAGTGGTGGCGGGCGAGCGCGAAGGCTGCGACGGCTACGTGATCGCATGCTTCGGCGACCCGGGCCTCTATGCGGCGCGTGAAGTCGCGCGCGGCCCGGTGATCGGCATCGCCGAAGCGGCGATGCACGCGGCAAGTGTGATCGCGCCGGGCTTCTCCGTGGTGACGACGCTGTCGCGCACCTGCGGCATGGCGTGGCACCTTGCCGAACGCTACGGCATGAAGCGCTTTTGCCGCAACGTCCGCGCGACCGACGTCGCGGTGCTCGATCTCGACCAGCCGGGTTCGGCCGCGCGCCGGATCATCGTCGACGAATGCCGGCGAGCGCTCGATGAAGACGGCTCGGATGCGATCGTGCTCGGTTGCGCGGGGATGGTCGAGCTATGCGCGGAAATCGAGGATGCGTTGGGGGCGCCGGTTGTCGAGGGGGTGACGGCGGCGGTCAAATGGGTCGAAGCGCTGATTGCGCTGCGCCTGTCGACCGCGAAGCGCGGCGACTACGCGCGCCCGCTGGCGAAACGCTACGACGGCGCATTTGCCCGCTTCAGTCCGACCGAAGGCGATGCGCAGAATTCGATGCGGGTAAACGCGAACCACGCGGCGAACGCGACGATGAGTACGACCGCGGATACCGCGACGAGCGTCATGGCAAGTCGCAGCGCAAACGCCGCCGCCGAAGATGGCGCATCGCATATACATCCAGTCTGACCCGCACTATCGGCCCGGGTGTATGCGCGCACCCGGGGGTTTTGGCTACACTGGCTGAACCCTGCCGCACCGCGCGTGAGCCCGTATCGTCGAGCGTGCATCAATGCCACGCCGCGTGTTCAAGTCAACCGCTGTTTCCAGTCAAATCATGTCACTCGATCCGAACTATCCACGCGACCTGATCGGCTATGGCCGTCATCCCGTGCAAGCGAACTGGCCCGGGCGCGCGCGTATTGCCGTGCAGTTCGTGCTCAATTACGAAGAGGGCGGCGAGAACTGTGTCCTGCACGGCGACACCGGGTCGGAGCAGTTTCTGTCGGAGATCGTCGGCGCCACGTCGTTTCCTGCGCGACACATGAGCATGGAGTCGATCTACGAGTACGGCTCGCGGGCTGGTGTGTGGCGCATTCTGCGCGAGTTCGAAAAACGCGGTCTGCCGCTCACGGTGTTCGCGGTCGGCATGGCGATCGAGCGCAATCCGGAAGTCGCGCGCGCGTTCGTCGAACTCGGACATGAAATCGCCTGCCATGGCTATCGCTGGATTCACTATCAGGACTTCACGCCGGAGCGTGAAGCCGAGCATATGCGGCTTGGCATGGAGGCGATTGAGCGGGTGACCGGCGTGCGGCCGCTTGGCTGGTATACGGGCCGCGACAGTCCGAACACGCATCGGCTGGTCGCGGAGTATGGCGGCTTTCTGTACGACTCCGACTACTACGGCGACGACCTGCCGTTCTGGATGGACGTCGACGTCACGGGCGGCGCCAAGGTGCCTCAACTGATCGTCCCATACACGCTCGACACCAACGACATGCGCTTTGCCACGCCGCAGGGATTCAACACCGCGGACCATTTCTTCACGTATCTGCGCGACGCATTCGACGTGCTGGTCGAGGAGGGCGACGAAGCGCCGAAGATGCTGTCGATCGGCATGCATTGCAGACTGCTCGGGCGCCCGGGGCGTTTTCGCGCGCTGCAGCGCTTTCTCGATCACATCGAACAGCACGACCGCGTGTGGGTGACGCGCCGTATCGACATCGCGCGGCACTGGCGCGAGCACCATCCTTATCAGCAACCGGAACGCGGGGAAACCGCATGAAAGCGATGCAAACCACCCTCGATCAACTGAACCGCGTGTCGACGGATGCGTTCGTCGCGACGCTATCGGGCATCTTCGAACATTCGCCGTGGGTCGCCGAAGCGGCCGCCGAATTGCGCCCGTTCGCGAGCGTTGACGACCTGCACAGCAAGATGTCGCTGATCGTCGAAACGGCAGGGGAGGCGAAGCAACTTGCGTTGATCAACGCGCACCCGGAGCTCGCGGGCAAGGCTGCGGTACGTGGCGAATTGACCGCGGAATCGACGCGCGAGCAAAGCGGCGCGGGCCTTGATCAATGTACGCAGCAGGAATTCGACACGTTGCTGCGCCTGAATGCGGCGTATCGAAACAAGTTCGGATTCCCATTCATTCTGGCGGTACGCGGCTATGACCGGCACGGCATTATCGCGAACTTCGAGGCGCGCGTCGGCAGTAGCCGCGCGGATGAATTGCGCGCGAGCCTCGAGCAGATCTATCGGATCGCGCGTTTCCGGCTCGACGACCTGATCGGCAGCTGAACGCGCACTCACGAAGACCGCGTACGAACCCGTACGCATCAAACAGACTTCAAGGAAGACAACGATGGCACTCCCGATTCTCGACCCCAATGCACCCGATTTCACGCGCCGCTATGTGAATCTCGCGGACCCGCGGCTCGGCGCGCAAGCGCTCGAAGCGAGCGACGAGTTTTTCGCGCCGAAAGACCGGATGCTCAATCCGGAGCCCGCGGTCTTCATTCCCGGCAAATACGACGAACACGGCAAGTGGATGGATGGCTGGGAAACCCGCCGCAAGCGCACGACCGGCTACGACTGGTGCATCGTGAAGCTCGCGCGGCCCGGCGCGATCAAGGGGCTCGACGTCGATACGAGCCATTTCACCGGCAATTTTCCGCCAGCGGCATCGGTGGAAGCGGCGCGCGTTGTCGGTGGCGCGCCGAACCAGTCGACCCAATGGACGCCGATTGTTCCTTCGACGACGCTGCAAGGCAACAGCCATCACTATCTCGAAGTGACCGACTCCAATGCGTATACCCACGTGCGCGTGAACATCTATCCGGACGGCGGCATTGCCCGCCTGCGCGTGTACGGGCAGCCGCAGGTCGATTGGGCGGGCGCGAGCCGTACCGAACTGTTCGATCTCGCCGCGATGGAAAACGGCGCGTATCTGGTCGGCGCAAACAACCAGCACTTCGGCGCGGCATCGACCATCCTGATGCCGGGCCGCGGCGTCAACATGGGCGACGGCTGGGAAACGCGCCGGCGCCGCGAGCCGGGTAACGACTGGGCGATCGTCGCGCTGGCGCAGCCCGGCGTGATCCGCAAGATCGAAGTCGACACCGCGCACTTCAAGGGCAACTTTCCGGATCGCTGCTCGATCCAGGCCGCCTATGTAACCGGCGGCACCGACAGTTCGCTGATCACGCAGGCGATGTTCTGGCCGGTGCTGCTCGGCGAGCAGAAGCTGCAGATGGACAAGCAGCACTTCTTCGAAAGCGAACTGGAGGCGCTTGGGCCCATTACGCATGTGCGCTTCAACATTATTCCGGACGGCGGCGTATCCCGTCTGCGGCTGTGGGGCACGCTCGCATGAACATCGCGTACGAAATGAAGACGCTGCGCATCGAGCCGTTGACGCGCGAAGCCTTCGCGCCGTTCGGTGATGTGATCGAGCTTGAAGGCGCGAAACAGATCCCGATCAATCTGGGCACGACGATCCGCTACCACGATCTTGCAAAGGTGGACGTGAGCGACGGCGGTGGCCGCACGCTCGTCAATCTGTTTCGCGGACAGCCGCGCGCGTTGCCGTTCGAAGTGAAGATGCTCGAGCGGCATCCGCTCGGCAGCCAGGCGTTCATTCCGTTTGACGACCGGCCGTACCTGATTGTCGTCGCCCCGGCCGGCGAACTCGATCCGCAGGCGATCCGTGCGTTCGTGACAGGCGGCTGGCAGGGCGTGAACTATGCAAAAGGCGTCTGGCACCATCCGCTGATCGCACTGGGCGAAGTCAGCGACTTTATCGTCGTCGATCGCGGCGGCGACGGCTTGAACCTGAACGAGCAGGATCTGGCTGAGTCGTTGTGGCTGACGGATGATGCGTTGAACGTCGTCACGTATTGATGCTGTCAGGGTGGCCCGCGACGGGGCGGGCCGCCTGGTTCTGTCGATTCACCGTCTAACGTTTTGCAAGCAAAGGCGAATGCCCGATCACCTCGCGCGCGGGTACGGGCGGCTGTGCGGAAGAAAATCCCGCCGCTTCGATTGCCTGGGTCAGGCCTTTCAGCCTTGCGCCTTTCTTTGGGCTCCGCAATGAGGCCATGCCGTCGTTCCACGCGTGCAGCATCTGCTTGGCGACATTGCGCCATTGCGGTTCATTACGCGCCGCTTCGATGACTTGATGACCGACCTCGACGGCCGAATCGCATAGCGTTTCCACCATCTGGGCGTACTGTCGCGGTGGAATGCCCATGCGTGTATTGAAGAAACGTTCAAGTGTTTTGCCGGGCGCCCAGGTCTTGCGCCCTTCGACTGGCAGGCCCGGCGGATTCGTCGCGAATCGCGGATAGGCCTGCGTCGTCACGATGTCGTACACGGGGGAGAAGGCTACGTCGTCAGCGTTTGAATAGAGCAGGGCGACGTTTTTCGTGTGGCAGTCGGCATTGCGCACGACGTAATTGGCAAGCAGGTGCCAGCCGAGCTGTTCGAATTGCGTGCGCAGGTTTTCGCGCGACAGCAAATAGGCTTTCGCCGCCTTCAGCATTTTCTCCGTGGTCGAGTTGTATTTTTCGTGTGGCGGCAAGCCGAGTAGACCACACATGTCTTCGACACCGAGCATGGGCAGACCTTGTTCGTCGACGTCGAACCGTTCGACGACAAGTGCCCGGCCATCGTCGGACATCTGCGTGCGGGCGACCGGCACGACGCCGGCATGATCGAGCACACGCATCGTGTAGAACTCGTTGAAGCCGAGAAAAGGCGTGTTTTCGTCGGAGCCTTTAACGATGTATCGGCTGGTTCTGATCGTCGATTTTCCGAGGGATGCCGCAACGACAGGCGGTGCAGCGGTGCCGGCAGGCGACGCCTCGGGCGCGATAAACTTCGGCACCGCGCCGGAGATCGCGGCACGCGCGTAGTCGCGCACCAGCGCCGCGAAATGCTCCGTAGTATTGTCGCCGTGCAGGATGTCCTTGATATCCAGCGGATGCAGCTCGGTACCGGGCGGCACACCCTCCGGCGTCACCGCCACGCGCCCGATGCCGACCGCACCGACGACGGCGAGTAGCGAGAGATCGGTGCCGTCGAGCAGAGGACCAAATTGCTCGCGGATCAGATTGAGTAGGTATCCTTCCGGCAGATTCTGCCGGAAGAACGGATGCAGATCGCGCGGCCAGCGCCACGGTGCTTCGCGCACGGGCATCGTCAGACTGACGAAGTCCGCGGGCGCGGCATCGCCGTTGTATTGCAGCACGTACTCGTCGCGCTCGCGAAACAGCGAGGCGACCTGGCGGCCCCTTACATGGACATCGAGCTTCATCGATTCGGCCCCGGTGCTGCGCGCTGCTCGATGAGGATATCGTCGAGCGTACGACCGAACCCGTGGGCAACGACCTTGAGATCGCAGCCCGCGGCTTCCAGCAGACGCACGAGTACGGATACGCTCATGTCGCCCTTCGCAAGCGTTTCCATGCGCGCCACGGTGGTACGGGCGACACCGGCCCGGCGTGCCAATTCCTCTTGCGAGAGACTGGCTTCGTGGCGGGCTTCCTTCAACATGTCTGAAACATCAGCGAGCGTAGTCATTTTGTAGCCCTTGGGCGACCAAGTTTCGGATTTTCATGATTATTGTAGCTCAAGAGATACAACTCCATCATATGGAATGGTATCCCACGGGCCACAATTTCAACCGAGACGCAGTAAACTGTAGCTCGTAGGCTACAAAGCGCGGACCATGCGAGCCTTCCCCAGGCAACAAAAAGGCGGCCTCGCGCTCACACGCGAGGCCGCCTTTGCCCGATGCGCCCGGGGACAAACAGGCATGCGCCCGACCCTCCCGTTACCGCCGCAACCTACTGCAACGCGCCACCCTGGAACCACGCGGCGATCTTCTGCCGCTCGTCATCCGTCATCTGCGTGACATTGCCAAGCGGCATGGCCTTGAGCGTCACCGCCTGCTGATAGATCCGCTGCGCATTCTGCGAGATTTCAGCCGGCGTATCGAACATCACACCTGCAGGCGCGCTTCCCATCAGTGTCGGATGCGCGGAGTGGCATGCGACGCAGCGCTGCTGCAGGATCGGCGCGATATCCGCAACCTTGATCTTCGGCGCATTGGCGGCCTCGGCTTGTGGCACGACCGGCTTCGGCATCGTCCAGACGAGCGCAGCCGCCATCAGTGCGACGCCCGCGAGCGGTAGATACCACAACACCTGGCCCCGATGGCGCATCACGAAGAACTGCCGGATCAGCGCGCCGGCGAGCATGATCACGGCCAGCACCGCCCAGTTGTACGGATGCGTGTACGTCATCGCGTAGTGATTCGACAGCATCGCGAATACGACCGGCAACGTGAAATAGGTGTTGTGCACCGAGCGCTGTTTGCCGCGCTTGCCGTAGATCGGGTTCGGCGTGTCGCCCTTGAGCATCGCGTCGACCATCTTGCGCTGGCCCGGAATGATCACGAAGAACACATTCGCGGACATGATGGTCGCAAGCGTCGCGCCCATGATCAGATACGCGGCGCGGCCGGCGAAGATATGACACGCAAGCCACGCGCCGATCAGTACGACGAGTGCCACGCAAACGCCAAGTACGCGGTCGTTCTTGCCGAGCAGCCGGCACAGCGAGTCGTAGATGATCCAGCCGCCGGCGAGAAAGCCGACTGCGGAGGCGACCGCGACCACCGGCCCCATGTCGAGCACGTTCTTATCGATCAGGTACGTGTTTGGCGCGCACAGATAGAGCACCGTGAAGAGCCCGAAGCCGGAGAGCCACGTCGTGTATGACGGCCATTTTGACCAGTGCAGGTCGTCGGGCATCTCGGGCGGCGCGACCGTGTACTTCTGCATGTTGTAGAAGCCGCCGCCATGCACGTGCCACAGTTCGCCGAACACGCCGCGGCGGCGCTGGTTCGGGTCCTGAGGCGGCTTGAGGCTGTTGTCGAGCGCGACAAAGTAAAACGACTCGCCGATCCACGCGATCGCCGCGATCACGTGAAACCAGCGGATCGCGAGATTCAGCCAGTCGGTGATAAAGCCTTCCATGAAACTCCTCCACTTCCGATTCGTCGCAGGCGCGGGGCTGAAAGCGCGTTGCTACGCGTCAATCGAAGCACCACGCCTGCTGCGGGTGAGGCACACCGCTATTTTGCTTGCCGTTCCGGATGCGTCGCATTCCGTGGCGTGCCTTGATGGGGTCGCCCACCGGGCTGCATAACAGGTCCCGGCAGCGCCCGGCGCGCAATGCAACGATGCGTCGCGCGCGTTGCGTCGCGGCCGCTCAGTTGCCGCGGTACGTGCTATACGACCATGGCGAAACCAGCAGCGGCACGTGATAGTGCGCAGCCGCATCCGCGACGCCGAAGCGCAGCACGACGCGGTCGACGAAGCGCGGCTGTGGCAGTGGTGCGCCGGCCGCCGCGAAATAGTCGCCTGCGTGAAACACCAGTTCGTATTCGCCGGCGACGAGCGCGCCGCCTTCGAGCAGCGGCTCGTTGCAGCGGCCGTCAGCGTTGGTGGTGGTGGTTTTCAGCGCGCGGCGCGTATCGCCCGCGAGCGCGAAGAGTTCGATCTTGATGCCCGCGCCCGGACGGCCGTTCGCCGTGTCGAGCACGTGGGTAGTGAGCTTGCCCATTCGCGATTTTCCTTGGGTGAATGCGAGGTTTCAGCGGCAACCCGATCCCTCTACCAGGCGGCGGATCGAGGCTCCACGTCAGTGGCTACATACCCGTCGGCGGATTCAAGCGAGCGCCGTGACATGCATTGTAGAAACATTGACGAAGCTCGCGAGGCCGCGATAGGAAAGATAATGGCTAACGCATAAGCCGCGCGCCGCAGAGTCGCGCCCCCCGCGCGAGCGGCGCGCCGGACATGTCGGCGCCGGGGTCGGCCGGGCCGACTATATCGACGGCGTGAACCGCGGTATCGCGGCGGCACGCATTGCCAAGCGGATTTTGAACGCCGAAGGTGACCGCGATCAAGGAGGAAAGCATGACAGCGACGCAGCGCAACACCCGTGGCAGCATCCACACCATGCTGGTGAAACACGCGGACGTTCTGGTGACGATGGACGATACGCGGCGCGAGCTGCGTGACGCCGGGCTCTATATCGAAGACGGCCGGATCGTCGCGGTCGGCGCCACGGCCGATTTGCCGCAAACAGCCGACGACGTGCTCGACCTGCGTGGCCATCTGGTGATACCGGGTCTCGTCAATACGCACCATCACATGTACCAGACCCTGACGCGCGCGCTGCCGGCTGCGCAGAACGCCGAGCTGTTCGGCTGGCTGACGAGCCTGTACAAGGTGTGGGTGCACCTGACGCCGGAGATGATCGAGGTGTCGACGTTGACCGCAATGGCCGAACTGCTGCTGTCGGGTTGCACGACGTCGAGCGATCATCTTTACCTCTATCCGAACGGCTGCCGCCTTGATGACAGCATCGACGCGGCGCAGCGGATCGGTATGCGTTTTCATGCAAGCCGCGGCAGCATGAGCGTCGGGCAGCGCGATGGCGGTTTGCCGCCGGATACGGTGGTCGAGCGCGAAGCGGACATTTTGAAAGACACGCAGCGCGTGATCGAGGCTTATCACGACGAAGGACGCTACGCGATGCTGCGGATCGTCGTCGCGCCATGTTCGCCGTTTTCGGTCAGCCGCGACCTGATGCGGGAGTCCGCCGCGCTCGCGCGGCACTACCGCGTGTCGTTGCATACCCATCGGGCTGAAAACACCAACGACGTCGCGTATAGCCGCGAGAAGTTCGGCATGACGCCGGCTCAGTACGCGCACGACCTCGGCTGGGTCGGCCGCGACGTCTGGCACGCGCACTGCGTGCAGCTCGACGACGCGGGCATCGATCTGTTCGCGCGCACGGGCACCGGCGTCGCGCACTGTCCGTGCTCGAACATGCGGCTTGCGTCGGGCATTGCCCCGGTCAAGCGGATGCGGCTCGCGGGGGTGCCGGTCGGCCTGGGGGTCGACGGTTCCGCATCGAACGACGGGTCGCAGATGGTGGCCGAAGTCCGGCAGGCGCTGCTGTTGCAGCGAGTCGGTTTCGGTCCTGACGCGATGACCGCGCGCGAAGCGCTCGAAATCGCGACGCTCGGCGGCGCGACGGTGCTGGGTCGCGATGATATCGGTGTGCTTGCGCCGGGCATGGCGGCGGACTTCGTGTCGTTTGATCTGCGCCAGCCGCTTTTTGCGGGCGCGTTGTCCGATCCGGTGGCGGCGCTGGTGTTTTGCGCGCCGTCACAGGTGGCCCATAGCGTGATCGGCGGCAGGCAAGTGGTGAAAAACGGCGTTTTGAGCACCGTCGAACTCGGCCCGCTGATCGAGCGGCACAACCGTTTGGCGCGACAACTGGTCGAAGCCGCCGCATGAAACGGCCGATGCCACGCAGGATGTGACGCGCGACGTGGCGGCGGACACCCGTGCGGGCAGTGTCACTTGTCGATCAGCGTGCGCGTGGCTTCCGCGACAAGGCTGCGCAGCCACCGCACTTCATCGGAGTAATGCACGCGCTCATGCCACAGCTGGTAGTACTGCATCGGCGGGAAGTCGAGCGGCGCGGGCATCACGGTCAACGGCAGGAACTTTGCGTAGTAATCGGCGAAAAGCCGCGTCGTCGTGAAGATCAGATCGGATTTGATCAGCACGTACGGCGCGAGATTGAAGTAAGGCAGCGTGACGACCACATGGCGCTTTAACCGCTCGCGCGCGAGATGCACGTCGATTGCGCCGCGCTGGCCGACCGAATAGGGCGTCGGCGCGAGATGAGGGGCATTCAGGTACTGGTCGAGCGTGATTGAGCCGCGCTTCGCAAACGGATGCGTATTGCCCATCAGGCAGACGATCTGATCGACGAACAGATTCGACAGATGGAGCTGTTCGGGCGGCTCCGGCCAGTTGCCGACGACCGTGTCGAGTTTGCCGTCCTCGAGCGCGAGCTCATAGTCGAATGCGGGGCCGAGCGAATGGAATTCGAGCGTCGCGTTCGGCGCGGCCTGCCGGAAGCGTTCGACGACCGTCGGCACGAACAGCACGTTCAGGTAGTCCGGGCAGCCAATTCGATAACAGCGGATCGACGTCCCAGGATCGAAGCTGTGCTGCTGGAACTTGATGCGCTCGATTTCACGCAATGCGTTTTGCGTGGGTTCGAGCAGCCGCAGCCCATATTCGGTCGGCACCATGCCGGACTTGCCGCGCACCAGCAGCGGGTCGCCGGTGATGTCGCGCAGGCGGCGCAGCGCCGCGCTGATGGCCGGCTGCGACTGGTTGAGCTTGACCGCCGCGCGCGTGACGCTGCGTTCCATTAGCAGCGTATGCAATACGCGCAGCAGATAGGTGTCGATCGCCTCGCGTTGCTGACTCATGACCTCTCCGGAGTATATGTCGTGGCTGATCGTTGCATGGCGGGGGCATATCATTTTTAATATAGAAGCCACGAGCCGTCAAGAGAGGCTTTCCCGCAGAGCACGCTGCGGCGGGGCCGCCCGGCCCGATGTGCACAACCATTAGACGATGCTGGCGGACAAAAGAGAAATCGGGCCCACCGAAGTGGGCGATTCGCGGAAAACGCAGAAAACGACGAAGCCGTCGGACGAGAGCATGCCGCACCGGCACGGGTGCAGCATTTCAACGCGCATGTCGCGCGTTAGTCTTCGAGACGCAGCCCGACTTTGATCGTCACCTGCCAATGCGCGATCTGGTTGTTGTTGATATGTCCGCGCGTTTCGAGCACTTCGAACCAGCACAGATTGCGCAAGGTTCTGGACGCCTTGTCGATCGCGCCGCGAATCGCGTCGTCACTCGATTTCGGCGACGAGCCGGTGATTTCGATGATCTTGTACACGTGCTCGCTCATGATGCACCTCCGATGGGTCAACAAAAGTATAGGTAATGAGACTGCGGCGAATCCCCGGATTTGCATGCACTCGACGTGCCCGAGCGCACACACGGCACGCGACGCGCGCAATGTGTGGGCGCTTTCGCGACGCGTGCCGGGGCGCGGCGCTATGATGGGCGCCGAGGCGGCGGACGGAACGCAACGCTCAGGACACCATCGATCGACAGCGAGGAATCGAAACAATGGAAGTAGGTTTTTGCGGCCCGGGTTTGATGGGCGCCCCGATGATCCGGCATTTGCTGCGAGCGGGCCACACGGTTCACGTATGGAATCGCACGCCCGACAAAGCTCACGCACTGGTGAAGGACGGTGCGCGCGTTGTGCCGACACCTGGCGCGCTGGCCGGCTGTGCGGAGCTGATCTTCCTGTGCGTATCGGATGCGAACGCGGTCGAGCAGGTCGTATTCGATGCCGGACACGGTATCGCGCCCGCCACGCAGCGCGCGGCGGGCGCGGCGCGCGTGCGGCGCATCGTCGACCATTCGAGCATCGCGCCGTCCGCGACGCGCGGCTTCGCGCAACGCGCCGCCGCGGCGGGCATCGGCTGGGTCGACGCGCCGGTGTCGGGTGGCGTGGCCGGCGCGACGGCCGGCACGCTCGCGGTGATGGCGGGCGGCGCCGTCGCCGACGTCGAGGCGGTGAGGCCGGTGATCGGCGCGTACGCGGCGCGCGTCACCCATATGGGCGAAGTCGGCGCGGGCCAGACGGCGAAGCTCTGTAATCAGTCGATCGTCACCGCGACCGTCGCCGCCATCGCCGAAGCGGTCAGCCTTGCGCAGCGAAGCGGGATCGACGCCGCGCGGCTGACCGAAGCGCTCGCCGGCGGCTGGGCGGATTCGGTGCTGCTGCAAACCTTCGTGCCGCGCATGACGCGGCGCGGCGATGCGCCGATCGGCGCGCTGCGCACCTTCCAGAAAGACGTCGACACGATTGCCGCGACGGCCTATGAAACCGGCACGCCGATGCCGGTCGCGGGCACGGTGCAGCAGGTGCTGCGTCTTGCTGCTGCGATGGGCCTCGCGGACGCCGATTTCTCCGCTTTCGTCGACGTGCTGCAACCGGGTCAGCGCGGCTGAAAAGCCGCTGCCGGTCGGGCAGGAGGCAAGCGGACGGCATGCGTAGGGCGGCGCGGGCGATACGATATGCTGCTAAAATGTTCGGTTTTTCAGCGATCCAGGTCGGATCACTATCTCAAAGGTACGCGCCGTGCTGTCCACAGCCAATATCACGATGCAATTCGGGCCGAAGCCTCTCTTCGAAAACATCTCGGTCAAATTCGGGGAAGGGAACCGCTATGGGTTGATTGGGGCGAACGGCTGCGGCAAGTCGACGTTCATGAAAATCCTCGGCGGCGACCTCGAATCGAGCTCGGGCAACGTGATGCTCGAACCGAATATCCGTCTGGGCAAGCTGCGTCAGGATCAGTTCGCGTACGAGGATGTACGCGTGCTCGATGTCGTGATGATGGGCCACACCGAGATGTGGGCCGCGATGACCGAGCGCGACGCGATCTACGCGAACCCGGAAGCGACCGACGACGACTACATGCACGCGGCCGAACTCGAAGCGAAGTTCGCCGAGTACGACGGCTATACCGCTGAAGCGCGCGCGGGCGAACTGCTGCTTGGCATCGGCATTGCGATCGACCTGCACAACGGCCTGATGAGCAACGTGGCGCCGGGCTGGAAGCTGCGCGTACTGCTCGCGCAGGCACTGTTCTCGAAGCCGGATGTGCTGCTGCTCGACGAGCCGACCAACAACCTCGACATCAACTCGATCCGCTGGCTGGAAGACGTGCTCAACGAGTACAACTCGACGATGATCATCATCTCGCACGACCGCCACTTCCTGAATCAGGTCTGCACGCATATGGCGGACATGGACTACGGCACGTTGAAAGTCTACCCGGGCAACTACGACGACTACATGCTCGCGAGCACGCAGGCGCGAGAACGCCAGCAGGCCGCGAATGCGAAGGCGAAGGAGCGCATTGCCGACCTGCAGGATTTCGTGCGGCGCTTTTCGGCGAACAAGTCGAAAGCCCGCCAGGCCACCAGCCGCCTGAAGCAGATCGACAAGATCAAGATCGAGGAATTCAAGCCGTCGTCGCGGCAAAACCCGTTTATCCGCTTCGAGTATGAGAAGAAGCTGCACACCATTGCGGTGGTCGCCGAGAACATGACGAAGCAGTATGACCGCACGATCTTCCGGAATTTCAGCATCAGCGTGCAGCCGGGCGAGCGCATCGCGATCATCGGCGAAAACGGCGCGGGCAAGACGACGCTGCTGCGCTCGCTGCTCGGCAAGCTGCAGCTCGATCACGGCACGGTGAAGTGGGCTGAGAATGCAAACATCGGTTACATGCCGCAGGACACGTACGAAGAGTTCCCGGACGACGTCACGCTGATGGACTGGATCGACACGTACCGCAAGGAAGGCGATGACGAACAGATGGTGCGCGGTACGCTCGGCCGGTTGCTGTTCAATGCGGACGACATCCGCAAGTCGGTGAAGGTGCTGTCGGGCGGCGAGAAGGGGCGCATGATCTGGGGCAAGCTGATGCTTGGCCGCCACAATGTGCTGCTGATGGACGAGCCGACAAACCATATGGACATGGAGTCGATCGAGTCGCTGCAGATCGCGCTGGACAAGTACGAAGGCACGCTGATCTTCGTGTCGCACGACCGCGAGTTCGTGAGCGGCCTCGCAAACCGGGTTATCGAAGTGAAGACCGACGGCACGCTGAATGACTTCGGCGGCAATTACGAAGACTTTTTGACGAGTCAGGGCGTCGCGTAACGGTTGCGCGACGCCTGATCATCTCCATCCTCATCCCGCGGGCCTTGCCCTGATGGTATAGGGGCAAGCGGCCGGATCACCCGCGTTGGTCACCCGGCAGCGATCCACAGCAGCCATTCCCGGCCAATGCGCACTATTTCTCAGGCGCCCGGTTCGTGGCCATGATGGTGCTCAGTTTTGTACCGCCAACGGCTTCGCAATCGACGGTTTTCGGTTCAGTCCACTTGACCGCGATACCCCGCACCACGGGCCTGACCATGCGCCATGGCCAGAAACCGAAGCGTTGCGAGCCGTCGTATTCGATGATCGCGTCCGCGCCGCGCATCTGCGCGTGCTCCGCCAATTTGGGCAGGATGTCGTTGACGCCGCCGTAGGAGCCTTTGCCTACCTTAAGTTTCTTGACGATCTTGTACTTCTGCCCGGCGGGCGGCAGATGCGCGAAGAAGCAAAAGTCGCCCAGTCCGGAGGGCAGTTCGATGGACTGACCAGCCGACTGACTACTGGGTGTTCCGGTGGATGCGCCGATGGGTGCGCCAGTTGACGTCAGATCCACGTCGGCGGCGTCGTCGTCGGCCGGTGCTTCGGCTGCCTGCGCCGTGGTGGCGGCTATGCCCGCGGCCAGCAGTGTCGCAATCAAGGTCAATCCATGGATCTTGTTCATCGTGAGGCCCCGTAACGGTCGAGCCGACGTTTCGCCGGCATTTTGTTGTGGCGTCGCATTGTAAGACGGCGCCCGACCAGTGGCTATCCGTCTGACCGAATTGTCCTGTGGAAGCGGAGCCCGGTCCTGATGCAGTGGGCCTTTCGTTTGCTCATTTAATCGTCAATGAGATGTGACGGGGGCGCGCATGCTGCGCGCGTCGAATGATTTCGACCCTACTGAGCCCGACTAAGCCCGACTGAGGCGAGGACCGCACCGGCATGAAGACCTACGAGCATCTGTACATCGACGGCAAATGGCTCACACCGTGCGGCACCGGCTCGATCGACGTGATCGATTCCGCGACCGCGCAGATCATGGGACGCATTCCCGAGGGCATTGAAGCCGATGCCGAAACCGCGATCATCGCGGCCCATGTCGCGTTCGAGTACAAGGCGATGCAACTCGCCGTCAACAAGCCCGCGTGAATAGCCAGCGCCGCGATGCTGCCGGTGTCCGACCTCACCGGTCGCGCAGCGCAAGCGCGTGCAGGTCGATTCCGCGCGCTTTGAGCCTGGTGCATGCTTCATTGCATCATGCGACCTCTCGTCGCAAGTCCACACGCATGTTTGCCACCGTTGACTATAGTCAATAGCGCAAGCGCGCCCGTGCCCGACAATCGTTTCGACCATCAACGGATCGAAACGACAACGGGGCAATGCAATGAAGTGGAAGAACAAAACCAGGACGGCGCTCAGGATATCGGGTGCCATGCTGGCCAGCGCGCTCGCACTCGCAACAAATCCTGCACGCGCGGCGGACACAACCAGTCATGTCGAGAGCGGCATCCACGCAGGCGACGTGCTGGTCCGCCTGCGCGGCATCAGCATCCTGCCGCAGGTGGGCACGAGCAGCACGCTGTCTGCGCTAAACGTGGGCGTGAACAACGCGATCGTGCCCGAACTCGACTTCACATACATGATTCGCGACAACATCGGTGTCGAGTTGATTCTCGCGACGTCGCGGCATCAGGTGACGTCGAACCTCGGCGCGCTGGGTGGCGTGAGCGTGCTGCCGCCGACCCTTCTGCTTCAATATCACTTCAACCACCAGGGCAAGATTCGCCCGTACGTCGGCGCGGGCATCAACTACACGTACTTCTACAATGACGGCCTGCAGGCCGGCGGTCAGTCGATCGCGGTGAGCCGCGGCAGTTTCGGCCCGGCGCTGCAGGCGGGCGTCGATGTGCAGGTCACGAAGACGCTGTTCGTCAACGCCGACATCAAGAAGATCTGGATGAGGACCGATGCGACACTCGGCGGCGCGCCGCTCGGCACGTTGCGTATCGACCCGCTGGTGGTTGGCGTGGGGGTGGGGATGAAATTCTGATGCAGCGTTCGGGACACGGGCCACGGCCCGCGCGCAGGGACTCAAAGCTTGTCGTATTTGAAGCGCATCGCAGTCCCTTCGCGTTCGATTCGCTCCCACACCGCGCGCTTTTCTTCGTCGGTCATAAAGACCCAGTTCGCGACTTCACCGGCAGTGCGGCCACAGCCCTTGCACACTTCGTCGAACAGCGTGGAACAGACGCCAATACACGGGCTGTCGGGGAGGTCGTGCAGATTCGAAGCCATCAAAAAGCCTTGCGCGGGAATGGGCAAACGCGCGGGAAAGATGCGGGAAGCGCGAGCGGTCCGTTATGGTAAACGAAAAGCCGGCCTGATTTGCGCGCACCCTACGCCTGCCGATGTGACCCAGTCGGCGCAAAAGATGAATGTGAAGCGCGTCGAAGTAAAGGAGGACGGTGTGAAGCGCAACTGCTATCTGACGATCGGCGGCAAGCGCAATCGATAAGCACCCGCTGCCGTCAGTGCCCAGCCGCGACCTGCCACACGAGCGCGCCATTGAGCGCGATGATGCCGGCCGTCGCCAACCACGCGAGCACGAGCGGCGCGCGTCTGACACGCCAGCCGCGCATGAGCCGCGTATCGGACGCGAAACGCACGAGCGGCACGACGGCGAGCGGCAATTGCAGGCTCAGCACCACCTGGCTGGCAACCAGCAACTGGTTCGAACCATGCGGGCCGAATAGTGCGACTGCGACGAGCGCCGGCCCGATCGCGAGCCCCCGCGTGAGCAGCGCGCGCTGCCAGCGCGGCATCTGCAACTGCAGAAAACCTTCCATCACGACCTGTCCCGCGAGCGTGCCGGTCACCGTCGCATTCATCCCGCATGCCAGCAACGCCGCTGCGAACAGAATCCCCGCCCAGTGCGTGCCGACGAGCGGCGCGATCAGCGCATGCGCATCGGCGAGATCGGTGACATCGCGATGTCCGTGTGCATGAAACACCGCGGCCGACACGATCAGCAGCGCCGCGTTGATCAGGAACGCGACCGACAGCGCGCTGAATGTGCCGACACTTACGCCGCGCAGCACGCGCGCGATCTCGGCGTCGTCGCAATCCGGCACGGAGTCCTTGACGAGCGCTGAATGCAGATAGAGGTTATGCGGCATCACGGTTGCGCCGAGAATGCCGGAGGCAAGCCACAGCATGCCGGCGTCGCGTACGATGCGCGGGTCCGGCACGGCGCCCGCCAGCGCTGCATGCCAGTCAGGCTGCGCGAGCGCAAGCTCGACGACGAAGCACATCCCGACGAACAGAATCAGCATCACGACGAACGCTTCGAGCGTGCGGTGCCCGTGCCGCTGCAACGCCAGCATCGCAAAGGTGCTGACCGCGGACATCAGCACGCCGACCGTGAGCGAGACGCCCAGCAGCATCTGCAACGCGACCGCGCTGCCGACGACTTCCGCGACGTCGCACGCGATGATCGCGATCTCGCTGGCAATCCACAACGCGAGTGCGGCGCGCCGGCTGTAGCGCTCGCGGCACAGCCGCGCGAGGTCACGCCCAGACACGACGCCCACGCGCGCCGCGACCCATTGCAGCAGCATCCCGGTGAGGCTCGCCAGCAGGACGACGCTGAGCAATTGATAGCCGTAGCTTGCGCCGCTCGCGAGCGCGGTGGCCCAATTGCCGGGATCCATATAGCCGACGGCGATGAGCGCGCCCGCGCCGATGAACGACAGTCCGCGCACAGGTCGCGGCGGCGCGCCGTCGGCCCGACGGCGGCGGCCGGGGCGCAACGCAAACGGATTCGTGTTCATCGTGGAGCCCTCGTCGGTCACGCACGGTACGAGGCAAACGTCATGCCCATGCGCGGCGGCACCGGCATCCGGCCGCTGGCGCCATGGCCGGGTGCGCGACGGCGCAGCAGGCTGGCAGCCGACGCGGTTAGCCGGCGAGGCCGCTCGCCGGTGGCGCTTCACGACCGCCGACACCCGCGGCGCCGCTCTGCGCACAGGTTTTATGACAGTCTATAGTGGCAACCGGGGTTCCGCTGCAGCCGGCAAGGCGTTGCTCAGGAGAGGCGATCGGCCGTCCGCCAGGGCCGCCTGTCGGGTCCGTTGGGCCTTTGCGAGACCAGCCGGGTTTGTTTGAGGTGGACATGCGCGGATAACCCGATAAAATTGCGCCCATTTTGTGAGTTGCCGCATGGGTCGCGCGAATCACGCGCCGACGTCGCTGGCTGTACCGTTTGCGCGACATCGAGGGATTTTTTTTGTGGCGCACAACGATTGGTGGTAGCTTTCGGGGTTTTCAGGGAAGTCGCGGACGTGAGAGGCACGAGCGCCGCGGCATAAGCGGGGTAGACGGTCGGCGTCGGCCGGCCAGGATCGGAGAACGGAATGAACAAACTGGTGTTGGGCCGGTTGGCTGCGGCGTTTCTGCTGTGCGCCGCACCCTGGTTGCCGGCAGCGGCAAAAGATACGCAATTGAATGTGTACAACTGGTCGGATTACATCGCCAAGGACACCATTCCGAACTTCACGAAACAGACCGGCATTCAGGTCAAATACGATAACTACGACAGCGACGACACGCTGCAGGCCAAACTCCTGACCGGCAACTCCGGCTACGACATCGTCGTGCCGACCAGCAATTACGCGGGCAAGCAGATCGCCGCCGGCATTTTCGCGCCGCTCGACAAATCGAAGTTGCCGAACCTCAAGTATCTCGACCCGTCGTTGATGGCGCTCGTCGCCGGCGCGGACCCGGGCAACCGGTACACGGTGCCCTGGGCATACGGCACGACGGGTCTCGGCTACAACGTGACGAAGGCACAACAGATTCTCGGCAAGAACGTCGAGCTCGACAACTGGGACATCCTGTTCAAGCCTGAGAACATTTCGAAATTGAAGGCGTGCGGCGTATCGGTGCTCGACGCGCCGGACCAGATGTTCGCGGCCGCGCTGCACTATATGGGCAAGGACCCGATGAGCACGAATCCGGCCGACTACCGGGCCGCGCTCGACATGATGAAGAAGATCCGCCCGTACATCACGCAGTTCAACTCGTCGGGCTATATCAATGACCTGGTCGGCGGCGACATCTGCTTCGCATACGGCTGGTCGGGCGACGTGGTGATCGCGAAGCACCGCGCGGTCGAGGCGAAGAAGCCGTACAAGATCGAATATTACATTCCGAAGGGTGGCGCGCCGGTCTGGTTCGACGTGATGGCGATTCCGAAGGACGCGAAGAACAAGGAAGCCGCGCTTGAGTGGATCAACTACATCGAGACGCCGCAGGTGCATGCGGCGATCACGAACGCGGTCTACTATCCGAGTGCGAACGCCGAGGCGCGCAAGTACGTGGACAAGGACGTCGCGAACGATCCGGCGGTCTATCCGCCAGCCGACGTGGTCAAGACATTGTTCCTTCTGAAGCCGCTGCCGCCTGAAATCCAGCGTCTGCAGACGCGGCTGTGGACGGAGTTCAAGTCTGGCCGGTAAGCGTGCTCTATCAGCGCCGCCACCGTGCGGGACCGCTTCATCCTTAAGCCCTCGGTGTTCACCGGGGGCTTTGTTCGTCAAATGCAGCAGGAAAGCAGCACATCATGAGCGATCAGTCTGGCGCGTCGGCGGGGGCCGGTGCGCTGCCTTCGGGCAATCCTGCCGCTGCGGATCAAGCAGCGGAAAACTTCGTGCAGATCGTCGACGTCGTCAAGAAATTCGGCGAGACGGCCGCGGTGAAGGGTGTGAATCTGTCGGTGAAAAAGGGCGAACTGTTCGCGCTGCTCGGCAGTTCCGGGTGTGGCAAGTCGACGCTGTTGCGCATGCTCGCCGGCCTTGAGACCGTGACATCGGGCAAGATACTGATCGACGGCGAAAATCTTGCGACGCTGCCGCCGTATCGGCGTCCGACCAACATGATGTTCCAGTCGTACGCGCTTTTTCCGCATATGACGGTGGAATCGAACGTCGCGTTCGGCCTCAAGCAGGAGGGCGTGCCAAAGGCCGAAATGCGCGAGCGTGTGAACGCAGCGCTCGAACTCGTTCAGATGAGCCGCTTTGCGAAGCGCAAGCCGCATCAGCTGTCGGGCGGCCAGCAGCAACGCGTTGCGCTTGCACGCAGCCTCGTCAAGCGGCCGAAGCTGCTGTTGCTCGACGAGCCGATGTCGGCGCTCGACAAGCAGATCCGCCAGCGCACGCAGATCGAACTCGTCAATATTCTCGACCAGGTGGGCGTCACCTGCATCATGGTCACGCATGATCAGGAAGAGGCGATGACGATGGCCGGGCGTCTCGCGGTGATGAGCGAAGGGCAGATCGTTCAGATCGGCACGCCGAACGAAGTGTATGAATATCCGAACACACGTTTTTCCGCGGAATTCATCGGCTCGACCAATTTATTCGACGGCAATGTGGTCGAGGACGAGCCTGATCATGTGTACATCGAAACGCCGGATCTGCCGGTGCGGCTGTATGTGAGCCACGGCATCACCGGGCCGCTCGGCATGCCGGTGACCATTTCTGTGCGGCCGGAGCGCATTGCGTTGACGCGCAAGCCGCCCGAGGGCGTGTTCAACTGGGGCAAGGGCACCGTGATGAACATCGCGTATATGGGCGGCTACTCGCTGTATCACGTGAAGCTCGACAGCGGCAAGACGGTGATCGCGAATGTGTCGAGCCTGGCGTTGTCGGAGATCGACACGCCGACCTGGGGCGATGAAGTGTATGTGCGCTGGAGTGCATCGGCCGGCGTGGTGCTGACGTCATGAGCAGGCTGCAATCAATCGCGACCTGGCCGGCGCGGCGCTTCCGGCTGACAGGAAAAACGGCGGTGGTGGCGGGGCCGTTTATCTGGCTGTTGCTGTTCTTTCTGGTGCCGTTTCTGCTGGTGGTCAAGATCAGCTTCGCGGACCAGCAACTGGGCATTCCGCCTTACACGCAGTTGACGTCGTTCAAGGACGGCGTCCTCAATATTGCGCTCGACTTTTCGCACTACGCGTTTCTGTTCCAGGACAGCCTGTATGTCGCGACGTATCTGAATTCGCTGCTGGTCGCGGCGGTGACGACGCTGATCTGCCTGCTGATCGGTTACCCGATGGCGTACTACATCGCGCGCTCGAATCCGTCGACCCGCAATATCCTGATGATGATGGTGATGTTGCCGTTCTGGACGTCGTTTCTGATTCGTGTCTATGCGTGGATTGGCATTCTGAAGAACAACGGCCTGCTTAACAATTTCCTGATGTCGATCGGCTTGATTCATACGCCGATCGAGCTGTATCACACGAATGCGGGTGTCTATATCGGCATGGTGTATTCGTACCTGCCGTTTCTTGTGATGCCGCTGTATGCGCACCTCGTGAAGATGGACCTGACCTTGCTCGAGGCGGCGTACGACCTCGGGGCGAAGCCGTGGAAGGCGTTCTGGCAGATCACGTTGCCGTTGTCGAGGAACGGGATTATCGCGGGCTGCATGCTGGTGTTTATTCCGGCGGTTGGCGAGTACGTGATCCCGGAACTGCTCGGTGGCGCGAACACGCTGATGATCGGCCGTGTGATGTGGAATGAGTTCTTCGACAACGCGGACTGGCCGATGGCGTCCGCGGTGACCTGCGCGATGGTGTTGCTGTTGCTGGTGCCGATGGCTTTGTTCCAGCATTCGCAGGCGAAAGCGCTGGAGGAAGAACGCGGATGAAGCCGAATCGTTGGTTGAGGATGCTCGCATTGGGGATCGGGTTTCTGTTTCTGTATATCCCGATCATCAGTCTCGTTGTGTATTCGTTCAATGAGTCGCAACTGGTGACGGTGTGGACCCGGTTCTCGACGCGGTGGTATGCGGCGTTGCGTCAGGACGATGAACTGATGTCGGCGGCCTGGTTGTCGCTGCAGGTCGCACTGTTGACTGCGTTTGCGTCGGTGGTGATCGGCACATGGGCGGGGTTCGTGCTCGCAAGGATGGGGCGGTTTCGGGGGTTCACGCTCTATACCGGGATGATCAATGCGCCGCTGGTGATTCCGGAGGTGATTCAGGGCATTTCGCTGCTATTGCTGTTCGTCGAACTGGGGCAGTGGCTCGGATGGCCGGCAGGGCGCGGGATTGTCACGATCTGGATCGGGCATGTGATGCTTTGTATGTCGTACGTCGCGATTATTGTGCAGTCGCGCGTTCGCGATTTGCATCCGGCGCTGGAAGAGGCGGCGCTTGATCTGGGGGCTACGCCGATTCGGGTGTTCTTTTCGGTGACGTTGCCGCTGATTTCACAGGCTTTGATCGCCGGGTGGTTGCTGTCCTTTACGCTTTCTTTCGATGATGTCGTACTGTCGGCGTTCCTGTCCGGGCCTGGGTCGACGACCTTGCCGCTGGTGGTGTTGTCGCGCGTGCGGCTGGGGTTGAATCCGGAGATGAATGCGCTCGCGACGCTGTTTATTGCGGTCGTTTCGGTTGGCGTTGTCGCTGCGAACGTGTTTATGCAGCGCGCTGAGAAGAAAAGAATGGAGATGGCGGTTTAAGGGGCTCGGGGGGGGGCGCCCATGGGGTGGGTTTTTGCGAGCTCACCATGCCCGTCGACGACGCGCCGTGATAGGCGCGCCGCCGGCATTCGCATACGGTAAGGCATCGCCGAAGCGGGCCGTAGGGGAAGGGTGAAGGCACTACACCCGATCGCTGTATGCCTTCAGGGTCCATTCGTTATCGGTCGGACGCCTGCGCATGCCGAGCAGCGCGTCAAGGCCCGGAATGGGACGCGGATCGTTCAGGAAAAGATACGGCATGGTCTCGCCCTTGCTGAGCCGTCGCGTCGCGTCGGCCCGGTAGGCATTGAACGGCCATACGGACCAGTAGCCATCCTGCGGGCAGACTTCGCCAGCGCGTACCGTCGTGCCCAGCGGTAAGCGCTCAGCCTTCGCGCGTTTGTCGGGTGCAAGAGGAAGTCCCGTCGCCGGGTCGAGGTTTTTCTCGCGGGCGAGCCGCTCGACCAGTGGGTCGTCGGGTTTCTGCGGTGGCGGTGCGGCGTCCTGTTCCTTCTGCCACTGGAATGTGCCGTCCCAGGGCGGCAGCTTCGCGGGCGGCAGTGGCACGATCTGGTCGATATCCGGCACTTTGGGATTGCGACCATCGTTGTCGTCGATGAACTCGCCGATCAGTTTGTAGCGGCGTGATCGTTCGGCATCTCTAGCGAGCCCGAGGTAGTAGAGCTCGTCAGAGGGATCCGTGTCGAATCCATGCTGCAAAGCGAATGCTGATTGCGTGTCACCGGCCTCTACGCCTTTTTGAAATGCAGCAACGGCATCGGAATAGAGTTTGTCCGTCGAGAGGTCTATGCCCAAGTAGTTTGCAGCTTTACCGTCTCCCTGATCCGTTGCACACCGAATCATCTGCCGGGAAATCTCCGGAGCCTTGTCCCGAGGGGAAAGCAGGTCACCGACATAGAATTGCGCCTCGGGGCTGCCGAGGTCCGCAGCCTTGCGGAAATAACGAAGCGCCTTCTCCTCGTCCCGCTTCACGCCATAGCCGAGTTCGAGGTAATGGCCCATGTCGTAGTAGCCGCCCGGAATGCCAGCCGCGATTAACTGTTGTGCGAGATCGATGGTTTCGTTCGGTGCATCGGGCGATGGCGCAAGCCCGGTTGAAACCAGCTGCTGAAGATTATTGTTGGCCTTGTAATGTCCGTGCGCCGCTGCGATCCGGTAGTAGCGTGCCACCGCGCTGTAGTCCTTGGGTCCGTCTTTCTTCTCCAGATAACGGCCGTATCTGAACAGCTGGTCGGCATCCGGATTGGGCGGCGGCAGATGGTCGGCCTCGTGGGCGCAGGTAAACGCAAGATTCGCGCGCGCGGCGCTCCAATCGGCTTGGGAAGGCACGGCGTTCTCCTTGTTCGAACAGGCGCCTGCGAGTAGCGCAAGTGCCACGATGAGGGTGGTTTGGGTCATGGTTCAGTCGTCCGTGCTGCGCCTGCCGGACATGTATGAAAAGGCAATAAGTGAGGCGATGGGCGCCAGTCCACCTTTCTGTCTTTCCGCATTCTTGTTAGCGATATATGTCCATGCTTTAAACGCTGTGTCCGGGTTATCCGACGCTCCATCCTTGAACACCTTCGTATGCAGCTCCCACAACCGCCTACGCAACGGCTGCGTCACCGCCATATTTTCATGGCAGATATTCAGCTCACTATCCACCGCCATACTGCGCAGATTGATGTTTGCCGAACCCAGGGTCATGAATACGTCATCGACGATCATCAGCTTGGTATGCACGTAAACGTAGTCCCACTTTCCAGGC
>NZ_CADIKH010000003.1 GCF_902859855.1 Paraburkholderia humisilvae
CGTCGTTCCGTTCGCGGAATGGCTGAGCAAGTGGAAAGACAACCGCGACGCTCCGCTCTATCCATTGCTCAGCCTGTTCCGGGACAACATGTACGATGGACGCTCCACGGTGGAACTGTACCAGGACACCTATCGCTGGGACTGCAAGAACGTGACGAATTTTCTCAAGGGCAGCGGTATTGAAGAACCGAGATTTAGCGATGAAGAACTGACTCGGTATCTTGAGAACTCAATCGGCTTCGTGGCGACAACGTCCTAGACTAGCGGGAAGTCAGACTGTGAGGCTGATCCGGAAGTCGGGATCAGCCTCACGCAGACGTGGGAGCCGGCGTGCGCGCGTGCGTTGCGAACCCACGCGCGATCGTTCTTCGTATCGTCAGCACGTACCTGTCGCATTGCGTTTCCGGTTGTGCGCCGGTCTCGCTTGGCCCGATGCTGAGCGCAAGTGCATGGCAACGACAGCGTCCGCGCGCTCCGTGTCTCTTCCCGATTTGATCGAGCAATGGCGCACCAACCTTTCAAAATGTTTTTGTAAGCGTGCATCAGGCCGCATTTTGGTGGAGTTGTGCTGAACGCATAGATACCGAGCTTTTCACGTTTCGCCTTGTGATTGGCTAATCGGCGTATGTGCGCTTGCATACATAACGGGACGCAACGCGCAAACAGGCCAATAACGAATGTTCTACCTTTAAAAGATTGATAGCCGATCTACTGACTAACCATTCGTTAGCAATCCAATTTAACCAGGCAAGCCGGGTAACACGCTCGCGAGCCGTTGTTTTGGAAATCGCCGTCATGATCAAGCGCTTGACATCGTGTGTTATATCGATCGTTGTGATCATGTTCCTTGCAATTGGGGCGTGCGGCGAAAGCTACGCCGGTGACGCGGCATCGGATGCGGCCCCCGCTACCGCGGCGTCCGCCCCTGCCCCTGTATACGTCAAGGTGCCTGCCAGCACGATCGTCGCAATGCTGAACTATTCAGTGGACAAGGACGGGATGGTGACCTTGTCTGCGGATCAACTCCCTAACATGGTCACCCAGGCTCACTATAGCGATCGCAAGGGCGAAATCTCTGTTCTGATTCTCGGTTCGATCGCATTCGGAATATTAAGCATCGCGATCATCGCGTGGCTTGCCTACCTCATACGAGCTATTTTCTGGATCGAAGCCGCAAAGGATAAATCGGCCAAGTGGCGCAAATATCTGATGCAACTTCCGCTGGGAGCGCCCGAAGGAAGCGTGCGCGCACTGATTACGTTGTTCATCGTCGTGTTCGGTCTGATCGTGCTGGCGCTGCAGAACTATCTGGGGCTGGACAACGCAAACGCTATCGCCGGCTTTGTTGGCAGCGTAATTGCCTTCTACTTTGCGGCGCGTAACAGCGATCAGGTGCAGAAGGCCGTCGAACTGGCTCATGACGCGTCAAAAGATACGACCACTACGGTCGCGGCCGCAATTCACACCGCAACGACGGCAGCCGTTAGTGCACAACAGGACGCGACCGAAAAAGCCAGTACGGCATCAGCGGCGGCCGTCAACAACGCTGCGAGCGCCACCCAAGGCGTGCTAAAGGTTGTGTCGTCACAGTTGGCACCGGCGTCAACGGACACGACAGGCGGCGCTGCACAACCGGCAGCCGATCTTCAGAACCTGTCGGACCAGCTCACGGCGATGCAGACCGTCGCGCATGCGGCGTCCACGCTCAATATCGGCGCCGACGTTTTGCCCAATGCCGCATCGACTCTGACGACCTTGAACAATCTGGTGGCGAAGATACAGCCGCTCACGACAGGCAACCCGGACCCGGCAAGCGTTCAGGACGCGATTACGACGGTGACGCAGCAGCTTCCCGCGTTACAGTCCGCCGGGCTGCCCGGCGCGCTGGGTTCCGCGCTTGCAGTGTTCCGGCGGCTCGCCGGTCCCGCAGCGACGATCGTCGCTGGACTGCCGGGCGGTCCGGTCGGATTGATAGCCGGTGTTATTACGGCAGGAATTCAGCTAGCCAATGATCGCCAACGCTACGCTCCTGTCAAAACCGCGCTGCTGAACAAACCTTTCGATCCGGCCTTTATGCCTTCGGCAGTCGATGCCGCACTGGCGAAGTGCGCGCTTTCCGGTGCTCCTTTGATGCTTGAGCATTACTCGCCGCTTGACGACGATACCGCCACAGGCTTGCTCACGTTCGCGCTTCAAAAGAAAGAGCAAGGAAGCGGTTCGCTGAGTCCGGGAGATCTGGCGTCCAAGGCGTGGAGTTTTGTGAGCAGAGCGGCGCAACCGGCTGCCGGCCAGCCCGCTTTTCCTTCACCCAAAGTGGCGTTCGCGTCGCTCGCGGACGTCACGGCCGCCTTCGACGAGTACCTCGCATCAGTCGTCTTCCAATGCGCGATCGCACATGTCGGCGCCGCGCTGCCGCTTCCTTCCGTACCCGGAATTCCGCAGGGAGCGACGATCGATTTGCAACAGCTGGCAAACGCGGCGCGCGCGATCTTGCCCGACCCCAAGGCCAGTGCGGAACTGGAGCGGCTGGTGTATATCGCCGAGGCCCTTGGCGGTCTGCCGACGCATCCCGACCAGATCGCTTCGATTGCGGCGGGCGCGCTGAACGCCTCCTTGACGGTGCCAGTTGTCGCTACACCTGACGAGGCACCACAAAACGCTAACCCGCAGCCATGAACCGTTCCGGTCGCTGAGCATTCGGGTTTGCGCTCAGCAAATTGACTCCACCCTTGAGCCGAAGACATGTCCACATTTACTCGCAATCTCTGGTTCACGTCGCCGATGATGCGCGGAGGCGACGTGGTCGACGTTCAGGGGCAGTTGTACACCAAGGGCTTCCAATTGAAGACCGATGGTCTCTTCGGCCGCGAAACCGCCAACGCGGTAAGTGACTTTCAGCGCAAGAACAGACTTTCTGTTGATGGCGTCGTAGGGCACATGACGTGGGCGGAGCTATTCGACGTTCCATCGGTGCAGCCCGACCGATTTGCAGAAGACATCCTCACTGAAGCGCAAATCAGCGCACTTATGCAGAAGCACCGATATTTCGGCGGCAGCGCGGGAAGAGCGCAGTGGGCGCTGGAAAAAAATGGGCTGGTGGTGGATGACGCGGCCGGCCCCGTGTATGCGCCGAGCGACCAGGAGGCCGTTGGGCAGGTGATGGAAAAATTCGCTTCGATTATCTACGCGGTACTGACGAAGGTACAAGTGCCGATTGAACTCGTCGTCGCCTGCATCTGCGTGGAGAGCAGCGGAAATCCGAATGCGATTCGACGGGAACCCGGCTGCTCGTTCGTCGATCCGGAACTGACACCGGCGAAGGTTTCGGTCGGGCTCATGCAGACCTTGCTCAGCACAGCACGCGACGCACTGCAGCGACAGGACATCCATATCGCGGATCTGCGCGACCCGGCACTTTCGATCGAAGCGGGTGCGACTTATATGTGGCGGCAGGGACGGCTCACCGGTTTCGATCCGCCGGTCGTCGGTGCTGCCTACAACGCGGGTAGCCTGCGTTTCGATTCGAGCCCGCAGAACCGCTGGCGGATGGTCCAGTACCCGATCGGGACTTCGCAGTACGACGACCGCTTCGTCGGCTTTTTTAACGCTGCTATGGACGGGGCTAATTCGCTTTTTGACAAGATTGCCGATCCTTTAGTTAAACAGAGGATACCGAGTCTTAGAAAATTAATGCCCATAGCTCGTTGACTCAGCCTTCGCATGGAGGACGCCGATCATACGAGACGGCAGTCACGCGGCCGGCTGACCCGCTCTAGCCTGGAGGCGGCGGCCCCCCCGGAGCCGGCGCCGGAGGGAGCGGTGGCGGTGGCGGCACGAACACCGCCGCGACATACGCCGGTTTGTTACCCCGCATCCGGGGCTCCTGGGCGCGCCCACAACCCAGCGTCCAGCTCGTACCGGCGACCTCGTTGACCAGCCACTGATGATAGGTCGTCGCCGCGCCCGCGGAGGCGGCAAACAGCAACCGCCCGATCTGCCGTGTCATGCCATGCCCCGCGCGCCACCGCACGCCATTGCGCAACACCGACCCGACGACGCGCACTGCGTTGCCGTGCGCGGTCAGGTGTAGGTGCACTTCGTAACGGTCCGGACGTAGAGGCGGAGCGGCGTCGAAATACAGCTTGACCAGCGGGCCCCACTGGTCACCCGTCACATAGCGGTGACTGATCGGCAACGCCGCCCATGCGGGCGGCGGGAGCGGCAGGGGTGGTGGGGGCGGGGGCGGGATGATCGCTACGGGCGGCGCGACTGGCCCCGGCACCGGGCCTCGCCGATGGGGCGGGACGTAAGGTGCCGGCGGCCCCGCCAGTGGAGGGGGGCCGGGCGGAGCGAGCGGCGCAGGTGGCGGTGGCACGAACGGCACCGGTGGCGCAAGTGGCACAGGCGGCGCGGGCGCCGGATTGCGTAGGTGGGGCGGTACGTAGCGTCTCATTCCGGTCGTCGTGGACGTGGTTTTTCAGTCGGCGCATCCGATCGGATGCCGACACGTATTATCCGGACCGGAACTGCCTCGCTGTATCCCTGGTTCCAGGTATAACGGGAAGTGGCCGGGGTGACGGATCACGATGCCGCTCAGCGAAACTCAAAACCTTATGGCTAGCAATGCCAGGTGCATAGGCCGATCACACAGGAACATTTGCGATGTGCTGCCGGATGGATGCGCAGAGGCCCTGCAGCACCGATCGATATCAATGTGGCAGACAAGTGTCGAGACGTCCGTTCATGAAACGGACATTCGCACACGGATGGTCTGGATATCCGCTTCCAGCCACAAAGTATCCATGTATCAAGTCGCCCACCCGCCGCCTCGCCATCGCTGATGATCCGCAGGCAGTTCATCCGTTCATTGCATTCCCCATTGCACAAAGCTGTTGCGGCGCCGCTGCGAACGCCCTTCAATGAAAATGTGGCGCTTCCCGGCGCCACGGCGCGAATCTGGTTGAACGACATCGTGCAGAACAGGCCAATCCCGCCGGCCATGAGGACCCGCGTGCAGCATGGCCTGCGCCAGCGTGGATTATCTCCACCCGGACGACAGGCCAATATCGCGCTACTTGAAGAAAGTCATTTGTGCCAGTTTGACGATGAACAAGACAATCGCGACCAGGAGATAGCCGCGCAACACGCCCATCCAGAATCGCTTGGCGAGAGTCAGCGTAGGCGCGGGCAATTCCGCCAGCGGCGCCATGCGCCAGGCTTCACGCTCTTCCTTGCTGTAGACCCGAACCTCGACTGCGTTCGCGGCGCTACGCTTGCGAGTACCCACAAGCACGGTTGTCAAATAGACAAGCGCCGCGAGCGCTGAGCCACCGCCGAGAATTCCGATGATGACGTTACTGCCGATGTCCGGAAATACGACCGAGGTGGTCAGAATAATCGACAGCATCACCAGCACCCAGATAATGGCGCCCGTGAAGACATTCATTGGCTTCGAATTGACCCACGGACCGAGCACCGCTTTGTCGTTGCACAGGAGCAGCAGAAATACCGTTGCGCTTGGAAGCACAATGCCGGCGAGCGTTTGCACAGCAAGCGTCAGTAGGCCGAGAGGGGT
The DNA here is from genome assembly GCF_902859855.1 of Paraburkholderia humisilvae. Taxonomy (GTDB): domain Bacteria; phylum Pseudomonadota; class Gammaproteobacteria; order Burkholderiales; family Burkholderiaceae; genus Paraburkholderia; species Paraburkholderia humisilvae. Next base: position 5,576 of record NZ_CADIKH010000003.1, read on the forward strand.
TCCCGGAACGAGGACGAGCGCAGCCGCTGCTGCGACGATCGCAAAGTACACGAAATAAAAACCTTTCGCGTCCGACGGCTTGCGATGAAGTGAGTGCTTGAGGCTAAACACGTCAGCGATCGCATACGAAGCCGCGAGCGATTCCGATGCGGCACCGATGAGGCAGGCATCAAACAGTGCAACCGCGAAGAGCACGGCAGATGTATGTCCGGCGTACTTGGCCAGTCCTCGAATGAAGCCTTCTGTGTCAGTGAAGTTACCGAACTCCGGCTTCCCGGCGAAGAGTGCGGCTCCAATCGAGACCATCGCAACAGCCCCGAGCATCACAATCATGATGCCGATGCAGAGGTCAGCACGCTCATACTTGATGAAACGAGGCGTAATGCGTTTATCAACGACATAGCTTTGCTGAAAGAACAACTGCCATGGTGCTACCGTAGTCCCGACGATGCCGATGATAAGCAGCATGACATCGCTCAGATTCGAGTGCGCGGGCCAGTTCGGTATGAAGAAGTCTCGAGCGACTTGTCCGACCGGGGGGTGAACGTTAAGCAGAACCGGTATCAGTAGCAGACTCCCTACGCACAGCACCACGGCAAAGCGTTCGAACCGGCGGAAACTGCCGGTGCTCACGGCAATCATGATAAGAGCAGCGGCAATGCATACGCCAGCGATTTTTGAAAAACCGAAAAAGTCCAGTACAAAGTCAACGCCGACGAACTCTGTGACCATCGTTAGCGCATTGAGCGCGAACAGATCGATGACACTGAAGACGCCCCAAAACTTGCCAAAACGTTCAAAAATCAGGCGTGCATGGCCGACACCGGAGACGGCGCCGAGACGCAGTACCATTTCCTGGTTGACATAGAGTACCGGTATGAGCAGCAGCAGAGTCCATAGCAACGTGGTGCCATAGTTTTGACCGGCTTGGGTATAAGTGCCGAACGCGCCGGCATCGTTGTCCCCGACCATCACGATAAGACCCGGCCCCACGATCGCCATGAGCGTACGAAAGCGCGCCCACCAGGTAGTACGGCGGCCATTGTCGTGCTGCTTTATCGTACCGAGGGCACCTTCGATATCCCCAATATGAAGTTCATCAAGCACCGCCGTACGCTTCGATGCGATTTGCGGTGAGGTGGTGTGCGGTGTAGACATTCTTTCTTCTCCTAAGCGATACCTGATCGGAACAATCCACGTCGGCTCATTGCATTCATTGCGACCATGGTTGGGCTAACGCCGTGTCAGCCGAGTCAGGCGAAGCCTTTGTTCGCTATTGCGTGACCGTAATCTTCTTAATGCTTTCTCAAAACCAGTAACAACTATCATCAATCGACATGAGAAGAACTCCCTCTTTTTAACTTGAATGAAAATATCCGATGTGTGGCTCTGCGGTTCTTCCATCAGAGCTGGAACGTGTAACGAGGTAACGTGATCGGAGCGGACTTATAGATAGCGGCTGATTTCCTTGAATTCGGAGAGCACCTCCTCAGCGGCCTCACGACTCATGCCCGCCCGGGCATCGAGACAGTGGTCGATATGGTCATGAATCACCGCCTGTTTTGCATGGGTGACGGCCTTCTCAACGGCATCGAGTTGCCTCGCCACATCTATGCAGTTCTGACTTGCCTCGATCATCGAAATGATGTCGTGCAGATTCAACTCCGCGTGTCTCAGCCGCAGGACGACATTAATATGGGACGTATGGATAGCAGGTTTGTTCATGGGAGTTTGTCGGCATTAATTTGGGTAAGCCGATGCTCCGTGAACTCCATGCATTGCTATCTCGAACAACCCGTCAGACGGCGGCATGCATCAGGGCTCACGTGCATCGCAAGATCGTTTCTTGTCAGTAGCGTTATGCATCAACGCCTTTGAGTCTCACGCGCGGCAAGTTTCCGGATCACGGCCCACACAGCGGCGGCGATGTCGCGCAAATGGTGAAAATGAGAGCCGGAGCGGAGCAGGTTGCCGTATTCGGCCCGCGCGTCTTCGACGTGCGGGAGTTTAGAAAGTAGCAGTGCGAAATGCATGATCGTTCCTTCAATTGAATCTGAACCTTGCGTAACGGTGCTTCGCGAGAGTCACGCCAGGCTCAAATTCGAACTTCCCCAGCGAGTGGGGGAGAGTAGAAAGAACGCTTGTGGCGGGATCAGGCGAAACGGATGAGGTCCGGCGAATGAGGGTGCCGGTTCCGTAATCGACTAGGGTCGGGATCGGGATCAGCCATGAGCCACTCCTTTTGCGTCTTGCCACGCAATATGCGCGGACGAGTTTAACCACGCGCGGGTCGGGAGGATGCCCGCGCGAACGAACGGCACGCGAGACCAGATGGCCTGCATGCACCACACCGTTTGCGCTGCGAGCGAGCAACATGCAGGCGCGCCGCGCCAACGGCTGGACGGCCATTCGAAATTGATGCGCGGGGGAGTCGAAGAAAAAGGCTACAGCGGACTACGGCGCGCACCGTCTGCCTGCGGGCAGAGCGGCGGCCAGGAAAGATCGGGGCTGGACGTCGTGCCGGTCAGGCGTTGTTCGAAGGTCGACTACTGCTACTGTCCAAGGCGTCAGCTCCTGATTACTGAAGACGTGGCATTCTAGGCAGGCAGATAAGCGGCTGTCAACGTTTTCCGCAAATTATTTAGGGGGGAAGCCTTCCTTCGTCAATATCGGCGGGCTTGCTTGATCCCCTCCAGGAGGATACCATTCGAACTATGAGCAAAAGCCATCAGTCACACCCCGATATCGTTCTTCGACTCAAGCGTGCCGAAGGGCACCTGCGCAGCACGGTTGCAATGATCGAAGCGGGCCGGAACTGCGTTGAGATCGCGCAGCAGTTGCATGCGATCGAAAAAGCCATCATCAACGCGAAGAAGGCATTTATCCATGACCACGTGGATCACTGCATCAGATTGCAAGCCGACGATGATGGCGAGTCCGCCAAGGTTGCATTGTCCGAATTCAAGGAAATCAGCAAGTATCTGTAAAACCTGCTCGGTGAGCCTTCGTCGAAGGCTCACCGACGCCTGGACGTTCAGAACACGATGCTGGTCCGCACGCCGACGACAAACTCGTTGCCGATACGTGCCGGTGAATTCCCGGGATTCGGAATGCCACCACCGGGCCGGATGAAGTACTGCATGTCGCCCTGCAGTTGCCACCATGGGGCCAGTTGGTACTGGTAGGTCGCTTCGATGACGGTTTCGGCGCTGCGCGATGGATAGCCGGGCGTGCTCAAGGCGGCTGTGTCGCTTGCGAGATCACGTGCATGCGAGCCGATTTTCGCGTATCCGACGGCAAGCCCAGCCGCATCGTTGTCACGTCCCTTGAAGGGCGCTTTCAGCGTCACGCCCGCGTTCACGCCCAGGTCGACGAGATTGCGGTCGCCCGGTGCGCCCATGATTCTCGCGAACACGTTGACTGACTGCGCACTGTCGGCTGCCGGTCGCCAAACCATCTGGTCGGCGACCGCGTACACGCTCCAGTTGCCGTGATGGTTTTGCGGGACGCCGCTGCTTGCGGGGCTTGCCAGAGAGACGCCATTGCTGGAAACACGCTGATCCGCAAACTGCTGCGTGTCGTACCAGAAGCCGAGCTTATAGGTGCCGGGTAGATCGAAAGACTGCGTGCCTGACGCGCTCGCAGAGCGTGCGTTTTCTGAGGGCGGGTTTAGCGCGTACTGGACTTCCCCGATCAACAAGGCACCGCCTTCGAGGCTGAAGTTCGTACCGTGTGCGTTTAACTGCTGCGGGTCGCCTTCACCGCTTCCCGCAGGGTTGCCCCCGAACACCCCTGCGAGTACCGTAACCGTATCCGTCAACGCGCCGCGTACACGCACGCCGGGCGATGCTAGCGGGTAAGCCGGGCCGCCGGCAGGCAAATCGACGGAAGGCAGTGCAGACCAGCCGAAGGTCGCGTTCATGAATAGGCTCGCGTAGTCGCTCGTCATGAACTCCTGGTCAAGGCTTTGCTGACCGATCTTGATGTCGACGCGACCGTCCGCGAGCGATTGCTGGTACCAGAGTTCCCAAAGGCGTGTCGTGGCCTGCGCCTCGACTCCGCTCGCGAACTGCAAAGTCTGCAGATTGCGTGTACTGATGCTCGTCCCGTGAATCTGCAAGGCGGACACATTGAAGATACCGCCCGCGATGCCGAAAGCCTTTTGCGTTTCCACGCCGAGGCTAATCTCCGTCATCCCGTCGTATGTGCCGCCGCGCGCAGTGCCACCCGACAGGTTGTTCAGATACTCGCTGGTTTCCTGCAGGCCGAACGTCACGCCGTACTTACCGAGCCACGGGCGCAGACCGCCCATATCGCCGAACAGATTGGAGCGTTCCCAGAGTCCCTGCTGGGCGGGCGGATTTGTATCGGACGCCTGGCTTGTTGCATTGCCGCTCGTGCTCTGCGCAATGGCGGACGCGCCGCCGAAGGCCATCAGCATTGCCACGCTGAGTTTCCCGCCGTACACGGGCCACGGTCGGATACCTGAGTGGCTTATCGAAGGGCGAGACAAGACGTTCGAAGTGAAGGCGCTGAACGGGCTAACGCATCCCGTGGCCCTTGGGCGAAGCATGGCAGATTTTTTGGCAAACATAGGTATCCCCAGCCGGCCGCAAGCGGCAGGCGACGAACAGAATGCGACGGTTTCCGCGCAGCCAGGCTGGCGGAAAACTGACGAACAGAGTGAGCGTGCTGAAGACAGGCCGTTTGATACCAGCCAGAAAGAAGCGCGCTAACCCGCGATGCGAGCTAGCGGCAAGAGCGTGCGCTCGTGGCTGCTAGATCGCGTATGTGTTGCCGGCGCAGGCCGGCATCGGACTTCCACTACTAGAGCAATCGTCCACAAGGGACTCCTTTCATTGAGACGGGCCGGATTCTATGCACGCTTGATGAGCAGTGCAAGTAAAAAACACATCAATTCTGACCGGTACCTTCTTGCACCACAAAACACGGATTGCCTAACCTCCGGGCATTGATAGATTCGGCATGCGAACCTCCGATACTTGTTGCGTAATTGCATCTCCGTGTCGCGAGTATCGGGTTGACCTGACAACGTCAGGCTTATTAGAATCCGGGGGTCTTCACGAACAGGTGCCGATTTTGGACTCAAGCAGTAGTCGATCTAAGAGATATTTAGCTACCTGAGCAACAGGGCGTCTGAGCTTCCTTTCATAAGCCACCGTCCTGCCATCAGGCAGACGGTGCGCGTCTTTACCATTCCCCCGTGCACCCTGATTTCCATTGTCCGGTCGAGGCTTTTGCTCGTCCGGAGAAAGGGTTTGGCCAGCCGACATTTGTCGGTCCGGCCTGTCTCCGTTCGGTCCTACGTTCGTAGTCAAAGCGAGACATATTTATAACAGTAAGGATATCGAAATATTGTGTTTAATCAGAAATGGAAGAGGATGATATGACCTTCGAATTTGTCGGGCGGCTGCTGGCCGCGTTCGCGTGCGGCGTCGCAATTGGCCTTGAGCGGCAGATACGTCAGCGCACGGCGGGGCTGCGTACGATCACGCTGGTGGCATGCGGTGCCTGCCTGTTTGTATCGCTCGGCACGCTAATGGGAACGGGAGTCACACAGATCGCGGCCTATGTCGTTTCCGGTGTCGGCTTCCTGGGGGGCGGCGTAATCATGCGGGAAAAGGGATCGATACACGGCATCAACACGGCGGCAACTTTGTGGTGTGCGGCGGCCGTGGGGGTGTTGTCAGGAACGGGATACTATGGCCCCGCTCTTGCGGGGACGATCGCGGTTCTTACCGCGAATACCGTGTTGCGTGAGATCAGCCGGGCGATCAATGCTGCTCCCGTGTCGACAGCGGACCTTATACGCGCGTATCAATTGACGGTTGTGTGCCGGGAGGAAGATGAAATCCACATTCGAGCGCTACTGTCGAATGCGATCCATTCCGAGCCTTTGTCGTTCCAGAGTCTGACGAGCCGGGACTGTTCAGATCATCCCCCGCGTGTCGAGGTCGCCGCGACGTGCCGCACCCATCCGAGCCATCAGACTCGACTCGAACAGATCGCGAGCCGCATCAGCATGGAGAAGGGTGTGTCTAGCGTCAGCTGGTCCGCAAACGAAGCCGAACCCGTACCGGAATAAGGTGCGCGCCGGACCTGCTTCGCATCATTTCCTTTCATGACCGGATAACAGCGGTACGACAATATGGAAGCACGTACCAGAGTATTGATCAAGGGATGGTTGTGTGTCACGCTGCTCGGCGTTGCTGTTTCTGAGGTGGAGGCATTGATTTTCGTGGCCACCTTCTTCCCCTTTTCTGATTCCGCTCTCTTGCCAGTCATACTGGCGCATCTGGCCAGCACCGTGATTCTGGTTATGGTCTGGGCCGTTCGGGATGCAAGGAGCGCATATCAACGCGCGTTAGACGATGGCTACGTGAGGTTGGCGCCACGCACTCGTGTGGTAACCGGTATCGCGCGAGATTGCCCGCGGCGATGGCTTGTCGTCTTGCACATTCAACTTCATCCGGAATTGATTGATCTTTAACGCCGATGTGTCTAGGGTGCGGCTCGCCGATCGGCTCGTTTCTATAGCCGTCCGGGAGCTTCGCTCAGGGGCAACTTGATCCAATATTCGAGCGTCTTTACTTATCCTATCCAGGGGGATAGGATACGGCTTATGAGCAAAATCACTACTCACACCTCTCATGCGGACGTCACTCTGCGTCCACAACGCGCCGACGGGCACTTGCGTAAGGTGGTCACGATGATTAAAACCGATCGGACCTGCGTCGAACTCGTCTTGCAGCTTTTTGGAATCGAGAAGCCCATCACTATCGCGAAGAGGGCTCTCATTCATGACCAGGCGGACCATCGCCTCGAAGTACAAGCTGCAACTGGCGTTGAGTCCGCCAGGACGTGTTCGCGGAATTCAAGGAGGTCGGCGAAAAGCTATAGGCCACATAATGGATCTTCTTACTGAGGGGTTGCATACGGAGTCAGCAGGGGTGCTCGTCGGCACGGTACTTGTGGTCGGTGTTCTGCATACGATCGTCCCTGACCACTGGCTGCCCATCACGCTCATTGCACGGCAGCGGGCCTGGAGCCGGACTGAGACAGCACGGGCCGCGCTCCTTGTCGGAATCGGGCATGTCGTGACAACGCTAGTTCTGGCTGCAATGGTCTGGCTCGTCGGCGTTGTGGTCACGGAAGAGTTCGGACATTGGGTCGACACATTGTCTAGCCTGGCACTCGTTGCCATTGGACTGTGGATTGCCGTTTCATCGTGGTTCAACCTGCATTCGGGTGATGGCCATGGACATATGAATGAGCAGCACGGCCACACGCATGAATTCTCCCGTCTCATCGCCTCGGACGGATCCGCAAATCGAATTCATGGCCCCGCGCTGCAGCGGATCAATAGTGAACACGGCGCACTTCATCTATCCATCTATGAGTTCGGTCGATCGCCGCGCTTTCGCTTTACGTCATCGCGACCTGACTCGGTGACAAATGTCACCGTCGAGACGTGTCGCGACGACGGTATCCACCAAACGTTCGCACTAGCACGACACGGAGAGTATTGGGAGTCTCTGGAGGAAATTCCCGAACCGCATGAGTTCGACGCCAGCATCATGGTCGGACACGATGAAAGCGGACGCTCTTACCAAGTAGTGTTCACGGAGCGTAAACGCCATGATCATGGCCAGAGTTACCACCATAGATCCAACAAGGGAACGCCCCGAAAGATCTCATCGCTTACGATGCTTCTGCTGATTCTCGGTTCGTCACCTATGGTCGAGGGAATCCCGGTTTTCTTCGCTGCTGGCAAGTACGGGTTAAGCCTGATCTTCATCATGGCGCTTGTGTTTGCGGCGAGCACGATCCTGACCTACGTACTGGTTTGCGTTTTCTGGGCCACATCGCTTCAGCGCGTCAATTTCGGCGCTGTCGAACGCCACGGTGAAGTACTGAGTGGGGCATTTATTGCGCTTGTTGGGATAGCGTCCTGGATGTTTCCAGTTCTCTAGGACAAGAAGCTCAACTACACCTACAGCGAGGCCGATCACGCGCACTAGCTTGCTTATTGATTGCAGTGAGCCGCATCGATAGTTCGCGCCAATCTGTCTGACAGGCCGTCAATTTCAGGAAGCTTTTATGCCTGCCAAGATAATCCGCTTCACCGGGCGTCAGTTACTTGATGATCTCAATCGGCATGTCTGGGTCCGTCTTATTCGTGATTACTATGGCATGAAATGCGAGCTGTCGGACGGGCCTCCGGCAGATTGCAATATTGTCGGCTGGCAGGCGGGGCAGGTGCAGATCATCGAAGCAGAACCTCGCTCATCAGACGCTGTCGCCGATGTCACAAAAGGATACCGGCTGGGACAGCGGCAGCCATATTTTTGTCGCCATTGTCAGACACGGATCCATGGTCATCCGGCAAAGGGATATCGTGCACAACTTCGAAGAGGGCAGCGTGCTAGTGCTCGATCCGTTGAACGAGTTCGCACAGGTGGTCGGCAAGCGGTCGCACTTCACGTTGTTGCGTTTGCCCAGGTCGGCGCTGCAGCATCGGGGTATTCCCTGCCGGCTCGGCGACATCCGCATTGACCACGCATCGTCGCCTGATTTGTGCGCTGTGCGCGATTATTTTCTGTTTCTGGCACAGTTGGCCTACACGGTCAGCGATGACCTGAAAACGCGCTTCGCGGAGCAAAGTCTGGATTTGATGGACATCGTATTGAAGGAGGAGCCGAGGACCTGCAAACGATCGAGTGCTGCGATCGTGGTATTGCACGCGAAACAGATCATTGCGCGCCTTGCTTGCAATCCGGATCTGAACATTGCGCGCATCGCGCACGAAATGAACGTATCACCGAACTATCTGGGGCGCGCGTTTCACTCGGTTGGACAATCACCCATGCGCTACGTTACGTCGTTGCGCCTTGACCACGCGGCGCGACTGCTTGCCGATGAGACATTGCAGGTGAAGCAAATCGCATTCAGTTGCGGGTTTATTAATGCCTCGCACTTCAGCAAAGCGTTTAAGCAAAAATATGGTGTGACGCCGCGCGAGTTTCGCACCGCGCGTCAGATCGAGATGACGCAAAACGCCGAATACCGCGTCGCGCAATCTGCAACGGCGTTAGCCCGGAAGGCTCGTTCTGGCGCGGTGGAATGAGCATCTCCAGTCCTGTGCTTGGCGGAAGGCAGCAGGAGTCGAACCTACCAGAGAGTGTCTGACACCCCCTACTGGGTTTGAAGCCCAGCCGCACCACCAGATGCGTATGCCTTCCCTTAACAGCAATCTGACAACCACTAACGACTAGTTGCATTTACAACGTTTCGTTTATCCTGCTATCCGCGCGCAACAGGTGCACATCACGCTGAAACCGAGTATAGCCAACCCGATCGAAGAACTCTAAAACCTGAATCGCGCGCTTGCGCCCAAGCCCCGTCGCGTCACGGAACGCTGCTGTGGACACCGCCCCATCCTGCTCCGTAGCCAACTGCGCGACCCGACCTGCGAGCTCCCGCATCAAATCCCGGTGATAGAAAAGATCGCGCACCACCTGATACACGTCGCCTTGCCGCGCGAGCTTGCGCAACAACGCACGCACATCCTCTTCGCGTCGATGTACCGCACCCGCCAGTTCACGCACCCACGGCGGGTCGTAGCCGCCATCAGCGATCAACGGCAAAATCATCTGCTTAAGCGCTTCTTCGTGCCGATCAAGCGATACCGCATGCGCGGGCAAATGTAGCCACGGCCCACGCTTCGAAACAATCCGTTCGGCCACGAGCGCGTCGATCAACGCATGCCACAACGCGTCGGACAACAGCGGCGCGGCGATGCGCCGCAGACGAGACGCATCCGGCCCCTGCTCATCGGGAAAACGTGCATGAAACTGCTGCAACGCATCGACAATCTGCTCGCGCATTTGCTTCCAATGATGTCGCAGCACGACAAACCCGTCATTGGCCGCTTTACCGTGTAACGCGATGTCGACCGCGTCATCAGGCAACCCCACCGCATCGTGCGGCAACCCTGTCAAACACATCAGCATCGAGCGCTGCATGCCCCTCGGCGCCTGCTCGAGCAGCGGTGCAATGCGTCCATCATCGAGCCATATCCGCAAAGCATCGAGCCACGCGCGCCGTTCCGCGGTCCTGCGTTTGCGCGCGGGCCCAAACGGATCGAGCACGCGTCCGCCGCCGACCGTGCGAGTCGCTTGCGCATTGCGCACGATCAAGCGATCGCCGGCCAGCGCGCAGACCGGTGCGTCGAACACCAGTTGTACACGCGCCCTCTGCCCCGCTGTCAACGCATCGCCGTCCAGCAAAGCGACGTGGGCAACGCGATGCGTCGTGCCCAGATGCACGTGCAGCGGTGTCCAATGCTGCAAGGTAAGGCCGGCGGCGTCCAGCAACGTCAGTTCGACGTCGAGCCGCTCCGATAGCTTCGCGAGACGCAAATCGACAATCCAGTCACCGCGCGCGATCGCATCCTTGTCAATACCGGCAAGGTTGAGTGCGCAACGTTGTCCCGCATGCGCGCTTTGCGCCGCGCGATTTTGTGCGTGGATGCCGCGCACGCGAACCGGCTTCAGCGCTGGCGCAAGCATCAACGTGTCGCCCGTCGCGACGCGTCCCGCGAACACCGTTCCGGTGACGATCGTCCCATGACCCGCAAGCGTAAAAACACGATCGACCGCCAGTCTGAATAACCCGTCGTCACGGCGCTCGTGCCACGCGAGCGCGGCGTCACGCAAATAGGCATCGAGCTGCACGACACCCTGGTCGCCGGCAGATGTCGCATTCGTTTCGAAAACCGGCGCACTGTCGAATGACGTGGAAGCGAGCCACGCACCGATCTCGCCGTGCACCTGCGCAAGCCGCGCCGCATCGACGCGATCCACCTTCGTCAACGCAACGGCACCGCGCGTCACGCCAAGCAATTCCAGAATCGCCAGATGCTCGCGCGTTTGCGGCATCACGCCATCGTCGGCGGCAATCACAAGCAGTGCGAAGTCGATTCCGCACGCCCCTGCCGCCATCGTATGGACAAGCTTTTCGTGTCCGGGCACGTCGATCACGCCAAGCACGTCACCATTCGCGAGCGGCGTATAGGCATAGCCCAGTTCAATCGAAATACCGCGCGCTTTCTCTTCCTTCAGGCGGTCGGTATCGACGCCCGTCAGCGCGCGCACCAATGTGGTCTTGCCGTGATCGATATGGCCCGCCGTGCCGACGATCATAGGCGCAACTCCGCCCATTGCGCGATGAACGATGTTTCGTCGGCCACCTCGAGGCAGCGCAGATCGAGCCGCAGCGCATCGTCAGCGATACGGCCAAGCACCGGGCGCGGCAAATCGCGCAGCGCCTTTTCCAGTTGCACGAGTGCACGGCCGCCGCGCCTCGCTGTCGTGACGCGCACCGCGAGTCCGTAGCTCGGCAACTGATCGACCGGCAACGCACCGCTGCCGATCTGGCTGAACATCGGTTCGACACTCACCGCGTAGCGCTCGCCAAGCGCGTGCTGCAGCGATGGCTGCACACGCCCAGCCGCTGCGTGCATATCGGAGGCCGGCCGCGTAAGCAGCCGCAGTGTCGTCAGCCTTTGCGCGAGAAATTCGGGCGCGCGGTACAGCTGCAACACCGGCTCAAGTGCAGCAAGCGTGAGCTTGCCGACGCGCAGCGCACGCTTCAACGGATGCTTTTTAATTTTGCGGATCAACGCTTCGCGCCCCACGATCAACCCCGCCTGTGGCCCTCCGAGCAGCTTGTCGCCGCTAAACGTGACAAGATCGGCGCCCGCATCGATCGTCCCGCGCACAGTCGGCTCCGCGGGCAGTCCCCATTGCGCGAGATCGACCAGGGTGCCGCTGCCCAGATCGAATGCGACCGGCAGCGTGTGACGGTGCGCAATCTGCGCGAGTTCGTCGATTTCGACGCTCTTTGTAAAGCCGCTGATCGCATAGTTGCTGCAATGCACTTTCATCAGCAATGCCGTGCGCGGATTGATCGCCTCTTCATAGTCTTTCGCATGCGTGCGGTTGGTCGTGCCGATCTCGCGCAAACGCGCGCCGGCACGCGCCATGATGTCCGGAATGCGAAACGCGCCGCCGATCTCGACCAGTTCCCCGCGCGAAACAACTACTTCCTTCTTCGACGCCAATGCAGACAAAGTCAGCAAAACCGCAGCGGCATTGTTGTTGACGACGGTCGCCGCCTCGGCGCCGGTCAATTCGCAGATCAGATCGTCAATCAGGTCGTCGCGATCGCCACGTGCACCCGTCGTCAGATCGAATTCAAGGTTGGCCGGTCGTGTCAGTACGTCGACCACCGCTCGCACCGCTTCGTCGGGCAGCAGCGCGCGCCCGAGATTCGTATGCAATACGGTGCCGGTCAGATTGAATACCGGGCGAAAATGGCTGCGCGCGCGCTGTTCGAGCACACTGCTTGCGCGTGCAACGACGTGTGCTTCATAACTGGCGGCAGACTCCAACGCCTCCCCATCTGCACCACCAGACGCAGCCACGTCGGCATTCCTCTCCGCAAGCAATTCCCCGCGCAGCGCGTCAAGCGACACGCGCACTGCGTCGATCACCTGGGTGCGCCCATACACTTCAGTCAACCTCTGCACCGCGTGCATCGACATCACACGCTCAACCGCGGGCACGCGCGCAAGACGTGCGCGCCGCCGTTCACTCGTCGCCGCATCGCTCACGCGCGCCTCCCCGCTCAACGGTCCGATGCCACTTCAGGCCACAGCAGCGGATTGGGCCCGCTGCGCTCGTAGCCCGCTTCATTCATCAGCAAATCGAGCGTAAGGCTCGCCAGATCATCGGCGAGCGGCTCGATATCGAAGTCCTTTTCCTGGTAGCCGATCTTTCGATAGGTATGACATTCATCGCACGATTCGGCCTTCAATGCGTCGCTGCCGCCTTCGATGCCGTGATAAGCAATGCCCTTCGTCGAATCGCAGTTTGAGCACTTGACGCGAACGCTATGCGTTTCGGTCCCGCACAGTCCACATTGCAGATAGCGATAACCCTGGTACGGTCCGCCGATCCGCACGATGCTGGCCACCGGCCGCCCGCCGCACACCGGGCACGTACCCGGCGTATCGAGGTACGGAATGTCGCGCACGTCGAAGCGGGTAGCAAGATCGGTCCACACCACCTGAAGCGCCGCCATGATGAACGGCGCGGTAGCCGGTTCGACCTCATTGAAACGCTGCGCAAGAATCGCGTCCGCTTGCGCGTCAAGTTCGGCGCCGCCCGTCAAACGCAGCGCATCGATCACCTTGCCGAGCGCAGGCGCCACCGGGCCCGAGGCTTCAATGCGGTCGAGCAGGCGCTGCAGCACATCGCGCCACGCCGGATCGCGATCCGGCGACAACGCGGGAACGAGCGGCATCGAGTTCCGCTGCGCTTGCGCGATGACTTCGGCGGAAGGCATCGTTGCTTCGAACTTCGCGAGCACCTGCTGCTGCGCATCCGCCAACGATGCCATGAGCCGCAGATAACCGCCGATCGGATTATCGTTCGCGAGCTTGCGCAACCGCGCAGCACGAGTCGCAAACAAAGAAACCCGCTCGGGCAAACGGATACGCGGAATGGCGGAATGATCGAGCGATTCGATCTGCCCTGGGTCGAGTATGCGCTGCACCAATGGCGGGGCTCCGGTTAGGCATCACACGATCGGCATACTTAAGCGTTTGACCACCGACACGCTGTGTCCAGATTCTCGCGCCGGTTTGACCAGTCAGCAATAGCTGCAGAGGCGGAAGCGAAAAACGGCCGCCGCGGCGGCGCATTTCCCGGATCGTGTGCCCTATTTGATGCTCTCCCGGAACCAGCGCGGATGATGTTTTCTGGCCCAGCCGAGCGTCACCGTTCCGCGCAGCATCGCGTCGACCGAGCCCTTGACCCACAGCGCCGCGTAAATATGCACGATGATGCCGACGATCAGCACGAACGCCGCGATGGCGTGCACCAGCGCCGCCGCCCGCACGACATCGATCGGAAAATAGAACGCGAAGTACGCGCGCCAGATCACGATGCCGCTCAACAGCAGCAGCATAAGGCAGACCACCATCACGAAGAACAGCAGCTTCTGTCCGGCGTTGTAGCGGCCGATTTCGGGCAGCTTGTCTTCGCGATTGGCAAGCACGTCGTTCATCTGCCGCATCCATTGCCAGTCGTTCGCGTCGAGATAGTTGTGATGCCAGAAGCGCAGCGCGAGTATCAGGAACGACACGAACATCACGATACCGATGAACGGATGCAGAATGCGCGTCCACTGGCCGCCGCCTAATATCGCGGACAGCCAGAACATCGCCGGATGGAACATCGACAGCCCGGACAACGCGAGCAGCACGAACGTGATCGCGGTAATCCAATGGTTGGTGCGCTCGTTGGGCGTGTAGCGCACGATCAGGTTCGGATCGTGATCTTTCATGGGGTCGGCTCCTCGGTCTTGCCTTCAGGCTTGTCGACAGACTGCGTTCCGCGCTGCTCCCTGATTCTGCGGGCCTCGTCGCGCGCGGCGTTTTCCTCGTCCTCGGTCACTTCATTCGGCCCGACGCGCGTGTAATGGAAGAAGCCCGCCAGCGCGGTGAACGCCATCACGGCGAGCGCAAGCGGCTTCGCAATGCCCTTCCAGACGCGCACCATCGGGCTGATGGTCGGGTTGTCCGGCAGCCCGTGGTACAGCGACGGCTGGTCCGCGTGGTGAAGCACGTACATCACGTGCGTGCCGCCCACACCCGGCGGGTTGTACAGGCCTGCCTGTTCGAAACCGCGCGACTTCAGGTCGACGATGCGTTCTTCGGCATGCGCGATCATGTCCACCTTGGTGCCGAACACGATCGCACCGGTCGGACACGTCTTCACGCAAGCGGGTTCCTGCCCCACCGCGACGCGATCCGAACACAGCGTGCACTTGTACACACGGTGATCGGACTTCGAAAGGCGCGGAATATTGAACGGGCAACCCGCGATGCAATAACCGCAGCCGATGCAGTTTTCCTCATGGAAATCGACGATGCCATTCGTGTACTGAACAATCGCGCCCGGCGACGGACACGCCTTCAAACACCCCGGATCTTCGCAATGCATGCAGCCGTCCTTGCGGATCAGCCATTCGAGGTTGCCGTTCGGGTTGTCATACTCGGCAAAGCGCATGACCGTCCACGAATGTTCGGTCAGATCGGGCGGATTGTCGTAGACACCCCGATTGATGCCGATTTCGTCGCGCAGGTCGTTCCACTCCATGCACGCGGTCTGGCACGCCTTGCAGCCGATGCACTTGCTGACGTCGATCAGCTTCGCGACGCTGCCGTTGACCGGCTCGCGCACCGACGTCGGCTGTACGGTGGTGGCCGACTGGCGCCTGATATCGAGTGATTGCAGTGCCATCGCGCCCCCTATGCCTTCTCGACTTTCACGAGAAACGACTTGAATTCCGGCGTCTGCGTATTGGCGTCACCGACGAACGGCGTCAGCGTATTCGTCAGATAACCGGGTCTGGCCAAGCCTTTAAACCCCCAATGCAGCGGAATACCGACGGTCTGAATCTTCTTGCCGTCGACCATCAGCGGCTTGATCCGCTTGGTCACGACCGCCACCGCCACAATATGGCCGCGATTGCTCGACACCCTGACACGATCACCTGCGACAACACCGACCTCCTTCGCAAGGTCTTCGCCGATTTCGACGAACTGTTGCGGCTGGATGATCGCATTCAGGCGCGCGTGCTTGGTCCAGAAGTGGAAATGCTCCGTGATCCGATAGGTGGTCGCAACGTGCGGGAAAGCGGACACCTTGCCGAATGCCGCGCGGTCGTCAGGGAATACCCGCGCACCCGGGTTATTCGTCGCGAGTGGGTTTTGCGGGTGGAACGGGTTATACCCGAGCGGCGTTTCGAACGGTTCGTAGTGCTCGGGGAACGGCCCTTCGTTCATCATGTCACGCGCGAAGAAGCGCGCGACGCCCTCCGGGTTCATGATGAACGGCCCCATACCGCCGTCCGGGTTCTCGTCCAGCTTGAAGTCGGGAACGTCCGGGCCGCTCCATGCGTTGCCATTCCATGCAATCAGCTTGCGCGACGGATCGAACGGCTTGCCGTTCGGGTCGCACGATGCGCGGTTGTACAGTACGCGGCGGTTCGCCGGCCACGCCCACGCCCAGTTCAGCGACTGGCCGATGCCGGTCGGATCCGCGTTGTCGCGCCGCCCCATCTGGTTGCCCGCCTGCGTCCACGCGCCGCAGAAAATCCAGCAGCCGCTTGAAGTCGAGCCGTCATCGCGCAGCATCGCGAAGCCCGGCAACTGTTCGCCGGCCTTCGCGAGCACCTTGGTCGAATCCTTCGGGTCGGTCACGTCCGCGAGCGCCTTGCCGTTGAACTCCATCGCGATCTCTTCCGGCGTCGGGCTACCGGGATGCGCATACGGCCAGCTCAGCTTGAGCAGCGGCTCAGGATACTTGCCGCCGTCCTTCTGATACATCGCGCGCATCCGCAAAAAGATGCCGGACATGATTTCGAGGTCGCTCCTCGCATCGCCTGGCGGCAGCACGCCTTGCCAGTGCCATTGCAGTACGCGCGACGAGCTGACGAGCGACCCGCGTTCTTCCGCAAAGCAGGTGGTCGGCAGCCGGAACACCTCAGTCTGGATCTGCGACGAATCGACATCGTTGTATTCGCCGTAGTTTTTCCAGAACTCGGACGTCTCCGTCGCGAGCGGATCCATGATCACAAGCCACTTCAGTTTCGACAGCGCCGCGGTCATCTTCGCCTTGTTCGGCGCCGACGCAAGCGGATTGAACCCCTGCGCGAGATAGCCATTGACCTTGCCTTGCACCATCAGCTCGTAGATCTGCAGCATGTCGTACGGCTTGTCGAGCTTCGGCAGATAGTCGTAGCCCCAGTTATTGTCGGCGCTTGCCGCATCGCCGTACCACGACTTCATCATGCTGACGAAGAACGCCTTGTAATTCCTCCAGTAGCTCAGCTGATTGGGCCGCAACGGCTGTGACGCGCGCTGCTTGATGTAGCCGTCGAAGTCCTGCTCGCCTTCGTTAGGCAATGTCATATAGCCGGTCAGCAGGTTCGACATCAAGCCGAGATCGGTCAGCCCCTGGATGTTCGAGTGACCACGCAACGCATTCATCCCGCCACCCGCGACGCCGATGTTGCCAAGCAGCAATTGCACCATCGCGCCACAGCGGATCATCTGCGAGCCGATCGAGTGCTGCGTCCAGCCAAGCGCATACAGGATCGTGCAGGCACGGTTCGGTGCGGCGCACGTCGCGAGCATTTCGCAGACCTTTAGAAACTTGTCCTTGGGCGTACCGCATACCTTTTCGACCATCTCGGGGGTATAGCGCGAGTAGTGCTGCTTCATCAGGTTGTACACGCAACGAGGGTTCTGCAACGTCGCATCGGTCTTCACAAAACCATCATCGCCGAGCTCATAGTTCCACGATGTTTTGTCCGTGTACTTGCTGTTTTTCGTGTCGAAGCCGGAGTAGATGCCGTCGTTGAACGCAAAGTCCTCGCGTACGAGGAACGTGAAGTCGGTGTAGTTCTTCACGTATTCGTGCTGGATTGTGTCGTGGGTCAGCAGATAGTTGATCACCCCACCAAGAAACGCGATGTCGGTCCCGGTTCGAATCGGCGCATAAAAGTCCGCCACCGACGCCGTGCGGTTAAAGCGCGGATCGACGACGATCAGTTTCGCGCCTCGATGCGCCTTCGCCTCGGTGACCCATTTGAACCCGCACGGGTGCGCCTCGGCCGAATCGCCGCCCATCACCAGTATCACGTCCGCGTTCCGGATGTCGACCCAATGATTCGTCATCGCGCCGCGGCCAAACGTCGGGGCAAGACCTGCCACCGTCGGGCCGTGTCAGACACGCGCCTGGTTGTCGAACGCCAGCATCCCGGTCGCGCGGATCACCTTGTGCGTCAGATAGCCAACCTCATTACTGCTCGCGGATGCGGCGAGCATGCCGGTAGTCAGCCAGCGGTTCACCTTTTTGCCATCCGCGGTGGTCTCGATGAAATTCGCATCGCGATCGTCTTTCATCAGTTTCGCGATACGGTCGAGCGCATCATTCCATGAGATCGGCTGCCAGTCTTTCGCGCCGGCCGGTCGGTACTCCGGAATCTGCAAGCGGCTTTCGCTATGGATGAAATCGAGCAGGCTCGCGCCCTTCGGACACAGCGTGCCGCGATTGACCGGATGGTCCGGATCGCCTTCGATATGAAAAATGCTCGCGGTGGCGTTCTTTGCGCCGTCGCCGAGGCCGTACATCAGGATGCCGCAGCCCACTGAGCAGTACGGGCAGGTATTGCGGGTTTCGGTGGCACGCGACAGCTTGTACTGCCGCACTTCGGCAAGCGCGACATCCGGCGAATAGCCGAGCAACGCCAGGCTCGACCCTGCCAATGTGGTGGCACTCACCTTCAGGAACTGACGCCGGGACATCTGTAGCATGGAAGCCCTCGCGTTCGGCTGTGGGGTATCAAAAAGTATAAGTCGTTTATTTCGCTCTGTTTAAATGGATAAAAGTGCGGGAAAACACGGTTTAATCTGATACACATAGCGCGCCGCAGCAACAGGCATAGCACTTGCGCCGGTATCGGCGGACAGCGGGCGCCGCGCGATCGCCGCAGCGCGCCGCCACTCATCCCGTGTCTTCCGGTACGGAGGATCGCCATGGAACTCGAATCTTTCTCCGCCGACAAGCTGCATCATGCAGCCCGGATGCAGGCGTCCTGGGCCGTCGGTGCGTTCCGGCAGTTCATCGAAAACCGCTGTCCGGCGATGGCCGCGAGCATCGCGTTCTATGCGGCGTTCTCGCTTGCGCCAACGCTCGTGATGGTGATCGCCGTCGCGGGTTGGTTTCTCGGCGGTGAAGCCGCGCGCGGCGAGTTGTATCGCGAGGTGCATAACGTGCTCGGCAACGACGCGGCCGCGGCAATCACGACAATCGTACAGAACGCGCACCGCAGCGGCAGCGCGGGCGGCGCAGCAGCGGTCATCTCGTTCGCCATGCTTGCGATCGGTGCGTCTGCAACCTTTGCGTCACTGAACAGTGCGCTCAATATTGTCTGGCCGGCCAGCGGGCCGCGCACATCGAGCATGATGGCGCTCGTACGGGTCAGGCTGATCTCGTTCAGCCTCGTGCTGGGCGTTGCGTTCCTGCTGATCGTATCGCTCGTACTCGATGCGACGATCACGTTCGTCGGCAACTGGCTGTGGGGCGATTCACCCTACATCGTGCTCGGCAACCTGCTGCAACTGGCGGTGGGGCTGCTGGTACTGTCGCTGTCATTTGCCGGACTGCTAAAGTTTCTGCCCGACGCGCCGGTGCGCTGGCGCGATGCGCTGGTGGGCGGCTTCGTGGCGGCGTTGCTGTTTTCCGCGGGCAAGAAGCTGTTCGCGCTGTATCTCGCGCATGCGGGCATGGCGAATTCGTTTGGCGCGGCGGGCTCACTCGCCGTATTGCTGATGTGGCTGTACTTCTCGGCGCTCGTGCTGCTGCTCGGCGCGGAATTCTCGGCGGCGCGCGGCCGGCTGCACGACCCGCGCGGCGCATGGGCGTTTCTGCAGCAGACTCCGCCGGGCAGCCGGGCGATGATCGCGTCGGTGCTCGCCGCGCCGACCGCGGGTGTGAATCCCACGCGCGGCTCCAAAGTTACGCGTGGCCAGCCTGCGACGGGAACCGCCGACGCGCAGCGGCGCGCCGAATCGGCTGCCGCTGCAAGCGGTGGCGACGCGCGACGGCGCCCCGTGTTCCGCAAAGCGGCCCGCATGGGCCGCTCAGTCATGGATGCCGAAACCCGCGCAACGCTTGCGGCGGCAACAACCCTCGTACAGGCCGGTCGTACCGCGGTCGCCGCGGACCGCTACGTGCGGCGCCACCCATGGACCTCGGTGCTGTTCGCGGCAGGCACGGCGATCCTCGTGGCCGCGCTCGCTGGCCGCCATGGCGGCGAGCACTGAGCGCACGGCGCACCTGCTGCCGCGCGAGGAATGTCCCCGCCGGGATGGCCCGATTCGGCACCCACGGTGCCGGCGCAGACGCGCCGCACCACATTTGAGCGCTGTTGTCCAGCCTTCCGACGTCGAAAGCAAGTGAACAGAATGCTTACTTCCGCGCCGCATACAGCCCTTTCGCCTAGACAACTACATTACAAATAACTGTCATAAAACAGTGTGTTATGCAATTCTCAGCGGATGTGGGCCGCCAAATCAACAATAATGCTAGTTAGAGGATAAAACATTGTCGTAATCGCAATAATCACGGATAGGCTTGTGATACAAGGGTTTCCGTCACCTGTCACATTTTCGATACACCTTTATTTTTTTCGTTTCTTGTGCATCCACCCCCTGCGTTATTCTCCGTTTCGCAACAACTAAACAATCATCTGCGTGGAGATTTGGATGAAACGAATCGCACTGTCTACCCTCTCGTTGGCTCTTCTAGGTGCTGCCAGCGCGGCGCACGCCCAGAGCAGCGTGACCCTGTATGGCTTGATCGACGACGCGTTCCAATGGGTGCACAACGCTAACCCGGCGAACGACAACCTTTACCACCTGCAATCCGGCAACATGCAAGGTAGCCGTTGGGGTTTGAAAGGTACTGAAGACCTCGGCGGTGGCCTGAAGGCGATCTTCCAGTTGGAAAACGGCTTTGACCCGAACAACGGCAAGCTGGGCCAGGGCGGCCGCCTGTTCGGCCGTCAAGCGTATGTCGGCTTGACGCAGGATCAGTACGGCACGGTCACGTTGGGCCGCCAGTACGACCCGCTGGTCGATATGGTCCAGCCGCTCACGGCTGATAACTTCTTCGGCAGCACGTTCACCACGCCGGGCGACGTCGACAACAACGACAACAGCTCGCGTACGAACAACGCGGTCAAGTACGTGTCGCCGGTGTGGAGCGGCTTCCAGTTCGAAGGCATGTACGCGTTCGGCGGCGTGGCTGGCACGACGGGTTCGGGCCAGACGTGGTCGGGTGCCGCGACGTACGGCGTCGGTCCGTTCAGCGTCGCCGCAGGCTACATCCGCATGGACAACGCGAACGGCTTCGCGGCACGTGGCGGCGCTCCGGCGACGGGCACGACCCCGGCCGTCACGCCGGGTTGGAGCACGAACGCAACGTCGGACGCAACGTTTGACGGCTCGACGATCAACAGCGCGTACGCTTCGGCGAAGTCGATCAGCATCTCGTCGGCAGCGGCCCAGTACGTCGCAGGTCCGTTCACGTTCAACGCGCGCTACAGCTTCGCGCAGTACAAGCCGGATGGCTTCTCGGCGTTCGCCGAACAGGCCAAGTTCAACGTGGTCGGCGGTTACGTCGGTTACCAGATGTCGCCGGCCCTGCTGCTGGGCCTCGGCTATATCTGGACGCACGAATCGGGCGACGTGTCGGCGAACTACCATCAGGTGTCGGCTGGCGCGGACTACTCGCTGTCGAAGCGCACCGACCTGTACCTGATCGGCGCATGGCAACACGCCGGCGGCACGCAGCGTATCAGCGCGACCGAGACGGCCGACGCAACGGCATCGGTCGGTTCGTATGGCTTCCAGTCGGGTTCGGACACGCAAGCCATGGTCAGCATCGGTATCCGTCACAAGTTCTAATAAGCAACAACAAGCTGCGCAGCTGAAGTTCAATGCTGCGTTTCGAAGCCAGTCTGAGGCGCAAGCCGCAGGCTGGCTTTTTTCTTTGGGCGGTGGGTGTCGATGGGGTCAGTCGATGCGGGAGCCGGCACGCGGCGGGATGACGCGTGAAGAACGCCGCGCTCGCCGCTTCAGCGCGGCGCTTTCGGCTTGTCTGCCTGCGCCAGCGTCTGTGCGGGCCGCGTGTCGATCGCGCCATGCGCCGCCGCACTCGCCGGCGCACGAAACAGCACCCGCTCGCCCTCCTGATCGACGTGCGGAATGGCTGCCGCATCCTGCCAGTCCGGGTCCGGAATCTCGCCGAATACCTGGCGCAGCCGTTCACCCCATGTGCGGTGAATCATCTGGTAGTACGCATTATCGTGCGTGATCGTCACGAAGCGCGTGACGCGCAGCGTGTCCTTCTGATACACCAGCAGATCGAGCGGCAAACCGACCGACAGGTTCGAGCGCAGCGTCGAATCCATCGAGATCAATGCGCATTTGGCCGCTTCGTCGAGCGGCGTTTGCGGCACCAGCACGCGGTCGATAATCGGCTTGCCGTACTTCGATTCGCCGATCTGGAAGTATGGGTTGACGCTCGACGCCTCGATGAAATTGCCGGCCGCGTAGATCATGAACAGGCGTGAACATGGCGGCGCCGTCTGCGAATCGTCATCGGTGGCGGCCTGCGCGATCTGTCCGCCAAGGATAAAGCTGCAATTGAATTCGACGCCGAAATCCTCCAGCGCCTGTGCTTCGCGCCGATGGACGTTGCGCACCGCGCGGCCGACCACGCGCGCCGCATCGGGCATCGTCCGCACGCTCCACAGCGTCGGTTCCCGCGGGTCGGCCGGTTCGGACAATTCGCGCAGCACGGCCTGCGTCAGCGACAGATTGCCCGCGGCGAGCAGCACCAGCACGCGCTCGCCCGGCTGCTCGAACACGGACATCTTGCGCGCCGTGCTGACATGGTCGACGCCGGCGTTGGTACGCGTGTCCGCCAGAAACACCAGCCCTTCATCGACGCTCAGTGCGACGCAATACGTCATGACAAACCCTTGGAGGCGACCGGACGCCGCCATTTTAAGCGTGCCGCGCGCCACCGGGCCATGATGCGGCCAGCGGCACGCGTTCGCGTTCGTTGTTATTGCGGCGACAGTTCCTGCGCGCTGACCGACACCGTGACGTCGAGGCGCTCGCCGAGGCCACCGATGCGCCGCCCGCGCACCGGCGACGCCGCTTCGTAATCGCGCGCCGCCGCGAGCCGGCAATAAACATCCGTGGCGAAAGCCGCGTGCGTGACGTCGACCGATACCCAACCGATACCGGCCAGCCACACATCCACCCACGCGTGGCTCGCGGCATCATCGACGTCGCCGTGCTCGATATAGCCGCTCACGTAGCGCGCCGGTACGCCGCGCGCACGGCAGCAGGCGAGCATCAGATGCGTATGGTCCTGGCAAACGCCGCGGCCGAGCGCGAGCGCCTGCGCCGCAGTGCTCGTGACCGCGGTCACGCCGGCCTCGAACGGCACGCGCTCGATAATCCGTTCGGCGAGCGCGATCAGCGCGGCCGGTGAATCGAGTGGCGGCACCGAATGCGCGAGCTCGCAAATCGCCGGATCGGTGTCGGTCAAGCGGGTCGCGCACGTATAGTGCTCGAGCGGAATCGGACCGGCGGCGTCGTTCAGACGTCCGTCGATGAGCGTCATCGTGTCGACTTCGCCCGACACATGCACGCGAATCTCGTCGTGCGGCCGGTTCAGCACGAGCGTATGCAGCACGTTGCCATAGGCGTCGAATGTCGAGTCGAGCTTGCCGGGCGCATCGAGCAACCAGCGCCGCACGGTCTGCGACGCGCCGCTGACCGGCGTCAGGCGTAACTGCTGGATGGAATAGTGGACCGTCGCATCGTAGCGATAGACCGTGTCGTGGCGGATCGTCATAAACATAGGGGCACTCCGTCAGGCCACCGGCAACAACAGATAGGTGCGGGCGACCATGTTGCCAAGTTCGAACACGCGCGCAAGGAACTGCGTGAGCCATGCATGCAGGCCCGCTTCGAAGATCTGCCGGATATCGGCGTACAGCAGCTCCGCGCGCAGCTTGCCGGCAAAGCGTTCGCACTGGTTCGAGCCCTGCGTGCGCAGCATCGCGAGATTCGCGCACACGCCGTCGAGCGACGCGAGCAGCGAACGCGGCATCTGCGAATTAAGGATCATCAGCTCGACGACCCGCGCCGGCGTCACGACGTCGCGATACACCTTGCGGTATATCTCCAGCGCGGACACCGAACTCAGAATCGAGGTCCAGTAATAGAAGTCTTCGAGCTGCCGCGCCGCGTCGCGGGAATTGGGCGCCGCGTCGGCAAAGCGGACGTCGAGGATCCGTGCGGTGTTGTCCGCACGCTCGAGAAATGTGCCCAACTGGGTGAAGAAAAACGCGTCGTCCTGCAGCGCGGTGCCGAGCGTCACGCCGCGCGACAGGTGCGAGCGGAATTTCACCCATTCGAACAGCGCGACCGGATGGCTGGTCAGCTGCCCGGCCGCGGTCCGTTCGTTGAATTCGAGCCAGGTGTCGTTGATCGTCTCCCACCATTCGGTCGTCAGCGTCCCGCGCACCGCGCGCGCGTTTTCGCGCGCCGCGTGCAGACACGACTGAATACTCGACGGATTGGCCTGGTCGGCCACCATGAAATCGAGCACGTTCTCGCGCGTCGGCTCCGCGTGGCGCTGCCCGAACGCGTCTTCGAGCTCGGAGATGCGCAGCACCGCTCGCTGCGCGCGCGCCTCCTGTTCGGCCGTTTGCGGCAGCAACTGCGCTTTCAGGTTGATGTCGAGCATGCGCGCGGTGTTCTCCGCGCGTTCCATATAGCGGGCCATCCAGAACAGGTGGTCGGCGGTGCGGCTCAGCATGATGGCTTTCCGTTGTCGATCGGCACGGGATAAGAACGGCGCGGCGCGTGGTCACCCGTGACGACCCACGCGCGCCGGCGGGCTGCAGTTGCCCGCCGCGGCGGCAGACTGATGCGCGGCAAACGCGCTCAGTCGACCATCCAGGTGTCTTTCGTCCCTCCTCCCTGCGACGAATTGACGACGAGCGACCCCTGCTGCAGCGCGACGCGCGTGAGGCCACCCGCAACCATCGTAACGGTCTTGCCGGACAGCACGAATGGCCGCAAATCGATATGGCGCGGCGCAATGCCCGCTTCGACGAAGGTCGGGCAGGCGGACAGCGCGAGGGTCGGCTGCGCGATATAGCCGGCCGGCCGCGCGATCAGACGCGCGCGGAACGCTTCGATCTCGGCGGCCGTCGCGGCCGGACCGACCAGCATCCCGTAGCCGCCCGCGCCGTGCACTTCTTTCACGACGAGTTCGGGCAAATGCGCAAGCGTGTAAGCGAGATCGTCCGGCTTGCGGCATTGGTAAGTCGGCACGTTGTTGAGAATCGGCTTTTCGCCGAGGTAAAACTCGATCATCTCCGGCACGTACGGATAGATCGATTTGTCGTCGGCAATGCCGGTGCCCATCGCATTCGCGAGCGAAACACGGCCGGCGCGATAGGCGGTCAATAGGCCCGGCACGCCGAGCGCCGAATCCGGGCGGAACGCGAGCGGATCGAGAAAGTCGTCGTCGACACGGCGGTAAATCACATCGACGCGCCGCGGCCCCTGCGTCGTGCGCATGAACACGTAGTTATCGTCGACGAAGAGATCCTTCCCTTCGACCAGTTCCACGCCCATCTGCTGAGCGAGGAACGTATGTTCGAAGTATGCGGAGTTGTACATGCCCGGCGTCAGCACGACCACCACCGGATCGTCGACGCCGGCCGGCGCGACCGAGCGCAGCATATCGAGCAGCAGATCGGGATAATGCGCGACCGGCGCAATGCGGTTCTGCACGAACAGCTCCGGGAAAAGCCGCATCATCATCTTGCGGTTTTCCAGCATGTACGACACACCGGACGGAACGCGCAGATTGTCCTCGAGCACGTAGAACTCGCCGTCCATCCCGGCGCGCACGACGTCGACACCGGCAATATGCGCGTAGATACCGAGCGGCACGTCGACGCCCTGCATCTCCGGACGGTACTGTGCGTTCGTATAGACCTGCCCCGCCGGCACGACGCCGGCGCGTACGATATTGCGCTCGTGATAGACGTCGTGGATAAACAGATTGAGCGCCCGCACCCGTTGGCGCAGGCCGTCTTCAAGGGTGCGCCACTCGTCGCGCGGAATGATGCGCGGAATCAGATCGAACGGAATCAGCCGCTCAGTGCCGGACAGATCCCCGTTGACCGCGAATGTGATGCCGACACGCCGGAACAGCAGATCCGCCTCCGCGCGCTTGCGCGCGATCGCTTCGCCGCCCTGTTGCGCCAACCATTTCGCGAAGCGTGCGTAGTGCGGCCGCACGGCATCGTCGAGTTGACGCATCTCGTCATAGCATCGCATGTCACGCCCCGCTCTTTTTGTCGGATAGAAGGCGAATGCGCTGCGCATTCGGTGTCTGTCAGGTTCAAGCAAGCGTTATGCCATTGGCGTCGCGTACGGCATCGGGTTGATGGGCACGGCCACACGCACATCCGTATGCACTGCGAACGCGCATCGCACCGCGAAGCGTCACGAAAGCGGATCAGAACCGGTTTGCGGGTCGAGCGCGGCGGCGAACGGCTTGATCCGATCGTACTGCGCAGCACGGCAATGCGCTAGCGAGGTGCGCGCGGTAGCGCACGAGAAACCAGTTCGATGCAGCGGCGAACCGAGTTAGGGAATCCGACGGAACGAACAATGTGAGTGGAGACGGCGCAGCGGGTTAAGCCGAAGTCTCGCTCGATCAATCTGGCGTTGGAATAAAAAATCCCCGCGAGTGTTCTTTCGCGGGGATTTGAAATGTTGCTGCAAATTCGGCGACTGCCGATGTGGCCTGATGCGCGGCTTTTGCGGAGAGATCAGCATGACATCTCACCGCCGCCCGAAGACGGCGGCGAGCAACCATGCGGCACGACCGCTTAGGCCGAAGCTGCGTCCTTCAGCTTCTTCAGCGCACGTGCCTTGACGCGCACGGAAGCCGGCTTAGCCGGGAACCAGCGCTCCTCACCCGTGAACGGGTCCTTGCCGAAGCGCTTCTTCTTCGCCGGAACCGCTTGCACGACGATCTTCAGAAGACCCGACAGCGTGAACTCGCCAGCGCCCTTCTTGTGGACCGAGCCGAGGATCGTGTCTTCGAGGGCAGCCAGAACAGCCTTGGCGGACTTCGGTTCGACACCGGAACGCTCTGCGACGTGTGCAGCCAGCGAGGCCTTCGTGAAGGTGTCCTTGATCGGCGACGATGCGCCGGACGCCTTCACGGCGACCTTCTTAGCCGCGGCTTTCTTCGCGGGAGCCTTCGTTGCAGCGGCTTTCTTGGTCGCTGCGGTGGTCGCCTTCTTGGCAACCTTCTTTGCGGAAGTCGGCATGTTTCTCCTACCTGTTGTTGGTCAGTGAGCCACGAAGCACACACGACATGTGCGCGCTTCACGCGGGATTCTACAAGCGCTAAGGCATTTCGCGCGAATCTTTTATGCGTCGACGGGCTGTTTTGTTGCGTGCCGCAGACTACACGACACATTTTGACGCTTGTTTTACGGGTTAAAAGTCACCACGTCGCATTTTGTAGGTACCTGTACATCACCTTTTGGACCTGGGCGTCTGCGTCACCCGATGGTGGGCGGCACGACCGGCGGACCCATCGTCGAGCGCCGGCAGCAACCGCTCGAGTGCGGTCAACGCCGCGTCGATCTGACCAGCCTCGATGCTGCCGTACCCGAACACGAAGCCTTGCCGCGAGCGAGCGCCAAGCTGGAACGGCGCGATGCCGTACAGCGCGATCGATGCGCGACGCGCCGCTTCGGCGACGGCCGCCTCGGTCAGCGGCGCCTTAAGCAGCGCCGCCAGGTGAATGCCGGCCACGGGCACGATGGGTTCGAACCAGTGCGCAAGACCGCCTTGCAGATGCGCGAGCAGTTGTGCACGCCGGGCCGCGTACAGTTTGTGCATCCGTTTCAGATGCTTCGCGAAGTCGCCGTTCAGCATGAACCGCGCGAGCGCGGTCTGCGTCAACATGCAGCCGTGCCAGTCGGTCACCCGGCGAGCGTTCGCAAGCGCTCGGGTCAGCGACGCGGGCGGCACCAGATAGCCGACTCGCAAGTCAAGAAACATCGTCTTCGAAAACGTGCCGACGTAGGCGACCAGCCCGGCGCGGTCGAGGCTCTTGAGCGGCTCCATCGGCCGGCCTTCGAAGCGGTACTCGCAATCGTAGTCATCCTCGATGATCACCGCGCCGCGCGCCTGCGCCCATTCGAGCAAGGCGACGCGCCGCTCGAGACTCATCGGCATACCGAGCGGGAACTGATGCGAAGGCGTCACATAGACGAGCCGCGCGTCGTTCGGCAGCTTGTCGACCGCGAGGCCGTCGCCGTCGACCGGCACCGGCACGAGCTTCGCGCCGGCCGCTGCGAAACACGCACGGGCCGGCGGATAACCCGGGTCCTCGACAACGGCGACATCGCCGCTACGCAGCGTGACGCGCGCGAGCAGATCGAGCGCTTGCTGGGCGCCTTGCGTGACGATCACCTCTTCCCAGTTGCTGTCGACCGCCCGGTTAAACGCGAGATAGCGTGATATCGCGACCCGCAGTTCCTGTTCGCCGGCCGCCTCGCGGTACGTGCCCGAGCCGCGCGCCTGCACACGCAGCGCGTGATTCACACAGCGGCGCCACACGTCGAACGGAAAATGCGACTTGTCGGTCACGCCGCCGACGAAGTCGTAGGTCACCTCCGCGCACGCCAGCGGCGGCAGAAGCGGCGCGGCATCCCATAACGGCAGAGGCCGCACGCCCGCTTTCGCGGGCGTGCGAGCCTGCTGCGCCGCGCGCGCATGCGCGGAAGGTTCGGCGGGCAATCTGCGCAACCCCTCGGCGACGTAGGTGCCCGCGCCGGGTCGCGCATAGAGAAAACCTTCGGCCAGCAACCGCTCGAACACATCGAGCGTGGTCTTGCGCGACACGCCGAGCTGCGTGGCAAGATCGCGCGTCGACGGCAATCGCGTGCCGCCCGCGAGCCGCCCTTCGACGATGCCCGCCCGCAGTTGCCGGTAGATCTGGCCGGCAAGGTCGTGACCGCCTTCGACTGCGATATGGATGTCCATCCGGCTCAGTAAGTCCGGCGAGAAGGATCGACGAGATGCGCGGCAATCAGCAGACTCACGCACGGCGCCGCAAACAGAATGAACAACCCGAAGTTCGCCCAGGCCCGGGTATGCCGCGTCGCCAGCCAATAGACCACGACGGCGAACTGCAGCGCGCAGAAGAGCCACACGGGCACAGTCGTCAGGATGCTCGCATGACGCGTGCCGGCGAACCACAAACCGACCGGCACAATCAGCGCGCTGACGAACGCCAGCATGCCGAACAGCGCGCTGCGTCGGACGCGCCGCGCAAGCATCAGCACGGCGAGCACGCACTGCCCGGCCGCGGCGCCGAACATCAGGCGCGGCACCGCGCTGCCGGTTGGGTAGGCGTGCGGATCGATCAGATACGCGGTATAGACGATCGCGGTTCGCAATGTATCTGTCATCGTATTGCAGGGCGAATGCAGCATATAAGCAAGCGGGAAAACGGCGCGCGCGTGCGGCACGCGGGTTTAGACGACCACCGACACGACGATCGCAAGCCAGATAAAGGCGACCCCCGCAATGAACATGCGACGCGCGATGCGTATTTTCGCGTCGCTGGTATCGGGCTCGACCGGCGCGGTGGCCATCCATGGTACGAGGCCGAGAAACGCAAACCCGAGCAGCGCGAGTCCCGCGATGACCCGGTCAATACCGGTCCAGCCGCTCGGTTCGTTGATCCCCCAGTAGCCGAGGAACACGATGCCGATCGAGAACACCGTTGCCGAAGCAGAACTGAGCGCCACCACCGACCCTTGGGGACTCGGCATGATTCACCTCCTGTCGCAAGGCTTCTTATCGTGCGATCGATTCTACTTGATGCGGCTGGCGGCGCTCCGCTTGCGCCGGCTGCGGCGCGACCGACGCAAGATTCGGCGAATCGCGGTCGAATGGGTAGGTTAACCGCGTGCTATGTCAGCTTCCGCGTGCCTCGCGTGCCTCATAGGCTTTCAGATGCGTATACGCGACGCGCAGCAGCGACAGCGGCAAGCCGGCCGGCGGGGCATCGGAATGCCGCGCATCGGCGCCGCGTTCGATCATGTCGCCAAGAATATGGTCGGCTTCGATCTTCGAGTGGTTTTCGATGTCGCGCAGCATCGACGCGGTCAACGGCGAGCCTTCCTTGAACAGCATCGTGCGGGCACGCGTCTGCGCACCGTCGCTCATTGGAAACCCGTTGTGCTGCGCGACCGCCCGGCACTCGTCGAACAGGCCTTCGATCAACTGCCGGCCATCCGGCGCCCGCATCATGTCGCCGATCGACGCACGGTTCAGACACGTGCTCGCGGCGAGCGTCGCGAGAAATATCCACTTGTCCCACATTTGCTGGACGATATTGTCAGCCGCCTGTGAATCGAAGCCGGCGCCTTCGAAGGTGCGCCCGATTTCCCGCACGCGCTCGGATATCCCGCCAGCAAGCTCGCCGTAGGTAATCGCATGCGCCTCGTTCAGATGCTCGATTTCGCGATTGCGGTTAAGCGTCGCGGAAATCAGTCCGATGCCGCCCACCACGTTCGCCGCGCCGAATTTTGCCTTCAGCACGTCGATATGACGCATGCCGTTCAGCACCGGCAGCACCATCGTCTGCGGGCCGACCGCGGGCGCGAACGATTCGATCGCGTCGTCGAGGTTGTACGCTTTGCAACTGAGCAGCACGAGGTCATACGGCGCGCGGATACCCTTCGCGACCACCGTCGGCACGTCGCGCAGCGTCACGTTGCCATGCGGGCTTTTTATCACCAGACCTGAGCGTTCCAGTTCCTCGGCACGCCCGGCGCGGACCAGAAACGTGACGTCGCGGCCCGCCTGAATCAGACGTCCGCCAAAATATCCACCGAGCGCGCCCGCGCCCACGACGAGAATTCGCATCGTCATTCCTTCGATTGATGATCGCCCAACGGAAGTGTACGCGTGGCGACGCCCACGACGCCGCCAAACGCGCACGGCCCGCGGCATAGGCCGCGGGCCGCTTGCATGCCTGCTTGTCCACCGGTTGACGGGTCTGCGCGCACGACGACGCGCACGCCGAACCGGTCAGAGGATTTCGAGCGCGAGTGCGATGCCCTGGCCGCCGCCGATGCATAGCGTCACCACACCGCGCTTGAGCCCATCGCGCCGCATCGAATGAATCAGCCGGGTGGTCAGAATCGCCCCGGTCGCACCGATCGGATGGCCGTGTGCAACCGCACCGCCTTCGACGTTCACGACATCTTCCGCCAGGCCCAATTGCTGGATCACCGCAAGCGGCACCGCGGCAAACGCCTCGTTGATCTCGAAACGCTCGACGTCAGCAAGTTTCCAGCCCGCGCGTTCGACCGCCGTGCGCACCGCCGGCACCGGACCCAGACCGAACATACCCGGCTCGACCGCCGCGACGCCGTACGCGACGATCCGCGCGTACGGCTCGATGCCGTTCGCGTCCGCGTAAGCACGCGACGCCACCAGCATGGCCGCCGCGCCGCTATTCAGACCCGGCGCATTGCCAGCGGTAATCGTGCCGTCGCGGCGAAACGCGGGCCGCAGCTTCGCGAGCGTTTCGACGGTCGTATCCGGACGCAACTGTTCGTCCTGAATAAAGCGGAGGGTTTCCTTGCGGCCCTGCACCTCGACCGGCACGAGTTCCGCTTCGAACGCACCGCGCTTTTGCGCGGCCGCCAAACGCTGATGCGAACGCGCGGCCCAACGATCCTGCGCTTCGCGCGTGATCGCGAGCTTCGTCGCCAGGTCTTCGGTATGCCAGCCGGAATGCTCGTTCGAAAACGCGTCGACGAGACCGTCGTGCAATGCGCTGTCATAAATCTGCGCGGTGCCCATCCGGTAACCCCAGCGGCCTTTGTCGAGCAGAAACGGCGCGCGGTCCATATTCTCCATCCCGCCCGCCACCGCGACCTCGCCGAAGCCGAGCCAGATTTCCTGCGCGGCCGATACAATCGCCTGCACGCCCGAACCGCACACGCGATTCACGGTCTGCGACGGCACCGAAACCGGCACGCCGCCCCCGATCGCCGCCTGGCGCGCCGGGTTCATCTTGTTGCCGGCCTGCACGACATTACCCATCACGACCGAGCTGAGCTTGTTCGCATCGAACCCGCTGCGGCGCACCGTCTCACGCACCGTAATCGCGCCGAGTTCGGTCGCGGGCACGTCTTTCAGCGTGCCGCCGAATGCGCCGATGGCGGTTCTGACCGGATTGCTGATCACGATTTCTCGAGTAGTCATTCGCTGTTCCTCACTAGCAAGTACTGCACTTCGAAGCCTCGCCACGCGAGGCGCCTGGGTTCATCCGGCAGCGTCCCGCAAGGAAGCCGGGACGCGTCGCCGCCTGTCCGTCAATTGACTGCCACCGTCGCCGACGCATCCCACCCTCCGCCAAGCGACCGGTACAACGCGACCGCGGCCTGCGCATGCGTGCGTTTCGCTTCATTCAGCGATTCAGCATCGGTCAGGTATACCTGCTGCGCATCGAGCACATCGAGGAAGCTCGACGCACCGCCCTTATATAACTGCGTCGACAGCTTCAAGGCCTGGTCCGATGACGTGAGCGCGCCGCCCAGCCGGTCCACCTGCGTCGCACCGCTGACCAGGTCGCTGCGCGTATCCTCGATCTCCTTTAACGCGTTCAACATCGTCTGATCGAGGGCCAGTTGCGATTCGCGCATCCGGCTTTCGCTCGCATCGATATTCGCGGTGATCCGCCCTGCGTTGAAGATCGGGCTTGTTGCGCTCAGTGCGGCGCTAAACAGGTTATCTGTAAGGGTCGGCGTGCCGACCCACGATGCGGCGAGCAACCCGTCCGTCAGATTAAGCTGAAACTTCGGATAGCGCTCGGAGCGGGCTACACCGACCTCCGCAGCACGCTGTTCGACCTTTGCGTACGCGGTGCGCACGTCCGGACGGCGCAGCAGCGCCTCGGACGGCAGCGTCACCGGCGCGCCCTGCGACGGCACCGGAATCGGTCGCGCATCGGTCAGCACGAGACTGCTGACGCTTTCCGGCGTGCGACCCGAAAACACCGCAATCAGGCTTAATTGATGCTGCATTTCCGACTGCACGCGTGGAATGCGCGCTTGCAGGTCCTGCAACTGGTTCTGCGCGCGGGCAACGTCCAGTTGCGTCGACAGCCCATAGTGCAGCCGGTCCTGGGTCAGCTTGAGCGCGCGGCTGCGGATCTTCTCGTTATCGTTGAGGATCTGCAGTTCCGATTGCGCCCATCGCAGGTTGATATAGGCTGCCGCCGTATTCGCCGCCAGCGCAAGCCGCAATTCGTTCAGCGCGGACTCGCGCCCCGACACCTGCGCCTGTGCGGCCAGCACCGCGAGCCGCTCGCCGCCGAACACGTCGGGTTGCCAGTTGGCCGAAAGGCCCACGCCGGCCGCATCGACATAACCGAGCGGTGGCGGCAGGATCTGCCGCGTATGCGCCGCAGTCGCGGTTGCGTCGAGTTCCGGCAGCAATGCCGCGTGGCGCACTTTCACGTCGTCCTGAGCCTGCTTCACGCGTTCGACAGCGGCTTTCACGTCGAGGTTGTCGTTCAGCACCGACTGCACCAATTCGTGCATCACCGGGTCGCCGAACTGCGACCACCAGGTATTCGCATCGACCGTGTCGCGCGGGGTGTCGACGCTCCATGCAGTCGGCGCCACGGTCTTCACAGCTTCCGGCAAATCGTTATGTGTCGCGGGTTGAACCGCGCAGGCCGCAAGCGTCAACACGGCGGCAGCGGCCAGCGCTTTCAGAAGCATCGGTTTCATGTCGGTTCCTTCAATGAGCATCGGGGGGCGGCGCGCCATTGACGCTGAATGGCTTCGAAAACAGCATCGCGAAGAGCGCCACGCCGAAACACAGCGCCACGGCAAGAAACGTATCGGCGAACGTGAGCGTCAGCGCTTCGCGCATCAGCAGTTGATGCAGCGACGCGACGCTGCCTTGCACACCGTTCACCACATCGCCGCCCGCGGCAGCCAGAAAAGCCGCCTGCTCGCGCAGGAACGATTCGACGACCGGGCGACCCGCGCTCACGTGCTCATCGAGCCGTTCATAGTGCAAGTTCAGCCGGTCGTTCAGCATCGTGCTGACCACCGCGATGCCGATCGCGCCGCCGAGGTTACGCATCAGGTTGAACAGACCGCTTGCCGATTTAAGCCGTGACGGCGGTAGCGAACCCAGCGCCATCGTGACGATCGGCGCAATGCAGAACTGCTGGCCGAAGCCACGCAGCGCTTGCGGAATCAGCAGTTCGCGCCAGCCCCATTCGTGCGTGATCGGCACATACAGATAGCAGCCGATGCCGAACAGGATCAGCCCGAACACCAGCAGCACGCGAAGGTTGATGAAGCGCGCGGCCGTCGAATACATGACGAGCCCGATCAGCTGGAAGACGCCGACCGAGAGCAGCACAAGACCGATCTGCAGCGAATCGAAGCCGCGCACGCGCGCGAAAAACACCGGCGTCAGGTACACCATGCAGAAGATGCCGATACCCGTCACGAACGACAGCAGGCTGCCGATGCCAAAATTGCGCAACGCAAGCGCCTTCAGGTCGACGATCGGCTCTTTCGCGGTAAAGGTATGCACGAGGAACAGAAAGCCCGAAATACCGGCGATCCACGCACACAAAACAATCACATCGTCGCCGAACCAGTTCTTGCGCGGGCCTTCTTCGAGCACGTATTCGAGGCAGCCGAGGAAACCGCACATCAGCACGATGCCGAGATAATCGCCACGCTTGAGTAACGAAACGTCGGCATGGTCGACCCGTACGAATTTCGGCACCAGCACCGTGACGAGCACGCCGGGCACGAGGTTCAGATAGAACAGCCAGTGCCACGACCATTGGTCGGTAATCCAGCCGCCGATCACCGGGCCGATGGTCGGCGCGATCGTGGCCAGCGTGCCGATTGTTGTCGACGCGATCAGACGCTGGCTGCCGGGAAACATCATGAATGCCGTGGTGAACACGGTTGGGATCATCGCCGCGCCGAGTGCGCCTTGCAGCGCACGGAAGATGATCATCGAGTCGATGTCCCAGGCGAGGCCGCACAGCATGCTGGTTACCGTGAAACCGAATGCGGATGC
Organism: Paraburkholderia humisilvae; assembly: GCF_902859855.1. Taxonomy (GTDB): domain Bacteria; phylum Pseudomonadota; class Gammaproteobacteria; order Burkholderiales; family Burkholderiaceae; genus Paraburkholderia; species Paraburkholderia humisilvae. The sequence continues at coordinate 40,509 of NZ_CADIKH010000003.1, forward strand.
GGCGAACAGCCAGCGCGTCGAGAACACGCGCGTGAGCCAGCCGGAGACCGGTATCACCAGAATTTCAGCGATCAGATACGCGGTTTGCACCCAGGACAACTCGTCCTGGCTCGCGGAAAGTCCACCGCCGATGTCTCTGAGCGACGAAGCGACAATCTGGATATCGAGCGTCGCCATAAAAAAGCCGACGCACATCAGCGAGAACGCGAAGACTTTCTCGCGAGTCGGCAGATTCATCGGGTTGATCGGCGTCTGCGCGGGGTGGGTCATGATGAGTCTTCTCCGGAGCGTGCGGTAACGGGGGGTCGGGGGGTCGGGTGGCCGAATTGCTCGATCACGCGCCTGCGCGCTCTTTATCCAGATGCACTTTCACGGTCGCCGACAAACCCGGACGCAGCACGTGATGCACGCCCTTGGGAACGTCGAGCCACACACGCACCGGCACGCGCTGCACGATCTTCGTGAAGTTGCCGGTCGCGTTCTCCGCGGGCAGGATGCTGAACGTCGCGCCGGTCGCGGGGGCGAGGCTTTGCACGACACCGGTCAGCGGCTCACTCGACGCATCGAGTTGCACATCGACCTTGTCGCCCGCACGCATATGCTTGAGCTGGTCTTCCTTGAAGTTCGCATCAACCCACAGGCCGTGCTCCGGCACCACGGTCAGCACCGATACGCCGACGTTCGCCAGCATGCCGACCCGCGCAGTGCGGTTGCCGACATAGCCGTCCACCGGCGAGCGGATCGTCGTGTATTCGACGTTCAGTTCCGCGACACGCTGCGCAGCTTTCGCGGTGGCCACGCGCGCCTGCGCATCGCCAATCTGCGCGTCGAGCACGGTGAGCTGCCGCTGTGCGGCGAGCAGCGACGCATTGCTGCGGTCCACCGCGGCGCGCGCCTTCTGCAGATCGGCGTCCGCACGCTCGACCACCTGGCTCGATACCGCCTCGTCTTTCACCAGTTCGCGATAGCGGTACTGGTCGGCGGCGCTGCGCGTGAGTTCCGCGCTCGAGGCATGCACGCCGGCGCTCTGTTCGTTGATCACCGCGAGTTGCAGCGAGTACTTCGCTTCGAGTTCGGTAACCGCGGCCTGCGCGCTCCGCACTTCGGCATTGGCCTGGGCGAGCCGGGCGTCGTAATCGCGCGAATCGATGCGGATCAGCACCTGGTTCGCATGCACAAACTGGTTGTCCGTCACCAGCACATCGGTCACGAAGCCGCTCACGCGCGGCGCCATCACGGTGACGTCGCCGCCGACGTACGCATCATCGGTCGTTTCGATCCATCGGCCGACGAAGTACCAGTAAGATCCGGCGCCGACAAGCACGACGACGACAGAGAGAACCGCCAGCCACATCCATGGAATGGTGCGCGTCTGCTTCGTGACCCCTACGTTCGGCGGCGCAATGGTCGATGGAGTTGAGCTCATGATTTATGTGCGTATGCACTCAAATGTTTAAAAAAATGCGCCTTCTGGCGCCATCCTCGTTAAACCGGCTTCTTCGTCAAATCGAACAGTTCCTGCCTCAACAACGCGGCACGCTGCGTGCCGAAGTGCTTCTCGAATTCGTCCTGCGCCGCGTACCAGTGGCTTGCAGCGGCTTCCAGTCTCACCAGCCCGGCTGGCGTCAAACTCATCTTCAACGCGCGACGATCAGTCTCCGAGACCTCGCTTTGCACCAGCCCGTCGCGCTGCAGCGGCTGGATCGCGCGAACCAGCGTCGTGCGCTCCATCACCATCGACTCCGCCAGTTCCTTCATCGTGATGCCCGGTCTGCGTTGCAACCGGTGCATGATCGAATACTGCGTGATCTTCAAACCGGCCTTGCCGAGGTGCCGATCGTAAAGCTGCGATACATAGCGCGCGGCTTGCCGGATCGCAAAGCAATCGTCGTCCGGCAGACTCTGTGCGAATGTCGCTTCGATCTCAGTGTGTATATACACCATAATGGCATCACGCTTTCGAAAACTTGACTCAACAACAGGGAAAATCAGGCGGTGAGATTGAACAGTTCGCTGCGCAACGCCTTTGCGCGAGCCTTACCGAACTTCGCTTCGAACTCATCCTGCGCTTCACGCCACGCGCCGGCGGCCTGTTCGAAAAGGTGTTTGCCCGCATCGGACAGGCTGAACAGAAAGGTACGGCCATCGTGCTCGGACGGCTCGCTGACCACCAGCCCATCGCGCTGCAACGGCTTTAACGCGCGAACCAGCGTGGTGCGCTCCATCACCATCAGATCGGCGAGGTCGACCATCGACAACTGAGGCTTGCGCGCGAGTTTCGCCATGATCGTGAACTGCGCCGCCGTCAGGCCGACCCGGCTCAGATGGCGTTCGTAGATCTGCGTCACATAGCGCGCCGCCTGACGCAGCGCGAAGCAATTGCAGTCGTCATGGGACAAGGGCTTGTTCATAGCTGCGCAGTGTATATGTGCGTACGCACATCGTCAACCGGTTTATTGCATAAAAATGCCGGGCGGTGCACGCCGGAAAGCTGGGAAAAGTCAGAGCAATGACAACGCCAGCACGTTGACCGCCACCTCCATACGATGCGCGCCGCCGCCCAGAATCATCCCGCGTAACAGCGACACATCGCTGTAGTCGCGTCCGATCGCAAGCGTAATGTGTCCCGTGTCGGCCAGCACGTCGTTGGTCGGGTCGAGGTCGATCCAGCCGCTGTCCGGGCAATGGACCGATACCCACGCATGCGACGCGTCCGCGCCGATCAGCCGCGGCTGTCCTGGCGGCGGGTCGTTGCGCAGATAACCGCTCACGTAGCGCGCCGGCAAACCCAGCGAGCGCAGGCAACCGATCATCACCTGCGCGAAATCCTGGCACACGCCGCTTTTCAGCTCGAACGCGCGCTCAGCCGGGGTATCGAACATCGTCGCTGACGGTTTGTAAGTGAAATCGGCATGGATCCGATGCATCAGATCGATTGCCCCGGCGGCGATCGGCGTGCCGGGCGCGAAGCTCGGCGACGCATACGCGCGCAGCGCCGGACGCAACGCGATATTCGGCGACGCGAAGCAGAATTCGGCCTGCGGCGCGTACGCGGCGCCCACCCGAAAGCGCACCGCATCGGCAACGCTTTCCCACGCGGGCGTCGCGCGGGGATCGAGGTTCGCCCAGCGCGGCGTCAACTGCACGGTCGTTTCGCTGACGAGCTGCAGGCGTTCGTGCGGCGTGTCGAGCGCAAAGTACAGCAGATCGTTGCCAAATGCGTCGATACGGCTGTGCATGTACGACGGCGCCGGCTCGATCCGCTCGTCATGCGCGACGACCTGCTGCCATGCGCACGCACGCGGCCGGATTGTCGCGAGATGCTGCGCGGTTTCGACGAACGTCGAGTAGTGATACGTGGTGCGGTGCGCGACCGACAGTAGCGAGCGCTGCATCTGCGCGCTTTTCATGGGGACACCTGCGCGGCCAACGTGTTCGCATGGCTGAAATAGCGCGCGCTGATCTCATTCGCGGCGGCGCTGACCCAACCCGCGATCCGATTGCAGATATCAATCAGTTCCGCATACGCGCCGCTCGCATCGGTTGCGCATAGGCGCTCGAGCGGCGGTAGCGATGCGGCAGGCGGCAATAGATTGTTGAACGGACGATGCCGGGTGCTGCCCGCCGCGAGCGAAATATCGTCGAGCTTCGTGCATAGGCGCTCATACACACCGTACAGGCCACGCGGATTGGTCGGCTCGACCACCAGCAGATCGATCAGCGCCGCGACTTCGAAACGCCCCGGATACAGCGAACGGTAGGTAAGCGTACTGTCGAACAATTGCAAAAGCAGATCGAAGCTGGCGGGCGTCGCCAGTTGCCCGTGGCTCGCGACAACTCGCAACATCGTCGCCATCGCCCAGACACGCTCGATATGGCGGCCGGCGAATTGCAGCCGCCAGGCTTCATCGCGCGTCATCCGGTCGCCCTGTGCGCCGCTGATCGCGGAGAGCTGCATCGCGAGACGCTCGAGCGCGTCCATCAAGGTCACGCGGTTGTCACGCGCCTTGCCGCGCGCTTCGCCCGCCGACGACGCAACCGCCGGCGTCAACGTCAGCAGCACATCGCGGAAGTCGTTGCGCGCGGCGAGAATGGTGCGCCAATGGTCATTCGATAAACGCCCGCGAATTTCGCCGCTTGAGCGCGCCATGCTCGCGAGGTTTTGCCCGATGCTCGCCGTGCCGGTGCTTTCATGCAGATTCGCGACGAGCGTGCGCTCGAACGACTGCGGTGACTGGTTCGCCAGCATGTCGCCCTGCTGCACGAGGCCGAATTGCAGAGCGAGCTCGACCAGCGTCGAAAACATCGCGCCGGCGTCGTTGCTTTCCAGCGAGCCGAGAATCAGCCGCAACAGTCGCACATTGTTTTCGGCGCGCTCGCCATAGCGGCCTGCCCAGAACAGGTTTTCCGCGTCCCGGCTCGACACGGTCCGATGCTTGCGCGCGAGATCGGCCGGCTGCAGCGGCGACGGCAACAGCGTAAACGTCGAACTGGGCTGGCTCGACAGCACCCACGTGTCCGCACTGCTGCCGCCGAACTGCATCGACACGCTCGCCTGACCCTGCGCCGCGAGCCGCGTAAAACCGCCGGGCAGCACATGCCAGCCGCCGTTCAAATCGGCAATCGCGTACGCGCGCAGCACCGACGGCCGGTTGCCGAGCGCACCGCTCTCGTAGCGCGGCGTGCACGAATACGGCAGCGGTTGCTGGATCGTGAATGCATCGGGGGTGTCGTCGATACGGCTGCGCCACGCGGCGAGCCGCTGCGTGCCGCTCGCCATCCCGGGTGGTCCGTCGGATGCGCGAGCGGCGGGTACGGGCCAGGTCGGCACGAGAAACGCGTCATCGAGCTGCGTGAAAGCGTGCTCGCGTGCCGCTCGCTCGCCGCACCACCAGGTCGGCACGCCCGGCAGCAGCAGCGTTTCATTGAGCAGCGCTTCGGCGATGCCAGGCAAAAAGCCATGCAACGCCGGCGATTCGACGAAACCCGAGCCCGGTACATTCGACACGATCACATTGCCCGCGCGCATCACCTGCAACAGGCCGGGCACGCCGATGGTCGAATTGGCGCGCAGTTCGACCGGGTCGCAGAACGCGTCGTCGAGGCGACGCAGCAGCACGTGCACGCGTTCGAGACCGGCGAGCGTCTTCAGATAAAGCATGTCGCCGCGCACCATCAGGTCCTTGCCTTCGACCAGCGTCACGCCGAGATAACGCGCGAGAAACACATGCTCGAAATAGGTCTCGCTGAACGGCCCCGGCGAAAGCAGCGCGATACGCACATCGCGTTGCTGCGCGCCGGCATCCGGCGTATCGTCGCGGATCGTTGTGCGCGCAAGCTGTGCGAGCGTGCTGATGAGTTGCGAGTACGACGGTGCAAGGCGGCTCACGTGCATCTCGCGAAAGGCGTCGCCAAACAGGCTCGAGACGATCAGCCGGTTTTCGAGCGCATAGCCGAGCCCCGACGGCGCTTCGGTGCGATGCGACATCACGGTCCAGTTGCCGCCGGGCCCGCGCGCAAGGTCGACGCCGACCACCTGCAGAAATTGTCCGCTGGCTGGCTTGAAGCCCTTCACCGCACGCAGATAGCCCGGGTGCCCGTAGACCAGCGCCGGCGGCAGCTTGCCGCGCTGCAGAAGCGTTTGCGGACCGTATACGTCCGCAACCAGTGCGTCGAGCAGCCGCGCGCGCTGTATCACGCCGCGCTCGATCAGCGCCCAGTCGCCTTCGTCGATCAGGAACGGCAGCAAGTCGAGCGCCCATGGGCGCGGCTCGCCCTTGTCGGCGTACACGTTGTAGCTGATGTCGTTGTCGCGGATCTGCTGGGCAATCGACGCGGTGCGTACGTCGAGCCCCGCGACGCCCTCGTCGCCCAGCCACTCGAAGAAACGCCGCCACGGCTCACGCAGCGCGCCGGATGCGTCGCGCAGTTCGTCCCAGTGGCCTTCGCGCGCCGGCAGTGCGCGCAGCAGCGCGAGCGCATCGGCGCGGCTTGCCGCGGCTTCGAACGGAAAGGTCGATTGAAAGGCCAAGATCGTGTCGCGTTGCTTGTTCTTCGGGTCACCGGGAAGCGCGCGTCGCCCGCTTCAGGTCTGCGCGTCGTCTGCGTTGACGGGAACGCCCGAGCGCCGCGTTCAGCCGGATGAGCGACATGATACTGGCAAGCGCTGATTGCACGCCCATTGCCGGTGTGACGGCTCGCCCCGCTTCGGCCAGCGCCGACGCCGCACGTGCACCAGAAAGGCGCAGCGCCGATGCGCGGTCTTCGCGCCGAGCGCACGCCGTTATCGGCGTCCACCGCGCGCGGAACGAACCTTGCGGCGCATCGACGCGAGCCGTATTCTCCGTACGAGACGCACGAGTACTCGAACCGCCGCTCCGCATTCACCGTTCTCAGGCAGACGCGATGAAACCCTTTCACTGCAATCGTTGCGACCAGCGCGTTTTCTTCGAAAACGTCCGTTGCGAACGTTGCGACGCACGGCTCGGCTACGTCACGGAGCTGCGCGAGATCGCGTCATTCGAGGCAGCGGAAAACGGCCTGTGGCGCAGCCTGCACCCGGCTGCGCCGGGCAAGCTATACCGGCCGTGCCACAACTATGCGGTGGAAAACGTCTGCAACTGGATGGTGCCCGCCGACGATCCAGCGCCATTGTGCCGCGCGTGCCGGCTGACGCGCACGATCCCGAACCTGAGCACGCCGGAGAACCGCTATTACTGGTATCGGCTCGAAATTGCAAAACGGCGGCTGCTCTACACGCTCGCCGATCTCGGGCTCGATTTCGATTCGCGCGCGGCCGACCCGCGGCACGGGCTCGAATTCGCGTTTCTCGAAGACCCGGGCAATGGCGAGCGAATCATCACAGGGCACACGAACGGCCGCATCACGCTGAATATTGCCGAAGCCGACGACGCCGCACGCGAGCGGATGCGTACCGCAATGGGCGAGCCTTACCGCACGCTGCTCGGGCACTTCCGCCACGAATCCGGCCACTACTATTTCGAGCGGCTGATTGCGGGCACGCCGTGGCTCATCCCGTTTCGCGCCCGCTTCGGCGATGAGCGCGCCAATTATGCGGCCGCGCTCGACACGTACTATCGAAACGGCGCACCCGCGGACTGGACACAGCGGTTCGTCAGCGCCTACGCGACGATGCATCCGTGGGAAGACTGGTCGGAGACATGGGGGCACTATCTGCTGATCGTCGACGTGCTGGACACAGCGGCGTCTTACGGTCTCGCGTTGCTGCCGGGCGGGCCGAACGAGCCTGGATTGACCGACCAGACGCCGGTCGCGAAAGCGAGCTTCGAGAACCTGATGCAGCGCTGGTTTCCGCTGACCTACGCGCTGAATAGCCTGAACCGCAGCCTCGGGATGGCCGACGGCTATCCGTTCGCGCTGGCGCCGCCCGTCGTCGACAAGCTGAAGTTCGTGCATCGCGTGATCGCGGCAACGGCAGCGCGCGACGCAGGCGCGGAGGCGAAAACCGGCGCGCAAACCGATGCGGGCTCGGCAACGACGGGCTAACCGGCCGCGCGAGCAATCTCAAGCGGATTCAGGCAGACTCATACCGACTCAAGCGGCCTCAAGCGGCCGCAGGCGCACGCGAGCCAGCGCCAAGCGCACCGGGCCGCGCCCAGCGCGCCTGCATCAGACCGCACCCGCCGCACCGCCCGCGCAGCATCACTTGCTCACGGCTTCCTCTGCAACATCGCCTTCAACTCGTCCACGTTTTCCTGCACGCGCTTCGCAATCACCGCATATGACTCGGCCTGCGACTTGTAAGCGGCCTGCGCGAGCTGCTGCAAATCGGCAAGCGACTTATGCAGCGTCTGCTGAACGAGCTCAGCCGTCTGTGTGGACGGCATGCCGCCGGCCGCCGCCTGTTTCGACGCGACCGACTGGAGTTCCGCGAGCGTCGAACGCAGCATCTCGGCCTGCTGCTGCGCGAGCGACTGCATGCCCATCAAGGCGGTCTGATTGGCTTCGACCAGCGCTTCGACGTCCTTGCGCCGCGCTTCCATCACAGCCGGGACGTCGAAACCGGGTAACCTGAACTGCTCAAACATCTTGCTGAATTCGGCAAACGGATTGGCTGCGTCTTTGGGTTCCATGCTCGATTCTCCAGGAACGATGCGTCGAAAAGATCGGTGCGGTCGGGTGACCAACCGCAGGTGCGGCGTGGCCGATTTGTCCGCACGTGGACGGATCATGCACGTTCTGTTCCCGATACGCCAGTCCTGACCGACCTCAGCGCACGCGGTGCATGCTTTGCGCCGTGCCGAACGGGGCGGTCCGCCCTATGACACGGCGCTTGCGGTCCGTGCAAAAGTCCGCCAATTGCATACAATGGCGCCGAAGCATTAATCCGAGCAAAAAATGCACTCAAGGCGGACCGGTCACCGGTCAATCCGCTGCCTGCGGCGCGCCTACGCAGTGCACCTGCCTGCGCCATACCGGAGACCCTCCATGAGCACCACCGCAAGCGGCGGTACAGATAAAACCAGCGGCACGCGGCTGCGCCAGCTAAGCGACCTGCCGTCACCGAAAGGCCTGCCGCTGATCGGCAACGTACACCAGGTCTCGCTGCGGACGTTTCACCTGAATCTCGAACGCTGGGGCCGTGAGTTAGGCACGCCCTACGTATTCCGGATGTTCGGGCGGCAGATCGTCGTGCTCGGCGACACCGATCACGTGCAAAGCATCTCGCGCGAGCGCCCGCAGCGTTATCGCCGCTTCAAGCCGATCGAAACGATCCTCGCGGAGTTCGGCGCGAATGGCCTCTTTTCGGCGGAAGGCGCCGCATGGGAACCGCAACGCCGACTGGTGATGCAGGCGCTGTCCATACCGCAGATCCGCGCGGTCTACCCGACGCTCGCCGACATTACCGGCCGGCTGCGCACGCGCTGGCTGCGCGCGGCGCAGGAGCAGCGCACCATCGACATGGTCGAAGAGATGAAGCGCTACTCCGTCGATGTGACGAGCGCGCTCGCGTTCGGTGAAGATCCACGCACGCTCGAGCGCGACAACAACGTCATTCAGGAGCATCTGAAGCAGATCATGCCGATGCTGATGTCGCGCACCAACGCGCCATTTGCCTACTGGCACTACGTGAAGCTGCCGCGCGACTGGCGCCTCGACCGCGCGCTCGTCGAAATTCACCGCTACGTGCGCCAGATGATGGACCGTGCGCGCGAGCGCATGCGCGACGAGCCGTCGGAAGCACCGCGCAATCTGCTCGAAGCGATGCTCACGATGCGCGACACGCCCGATTCCGGCATCACCGACGATCAGGTCGCCGCCAATGTGCTGACCATGCTGCTGGCCGGCGAGGACACGACCGCGAATTCGCTTGCGTGGGCGATGCTGTTTATCGCCGGAGATCAACCCTTGCAAACGCGTCTTGCGAACGAGGCGCGCGCGGTGCTCGGTGACTCGCCGGTCTGCACCGAGTACGCGAAGTTGAAAGAGCTCGATCTGTTCGAAGCAGTCTGCACCGAAACCGGCCGTTTCAAACCGGTGGCCGCACTCAGTTCGTTCGAACCGATCGAGGACGTGACGATGGGCGACGTGCGTGTACCCGCCGGCACCTTTATGTTTTTCCTGAATCGTCCGCCGATGCACGACCCGGGCCACTTTGTTAACCCCGAGCGCTTCGACCCGGACCGCTGGCTGCATGCCCGGGACCCCGCGCGCGGCGCGCACGAGCCGCGCGCGTACCTGCAGTTCGGCGCCGGACCTCGCGTATGCCCGGGACGGCATCTGGCCGGTGTCGAAATGCGCGCGGCCCTGTCGATGCTCGTCGCCAACTTCGAAATGAAGCTCGCCGTCGATCCATCGGAAATCGAGGAAATCAACGACTTCATCATGAAGCCGAGCAAGATGCCGGTTACTCTGACCATCCGTTCCTGACTGACGTAGCGCGTAGCGGAATCACGGCATGGACCGACTACAGGCGATGACCACGTTCGTCACGGTCGCCGAAACGGGCGGCTTTTCAGCGGCCGCGCGCAAGCTCGACGTGTCGCCGTCAGTGGTCAGCCGCATCGTCACCGAACTCGAAGAACATCTCGGCGTGCGCTTGCTCACGCGCACGACGCGCATCGTCCGTCTGACCGAAACGGGCGCGTCCTACTTCGAGAATTGCCGGCGCATTCTGGGAGAAATCGACGAAGCCGAGCAGTCGGCGACCGGAGCCCATGCGGCGCCGCGCGGCGTGATGACGATCACCGCGCCGGTGCTGTTCGGCGCCGCGTATGTGACGCCGGTCGTCGTCGAGTATCTGACGCGCTACCCTGAAGTCGATATGAACTGCTGGTTTATCGATCGGGTCGTGAACCTCGTCGACGAAGGTATCGACGTCGCGGTGCGCATCGGCGAACTGCCGAACTCATCGCTACAGGCGATTCGCGTCGGCTCCGTGCGGCGTGTCATATGCGCGTCGCCGGCGTATCTCGCGCGATACGGCACGCCGCTCACGCCCGACGATCTCACCTCGCATACAATCATCTCGACGAACGCCGCATCCACGCCCCCCGAGTGGCGCTTCACCGTCGAGCGCCGGGCAGCCACGCCGCGCTTGCAGCCGCGCATGACCAGCACCACCAACGATTCGGCGATCGCCGCGGCGGCCGCCGGATTCGGCATCGTGCGTCCGCTGTCGTATCAGATCGCCGGCCATCTGCGCGCCGGCACGTTGCAACTGCTGCTCGAGCAATACGAGTCGCCGCCGCTACCGATCCACGTCGTCCATCGCGAAGGACGTCATGCGACACAGAAGGTCCGCGCGTTTCTCGACCTCGCGATCGACCGGCTGCGCTCGGACCCGGCACTGAATCCGACCTGACGCGCCCCGGCCGTTTTCATCATCCATATGTATCACAACATGATATATAATTGAAACGTGCTCTTTTTGGGTGTGCCGCGTGATGCGCCGCGCTGCTCGGTCTTGCGCTGATCGAAACCGTACCGATGATCACATAAAGCGGAAACAGGGAGAACGCAGATGATTCCGTTCAACCGCATCCTGCTTTGCTACGACGCAACGCCGGAAGGACAGCTTGCGCTACGCGCGGGCGCGGTGCTGGCGCAGCAGTTGCATGCCGAAACGCACCTTTTGTCTGTGCTCGATACCACGCACTGGTCAAGCGGCTATGACGTGCTGAGCGCGACCCGCTTCGATGCCGACGACGAATTCGCGCGCGAAACGCTCGACGAAGGCATTGCGCGCCTGCACACATGGGGCGTGGACGCGATGGGCCATCACGCGGCCGGCAGCGCGATCGATGAGATATCGCGCCTCGCGTCGCAATTGAAAGTCGATCTGATTGTCATCGGACATCATCCGCACGGGTTCTTCGCGCGCTGGCTGTCCGGAGAAAATCACGCGCTGCTGCTCGATCGGGTGTCGTGCGGCGTGCTGTTCGAAGTGTCGCGTTGAGAACGTACCGGCGTCGTGCGCGAGCGGCGCCGGCGTGCAGGACTAACGCTACAGCCCCCAGATGATATCGGCGTCGTGCCGGTACGCTTCACGCATCATGTCCAGAAACGGCCAGGCCCGCCGCGAGAGGCCGCCGCCCGCATCCTCGTTGCGGTCGCGCGCATAGTGCAGTGCCTCCAGTGCGGCTTCCGCCTTGTCGTCGTCCGAGATGGCCGCTTCGAGACGGCGAATCGCGCCGGGCAATTCGTCATGCAGGATGACGCCGCGCGCATCGAGCCGTTTGCCGACCAGCCCCAGCAGATATTGGGCAAGATCCCTCAGCATCACCACATCCGGTGTCGCGCGGGATTGAAAAGTGATCATCACAATGCCTCCTTCCCGGGGAGTGCGCGCGCCTGTGCGGGACGCTCTTCGCTCCGGTATTCCGGACGTTAATCGGTGTCAAAGCCGGATTGTCTCCATTCCATTTTATGTCATGCCATGACCCGTTTCAGCGAGTCGGGCATGCTTTCTTCATGCTTGCGCAGCGCTAACGGGTAGCTTTTCCATCATCGGGATTTCCCGGAGGACTATCAAATTTATATCACATTGAAATATAATTACAGACCTTTTGCTCTGTTCCCATCCATCGTGTCCAGTGCCAACGTGATCCGCTGGTTGTCCAGCTTTGTGCCTGGCCCCATCCTGCTGAACTGGCCCGAGCGTGTGCGCTCGGCCGCGGGAGCGTTCGTCGGCCTCGCGCTGACCGCGACGCTGATGCAACTCGTATTCGGCTCCAGCGCCGCTTTTCCGATGCTGATCGCGCCCATGGGCGCATCGGCAGTACTCCTGTTCGCGGTGCCCGCCAGCCCGCTCGCGCAGCCCTGGTCGCTGATCGGCGGCAACCTCGTGTCGGCCACGGTCGGCGTCGCCTGCGCGATGCTGATTCCCGATCCGTTCATCGCCGCCGCGATCGCAGCGGCCGGCGCGATCGCCGGAATGTTCACGCTCCGTTGTGTCCACCCGCCATCAGGCGCGGTCGCGTTGACCGCCGTGCTCGGCGGCCCCGCGATCCGCGCGCTCGGTTTTCACTTCGTGCTGGAACCGGTATTCGTGCAGTCGGCGCTGCTGCTCGGCTCGGCGATGGTCTATCACACGATCACCGGTCACCGCTATCCCCATGTCGCGCCCATCGCGAGCGAAGCAACCACCGATGCCGCGCAGCACCCGTCATTGCGCTCCGATCTCGAAGCGGTATTGCGCCGTCGCAGCGAACTGCTCGACGTGAACCCCGACGATCTCGAAACGCTGTTGCGTGAGACCGAAATGCAAGCGTATTCGCGCAACTTCGGCGAGCTCTCGTGCAGAGACATCATGTCGAATCCGGTCATCAGTGTCACGCCGGACGCGACCGCGGGCACGGCCTCTTACCTGCTGAACCAGCACCGCATCAAGGCGTTGCCGGTCGTTACCGAAGACCGGCGCGTGGTCGGCATCGTCACGCGCGCGAACCTCGCGGGCGGCGCCGCGGAAGCGATCCCATCGGTCCTCAACCGGTGGCGGCAGCGCTGGCTCGCGCCCCGCCCGAGCCTCGGAATCGCGCGGCAGGTCCGTCGAACCAGCGTCAAGGAGCTGATGACCACGCACGTGCATACGGTCTCCGTCAACGCGCCGATTGTCGAACTGGTGCCGCTCTTCGCCACGCACGGGCATCACCACATTCCCGTGCTGGATACACACCGGCGTCTTGCCGGCATCATCACGCAAGCCGACCTGATCGCCGGGCTGTATCGCCGGACCCGCTCGCCTGAATACCGGGCCGCTTGAAACAGCGGGCCTGAATAACGCGCCCGAATGCGCGCGCATATAGCGATATGGCGGCGACTGCAGGCGGCAACCGCAGCGACCGTTGATGCCGCTCCGGGCTTTGCTCCCCGATAATATATATCACTTTGTGATATATTTTGATTTGCCCTTATCCGATCCCCGACGAACCCCGTATGAAGACCCTCGCACGCGAGTTGAGCAAGGCTGACTTCGAGCAGCTATCGGAATTCCGCTATCAGATGCGGCGTTTCGAGCGTTTTTCCGAGCAGGCCGCGCAAGGCGAAGGCATCACGCCGCTGCAATACCTGCTGCTACTGCATATCAAAGGCTATCCGGACCGCGCATGGGCGACCATCGGCGAGCTTGCGGAGCGGCTGCAGGCACAGCACCACGGCGTGGTCGCACTGGTGTCGCGCTGCGAAGTGCTCGGGCTCGTCGAGCGCCGCGTCAGCGAGATCGATCGCCGGCAAGTGGAAGTTCATTTGCTCAAGGCCGGTGAGCGCGTCCTCGCACGTCTTGCCGAACTGCATCGCGCCGAACTGCGATCGCTCAAGGGCGCCTTCACGATTCCGCACATCGATTTGTAAACATCATGAGTCTCGACGATCACAAGCGCGATTTCTCCAGCAACGCCCGACTGCCCGGCATTTCCGCGCTTGCCGTGGTCATCGGGATGCTCAGCACGCTCGCCGCATTCGTGCTGTTGAATCTGATCCACCTGTTCACGAACCTGTTCTTCTACGGCAGCTTTTCGTTTGTGGACCGTTCACCGGCGCTCAACACACTCGGCCCGTGGGTCGTGCTGATCCCGGTCGCCGGCGGCCTGATCGTCGGCCTGATGGCACGCTACGGCTCCGAGAAAATTCGCGGCCACGGTATCCCGGAGGCGATCGAGGCCATTCTGTTCGGCAAAAGCCGGATGTCGCCGAAAGTCGCCGTATTGAAGCCACTGTCGTCGGGCATCGTGATCGGCAGCGGCGGCCCGTTCGGCGCGGAAGGTCCGATCATCATGACGGGCGGTGCGCTCGGTTCGTTGCTCGCGCAATGTTTCAAGGTCACCGCGGCCGAGCGCAAGACGCTGCTGGTCGCCGGCGCGGCGGCCGGCATGACCGCGGTGTTCGGTACGCCGGTCGCGGCCGTGCTGCTTGCGGTCGAACTGTTGCTGTTCGAATGGCGCCCGCGCAGTTTCTTGCCGGTCGCGGTCGCGTGTGCGGTGGCCGGCTTCGCGCGCGCGGTGTTCTTCGGCACCGCCCCGCTCTTTCCGCTGCAGACAGCGGAGCCGAGCGCGATGTCGCTCGTGTCCTGTGCGGTTGCCGGGCTGTTGTCCGGTGCGCTCGCATCGGGTCTGTCCACCGCGCTGTATAAAGTCGAAGACCTGTTCGCGCGGCTGCCGCTTCACTGGATGTGGTGGCCCGCGCTCGGCGGCCTCGTGGTCGGTATCGGCGGGTTTGTCGAACCGCGCGCACTCGGCGTCGGCTATGACGTGATCGGCGACCTGCTGCATCAGCATATCGCGTTGCAGTTCGCGGTCGCGCTTCTGGTCGTGAAAGCGGTGATGTGGGTCATTGCGCTCGGCTCGGGCACGTCGGGTGGCGTGCTGGCGCCGTTGCTGATGCTCGGCGCCGGGCTCGGCGTGGTGCTCAGTCATTTGCTGCCCGGCGGCGAGCCGGCGCTGTGGCCGCTCGTGTGCATGGCGGCCACGCTCGGTGCGACGCTCGGCGCACCGCTCACGGCAATCGTGTTCGCGTTCGGCCTCACGCATGACGCGAACGCACTTCTGCCGTTGCTCGCGGCCACGCTTGTCGCACACGGCTTCGCGACCGTCGTGATGAAACGTTCAATCATGACCGAGAAAATTGCGCGCCGCGGGTATCACATCTACCGCGAGTACGGCGTCGATCCGCTCGAGCGTCACTACGTGGATGAAGTCATGTCGCGCACCGTCGAAGCGATCGACGCGAACGTCACGGTTCGCGACGCGCTGGCCACCTACTTCGGCACACATCAGAAGCGGCGCGCGTACCCGGTGATCAGTAATGAAAGAGTACTCGGGGTGATAGACCGCGCGGCACTGGAACGACTCCGTGAGCTGGCGGCAAGAAACACGGTCGCGGCGGCAACCGCGACCCACGCTACCGCCGCTGCAAGCGGCGCCGCCACCGGCACGCTGCCCGATCCGCTCGACACGCGCATCGGCGACCTGCTGCAGGACGCGCCGGCCGTCGCTCTGCCGCACGAAACCTGCCGTCTCGTCGCGACGCGGCTCGCTGTGCATGGGCTCGAGCGCTTGCCGGTGGTTTCAGATCGCAAGTCGCTGCGTCTGATTGGCATCGTGTCGCGCAGCGACCTGATCAAACCGTCGCTCGGTCACTTCGAAGAAGAACAGAAGCGCGAGCGCTTCCGTCATATCGGCTTCTGGTCGAACGCGCGCAAGCGGGTGCTCCCCACCGCGCGAAAAGAAACGCACTCGTCTAGCTGATCGCGGTTTGCGTCCTCCGCACTCCTGCCGCGCAATGAAAGAGGCCCGCTAACGCGACTTCGCGTTAGCGGGCCTGACCGTCACGCAAGCGGACGCAAGCGCCGTTTAGCGTGCCTTCTTGCTCGCCTCAATCGCGGCAAGCGCCTTGCTGACGCCCGCACCGTAGGCCGGGTCCGCCTTCGTGCAGTGCTCAACGTGCAGACTCTGCACCGCCGCGGTCGTGCCCTGCAGCGCGCGCGCCGTATTATCGAACAGCACCTGCTGCTGCGCCGGCGACATCTTACGGAACAGCGCACCGGGCTGCGAGAAGTAGTCGTCGTCGACGCGATGGTTCCAGTGATCGGCGGCCCCTTCGATCGACAGCGGCGGCTCGCGGAAATCCGGCTGCTCCTGCCATTCGCCGACCGTGTTCGGCTCATACGATGCGGTGCCGCCACGGTTGCCGTCGACCCGCATCATGCCGTCGCGGTGATAGCTGTGCACCGGGCACTTCGGCGCGTTGACCGGAATCTGGTAGTAGTTCGCGCCCAGCCGGTAACGCTGCGCATCGGCATACGAGAACAGACGCCCTTGCAGCATCTTGTCCGGCGAGAACCCGATGCCCGGCACGACATTCGACGGTGCAAAGCCGGCCTGCTCCGTTTCGGCGAAGAAATTCTCCGGGTTGCGGTTCAGTTCCACGACGCCGACTTCGATCAGCGGATAGTCCTTCTTCGGCCAGACCTTGGTCAGGTCGAACGGGTTGACATGATATGAGCCCGCTTGCTTCTCCGGCATGATCTGCACGTACAGCGTCCAGCGCGGGAATTCGCCACGCTCGATCGATTCGTACAGGTCGCGCTGGTTGCTCTCGCGGTCGGTTGCGCATACCGCGGCCGCTTCCTGGTCACTCAGGTTCTGAATGCCCTGCTGCGTGCGGAAATGAAACTTCACCCAGAAGCGCTCGTTTTGCGCATTGATAAAGCTGTACGTGTGGCTGCCGAAGCCGTGCATATGCCGGAAGCTCTTCGGAATGCCGCGGTCGCTCATCACGATCGTCACCTGATGGAATGCTTCGGGCAGTTGCGTCCAGAAGTCCCATTGGTTTTGCGCGCTGCGCATGCCGGTGCGCGGGTCGCGCTTGATCGCGTGGTTCAGGTCGGGGAATTTCAGCGGGTCGCGGAAAAAGAACACCGGCGTGTTGTTGCCGACCATATCCCAGTTGCCCTCTTCCGTATAGAACTTCAGCGAGAAGCCGCGGATGTCACGCTCGGCATCCGCCGCGCCGCGTTCGCCCGCCACCGTCGAGAAGCGCGCGAACATCGGCGTTTTCTTGCCGATCTGCGAGAAGATCTTCGCGCGCGTGTACTTCGTGATGTCGTGCGTCACCGTGAACGTGCCATGAGCACCCGCCCCCTTCGCATGCATGCGCCGCTCGGGAATCACTTCGCGCGCAAAGTGCGCGAGCTTCTCGATCAGCCAGACATCCTGTAACAGCGCCGGGCCGCGCGGGCCTGCGGTCTGGGTGTTCTGATTGTCGACGACGGGGGCGCCGAATGCCGTGGTGAGTTTGCTCATGGGGTTTCCTTTGGAGTGGCGATCAATATTGACTTCAAAAACATCCAGCTAGTGCCCCGGCGTGATCGACGCCGGCGCCTGGGTCAGCCGTGCTGATGCGACGGATCATCGCAATGCACGCAGCCATGTGCGTCATCAACCCACGCATTGCCGAGGATGATGCTGCAAAAGTTCATGCGTCTGAATTTCGGGTCCTTCAGCGCGAGCACGTCGTCGTTGACGGTGCCGAACGTCGACTCCGGACGATGCTTCATGCCATCGTTGAACGCGTCGATGATCTGTTCCTTGAAGTTCACCGCGCGCGGGTGCGCGGCCACCACCTGGCGGCGCTGCTCTTCGCTGAATTCGTTGTAGGCCAGGCCGAGCACATCCATTTCGACGCCGGCCGTCACCAGTTGCACGACCGGCTTCTTGAACGGCGGAATGCCCGGTGTCGTGTGCAGCGCAATCGCGTCCCAGACAACGTCGACATCCGTTTCAGCGATGCCGTGCGAACGCAGGAAGCTGGCTGCGGCATTCGCGCCGTCCACTTCGAAGCGGTCCTGCGAATTCCGGTATTTCTGCGTGAGTCCGATATCGTGAAACATGCCGCCGATATACAACAGCTCCGCGTCGTACTTCAGCTTCTTGCGCTCGCCGGTCAACGCACCGAACAGAAACACACGAGTCGAGTGGTGGAAAAGAAGATCCGATTCGGTATCCCGGATCAGTTCAGTCGCCTCACGTGCCATTTTGCTGTCGGGGATCTTGATACCGGCGATGGTCTTGCTCATTGCGTTGCTCCAAAGAAGTAGAAGGTCTCCGGTTTGCCGCTCGCGCATTGCGTCAGTAAGCGGCATACCCTGTCTGGACTACGCAACAAGTTTGGATCGCTGGCCGTTTTCACTCAATGAGTTCGTTCCGTCAAACCGTGCCAATCACACTGCAAGTTCTGCCATGAGGCCGCTTCAGGCGTCGGCGCGGAGCCAACCGTTGTACGCGCAACGTCATTTGCATATCGAAGCTATAGACGCTATCAATGCGCCACTACGTCAGCGTGACAAGCGACGACTGGCGATCCAGCATGATGGACTGGCAGCGTGTCGGTTTTCTGCCATTTTGCACAAGGATTATCTGAATTGCACGGTTCTCTGTTTGGCCGTCACGCGTGCAAAGGGGATAAACTGACATCGGCGCAATACAAACAAACCACAACGCACAACCAATAATATGGACCAAAAGATAAACGTACGTCGGATCGCTGCGCACGAGGCGACGCACTGCGTCGAGGCGCTCGCCGATGTCCTGATCGACTGTGTGGAAGGTGGCGCGTCGGTCAGCTTCATGCTGCCGCTGCCGCGCGAGCGCGCGCAGGCGTTCTGGCGCGATGTCGCGCAAAGTGTGATGCGCGGCGAACGTGCACTGCTCGTGGCCGAGGACTCTACGGGCCGCATCGTCGGCACCGTGCAGATGATCCTCGCGCAGCCCGACAATCAGCCACATCGCGCGGATGTCGCGAAAATGCTGGTGCGCCGCGAGCTTCGCCGGCGCGGCATCGCGCGACGCCTGATGGACGCGGTCGACATACTCGCGCGCGACGAAGGCAAGACCGTGCTGGTGCTCGATACGGTCACCGGCTCGGCGGCGGCGCGGCTATACGAACAGGCCGGCTGGCAGAGGGCCGGCGACGTACCGAAGTACGCGCTCATGCCGGATGGCGAATTCTGTTCCACGACCTTCTACTACAAGCACCTGTGAAGTACGTCGATGGCCGAAAAGCACATTCCCCTGCTTTTCGGCCCGTGCGGCGCAAAGACCATGTCACATATGACGCAGCAACGACCCTTGCCGGCTGCGAAAAACCGACCTCAGACGATCGAGCCAACCGCGTGCGGCTTGCGCCCCGAAGTAGTCGCTCGTCACTGAAATTTCTACGGCACGATCGGCGTCGGTGCTAATGCTGATGCGTTCGCGCTTCGGCAAGCGAAGCACGCCACCGGGTTCGAGCCAGTAGTCGTAATCGCAGTTGGCGCGGGTCAGCCATACACGCTCGCTGAGCGTGCGCACTTCGGCCCCCGGCGTGCAGTCCCAGTAAAACACCTCGCCAGGTTCGACGGCGAAGTGATAGGTAATTTTCGGAAGTCGCACATTCGCTCGGATGTGCTGCGCCAAGTGTTGCATCTTGCCTCCTTTCTGGCCAGTCGGGCGCGTTCGTTAGCCGGCCCGCCCGCATCGGCGAATGCCGTTCTGTCGAACGAGCAGCCTGAAACGCCTCGCGGTATCAACAAAACACCTGACAACCGCGAATATTCCCAGTCCTGAATAACGCGCGGGCACCGCGCGCCGAACCGGTCAGATCGTGATTGTGGGCGTTACCGGTGTTATCCGTGTGACGTTTGCGGGTGGCGTATGCTTGATTCTGGTGCATCAATTGCGCGTAGCACGGCGCTTGCTGCCTGTGACATCACAAACGATCCGGAGGAGGCACGAGCAAATGAACTTATTTGCGCAACGGACGAATGGGCGCGTACCGTTCACCCGCACGGTCACCGTCACGGTCGCGGCAATGCGAATGCTCGCTGCGCTAGTTGCGCTCGTGCTCGCCTGCATCGCGCCGCTCACGCCATCATTCGCAGCGGACAATCCGGCCGCCGCGCTGCGCGACAAATATCAGAGCCTCGCGCCGCAACTGGCCAATAATCCGTTTCATCGTCCGCTTTATCTCGATTCGACGGAAGCTTCGAACCTGCTGAAGGGCAGCATCTATGCGGTCATCAATTATCCGTTCGCTACCGTCAGCGGCGCTTTAAACGATCCGGCGAGCGGTCCGGCCAACTGGTGCGACGTGCTGATCCTGCATCTGAACATCAAGTATTGCCACGCGACAACGGACAGCAACGGCAGCACACTCAACGTCAATCTCGGGAAGAAAGTCGAGGAGAAGCTGTCGTCGACGTTTCGCGTCGCGTTCAACTACCACCCGGACGTCGCCCGTTCCGACTACTTCAGGGTGGACCTGAGCGCGGACACTGGGCCAATGAGCACGAAGGACTATCACATCGTGCTCGAAGCGGTCGCGCTCGACAGCACGCGCACGTTCATCCACCTGACCTATTCATATGGTTATGGCGCCGCGGGACGGCTTGCGATGAAAACCTATCTGGCGACCATCGGCAGCGACAAGGTGGGCTTTTCGAAATCAGCCGACAGCGGCGACTATATCGGCGGCGTGCGCGGCCTCGTCGAGCGCAATACCATGCGCTACTACCTCGCGATCGATGCGTATCTTGCGTCGCTGTCCGCCCCGGCCGGCCAGCAGCTCGACGATCGCCTGAATCGTTGGTTCGACGCGACTGAACAGTACCCGCGACAGTTGCACGAGGTGGAGAAGGACGACTACATCCAGATGAAACACCACGAGTATCAGCGCCAGCAGACGGCACAGTAACTCGGCACAGTCACGCGCCACCCCATCACGCGGCGCGCTCACGCAAGCGGCGCCGCACCCGGTGATGCGGCAAGCGCACCTGGCCTGCGCAGCAATTTGTCGACTTCGCCGGCGTGCAGCTCTTCCGCGTAAATCATCTGGCGCGCGTATTCCTCGAGCGCCACCGAGCGGTCCTGCACAAGCGCGAGCAGCTCGCGATAAAGTTCGAGCGCGATGTTCTCCGCTTCAAGTGACTCGCGCAGAATTGAGCCGATATCGAAGGTGTGCGAATCGAGCAAAGGCCCGATTTCCAGCGACGGATACGCGCCGAGCGTCGTGATCCACTCACCCGCCTGCTGCGCATGCAGCAGCGATTCGTCCGCCTGTTGTCTGAGCCACTCGACAATCGGAATCCGGCCGAAGCCGAACACGAGAAACGAGTAGTGCGTATAGCGCACGACGCCAGCCAGCTCCGATTCGAGAATGTGATTGAGCACGCCCACCACGCTCTGCTGATCGAGTTCGGACATGGTTTCCTCCCCACACGCCGCGCGCGTCGCCGCACACGCAATTGACACACACGCTCAGGCCCAGCCGGGAATTCGGCCGAAGGCTCTCATAGTGCGCCATGCGAGCGCTGCAGAGCAAGCAGACGGATTTGCGCGCCGCAACACCGCGCGGGCGCGGCGCTGCCCGGCGGCGTCCGGCATGGGTGCTTCACGCCGGCGCCCGCGGGCCCTGTGCTCGTCGCCGTTGGTTATCTGTCGCGTACCGTGATTTTCCGGGCGATTTCCGCGGCGTTGCGCGCCTGCTCAGTTCAACCTCCGCCGAAGTAGACGTTGCAAAAGCTGATCGGGCCCACGCAATTCATGCTGTTATTGCCGTAGCTGTACCACGGCCATCCGGTCCGATGTGTGCCACTCGCGGTCATGCCCGCCATGCCGGGTCCCTCTCCGGAGCCACCGCTGCTGGATGCGCTGACTCCCGCGCTCATCGGTTGCGCGTCCGATGGCTGCGCGCTGGTTGACTGGGCGGACGCGCTCGTGAATACACCGGTCAGCAAGAGCGCAGCCACTGACGTCGTAATCAAGACAAGCCTTCTCATTTCCACCTCCTTGCCAAAGCAGAACGTGACAAGTCCGGCAAGCCGCACCCGTCACTTCGAAACTTAGTCCGAAAAAGCAGGCCCGGCAGTTAACATTCGCTGCGTCATTTCAAATCTGCACGGACATGTGTGTTGACGTTCGCGATCGGTTCTTTCGCTTGCGAAATCGCAAGGCGAACGATTGCGTTCAGCTTGTCGCGTTTTCGTCGGTCGGCGTGTGGAAACGCGCGATGTCCGCCAATGCGATGGCGTCGGAAGCGGTTATCTCATTCGTAACCGGACTGTTTCGTCGCGTGCGCGAAAGAAATGCGTCAGCACGCGTGCAGCGTGCGGGATATCCATCGGCAGCAACGTTTATTGAGTTTGCTCGGAGCCGAGGATCGATTGCAGGCACCGCATGAACTCCGCGGCATCGACCGGCTTGTGAAGGAAGAAGCGCGCGCCGTTTTCGCTCGCGCGACGTTTCGCCGCGTCGGACGGAAACGCGGTCACGAAAACGATCGGCAGCGGATTGCCGCTTCCGACGAGGTGCGCCTGCAACTCGAGACCGTTCATGCCGGGCATCTGGATATCGCAGACGACACATGCCGTATGCACGAATCCAGGTGAGCGCAGGAACGCCTCAGCCGATGCGTAGGCCTGCACACACCAGCCCAACGAGCGGATCAGGCTGGCGGTCGCGAGCCTGACCGACTCGTCGTCGTCTACGATCGAAACAATGGGAGCATTGGGCAAGCTGCACATCCTTCACGAGGATTGACGAAGGGCCTGATCTCACGCCCTTTGACACATGGAATTCAATCTATCTGCAAGGGTTTTTAGCGTAAATCATATGTAAGTATGAAGCCCATGATGTATCGGTTATAGACACGGCATCGTTAAGCGTACTGGCTGCATCTACACACCGCTCGGCCTGATCCTTCCGCGCAAGAATGCGACCGATTTCGAATCGCCATCGATCGCTCGCATCGATGGTGGCGCACAACAGCGTGATGCATCTCGCAACCCCACACGCCGCATAAAGCACGCGGCGAGCAGCACTAAATAGCAAAAAACGTGCGTCTGGAATAAACGACCGGCTTCCTCGGTTAACGCACATACACGCGACGCGAACGACATGGAGATACGGCATAAACAAGCGAGCAGCTACAGACAAACATCACGTGTAAGCGTTGCTTGCGCCACGGGTGCACACCGGCATTGATCGTTTACCGCTTGTTACACCGCAACGCATATCGCTATCCCTTTGATCGGACACATCAACACAGCTACGGGAACGCAATATGAAAAATGCCTTCGACGCCACTGTCCGCCTGGCTATCGCACGCTATAGACAATCGCTGATGCGCGAAGCTGCGTCACATCATATGGACTGGTCGACACGGGCATCGTACCGGAACGACCTTTCGAATGAGGGGCGCTTGAACAACATTGTCAAGTTTCGCAGCATCGACCAAGAAGGCTTTTTGTTCGGCGCACTGATCCGTTCAGCGATCAGGCCGACGGCTGCGCGAACAACTGTAGGCGAACTACACGCTGCGCACCGACATCGCTTTTGAACCGGACATTCTCCCAGGGACCGTACCGTGGTCCCCTTTGTGCCGCTCGCTCACTCAGTGCGAGCGGCGCTTTTTTTGCGCACGCTGACGCAAAGCGCAAAGACTGTCCCGAAACAGGTAGGTGTGTGACGAAGCACACGCTAACCCGCGCGATCGACGCCATCTCCATGTGCGCGACTCTTGCGCCAGCCCGCGGGCGGCATACCGAACTCGCGCTTGAATGCACGATTGAACGCCGCTTCCGATTCATAGCCGACTTGCTCCGCGACCGCAGCGAGCGTCTTGCTGCCGGACGCGAGTTCCTGCGCGGCTATCCTGAGACGCCAGCTCGCCAGATATTGCATCGGCGGTTGTCCGAGCAAGTCCGTAAAGCGTTGCGCGAGCGCCGAACGCGACAGGCCGACCTTGCGCGCGAGCTCGTCGACGGTCCAGCCGTATGCAGGCTGCGCATGCAGACTCGCGAGCGCGCGGCCGACGAAGCGATCGCGCACACCCGCAAGCCAACCCTTGCGCTCCTGCGGCAGCGCATCGATGCAGCGGCGCACGGCCTCGACGAACAGCAGTTCGGAGAGCCGTGCGAGCACGGTTGCACTGCCGGCGCGCCACTGCGCGGCCTCGGCCGCGGCGAATTCGAGCGACGCCTCGAGCCACGCAGAGCGCGGATCGTTGCGCATATCGATCTTGAAGATGCGCGGCAACGCGGACAGCACCGGATTGTTCAGCGTTTCGTCACAAGCAAGAAAGCCGCATAAGAGCCGCGTGCACTCGCCACCCCCGCCATACGACACACGCAGCACTTCCCCCGGTGCCGCCTGCATCCGGCTTGTCAGCAGCGGCGCGGCAGGTACGGGCGTGAGGTCGAGAGCGCTACCCATCAGGTGCGCTTCGCCTTGCGGCACCACGAGCAATTCGCCCGCTTCAACACGAATGGCCGAAGCGGGATCGCCCGGCAGTTGCGCCCAGCAATGCCCTTCCGTGATCAGATGATAGGACACCACACGTTCCGCGCGCGGCAGAAAACCTGCACACAGCGTTGCATCCGGTTCGCCGCTCACGCACCAGGGTGCAGTGAACTCTCCATTCAGATAAAGCGCGCCGGACAAGCGCACGAAACGCAGCACATCGGATACGGCATCCATGTTCACTGAACCCTGCAAACCGCGGTGATTTCCTGTTCCGGCGTTCCGCACAAAAAATCTGGACGCCAGATCATTCATCGATGAGGACTTCGTCAAGATACTACTCCCACGTACAGCTGCAACAGCATGCATCCGATGCAAATGACGATGCACGCGGAAACGGTCATCCGTGTATTGAAGTTGAACGATCAACACGTACGTTTTTTGCACGTTCCGGAGGGTTGATCGGTACCAGCGGCGCAGCACTCCGACATTCGATTGTTCGACTATTCAGGAGCACTATCATGACTCGTAGCCACCTCATCCCGATCGCCCGCTCGCTTGCCGCCGCATGCGCGGTATGTGCACTAAGTGCACTGAGCGCACCTGTCTTCGCAAGCGGCTACGGCCCTTCGCCCTACTACCAGCCAGGCGACGGCGCACCGGTTTCGCAACGCGGCATCAGCGCACAGACGTTGTCCACGGAACAGAAATCCGGCTACGCAATGAATGAAACAGACACTGCGGATGCCGCACAGCGTGACATCGCGAACACGATGATCACAGCGGGCGACAAACACTAGCGTCTGTGCGACCCGTGCGCCGTGCTCGATTCGATGCGGCGCGCAGTGGCACGAAGGGCCGGCATGCATCGGCATGCCGGCCCTTCGGTATCGCGCAACGATGTCGTGCTATCGCACGTCAGCCGGTTCCCATACGCGTCTGGTCGACGAATCGCTCGGTCGCGTCGTCGATCTTGCGGCCCTTGCGGCCGACCGGACCGTGTATATAAAGCGTCTTCGCACTGGCGTTCGCCTCGGCGCTTGCCGTCTCGGGCGGCGGCGTCATTTCATAGCGCACTTCGCGTGCATGATCGGCAAGCTGCAGTTGCGGATTGAATACCGAGTTGAAACGCCACAGCATCCGCACAAAGTTCGTCTGACCATGCAACAGCAGGCGACACGCTTCGCCAGCGGCGCCACGCAAGGCGGCCCAGCCGAGGTGTTTGCGATTGAGCACCTGTTGGGTGTTCACCAACTCCCGGTAGAACTCGGGCAAAGGTAAGCGCGTCGGCAGCACCGCGTGCTGAATGTCGTACAGACGATAGTCGAGGCTCGTCAGCCGGCGCCGCTCGCGCAGCCAGATCTCCGTGCCTGGGTACGGCGTATTCACGCTGATGTTCACGATCTCCGGAATCTCGAGGCACCATTGCCGCACCGCTTCAAAGCGATCGTGATCCCAGTCCGGATCCGCAATCAGATTGATCGCGACCACGATGCCAAGCGAGCGAGCGAACCCGAGCGCCTCGAAGTTCTTGTCGAGATCGATGCGCTTGCGGAATGCTTCGAGCCCTGCGGCGTCGATCGCTTCCATACCGATGAACATGTACTCCAGACCGAGCTCGCGCCAGAACTTGAACACTTCCTTATTGCGCAGCAGAACGTCGCCGCGCGTCTCGAGGTAATACCGCTTGCGGATATTGCGTCGCTGGATCGCACGGCCGATTTCCATCCCATGGTCCGCATGCACGAATGCGACGTCGTCGACGATAAAGATGCCCGGCTCGCGAATCGACTCGAGCTCGTCCGCAATCACCTCGGGGCTGCGCGATCGATAGGTGCGTCCGTAGAATGTCCACGCGCTGCAGAATGTGCAATCCCATGGGCAACCCCGCGCAAATTCGATCGACGCGCAAGGGTCCAGCACGCCGATGAAGTATTTGCGCCGATGCCTTAGCAGGTCGCGCGCAGGGCGAATGTGATCGAGTGATTCGATAAAGCCCGGTGCCGGCCCGGCACCATTGCGCGTAACAACGCCCGGCACGCGCAACAGTTCGCCGCGCTGTTGCACGGTCTCAAGCAACTGCGCGACTGATGCCTCGCCTTCGCCTTTGAGCACGCAATCGATCGCCCCGTCCGCATGGCGCAGCAGGTCCGGCGCGGTGAACGACACGCTATGGCCGCCGACGAACACGAAGCAGTTCGGCAGCTTCTGCCGGATCGCCTTCGAGAGGTCGATTATTTCAGGAATGTTGGCGAGATAGTTGCCGGAGAAACAAACTGCATCGGGCCGCCAGTCGCGTATCCAGCGGTCGAAGTCGCGATGCGTCTCGACTTGCAGGTCGAGCAGGCGCACGTCATGGCCCGCTTCACGCATCACCGCTGCCACGGTTTCGAGACCCAGAGGCTCCAGGCGCAGAAACACACGGGTGTACATCAAGCCACTGGGGTGAACCGCAAGTACTTTCATGCAATCTCCTCGCGGCCGAAACGGCACGCCAAGTGCAGCAGCGGTCATCTGCTGCCGGTTACGATGAAATTTCCTGCGCATCATCCGCTGCCCGTCCTGCCACGGCAGCCGACATTGGCGAGGTTCCGCTCCCCGTCAGATCTCCTCGTCAGGACGATTCTACTGTCGAAGCGGGCAAGTCTGCGTTGAAGTGCGCGCGAGCCCGTGTTGGAGACCGTTGTGTCCGGTCTGCAGCCGGACGGTCGGAAATGGGTGGCGCCAAGGCGCCACCCCGCTGGCGGGCCGTACGCTACGGGCGGCCGCGCTCATACAGGCCGATACACAGACCGATACACGAGCCGACAATCGGACACGCCCGGAGCGGGTTTGTTCTTCAACATGCTCCGCAGCGCGTTGCCGGGCGCATGGCTCCGGCTAATCGAGGTCGCGCGTTTCCAGTTCGACCGACTGGCCGCCGTTGCGCTCCAGCACGCGCTGCGCGGCGGCCTCGATGCGCGGGCGATTCGCTTCGAATGACTGAATCAACTCATGGGAAGACGTACCCCGGTTGCCGAAATGATCGTTCAACGCATCCATCGAAACGCTGCACCAGACTTCCTTGCCGCTCACCTTCGCTTCGAATGCAACGCGCGACGCCGCCACGACATGGCGCCGGCCGGTAAATTCGATCGTCATTTTGCTTTTCCTCGTGTGCTGAATCCCTTCACGATGAAATCGTCACGCAGCAAGGAACGCTCCCGCACCGTCAGCAAACATGCGACGGCGCTGCAACGGGCGCCGCGCGAGCGACAGTGGACAGCCTATGCCGATCGCTGAAGACACACAATAGGCGCTCTATAATCGGCATCGGGCGTGTCGAAGGTTCAACCTGCTGCCGCCAGCAGGCTCGCGCCGGCATAGCGGGTCACCCGCTATGCGCCTGCCTTTTGCGTCGGCTTTTACGCCGCTTTTGCGTCAGTTTTTACGGCCGCTTTTGCGTCCGCTTTTGTGTCATTTCCGCGCCGCACAGGATCGATCCCATGTATATCGCGATGAATCGCTTCAAGGTCACCCTCGGTTCCGAGGCCGCGTTCGAACAGATCTGGAAGAGCCGCGACTCGCACCTGGCACAGGTGCCCGGCTTTGTCGAATTTCACTTGCTCAAGGGTCCGCAAAAAGAGGATCACGTGCTGTATTCGAGTCACACGATCTGGGCAAGTCAGCAGGCATTCGAAGACTGGACGCGGTCCGATGCGTTTCGTGCAGCGCACCGCGAGGCTGGGAACAATCGACCGCTCTATCTGGGCCACCCCGAATTCGAAGGCTTCGAGGTGATCCAGACCATCGGCAAGTAGCGGCAGCACGGGCACGGCGCCCGCAACTTAGGCCAGCCTTGCCGGATCACCCCCGCCCAATACGCATCGTCCGCGAACAGCGCCGCGTAGAAATCGAGGAACGCGCGCACTTTCGACGCCACCGTCTTCGTCGGCGGATACACGGCCCCGAACGGGCCGCTGCCGCGCGGGTTGGGCTAACGCCGCCCGTGCGTTTCACGAGTATCCATTTGTCGTCAGGCGCGAGCGAAAAGCGCAACGCGGCATGCGCGACCCGTTGCGAATCGGGCAGCACACCGACGCGGATCGCCAGATCGATGCGCGCTTCGATGATATTCAATGGCTCATCCGTGACCACCGCATCGACATCGATACGCGGATAACGCCTGGTGAATTCAGGCAAGTGCGGAATCACATGCCGACGTCCGAAGGAAGCGGGCATCGTCACACGCAGCACGCCTTTCGGTGACGCGTTGAGCGACGAAGTCGACTGCCGTGCGTCATCGAGGCTTTGCATCGCGGCCAACGCATGCGTGCGAAAGACCTGCCCGCCCTCGGTCAGCACAAGCCCGCGGGTTGACCGGTTGAACAGCGCGATACCGAGATCGGCTTCGAGCTCGTTGATATGCCGCGACACCGTCGACGTCTTGACCTCCATCTGCGCGGCGGCCTTGCTGAAGCTGCCAGGTTCCGCCGCATGAAGAAAGGCACGCACCGCAGCGAAATAGTCCATGGCGATCGATAGGTAGCGGGAACAATAAGCACGCAAAGCGCGCGCGAAACCCGGGTTTGAGCACAACAACGGATGATGTTCCACCGAACATAGCGTCGCGCCGCACGCCTGGCCGCCCCCAAATCCGCAAAGCAGATTCTGCGTTCGGGACTCTTCTCCATCGCGTGCAAGCCGCGCCCCGCAAGCCTTGGCGGTCCATGAAACCGCGCGACATAGTTTTCCAACAGACTTCGCGGGACCGTCCTTCTATAGTTCGTTCCGTCGCCACGCAATGCAGTACCGGCAATCGCCCGTGGCCCGAACTGACCGAACCACGAAGGACTTTCCGTGAACACCTTTTCGAACGTCGCTCCCGTCGGCCGCGTGACGCCGGCCTTCACCGCACCGGCCACGCGCTCGCGCCATGCCGTGCGCCGCCTGGTCCTGACGGCCGCGGCGGCCGTGCTCACGCTCGGCAGCGCGTCGGCCTGGGCCGGCTGGGCGCACGGCGGCACCGCGTACACATCGCGTGGCACGTACAGCGGCGGCCACTACACGTCGTGCGGCGGCAGCAGCTGCTCGCATGCGGGCGGCGTGGTCGGCCCGTGGGGTGGCGTCGGCACCAATAGCGGCACGGTCACGCGCACCGCGCCGGGGCAGTTCTCGAACTCCGGCACGGCCGTCGGCCCTTATGGCAACTCGGTCCAGCACGCCGGCAACACCAACTGCGCGAGCGGCACCTGCTCGCATACCGGCAGCATGACCGGCTCCAACGGCAACACGGCCACGACGTCGGGCAGCGTGACGCGCACGGCGCCGGGCCAGTACTCATCGTCGGGCACGGTCACGGGATCGAACGGCAACACGGCCACCCATTCTGCGTCGACGAATTGCGCGGGCAATTCGTGCTACCGGTCAGGCACGGTTACCGGCAACGACGGCGGCACCGTGACGCATTCGGGCAGCGCGACGCGCGTGTCGACCGGCACCGTCGTCACCACGGGCACCGTCACCGGCACGCACGGCACAACGGTCACGACGAGCGGCTCGGTCACGACGGTGGGGGCGACGGTCGCGGTCGGCACCGCACCTGTGGTGGTGGCGCCGGCTGTCTATGTGCCGCCGCCCGCGCCGGCTGTCGTGGTAGTGCCGCCGCCTCCGCCTCCGGCTGTCGTGGTCACGCCCGCGCCTGTCGTGTACGTGCCGCCGCCTCCGCCGAAGACGGTTTATGTTGCGCCGCCTCCGCCGAAGACCGTCTATGTTGCGCCGCCTGCGCCGAAAGCGGTGGTGTATGTCGCTCCGGCCCCGGTCGTATATGTCGCACCGAAGCCGCGGCCCGCGGTGTGGGTGCCGGGCCACTGGGTCGGGCGCGTGTGGATTCCGGCTCACTGGGTGTGAAGGGGATTGGGCGGATACACGACGTAAAAATCAATGCGGGCCGGAACCGGATCAAACCGGTTCCGGCCCGTACCATTGAACCAGAGATGAATCCCTAAAGATTGTCGTTAACCGACAACGCCGGCTGCGCGCGAAACCGCATGCAATAGGTCAGAAAACGCCCCGCGAAAATACCCGCGACGATCCCTGAAATCAGTCCATCGAGCACGACATAGCCCGAATCGGTCGGCACCGGCGCTGACACCGCGAGTTCGACGCCAAGCCAGAACTTCGAAGCAAACGTGACAAGAATCAGAATCAACGGCACAGCCGAGCCCGGCAGCGTGACGGTCTTGTGCTGACGGTCGACCGTGAAACGGCTCTTGCGCGCGATGAACGTGCCGACGATCAGCCCGGCGACGGCCCCGAGCGCCCACGCGCATGCCGCCTGCCAGCCGGCGGCCGGCTCCTTGACGAGGTGTGCGATGCCCCAGACGGCAAACACCACCGGCACGATCGCGAGCTTGCCGAGCGGCGCGGTGCCGCCCTTGAGCGCGTTGATGCCGCGCGACAGCAGAAAGGCCAGCAGGATCCACACCCATACAGGTGTGCCGCGCACGATCTGTTCGAAGGACATGTTCATCTCCCGCAAGGGTCGCCACGATGCCACTGGATTATGCCGCTCGCACCCGCATGCCCGACAAGGCCGCGCCGAACACAAACTGAAGTAGCCCGCGTATGGCGATCCATGCTGCACCACACATCCGCCAGCGAACTGCGTTAGGGAACTATAATCGTCCTTGACACGTAACCAAACGGTTGCCTATCATCGACATGAACGACGATGCGGTTTTCCGCGCGCTGGCCGACGCGAGCCGCCGCCTGCTGCTCGACCGGCTGCATCAACACAACGGCCAGACGCTGGTCCAGCTCTGCGATGGTCTCGACATGACCCGCCAGGCCGTCGCGAAACACCTGGCGCAACTCGAGCAAGCGAATCTCATATCGACGCAGCGCCAAGGTCGCGAGAAGCGGCATTTCCTGAACCCGGTGCCCATCAATGAGATCGCGGAGCGCTGGATCGGCAAGTTCGAGCGGCCGCGTCTCACGGCGTTGTCCGACCTCAAGCAGGAACTCGAGCGCCCGGAGGGCGATGCCACCCGGTGACGCGCGCCGGGCGCTCCAAGCGCGTCTGCGCGACGGCACCGCTACTTGGACCGTGGGATGCGATACAGGGAGGGCTACCATGAAAGACAACAGCACATTCGTGTATGTCACCTATATCCGCACATCGGCGGACACCCTCTGGTCGGCACTGACCAGCCCCGATTTCCAGCGGCGATACTGGTTCGACACACATTGCGAATCAGACTGGCAAGCCGGTTCGTCGTGGCGAATGGTGTTGCCGGACGGACGCGTTGCCGACACGGGTGAAATCGTCGAAACACCGCCGAAACGGCTCGTCATCCGCTGGCAGAATGAGTTCAGGCCGGAGCTCAAAGTCGAGGGCCCGTCGTTATGCGTGATGGAAATCGAACCGGCAGGCGACGCGTCGAAACTGACCATCACCCATTCAATCGATCGCGCCGATTCGAACTTTATCCGCGCGGTATCGGGCGGCTGGCCGCGCATCCTGTCGAATCTCAAGTCGCTGCTGGAGACAGGCCATGTTGTACTCGCTACAAAGGACATCTGACGGACGGCACGCGTGCCGCCGCACTAGCCGCAGCCGTTGCGCTCGCGGCCCGCGCCGCTCGCGCATCGCGCCGCCCATCACGCCGTGCCGAACAGATCGGAACACACTTGCGCGCCCTGTTCCGTCAACGCCGCGCAGCCGGTTCCGTCAGGCCGCGTCTCGACATCGACGAGACCGGCCGACGATAACTCGGTCAACAACCGACGCAGCGTGCTCATCGGCAACTGCACGCGTTTGCTGAGCTTCGCGAGCGACCACGGCTTGTCCGGCGATTCGTGACGCGCCCCCCATAGCTCACCCAGCACGATGACAAGCTGCACCTGCGGGTCGTCCATGTCGGGCCCGTCTTCCTGCGCTCGCGGGTCTTGTGGATCATCTCCGATCGAAGTCATCCGTACCTCATCTATCAAGTACTGGCCGCACCGTGCTTCACGCCGCCGACCGTATACACGATGCAACCAGCTTGCCCAGCGCGATCACCGCCTTCTCGACCCGCTCATTCCAAGGGTAGCTGTAGTTGAGCCGGATAAAGTTCCGATAGCTCGGCGTGGTTGAGAACATATAGCCGGGCCCCACCGTAATGCCATTCGCGAGTGCCAGCTGATAAAGCCGCATCGAATCGACCTCCTGCGGCATCTCAACCCACAGCACGTAACCGCCGACCGGTTCCGACATCTTCGTGCCTTCCGGAAAGAATCGCTTGACCATTGCCTTCATCAGGTTCGCCTGCTGCGCGTACGCCTTGCGCAACTTGCGCAAATGGTGGTCGTAGCTGTCGTTCTTCAGATACTCGGCGATCGCGAGTTGCGGAATCGACGGCGTCGTCAGCGTATTCAGGAACTTGAGCTTTTCGACCTGCTGGCGGTATCGCCCGGTGATCGCCCAGCCGATCCGGTACATCGCCGACAGGCTCTTCGAAAACGACGCGCAATGCAGCACGAGGCCCTTCTCGTCGTAGGACTTCAACGAGGTCGGGTGCGAATTGCCGTAGTACAGCTCGTGATACACGTCGTTTTCGATTGCCGGCACGTCGTAGCGCGCGAGCAGTTCGACCAGCTCGCGCTTCTTGTCATCGGGCATCTGAAAACCGAGCGGATTCTGGAAGTTCGGCATCACCATGCATGCGCCAATGCGCTGCGATTCAAGAATTTCGGTCAGCGCGCCGAGATCGATTCCTTCGCGCGGATGCGTCGCGACCTCGATCGCGCGCATCCCCATCCGTTCGATCGCGTGCAGCATCGCGTAGAAGGTCGGCGACTCGACCGCGATCACGTCACCTGGCCTGGCAACGGCCTGCAAGCACAGATTGATCGCCTCGGTCGCGCCGACCGTGATCACGATCTCGTTCGGATCGATCGACAGGCCGTTTTCCAGATAGCGCTTCGCAATCTGGCCAATCAGCGCCGGCGCGCCGGGCGGCAACTCTTCGGAGCCGTGCCACAAACCCGGACGCCGCGCGATCGCATTCGCGTACTGATTGATGCGCTGATACGGAAACGCGGATGGGTCCGGATACGGCGAACCCAGCGGCACCGCTTCGTCGCTGCGAATCGAACGCAGCGTCGAGAGCACGAGGCGGCTCACATCCACCGATGCGGAAATCGCGAGCGGCTTCGATGGCGCAAGCTCGGCGGCCATGGCCAGCCCCTGCGGGCGCACCACGTAGCCGGACTGTGGGCGACTTTCGATGGCCCCGCGGCTCTCAAGCAGCGCGTAAGCGCGCAGCACGGTGGTAATGCTCAAACGGTGATGCTGGCTCGTGCGGCGCACCGAAGGAATCTTCTCGCCGGGCCGGTATACGCCCTGCGTGACGAGCGCCTCGATATCGTCGGCAAGCTTCTCATACAGTTTCAACGTCCCTCCCCCGGTCGTGGACGCGCCCCGCTCGCCGGTTGCGGCGTAGATCGAATCGAGGCAATGAGCCGCATTGTGCCACCGCTTGCGCCCGGCCCGCAGGCGCTGTGCCTCTTTTCGGTGCAACGAAGCGGCGACTGTGCTCTTTCCCGATCGTCGATTGTGTGTCTGCCCAGCCAGCCTGCGCGCCCCTACGATCCCTCCCATGAATGCAGTGCGTCGTGCCCATGCCAAGCGGCAACGGCAACACAAGCCGGCGCGGCGGTCACTGTCGAATGCATCCCGGAGTGAAACCTCGTGGAAGAAACAAAACAGCAAGGGCGCATCGAGCCGTACAAACACGCAGCCGCCGGCTGGGGCGCGCTCAAGTACGTTGCGCTGAATCTGATCAAGGAAAGGGTCGCGGGCACGAACTACCGGACGCTGTTCCGCCAGAATCAGCCTGATGGATTCGACTGTCCGGGCTGCGCATGGCCTGATCGCGAGAAGGCGTCGACCTTCGAGTTCTGCGAAAACGGCGTCAAGGCAGTCGCCGCCGAAGCGACCAGCAAGCGCGTGACGCCTGCGTTCTTCGCGGAGCACACGGTCGCCGAGCTGATGGCGCAAGACGACTACGCGCTCGAGCAGCACGGCCGCCTGACCGACCCGATGGTCTACGACCCCGCGTCGGACAAGTACAAGCCGATCGGCTGGGATGACGCCTATCAGTTGATCGCCCGCCACCTGAACCGGCTCGACGACCCGAATCAGGCCGCGTTCTACACATCGGGCCGCGCGAGCAACGAGGCTGCGTTTCTGTATCAGCTATTCGTGAGGATGTACGGCACCAACAACTTCCCCGACTGCTCGAACATGTGCCACGAAGCGACCAGCCGCGGCTTGCCCGTCACGGTCGGCGTCGGCAAGGGCACGGTGACGCTCGACGATTTCGAACACGCGGATACGATCCTGGTGTTCGGCCAGAACCCGGCGACCAACCATCCCCGCATGCTCGGTGAGCTGCGCGAATGTGCCAAACGCGGCGCGACGATCGTGTCGATCAACCCGCTGCGCGAGCGCGGGCTCGAGCGCTTCGCGAGCCCGCAGCATCCGGTTGAAATGCTGACCGGCGGTAGCACGAAAATCGCTTCGACGTTTATCCGGCCGAAGCTGGGCGGCGACTTCGCGCTGTTGAAGGGTGTCGGCAAACGTCTGATCGAAATGGACGACGCGGCACGGGCAGTCGGTGCCGAACGCGTGCTGGACAGCGAGTTCATCGATGCGCACACATCGAACTTCGCCGCGTTCGCCGACGACTTGCGCGCCGAGTCATGGGACCTGCTGATCGAGGAATCGGGTGTGCCGTTCGATGACATCGACGCGCTCACGCAGATCTACGCGAAGGGCCGCCGCGTGATCTCATGCTGGGGCATGGGCCTCACGCAGCACAAGCATTCGGTCGCGACGATCCATATGCTATCGAACGTGATGATGATGCGCGGCAATATCGGCCGGGAAGGCGCAGGGCTGTGCCCGGTGCGGGGCCACTCGAACGTGCAGGGCAACCGCACGGTCGGCATCGAAGACAAGCCCACCCTGGCGTTCCTCGACCGGCTCGGCCAGGCATTCGCCTTCGAACCGCCGCGCGAGCATGGTCTCGACGTCGTCGAGACGATTGCCGAAATGATTGAAGGCAAAGTCAAAGTGCTGATCGGTCTTGGCGGCAATTTCTCGATCGCGACGCCGGACACGCCGCGCACCTGGGAAGCGTTGCGCGCCTGCGAGCTGACGGTTCACATCACGACCAAACTGAACCGCAGCCACCTCGTGCACGGCAAGGACGCGCTGATCCTGCCGACGCTAGGCCGCACCGAGATCGACATTCAGGGCGGCTATTCGCAAGGCGTGACCGTCGAAGATTCGATGTCGATGGTGCATGTCTCGTACGGGATGAACGTTCCGGCGTCGAAAAACCTGCAGTCGGAAACGGCGATTGTCGCGGGCATCGCGGATGCGACGCTCGGCAGCAAGAAGGTGCCGTGGCACTGGTACGCGGAAGACTACGCGCGCATTCGCGATGCGATCGAAAAGAGCATCGACGGCTTCGACGGGTACAACGAACGCATCACGCACCCCGGCGGCTTCCGGATGCGCATCGCGTCGAGCGAGCGGATCTGGCTCACGCCGACCGGCAAGGCACAGTTCGTCGTGCACCCGATCGAGCGGGACACGCCGATCAAACGCGCCCGCGAACAGCACGGCGAACGCGTGATGACGCTGATGACGACGCGTTCGCACGATCAGTACAACACCACCATCTACGCACTCGACGACCGCTATCGCGGCGTGTTCGGCCAGCGGCGCGTGGTATTCGCGAACACGGAGGACCTGAAGATGCTGGGCCTCGCGGCGGGCGAATGGGTCGATATGGAAACCGTCTGGCACGACGGTATCGAGCGCCGCGCGGACCGCTTCCTGCTGGTCGAATACGACATCCCGCGCGGCTGCCTCGGCGCGTATTACCCGGAAACCAATCCGCTCGTGCCGCTGCATAGCGTCGGCGATATCTGCAATACGCCGACATCGAAATCGATTCCGGTCCTGTTGCATCGGCACGCGGCATAAGGATGCATTGAGCCATGCGGCGCTGCCGATGCCGATGCCGATGCCGATGCCGATGCAGTTGAGCGCCGGACTCGCGCGCGGGTTGACGTAGCGGCGCGCCGCGCGATGACCCCGCCGCTTCATCCTGCCATTGCCGGCGTACGGGTAATCTGATCGATCAGGCTTTTGACCGCCGGCGCCCGCTCGAACCGGCGAAACACCGCCGCCACTCCCGACAGGATCGGCTCACCGGCGATCTCCTTGAACACGACGTTCGGCAAAGCGACCGCTTGCGTCAACACGTTCGGCACGATGCCGACGCCTACGCCCAGCGACACTTCGGTGAGCACCGCGATGAGACCGCCGGGCGCGCTGCCGATGACCGGACTGAAACGGCCGCGCCGCCCCACTTCGAGCGTGCCCTCGCGCTGCTCCGGTACGACGAAGGTTTCGCCGGCAAACGCGCGCGATTTGAGCGGCGACTTTGCCTGCGCGAGCGGATGCTCGGCGGGCAGCACCGCGCAAAAGCGGTCGTGAAACAAAACATGCGTGCGCAACGAACCCGGCAGCTCGACCGGCATCCGGACGAACGCAATATCGACGCGACCGTCTTCGATAAGCGCCGGCAATTCGCCCATCGGGAACTCGCGCGCATCGATCAGCACGTGGGGCCGCGCGCCGCGAAACGCGCGCACCTGA
This sequence comes from Paraburkholderia humisilvae, assembly GCF_902859855.1. GTDB lineage: Bacteria > Pseudomonadota > Gammaproteobacteria > Burkholderiales > Burkholderiaceae > Paraburkholderia > Paraburkholderia humisilvae. The sequence continues at coordinate 77,463 of NZ_CADIKH010000003.1, forward strand.
TGCTGCAGCACGCCGCTGAATGCGGCCGAGCCGACGAAGCCCAGATTCACGCGCCCCAGTTCGCCGCGACCCGCGCGGCGGCCGATATTCAACGCGCGCTCGAACTGCTCCACCGCCGCACGCGCTTCGATGAGAAACGCTTCACCGGCCTGCGTGAGCGCAACCGAGCGCTTGGTGCGGCTGAACAGCTGCGCGTCGAGCGTACGTTCGATCTGCTGGATTTGCACGGTCAGCGTGGGTGGCGCGATACCGAGCATTTCCGCCGCCTGACCGAAATGCAATTGCTCGGCGACCGCGATGAAGTAACGCAAGTGTCTTAGCTCCACAGCCTTCCTCCGAACACTCTATTAGGTTGCATCTAATTATATTTTCAAACGCCGATAATGAAATGAACCGCCATGACTGGTTGAATGAGGATCGGTGCCGCTGCCCTGGCGGCTTCGCCTCTTCGACCCTGCGCCTGCCCGGCGAGCGCAGCACCCAAAGGCCCCTGATGAGTTCCGTTTCCAACGCGCAGACGACGTCGTCGCGCAACACCCCGCTGCTGCTGACCGCTTCGTTCGGCTGCGCCATGACCGTGCTCGATACGAACGTGGTGGGCATCGTGCTGCCGACTATCGCGCGAGACCTGAACGCGTCGTTTGCGGATATCGAGTGGGTAATCAGCGCGTACGTATTGTGCTTCGCGTCGCTGCTACTGCCCGCGGGCTCGATCGCCGACCGCTTCGGGCGCAAGCGTGTGTTTATCGCCGGCATTGCGCTGTTCGCGCTGGCGTCGCTCGCGTGCGGGATGGCGCCGACCGCGCGGGCGCTGTATGTCGCGCGTGCGCTGCAAGGGGTCGGCGCTGCGTTTCAACTCGCGCCGGCACTCGCGATCATCGGCCACGCGTTCCACGACGAAAGTGAACGTGCACGAGCGTGGGCAATCTGGGGCGGCATCATGGGGCTGACGATGGTGGTATCGCCGCTCATCGGTGGCGTGATCAGTGCATCGCTCGGCTGGCGCTGGGCATTCAATATCAACGTGCCGATTTGCGCGGCGCTTGCGTTCGCGGTGTTGAAAATCGTCGACGAGTCGCGCGACCCGACACCGCGCACGGTCGATTTGCCGGGCATCGGCCTCTTCGCGTTTGCGATGTTCGGACTCACGTGGGCGCTTATCCTTGGCCCGGACCGCGGCTGGACCAGCGCAGCGGTGCTGTTGCGCGCGCTTGCGGGAGTCGGCCTGTTTGCGCTTTTCGCCGCCGTCGAACGCCGTCGCGCGCATCCGATGCTCGATCTCACGCTGTTTCGCGCGTGGCCTTTTGTCGGCGCGATCGTCGCGATGTTTGCGTATGCGGCTTGCGCTCAGGTCATGGCGTCCTTGCTGCCGCTTTTTCTACAGAATGCACGCGGGGAAAGCGCGCTCGATGCAGGCGTCGGCATGCTGCCCTTCGCACTCGCGATGCTGTTGCTGCCCATGATCGGCCGCCGGCTCGGCCAACACCTGGCGTCTTATCAGATCCTCACACTCGGCCTCGTGACCGTCTGCATCGGCAGCGCGGTAATGAGCGTGGCTGCACGCTCAGGCGGCTTCACGGTGTTGCTCGTCGGCATGGCGGTGCTCGGCAGCGGCGGCGGCCTGCTGAACGGCGAAACGCAGAAGGCGATCATGGGCACCGTGCCGCGCGACCGCGCGGGCATGGCGTCCGGCATCAGCACCACAGCGCGCTTCTCGGGCATCCTGCTCGGCTTTTCCGGACTCGGCGCGGTGCTGGCCGTCAGCGTGCATGACGCAGTGCGACGCAATCTCGCCAACGCGCACGTGCCGATCGCGCCGGGCTTTATCGACCGGATCGTCGCGGGCGACTTCGAACGCGCGACACAGTTGTATCCGCAATCAGTGGTGCAGAGCGTCACGCAGCTTGCGCGTGCCGGCTACGGCGCGGGCTTCGGCGACGCATTCGTCACCGCGTCGATGGTCGCGCTGACAGCCGCGGTGATTGTCTTCTGCTCGATGCGTCGCGGCGCGCGATAATGTCGTGCGCGCTTTCGCGCGTTCACGACGGCAATCGCGATGACACGATACGAACAACTCGCCAATACGATGGCCGCGCAGATCCGCTCGGGAAGTCTCGCGGTCGGCGCACGCATGCCTTCGCTGCGGCAGGTGATCGCGCAGCACGGCGTGAGCCAGTCGACGGTATTTCGCGCGTACTACCTGCTCGAAGAGTGGGGGCTGATCCGCGCGCAGGAGCGCTCCGGCTATTACGTCGCGCGCGGTGCCGCCGTCGCGCGCAACCACGCGCAGTCGCAGCCCCGGACACCCGCAGCGCCCGCCAAGGTCGACATCAGCGATCTCGTCTTCTCGGTGCTCGAAGCCGCCAAACATCCGGGCATCGTGCCGCTCGGTTCTGCGTTCCCGTCGCCGTTGCTGTTTCCGCTGCAGCGTCTCGCGAAGTCGCTCGGGCAGTCCGCGCGTTTTGTGAGCCCGTGGAATAGCGTCGCCGATCTGCCGCCCGGCAACGAAACGTTACGCAGCCAGATCGCGTTGCGCTACCTCCGCATGGGCATCGCGCAGCCGCTCGACGAAATCGTCGTCACGAATGGCGCGCTCGAAGCACTGAATTTGTGTCTGATGGCCGTGACGCGGCCAGGCGACGTCGTCGCGATCGAATCGCCCGGCTTCTATGCGGCGTTGCAGGCGATCGAGCGGCTCGACCTGCGGGCCGTCGAAATCCCGGTCGACCCGCGCACCGGGCTCGACCTCGACGCACTTGCGCACGCGCTGCAAACCTATCCGGTGCGCGCGTGCTGGTTGATGACCAATTTCCAGAATCCGACCGGCGTCACGCTCGCAGTCGAAAAGAAGAAAGCGCTGGTCGAATTGCTCGCGCAGCACGACGTGCCGCTGATCGAAGACGACGTGTATGGCGAGCTGCATTTTCAGGCCGACTATCCGCTGCCGGCGCGCGCGTTCGACAATCGCGGCATGGTGATGCACTGCAGCTCGTTCTCGAAGACCCTCGCGCCGGGATACCGGGTCGGCTGGGTCGCGGCGGGCAAGTTCGCGGACAAGGTGCAAAAGCTCAAGCTGATGACGACCCTGTCATCGAGCATTCCGGTGCAGGCCGGCATAGCCGACTATTTGCAGCACGGCGGGTATGACCGTCATTTGCACAAGCTGCGCGCGGCGTTGCTCGCGCAACGGGGCGACATGGAAGCCGCGATCCGGCGCTGGATGCCGGACGGCGTAAAGTGGGCGCGGCCCGAAGGGGGATACTTCGTATGGCTCGAGTTTGCGGACCCGATCGATGCGATGGAACTGCACCGGCTCGCGATCGAGCAGCGTATCAGCGTCGCGCCGGGGCCGATGTTTTCCGCGGCACGCGCGTTTGAAAATTGCGTGCGACTCAACTTCGGTCACCCATGGAGCGCGAAAATCGACGACGCATTGCGCGTGCTGGGCGAACTGGTGCGCCGCACCGTGACCCCCGCGAGGCGCTGAATGGCGGGCAACGCGCTGCGCGAGCCGTTTGTCACGGGATGCGCTTTCGCGCGTCAATGCGCAACCGTGATTGCGATTTTCGCGAGTGCGAACAGCAGCGCGCCGAAGCAGCCCGCCAACGCCACTGCCATTACCGGCAACAACGGCAGCTTGACCGACGCGAAGTCGGCGTCATGCGACGCGCCGCGCCGCACGCCAAAGAAGCTCCACAACACGATTCGCATCATTCTCAGCATCGACATGATCGTTCTCCGGTGGACTGGCCACACGCCCGATATCCGGACGTGTTTCGATGCGCTTATCGTACGGGCGACGCCAACCTCCGCACAGCAGCAGATGCGTGCCGATTCAGCGTAGCAGCGATGCACGCGGCGCGGCTTTGATTTACATTGAGCTTTCGGCGCCGCGCCCTTTTCCCCTTTCCGAAGAGACCCTGACCATGTTCGAAGAAACCGTATCCGCCAATCTGCCCAAGCCGGCTTTCTACGCTGAGCTCGAGCATCAGGCACGCGCGCTGCTTGCCGGCGAGTCGAACCGGGTCGCCAATGCGGCGAATTTTGCCGCATTGCTGTATCACACGATGCCGCAGTTGAACTGGGCAGGCTTCTACTTTCTTGTCGACGGTGAACTGGTCGTCGGTCCGTTTCAAGGCAAACCCGCCCGTGTGCGCATTGCGATCGGACGCGGCGTGTGCGGCACCGCTGCCGCAACCCGTCAGACACAACTGGTGCCCGATGTGCACGCGTTCGCCGATCACATCGCGTGTGATTCGGCGTCGCAATCGGAAATTGTGATTCCCTTACTGACGCGAGCCGGTGAACTGCTTGGCGTACTGGATCTCGACAGCCCAGTTCTCGCGCGTTTTGATGATGAAGACCGGCAAGGGCTGGAGGCGGTTGCGAAGGTATTGGTCGAATCGATCGACCGGTAACGCAAAACGCGGGTGATACAAAACTCAATTCATGCCATTGCGACGACGGAGTGGGGGGCAGCGGGCCCCCGGTCTCCTTCTTCAGCCATTTTCATAGATCAGCCGCCAAAGTAAGGCTCACAGAAACCAATGGGGCCGACACATTCGTTGCCCGGATGACGGGCCTTCGATATACGCGAACCACTCGCACTCGAACCCGACACGCTACCGCCGACGCCGCTCGTCGACATGTTTTGCGCCCAGATCTTCGCTTCGGCTGCCTGGATATCGGCGGGATAGTTGACGTGTTCACCGGACGATGGATCGTAGCCGGCCTGCTCGACACGCGCCAGATCCGCGTTGACTTCCGCACGCGTCAGCGAGCTCTGTGCGAACGACAGAGCAGGAGCCGCAATCGCGCTGGCGGCTAGCGTCAGATAGATAAGCGTCTTCATGATTTCAATTCCTTGATTGGCCAAAAGGGATTCGCAATCCGGAAGCGCCTCGCATTAGCTACCGAAGTAGATATTGCAGAAGCTCACCGGGCCGACACACGTCTGAGGCTTGCTGGACGTGCCGTCAGGCATCGCAATGTGATGGCCGCTCTGGCTCGTACCCGACATGCCAGGGCCTTCGCCGCTATCCGGATGCTGCGCCTGCTGGCGCGCCACCTGATCCTGATAGATCGGCGCGACGTCCGGATACGATGCATCGGATACGAAGCGCGATCCATTGTTTTCAGCCTGAATCAGTTCCTGACGAACTTCCGCACGCGTCGTTTCCTGCGCAAAGGCGTTGGTGAAAACCGTTGTCGAAGCAAGAATGGCAGCGGACATCGTCAGCATCGCAAGCATCTTCATCTTAGACTCCTTAAGTGATCGTGGGGGGTGAGTTCAATGGTGCCCACATCAGCGTGAACATCGCCGCCACGGCCAGTATTCCGGCGTCCGAAAATTATTTGCGTTTCACTGTTGGATAGTGTCCTTTTCAATACCGACCGGTCCTTTTTTGGATACATCTTCGTGATTGACCAATAGGCGTTCCCGTGCGATTTGAAAAAATCGCATCGCATGCTTTTCAATTCGGGAATAAACGCAGTGCGCTACTGTTTGTCAGGTGGAAGCGAACATAGACGACAATACGTTCATCCGCGGACCCGTTTGCACATTTCATTATCCGTCCAGTCCACACCAGGCTCACCGAGGAGACTGTCATGTCCATGCAGGCGCTTGTATTGAATCGTCACCACGGTCCGCTCGAATTGACCCGCTTGCCGAAGCCTGCGCCGAACACCGGACAGGTACTCGTGCGTATCGCGGCGAGCGGATTGAACCCGCTCGATGCAAAGATTCGCGCGGGGCAAGCCGCACACGCGAAACACCCGTTGCCGCTCGTGTTGGGCATCGATCTCGCCGGTACCGTCGAAGCAATCGGGTCCGGCGTCACCGCGTTCAACGTGGGAGATCAGATATTCGGTATGACCGGCGGTGTTGGCGGAATTCAGGGGTCACTCGCGCAGTACGCGGCAGTGGATGCACGCCTGATCGCGCTCAAGCCGCAGAGTCTGTCATTTCATGATGCTGCCGCGCTGCCGCTCGCGTTCATCACCGCGTGGTCGGGCATCGTCGATCGCGCGCATCTGCAAGCCGGACAGCACGTGCTCGTGCACGGCGGCGCAGGGGGCGTCGGTCACGTCGCGGTGCAACTTGCGGCCGCCATGGGCGCGACGGTCTGCGCAACAGCCAGTGCGCGCGACCTCGACTACGTTGCGCGACTGGGCGCAACGCCGATCGACTATCGCGCCCATACGGTCGATCAGTACGTCGCGTCCTGCACCGCCGGTGCGGGCTTCGACGTCGTGGTCGACACAGTCGGCGGCGGGACGCTCGACGCGTCGTTCGCCGCTGTCAAACATTTCGGGCACGTGGTCAGCGCACTCGGCTGGGGTACGCACGCGCTCGCGCCGCTATCGTTTCGCGAAGCGACCTACTCGGGCGTGTTCACGCTGTATCCGCTCTTGAGCGGACAACATCGTGCTCACCACGGTGAGATGCTTCGCGAAGCGGCGCGTCTCGTCGACAGCGGCAAACTGACGCCGTGCGTCGATCCGCGCCGCTTCGATCTGGGCTCGGCCGAAAGCGCGTATCAGGCGCTTTCTGACAGCAGCGCACGCGGCAAGCTCGTGGTCGATATCGCCTGACGCGCGCGCCGGCCCACAGGCGCCGCAGCGGCGCCTAAGCCGATACCGGATGGATTACGAACCCCACACCTGCATCTCGTCCAGCGAATAACCCCAGGCGGTCGCGCGTTTCGTGCCGTACATGCGCACGTAGCGGCCGCTGCCCTTCAGGTTCGCCAGCGACACGTGACCCGAGCCGACGCCGCTCGTTGTTGAGTAAATCGAAGTCCAGTTCACGTTGTCATTCGACGTCTGGATCTGATACCACGCCGCGCCCGCGTCCCAGTAGAGGTCCACCGCGGTGATGCTTTTCACCGCGCCCAGATCGACCATCAGCCACTGCGTACCCGCGGCGTTGCCTTCAATCGAATCCCAACGCGTGCTCTCCGTGTTACCGTCGAACGCCTTGTCCGCCGTCAGGCTCGAGTTGTAGCTTGACGAAGCGCTAGCCGGCTTGCCTTGCGACAGCAGCGTCTTGCCGGGTGTCGACGTGCTCGTGCCGCTCCAGTAGTTCGAGCCGAGCTTCGCCTTCGTCGAGTCCGAATTCACGCCGAACTGCGACAGGTTCCAGCGCTTGCCAGTACTGACATCCGCGACATACAGCTGATATCCACCGTCCGTCGTCGACGACATGAACAGGTAGTTGGTGCCATCGACCGGCGACGGGTCCGAATTGTTGCCCTTGCAGTCGTTGATCGACAGCTGGTTTGGCGTATCGGTCGGGTTGACCTTCGAGTAGATCTGATCGAGCTGGCTCGCTGCACTGAGCCAGCGCGCGTAGAACACCGTACCGTCCTTGCGCACCATCGGATAGTAGGTTTGCAGGCCTGACGGCGCGTCGAACGCGACCTTCTGATGCGTCGCGATGGTTTCCTTGTACAAGCCGAGTCCCGCGCCGGTACCGGTCGCGAAGTACACCGCGCTGCTGTCCGGCGACGGGAACGGCATCGAGCTTTCGATCGACGGCGCGGTATTCGTCACGTCGACCACCGACGTGAACTGCGGACCGCCGCTGGTGAACGACAGCGTGGCTTCCATCACATCGCCGTTCTGCTTGAAGAACAGCTTGCTGCCGTCGCTGCTGAATTTCGGATCTTCGTTGCGGGTCTGGCCGGTGCTGTTGGTCATGTTGATCGGCGCGCTATTCGAGCCGACCTGCCAGATGAACACGTTCCACGCGTTGTTCGTGACACCCATGAACGCGATCCATTTGCCGTCCGGGCTGAACACCGCATTCATCGGATCTTTGATGCCCCACGAGCTCTTTGACACCTGCGTGAGCGTGCGGGCCGTGAAGTCGTAGATGAAGATCTGGCTGGTGCCGTCACCGTAGCTGACGTAGCTGTGGTACGCGAGCTTGCCGGTGAGCGTGGACGGGAAGGAGGCGTTCGATTGGTCGGCGGGACTGTTCACACAGGCTGCCTGGACCTGAACTGCAAGTGCGGAGAGCGCAATGCCGGCGGCGGCGATACGGAGGGCGGGAGAGGTGAGGCGCAAAATTCAGTATTCCTATGATAAATGGCCGTTCGAATCCGATTGACGCGGACGCGGTAAATCTGTCCGATCTCCTTTTTCAAGGAAAAAAGCTCCGCCACTCGGGTCGATGCCGAGGAAAAAAACGCCAATTCGCTGAAGTTGGCGAAGCTGAGGAAAGGACATCAGGACTGCGCACCGTGAAAAACCGGTACGAACCTTCGTTCCTTTCGGGGTGGCAGGTTTCGCTTAGTAGCGCAGGGCTACTAACGGAACCTAACGATAGACAAATGAGCCTGGAGCATACCCGCAGTTATCTGAAAAATAAACCCTCGGGAATGGAAAATGCTCTGGTCAGTTCTGAAACTATGACCTCGGATCGCATCACACTGGGGTCAGACGGAAAGTATTACGTAGCACCCCTATTTTGTTTCTTAAGGGGGTAAAGACCGCAAAACATCGCATCTTTTGTCGTGAGATCGCCGTCTGTCTGCTAGAGTGAAAAAGTAACTAAAACGCAGGACGTCGAGATGAAAATCCCCGTTCACATCGGTAGTTACCTTGCTTCCGTCTCCAACCGTCTGCTGCGCCGCAATCGTACCCCGTTAGACCGCACCCAATTCGACCGCGATGAATGCGTGAGCCTCGACCATCGCGATCCGCTGTCCCAAACATTGGATGAAAAGAAACGGTCTGATGAAATCATCGTTCCGCCCATTCCGATCGGGTTCGCAATACCAGGCGGTGCGAATCAGCGGTTCGAAAGCAGCCCTTTTTCGGAGCCTATTGGTCCGAACAATAACGCGGCCGCATGGATGGGCCTGGGTGTCGCGGTAAGTGCGTTCGTGTTGGTATTCGGCGGGTACGTCGCGATAGTGGGGATGGGAAACCCCGCGACGCTGCGTCGTGCAGAAGCGTTCATCCCGCGCACGGTGATGGGAATGACGTGGCTGCCTGGCGATCTCGCGGCGTTCCCCGAACTGCCGGCGTCATCGGCCACGACTACGGCGCCGGCATCGGACGCCGGGTTGCTCGCCGACAGGCAAGCGACCTCCAGGAAAGAAAATGCGGTCGCGCCCGCGCAGCCAGCACGCGATCGGACGCGTGCCGGGTCACCGGCGGCTCGGAACGAAGCGACCTTGCATACGGCCGATGCGTGCACCAGCAAGAATCAGCGCGGGTGCTACCGCAAGTACGCGACGAAAGCACCGCCGATCGATCCGTTCGGCGGCGCGGCGGCAAACGGCCCGCGCCGCGTGCAACGCGACTTCGATCAACCGATGCAGTGGCACGGCGAGTCCACTGTTGTGCCACCGCATGCGTCAACCACGTATCTGCACCACTGACCGGTCATTCGACGGTGACCGACTTCGCCAGGTTGCGCGGCTTGTCAACGTCGGTGCCGCGCAGGCAAGCGACGTGATAGGCGAGCAACTGGAACGCGATCACGTGCAACACCGGCGATAGCGGTCCATAGTACGCAGGCATCTGAATCACACGCATGCCCGGCGAACTCGTGAATTGCGTATCGGCATCGGCAATCACATAGAGCTGGCCACCGCGCGCGCACACTTCCTGAACGTTCGACTTGAGCTTGTCGAGCAATACGTCGTTCGGCGCGGTGACCATCACCGGCATAGCGTCGGTGACGAGCGCAAGCGGCCCATGCTTCAGTTCGCCGGCCGGATAGCCTTCGGCGTGGATATACGAAATCTCCTTGAGCTTGAGCGCACCCTCGAGCGCGATCGGAAAGTGCAGGCCGCGGCCGAGAAACAGCGCGTTCTCCTTGCCATGCAGTTCCTCCGCCCACGCCATGATTTGCGGTTCACGCGCCAGCACGCTGCGCAACGCATCGGGCAAGCCCGCGAGTTGACGCAGATAGACGACAGCCTCGTCGTCGCTAATGCGGCCCCGCCGCCGGCCAATCGTCAACGCGAGCAGAAACAGCGCGGCAAGCTGCGTCGTGAATGCCTTGGTCGACGCAACGCCGATTTCCGGCCCTGCCTGCGTAATGAACGCCCAACGGCTTTGCCGGACCATCGCGCTGGCCGCGACGTTGCAGATGGTCAGGGTGAGCGCTTCGCCCATCGATTGCGCGTAGCGCAGCGCGGCAAGCGTATCGGCGGTCTCGCCCGATTGCGATATCGGCACGACCAGTGTGCCGCGCTCCTTTACATGGTCGCGGTAGCGGAACTCGCTCGATATTTCCGCATGCGCGGTCACGCCGGCCAGACGCTCGAACCAGCCGCGCGCGGTCAGCGCCGCATAGTGGCTCGTGCCGCAGCCGAGCATCAGTACCCGTTCGATGCCCGTCAACATCTCGGGTGCGGCGTTGCCGAACGGCTCCGTATCGAGCGAATGAACGTGCCCGGCAGTGCGCGCGACCGCCAGCGGCTGCTCGAAAATTTCCTTCTGCATGTAGTGGCGATACGCACCGAGCTCCGCGTCATCCTCATGCTTCGCGACCGCGCGGATGTCGCGCGCGACTTCGTGGCCGTCGGGGTCGATGATGCGGACCTCGCCGTGCACGATATCGGCAATGTCGCCATCCTCAAGGTAAATAAAGCGCCGCGCGCAATTGGCAAGCGCAAACGTGTCAGATGCGAGAAACGCGCTATCGTCGCCGAGCCCGACGACAAGCGGCGAACCTTGCCGTGCGCCTATCACGCGTCGCGGTTCATCCCGGCAGATCACGGCAATCGCATATGCGCCGCGCAGCACGCGCGTCGTGTTGTGCACGGCCGCGAGCAGATCGCCACAGTAGTGACTGTGAATCAGATGGGCGATCACTTCGGTGTCGGTCTGGCTATTGAATACGTACCCTTGCTCGCGCAAGGACTCGCGCAGCTCCTCGTAGTTTTCGATAATGCCGTTATGCACGACCGCAATCTCGTCACGCGAAAAAATCGGATGCGCGTTGTCGATTGCGGGCACGCCGTGCGTCGCCCAGCGCGTATGCGCGACGCCGGTCGAGCCGTCCAGCGCTTCGGCGGTGACGTCCGTCTCGAGCGCTCGCACCCTTGCGAGCGTCCGCACGCGCCGTGGCGCGCCCTGCTGAAGCACCGCGACGCCGCACGAATCATAGCCGCGATATTCGAGCCTCTTCAGTCCATCCAGCAACATCGGCACAATATTGCGCTGGGTTACTCCTGCCACGATTCCACACATATTCGCCTCCACTGTGACTGCCTGGTTTGCTCTATTGGGATGACTTCACTTCACTCCGTTCCTCCCTCCTTCCTGATCCGATCTGTTATTTCGCGGTCTGTACCATGCAGCGGTCGGCCGGGCCCGCCGCCACCTGTTTTTGCGTGCTGAAATCCGCTTCGAGCAAGCCATCCGGCGATAGCGACACGAAATGCACCATCGCCCCGCTCGCAATGCCGGTTACGCCAGTATTACCCCACGCAAATGGCGCACGTTGCGTGCCGCGCAGCGCGATATGGTCACCTTCGAGACCGAGCGTCATCAGCCGGCCGTCCTGGGTCGGGACAAACACGGTATTGCCTTCGACGGCCATGCTGCTTTCACGCACCAGCGCAGGCAGGCAGTCGAGTTCGGCGGTGCGGCGCCCCTGTCCATCGACCAGAAAGGCAACGGCGCGACCGGTATCGAGTGTTGCGAGCACAACGAACCGGTCGACCGTCGGCACATAGGCGGCGGCGTAAACGTAGTACTGCACGCGATAGCGATCGATGCTTTCCTGAGGGCGCGTCAGTTTGCCAGTGTGAGGATCGAGCAACGCGTATTGCAGGGACGCGATCGTGCTGCCCGGAATGTACTTTTGCCAGACCAGCAGCGCTTGGGTTGGCGAACCGGCGACGACCGGCCACCATTCACGCACGTGAGCCGCAACGTTGATATGCCGTAAGAAACGGCCGCCCCCATCGTAGACGTTCGCGTAGACACCGCCTCCTGTGCCCAGGTTGTCGACACCGCCGCCCTGCACCCAGTCAGCCGAATAAAACACCACAAACTGGTCGTCGACCGCCGCGACGTGCCCCGAATGGCCGCCGGACTCGACGTCTTTCGGATAAGGCCGGATCGGCGTGAGGTCTTGCCGATAAACACCGTAACGCTGGCTCACATTGCGCGGCGCGTTCCAGCCGTCCTCGAACGTGATGAAGAGGGTCCCCTTCGTGTTCTGCGCGACGGATACTGGCTCCTGTGCTTCGGGCCGTTTGATAAAGGCGCGCACGTTCGACAGGTGCGCATCGCCCGCTTGCCACTGACCGACATAGACGTCGTGCGGCCAGCTGCCATCACGGTTCGCGCCGCGCGGCGGCATGCCCGAGCTGCTGAAGAACACCCACGTCTTGCCGTCGCCCGCGTCCGCGTTGCCGATACCATGCATGAAACTGCGCTCATCGCGAACGCCGGGCGCGGGCACCGCCATCACCGCGCCGACGGGCGCAACGAACGGAGTCGATGCAGCCGCAACGACCGGCATGACCTGCGGCGTGGTCGACAACGCCTGCGCGAGCGCCGCGGCGGACATCTGCAATAACAGCGCGACGATGCCGATCGCCGCTAACGGCCCGCGCATCGCATGCGCAAAGGGGCGCTGTATCTGGACGGGGTTCACTTGCGCCGCTCCGGAAAATCTGGCGGCATCAACCCGGCGATGTCCTGCAGCCCGTGCCGCATTCTTAGTCGGTAAAGCGTGATGCGTGAAATGTCGAGTTCCTCCGCCACTTCGTTTGACCGGTTGCCGTGCGCGATCAGTGCCTCGATCAGGCAATTGCGTTCCGCTTCGTCGCGCGCGTCGGCGAGCGTCAACGCGCGGCGCACCGGCGGCTCGCCCAGTCCGAGATCGACCGCGCGGATATACGCCCCATCCGCCATCACGATCGCGCGCCGCACCCGGTTGGCAAGTTCCCTGACGTTGCCCGGCCAGTCGTGCAGCAACATCGCGCGCAATGCGGAAGGGGTGAAGCCGTGAATCCGCGACTTTCGTTCGCCTGCGTACAGACCCAACAAATGAAACGCGAGCAAATGGATGTCGGTGCTGCGTTCGCGCAGCGGCGGCACGTCGATGCGCAGCACGCAGAGCCGGTGGTACAGATCGAAGCGAAACGACTGGCTGCGTACCGCGTCTTCGAGATCGACGTGGGTCGCCGAAATGATGCGCACATCGAGCGGAATCGACACATCGCTACCGAGCCGCTGGATGGTGCCGTCCTGAGCAAAACGCAGCAGCGTGGCCTGGCATTCGAGCGGCAGATCGCCTATTTCGTCGAGAAACAACGTACCGCCGTTGGCCGCCTCGATATGGCCGATCTTGCGGCGCTCGGCATCGGTGAACGCGCCGCGCTCGTGGCCGAACAGTTCGCTTTGCACGAGCGTCGGCGGAATCGCGCAGCAGTTGATCGCGACAAACGGCCCCTGTGCGCGGGACGAAGCGTCGTGCACCGCGCGCGCGGCCAGTTCCTTGCCGGCGCCGGATTCGCCGGCGATGAAAAGCGGCGCATCGGTGTAGGCAACTTTCTGTATTTCACGCTGCAACGCCTGCATCGGATCGCTGCGCCCGATGATGGATTGACCGCCTGCTAGCGGCGGCGCATGGGAAACGCCACGCAACAGTGACGCGAGGCGCAACGCACGCCGCAATGCAGACTCGACGACATCGAACGCATATGGCAAAAATACATAATCGAGGCAGTAGCACCCGATCAACTCGCGCGTTGCGGCTCGCCGCAACTGGTTTGTCGTGACGGCCGCGATCCAGTGCACTTGCGGCGCGCCGACGCAGTGCTCGAGCATGGCGCCCATCGTGCCGGGGTGCTCGTCGCCGATTTCGAGCAGGCCCACATTGGGCGCCGGCGCATGCCGCAAGGTCCGCTCCAGTTCATGCGCGCTGCCGATCAGCTCGACCGACCATCCCGCTTCGCGCAGACGGTCGCACAGGCTCGGGTCATGTGCGGCCGAAGCGTATACGAGCGCCGGCGCGTCACGATTCCTTTTCGGCACGACGTCATCCTCCTCACGGGTGCGTTCCCTTTCCCTGTTGTTCACACAACAACGAATGAACGCGTTCGCTTCGCGTCGAGCTCGATGCGCGGACAATGACGTTCGTGCGCAACGCGGACAAACGTACAATGAAACTTCGTCCCGCCGCCGCGTGTTTGTCGCGCGCGTTCAACATCTCATGAGCAAAGCACCATGAATCGAGACAAGCTGCTTGCCCCTGCCCAGATGAAGCATGCGTCCGAACCCCTCGTGTCCGGTCAATCCGCCACATCCGGCGTGCGCTTCGCGGACTACGACAGCGTGCTCACGTTGCTGTCCCGCCGTCTGCACCTGCTCGAACGTGTCGACGACTTCGTTTGCATCGACCTGCATGCCGGCCAGGTCGTATGCGACTGCAACGAAGTCTTTCATCATGTGTATTTCCCTCTCACAGCTCGTCTCGCTTACGAATGCATCCTCGACGACGGCCGCTCGATCGAGCTCGTCACGATCGGCCGCAACGGATTCGCCGGCTGGCCGGTCGTCACGCGCACCGGATCGATGCCGTTTCGCACCATCGTCACCGCATCCGGCACTGCGTTTCGCTGCAGCGAAGCATCGCTGCTCGCCTGCCTGAAAGAGGAGCCGTGGGTCGAGGCGCGCATGCTGCAATACGTCGAACTGATGTTCGCCGAAATGTCGCAAATGGCGTCGTGCGCGAGGCTCCATTCGATCGAACAGCAGGTTGCATGCCGCCTGCTCACGCTGGCGGACAACTGCCGCGCGGCGCGCATCGAAACCTCGGCCGTGTCGTTGTCCCGCGCACTCGGCGTGACCGCGCGCTCGGTGCGCTCCGCATTGCACGTGCTCGGCGTCGCGGGCGTCGTCACGCACGATCGACATGGCGTGATGATCGAGCAGCGCGCGGCGCTCGAGCAGCGTTCGTGCGAGTGCTACCGGGTCCTCAAAGCTCTGTATCGGTCATCGGACGACTCCCCATTACATAGCGAACCCGGATCGGCATGTTGACCGGCATTTGCATGGCTCCATCCTGCGTGTCGTACCAGCGCGCGTGAGCAGGGTCCACGCCGATCGGTACATCGACGGGTCCGTCGTCGTCGCCCTCCACCTCAGGCTCGGACATCGCGCGCAGCGCAGCGATGAAGCCGTTTGCATCGTGCGATGCGATAAAAACCCGCGCGACCGCGCCACGAGCTCTCAGCGAAGCGGCCGCGAACGGACCAGGCTCGACCGTCAGGCCCGCGGTCCGTCGCAACAGCCGCTGCATGCGTGAACGCGACGCGAACGGGTGAGCGACGCGCGACACGATCATCCAGACCACCAACGCGGCCGCGATCGTGCCGATTGCCGCCGTGTACGACAGCAACTGCTCGACCGGCAGTTCGTTCTCGTTGAACGGCATCAGATAGCGATACGTATAGACACCGATCGCCGCCCACAACGAGCCCACCGTTGCGGGACGCATCAGACGAAACCACACGACCTGCAACAGGCCAAGCTTGACTCCTTTGTCCGCGATGATCTGACTGGGCGTGCGTAGTGACAGGTCGATGACTGGGGCGTTATTCATGCTGAATTCCTCGGTCTGGGCTTGTCCATACCGCACGCTTGCCGCGCCGGCGCAGGACGATGGAAGGCAAGGCAACGACTGTGGTGATCATGTTGATCAACCAGAAAGCAAGCGGATACCACACGGTATCCATGAAATAGAACAGCAGCTTCTCGTCGTAACGGCGATCAATCAGGCAGCCGATGATCAGTTGCAGTACGCAGGTGGCGACCAGCAACATTCCATGCCAGTGCGGCAGCAGGGAGATATGCCAATCGACCGGCAACGGCGTGAGCATGTTGATCACGCCGAGCAGCATCACGAACGTCATCGAATACGCCCACGCGATACCGACCAGATATTCGAGGAACAGCGGCCACATCATGATCATCGATGGCTTCGCGAGATGCGGCGCGTACTTCATCAGCACCTGAATGCCGCCTTTCGCCCAGCGCAGGCGCTGGCGGTACAGACCGTTGAGCGTCTCGGGCATCAGGATCCAGCTCAGCGCGTGCGGCTCGTAAGCGACACGCCAGTCGCAGGTCTGCAGCTTCCAGCTGATGTCGATGTCCTCGGTCAGCATGTCCGAGCTCCAGTAACCGACATCGGCGAGCGCGGACTTGCGGAACATCGTGATCACGCCGGACACCGTGAAAATACGCCCGTACACCTGCTGCGTGCGTTTGATCAGTCCTACGATCGACGAAAATTCGCCGACCTGCATCCGCCCGAGCAGCGATGTGCGCGTGCGGATGCGCGGATTCCCGGTCACTGCCCCAACATTCGGATCGGAGATAAAGTGCTCGAGCATCCATTCGATCGCGTCGCGACCGAGCAGCGAGTCGCCGTCGATACACATCAGGTACGGTGCATCGCTGATGGTCGCCGCCGTCGTAAGGCCGATCGCCTTCCCTTCGTTCTTCGAATGATGGATGACCGTCAGGCGTGGAATCTCCTTTGCCAGCTCGTTGAGAATCGCACCCGTGCCGTCTTTGCTGCCGTCGTTCACCGCGATGATGTCGTAGTTCGCGTAGCCGAGATTCGCGAGATGGTAGATCACGCGACGGACATTCGACTCCTCGTTGAAGCACGGCACGACCACCGACACCTTCGGCATGCCGGCCGCGACGAGTGCCCGATGCGAGCGAGTCCGCCCCTTCTCCAGCGCAAGGTAGTGAACCACCCCTCCAATCATCCAGAAATACGACATAAAGAACGGGTAGAAGAAAATGAAATCCTGCAGACGGGCGATCAGATCGTGCGTCATTACCGGGTCACTCCTTTCTGCTGTTGCGCCTGAAGGAGCGCGTTAATCGAGGTCGGATCGAGCCGCGCACGCAGCGACATCACATCGCGCATCGTCACCATCTTCGGCACGTCAGCCGCGAAGCGGTCCGGGTAGTAGCCGAAGTTCACCACGCCGCGCTGGCGCAGATGGCGCATTTCGTCGAGCAGGCGCTCACTCGGAATCGTTTCGCCCGTTTGCGGGTCCACCACCGGCAGCTGATACACCGTTTGCCGCAAGCCGTTCGGCGTCGTCGCCGTGATATCCGCCAGCGAGTCGAGCCGGCTATTGATGCTGCCGTAGCGCTCGCCGCCTGGCATCGCGAGCAGCGCGACGAAGTCGTAAGCACGCAGAAACGCGTCGTAGCTTTGCGAGAACCGGGCTTCCGCAGTCCGGTCAAGCAGCACATCGGCATACAGATCGCGTATGGTCAGCACGTCGCCGCCGTTCTGGCTGTCCAATACGATCTTCTCGACTTCCAGCGAAAGGTCGACCAGATACTTTGTCTTGCCGACCGTCCAGCGCGTCATCAACTCGGGGTTCGCGCGGATTGCGCCGATGTCGGCAGGCAGCCCCCACCGTTGAAACGTTTGCGCGGCATGGCGGCCCGCGTCCTCGTAATCGTCGAGTAGCGCATCTCCACCGAACAGCAGTCCCGTAAACGCGGAGTACTTGCCGAGATCTTCATAGATTTCGCGAATCATCGCGTGCGCCGCGGGATCGAATGGACTCAACCGGTACATCTTCGCTGCGCGCCGATCGGCGGGCGCGCCCGCTGCGGCGGTCACCTGTTCAATGCGTCCGGCCTGATCCGCAGGTAAGCGGAATGCAAGCAATGGCATCCACGCGTACACCTGCACCTGCGAGCGCGTGTTCAACTGCCAAGCCGCGCGCGAGAACAGATCCGCACGCATCGGCAAATGGCGGTTCGGGAAATACAGCGCCTCCGCGACGCCGGTATTGTTCGGGTCCGAATAGGCCTGAAGGTAAACTGAGCTCGGCCGCATGTCGTAGATACGCTGGATCAGATCACCGAGCTTCTTTTCCTGCACGCTGCCGTCGGGATCGTAAACATCGTCAAGATGAACCCGCACGACGCGTTCCACCGGATTGATCTGACCACGGTTGGTAGCCGGCTCGCGCATCGACCGTTCGAAGCCGCCGACGTCGACGTCATACGTCATCAGAATCCGGCGCAGCCGGTCGAGCGGCACATCCGGCGTATTCGGTCCGGCTTCAAGACTGAATTGCGTGTGCATGCCAAGCGATTGGGAAATCTTGCGCACCGGCTGGTTCTCGGCGCCATAAGGCCAGACCATCGAACGTACGGAGACGCCCGCGTGATCATGCAAACGGCGAATGCTTCCGGCCAGATCGTTTTGCACCCGCGCTTCGAATTCCTCGTCGGTTTCGTAGCGCTTCTGATCCTGCAAATATAAATGCGATGTCGCAGCGGGCAACTCATTGCCCTGAGGATTTGCAATTGCGCCGTGATGCAAGTCATGCGTATGCGACGCCAGTTCCACCAGCGGAGATTTAGCGACCTGCCCCACCTCGTCCCATGACATGAATGTATCTCTCGGTACTTCGAGATTGATCGCAAGACGGATCTTCTGATTAGGCGGCGTATCGACCCATGACGTAACGATACCCATCACCGCCGGGAAACGGAAACGTTCTAGCAGCGGCAACACTTTCGTGTAGTGGCTACGAAAGCCGTCGTCGAAAGTCAGCATCACGGCGCGCGGCGGCAATGGCTTGCCGCCGCTGCGCGACGCTTCGACATCCTTCACGGTGATCGGGTGGTAGCTGTTGTACTGAAGCCACGAAAAGATTGAGGTCAACGTACCCGTGTCGACTGCATACGGGTCAATCATGTTCTGCGAGTTAAACGAAGACAGCAGGTTGTCCCTAACATCGTGAAAACAGATCACTCTGAAGGTCTTGCCGTCGACCGGGTCCGACGGCGGAAGAATATCGACCAGCTTCGCTGGCGCCAGCTTAGGAAATACTGAACACCCTGCCATCGCTCCAAGACAACCACAAATAAAACGTCTGCGCGACTGCATCGTCGAACCCCCAAAAACGTTAGAACGGCACGGTGAGCAATACGTATGCGGTTTCTGAAAGTTCTTGTTCTCCGTCATAGGCATGCCGGCCGATGCCGATGCCATAAGTCAAAGTAATGTCGTGGCTGAACGTCCATGCATGTTCGAGCCGTGCGGCCCAAAAACCGCTAGTGCCGAACCCCCGCTCGTTATACGGGCCTCCCGATATGTAAAAACGTTGCACCAATGAACGCTCCCCGCTTCTCCAGACCGACCATTGATGCATCAAGCCGAATTCCCCCGAGTAATCGCGTGCCGGACTGAAGTACGGCGTGTTCGTTTGTGTGTTGCTGCTGGTGCCGAAACGCACGGTCGCGTTGAGCTGTTGATTCGGCCATGTGAACAGGCGCTGCGAGCCGCCCACCGTAAACTCCTGATGGAAGTTCTCGTCGCTATAGCGGCCGACGCTGTAACCGATGTCAGCAGAACGTTGGTCGCCGTCCGTATAGGTCAATGCAACCTGTCCCGTGCGCCCCCAGATGTGAGCGACGTAAGCCTTCGACGGCAAATCGTTCGAATCGCTGTCAAAGCCGGCGGTCGCCTTGAAAAAGTCGTTGAACGCATATTCAACCTCGCCGTTCCCTCCCGTTCGTCCATCGCCGCCCAACGAGCGCGACACTTCGCCCTGCACCGTCAACGGTCCCTGGCGAAAGTCACCGCCGACACCATTACGAATGCGTTGCAGCCTGCCGATATCCGTCAGCGCCCACATGTAGAAGTTGTGCGCGAAGATTCGCCAGTAGTCGTAGATCGGCGGCGAATAGATATACGTATCTGCGCTGAACTCTTCATCAGCGAGCGCGGATGCACCATGCTCGCCGGACAGGCTTGTCGATACGGTCGGCGCACGCCATGCGTCGTAATCGCGCTTGAAATTCCTGACCGAGCCGTTCTCAGGGAACGTATCGTCGAATGCGGTGTTGATCGCCGTCGCGTTCGCATAGTCGCCGGTATTGAGCGATGTGCGTCCGAGTCCCGCGAGCGCCTCGATATTGTCAGGATGATCGTTAAGCGCGGCCACGTACATATCCTTCGCAAGCCGGTTGCGTCCCTTGCCGAGCTGTGCATCGGCTTCCGCGTTACGCACCTCCGCGCTGAACGGCACTTGCTCTTCGAGGCGCTTCAACTCCGCGAGGCCCGCATCCGTCTGACCAACGTAAATCAGATACTGCGCACGCAATCGATTGAGCCTTAGATAGTCGTCGTTGGCAAGATCCCACGGCCTCACCTGGTCGGGTGGCGGCAACGATGCGCTGATATCGTCGAGCACCTTGCCCGCTTCGACGTATTTGTTCTGGTCTGTCAGCGCATAGAAAAGTCCCTCGCGCAAATCGATCGGGCGCGTGCGCGACCCGTATTGATATCCCCGTGTCGCCACATCCGCGCTCGCAGCGGTTTCCTGCTCGATCGCCCGTCGATACGCGACCTCCGCTTTAGCCGGGTCGTTCAGGTAGCTGTATGCTTCGCCCGCCGAGGCAAGCGCTTCGACTGAGATCGGCTGGTCCGCGGGAATCGACTCATACGACGATACCGCCTTGTTCATCTGCCCGAGACCCGCGTAAGCCACCGTCCGATCGCCGGCAAGTGAGTAACGCACTTGCTGGTATTCCGGTGTATTCGGCAGACGTGCTTCGAGACTATCTGCTGCCTGCAGCGCGGCAACGATCCCATCGAAGCGGTCAGGGCTCGTCATAGCACGCGCTTTATCGCGACCGCCCCGAACCTGCTGACGAATGGAAAGTTCTTCAAGTTGTGCAATATCTACTGGCGTGAAGACATCGGGCCGCGCCTTGGCTTCTTCGAGCGCTTGCACCGCACCGCCACCTGTTGCAAGACCAAACACTTCCGTGCGCAGCGCGCTCGCGGACTGCGCTCCGCCCTGTTCTGCCGAAGGCGCGGGCGTGCCCCCGGGAGCGGGTTGACCGGGAGCGGGTTGCGCCGGCGCCGCGGGTTGAGGAGCCGTCTGCATCGGTTGTTCATTCTGCGGTTCAGGCAACTGCTCAACGGGTTGCTGAGCTTGCTGAATCGGTTGTGCGATAGTCTGAGCCCGAGTGATCGCCGGCGCCTCCGCGACATCGTTAGGTTCGCGTGAGCCTCCATTGTCCGCTTCAACAGCGGAACACACCGACGAAAGAAATAGCAGCATAACGGGCGCACAGGTCGCTAGCGATATGCAGTTGGCCGGATGAAGCCGCTTCGGCTGAGCAAGCACCGCATATAGACGCTTTGGTTGAGCGTTCACGATATGTCCTTAACGTTGAGTGCATTGTTCTGAAGGACTACTTTTCTAATAGTCGAGACCGTCCCGTACAAGCGACATCTGTGCCATTGCGCACGTATCTGACGATGCGCTTTCCTAAATAGGATTGACAGTCATTTCGCGATGCTTGCGTTTCATTTGCGATACATCCCCGAGCAGCACGTCATCCCTTTGCGATCAATGGCTCCGCACGAAAACGCAACGATACGGGCGGTTCGGAAACAGCGAACAGACTAGTGCATGTCGCGCGTGCTACTGACGTTCATCGAGTGAGATTCAATGCGCGCTGCGTCGAGCATTCAGGCTGACAGGACCGTTATACGTACTATCTTTGACGCTCCTGAACATGGGCCAGGGGAGTCATTTGGCGCAATCTCCGCCGAGTTTTTTCAGGCGTGTCCAAGATGTTTCATTTTTGATTCATGGTTGTGTTCGGCAGGCACGGTGCGCGCGCAAATCGCGTCATATGTGTCAGCGGGTAACTTTTCGTTACAACGACACGCTCAGAAAAAGTACACCTTATTTCAGATATGATACGCATCCCTTAATAATATGAAGCAATTTTTGCTGGTGCATTCCAATTGCGTTTTGTTGTGCCAGTTCGTATTCTTTTCTTTCCACGATCCGAGGGAGGTCGTTATGTGTGCCGTCAGGTGTGCTGTCACGATTACAAGAACAAGCAAAATTACAAACCCGTCCAGGCAGGTACGCTCGCTGGTCATCGTGGGTATCGCGCTATGCGGCTCGACGCTCGCCACGGCACAGAGCGCATCCGCTCCGCAAGCGGTATCGGGCGCCGACTCCGAAGCACAGGAAATGCTGTACTACGTGTGTGGCCAGCCAGGGTTCGAGAAGACCGTGACTTCGCCGGACCCGAAACATCCGTTCAATCTCGGCGTCACGTTTGAGCAGCAGAACGGCGCGCCCGTTTCGGACGTCGCTGTGCGACTGCGTCGTCACGGAAGAGTGCTGATGGATTTCGTCGCGGGAGGTCCGCATTGCCTGTTTTCGGTGCCATCGGCCAGTTACCGCATTGAAGGCACCTATCGCGGCGAAATGAAGTTTGAAATTGTCGAAACCGGAACGTTTGACACGCAGATCAAGTGGTAAACCGCCCCCTGTGCACCGACGGTGCCGCACACTCGGTCCACCGCCGTCGCACAGGGATTGTCGCCTCTCGTAACAGATCGCATGCGCGCCCATTCATAAGAAGCAATCACGTTGCCCGGCGTGTCCGGCCGGGCATACGACCGTTGCCGCAGTGATGCGCCTGCCTGCCGGAGCAACACCGTGACTACCGACAGACTTTCCTCAGACACGCCGACGCCGGCGCACTTAACGAATGGCTCGACACCGAATGACGCAAAACCCGCGGCGCCTGCCGCAAGTCCATCCGGCCCACAACCGCAAACGGCGCCGCGCTGGATGATCTCGTGGGGACCCGGCAGCAGCGCGGCACTCAGCGTCGTGTGCTTTGTATTGATCCTTGGCGCGGTAATCGGCTTTCAGCACACCGGAACGAAGCGCGCGGTTCGCGAGGAAGCGCCGAAAGCGCAAGCCGCTGCGCAGGACACGCCAGCATTCACCCAGGGCGACACCGCAGGCAGCAGTCCGCCGGCCGTCCCGATGCCGGTAGTCGCGCGAAGCACCACAACGCCTCCCGCCACAGTCGATGCCGATGCGTCGCTGTCGCGCGCGCGTGCATGCGCGGCTGCGTCACACTGGAGTTGCGTACTTGACGCCGCGAGCAGCGTGCTGGCGATACAGGAAGGTAATACGGAAGCACAGTCATTGCTGCAACGCGCGATCGTCCAGGGCGGCTGGGCCACCGAGACATCGTCGATCACCCATCAAACGTCCAGCGCAGCCAGTGCCGCAGCCGCGCCGGTATCGAGATCACATGCGCGACGGCATTGGCACACCGCAGCACGCATCAAGTCGTCAGACGAAGACGACGAATAACGCAAGCCTGGAAGAGCACCGTATTCGCCCGCTCGCCGCTGCGGCGAGCACGGGCGTGCGGTGTGCAAATCAAACGCCCGCCATCCGCGCCGCGCGCGTGCCGCCTGACGCGCGGCCCCCGCGCTGCGATCGCCCCCTTGTTCCAGTAAAATCTGACGACATGTCAGGCGACACTGCACGCCGCTGCAACGGCGCAGCGCCGGATATCACTCTCCGATCACGACAACACACATGCGGCTCTTATGGATTTGTTAAGCCGACTCCTTTCGCTGATGCCTGTCAGCGGCCGGCTTGAGGTGCGCTGTCACTTCGGTGCGCCATGGGCGATTGAGGAAGAAACCGCGGGCATGCGCGAGATTCCGTATCACGTGCTGCTCTCAGGCACGGCGGTCGTCGAAGACGGCAACGGGCCGCCTGGGCGGATGGTGCCCGGCGATATCGTGCTGTTTCCCGCAGGCAGCGCCCATCGCATTCATGACGGCAGCGGCAAATCGCCGAGGCCGTCGATCGAACGCCAGAACGAATCGCTGCTGATCGTCGAGAATGGAGAACCGGGCGTCGCCGCCGATCTGCTATGCGGTCGCTTTCTGGTCGGCGCCGTACCCGACCGCCTGTTACGCGATCATCTGCCGGGGCGGTTAATTGTCCACAGCGCGCCGCCATGCTCAGGCGAGCGCAAAGACAACGATCCCGAAACGGGAACGCTCAATGCCGGTACGCGCCTGACGCGGCTGATCGGACTCATGCGCGAAGAAGCCACCGACCAGGGGCCGGGCAGCGAGACGCTGGTCAATCATCTGTCGGCGGCACTGTTTGGCCTGACACTGCGTTTCGCGACCGAAGCGTCGCAGCCGCCGCACGGACTGCTCGCGCTGGCTGGCCGGCCGCGCTTGCAGCCGGCCATCACCGCGATGTTCGACAAGCCTGGCGAACCATGGACACTCGATCAGTTCGCCGCACTGTGCAATATGTCGCGCGCCACGTTCGTGCGTCAGTTTCAGGAGGCGATCGGGCGCTCTGCCACCGACGTGTTGACCGAAGTGCGCATGACGGTTGCCGGGCGCCTGTTGCTGCAAACCACGCGGCCGGTCGCCGAAATCGGCGAAACCGTCGGATACCAGTCGGACGCCGCGTTCCAGCGTATCTTCAAACGGCACACCGGCATCACGCCGGCGCGCTGGCGCACGTCAGGCGGCAGTGGTTATGCAAGGCACACTGACGAAGCGGAAATGGACAGCGCCGAATCGTAACGCCGGGACTCTAAGTCATCGCGCCGACGCGCATTGATCCGATCGAGCATGCGGATGATCCGTTACGCGCTTCACGCAAACGAAGCGCGAATCTAAAGTGGGCTCCAAGCCGTCACGACGGTAACTCACTTAACGGAAGGTCATCCGGCGCGGTCGATTGCGACTGCGTGCGGCGTCCTGTACCGGAAGGCGAACACGATGAACTCGGTCACGATTTACACGCAGCCTGACTGCGAATTCTGCACTGCTGCGAAGGCGCTATTGAAACGCAAAGCCGTCAGCTTTCACGAAATCACGATTGCCGGTGCGCGCGCGTCCGCCGTTGCGCTGTGGCAGCGCGACCTGCATCGCACGGTCCCGCAGATCTATATCGGCACCTATCATGTCGGCGGGTTCGACGATTTGCAGGCGCTCGACGCATCCGGCCGCCTAGACAAGCTGCTCGACCGGAACGGGTTGCTGGTGTGACGATGCGCTTCGCGCGCATCGTCAGCTGGTCTGCTCGACCGGCGTCACGGTCAATTCGACACGCTGCGCGCCGCGCAATACCGTCATACTTACCGCGCGCTCGATTCGCGACGCGTCGAGCACCCGCTGCAACGAGTCGACTCCATCCACCGGCAACGCATCGATCAACACGATCCGATCGTCCGTGCGAACGCCTGCCTGCGCCGCAGGGCTGCCTTTGACCACTTCCATCACATGCACGGCGCTTCCGGACGTCAAGCCGAAATAGCGCTGGATACGCCGCGGCAACGCGACCGTCGTGCCGGCGACGCCGATATACGCGCGCCGCACGCGCCCGTGCGCGAAGATCTGCATGATGACCCACTTCGCGGTATCAATTGCAGTCGCGAAGCAGATCGCCTGCGCACCTGGGATGATCGCGGTATTCACGCCGATCACCTGGCCCGCTGAATTAACAAGCGGCCCGCCCGAATTGCCGGGGTTCAACGCGGCATCGGTTTGAATCACGTCGTAGATCATCCGGCCCGAATTCGCGCGCAGCGATCGGCCAAGCGCCGATACGACGCCGGTCGTCACGGTCTGCTCGAGTCCGAGCGGATTGCCCACTGCAATCGCGATCTGTCCGACGCGCAGCTTGCCTGAATCGCCGAGTTCGACGTGTGGCAATGGTTCGGCTGAGCCGATGCGCAGCACCGCGAGATCGGTGTGCGGATCGTCGCCGACCAGATCGGCGTCGAATTTCGCGCCGTCTGCTAGCGTCACGCGAATGTGTGTCGCGCCGTGCACGACGTGGCTATTCGTGAGCAGATACCCGTCGGGCGTAAACAGGAAGCCCGAGCCCGTGCCGGCATGCGCGGTACGGCCATCGGGCAGGCGTCGTTCGACAGCAATAAATGCGACGGCCGGGCGCACGCGGTCAAGCGCACCGATGACGGTGCGCGAATAGGCGTCGAGCAATGCGTCGTCCGACGACGTGGAAGGAATAGGCGCGGCCGGTTCCGGTATGCCCGGCGCTGCGCCCGACAGATCGTCGATGAAACGGGGACGGCTTCCCATCGCATGGCTCCAGATAATTGGGTCCGCACATGCAGGGCCTGTCTGCCGTTTTTCAAGAGCAGGACGGGCGGCGCCGCGCGAAGCGTGCCGTGGGAGCAGTCGAGGAGCACCGGGCGCGCGCACAGGCGCCGTGGCGCACTATAGGGCGTTATGCGGCGGCTAAGCGCCGCTCGTGCCGATGGCGCGCAGAAATTCGGCGCGCGCCGTGCTGTCGCTGACGAATTCGCCCGCAAACGACTGCGTCACGACCCGTTCGTCACCGCGCCGCACTTCGCCGATCAGTTGGCAAAGCTGCTCCGCTTCGATCACGCAGGCCGCGCCGCGCGCATGGCCATGGGTGACCAGCGCATTCGCGATCGCATCCGTCGCCCACTCCTGATAGACGAACCGGTGACACACCGCATCGACCAGCCGCGTCAAGCCGCCGAAACCGTGCAGGCGTCCGCCCGGCAGATACGCGAGATGCGCGACGCCGCGAAACGGCAGCAGATGGTGCGGGCACATACCGTGCACGGTAATGCCGCGCATGATCACGACATCGCGGCGCGCGTCCGCGAAGCCGCTGCCCAGCGCGGCGGCGGGTTCGACATCGTAGCCGTCGAGCAGCCGCTGTTGCCACAATTCCCGCACGCATTGCGCGGATGTACGCAGGTGCTCGCTTTCGACGTCGACACCCGCGGCCGTCAGCATCGCGGTTACCGCTTGTTCGAACGCAACTGCATCGAAGGGCCTCACGCGCGCGATGCCGCTGGTGGACCGCTCGCGTGACGCGTCTTCACGCACATACTGATATCCGGGGTACGCCATTATTCCTCCGCAACGGTCGGGCGGCGGATGCCGCTGGAAATGAATCGCTCCGGTAACAGAGAACAGGCGCGCTGCGGGGATATTCCTTTACGGTCAGTAAGGGATCAGTGGGGGCAAGATAAAGCGATGCGGGAGCAAATTGGGGGTTCGCCAATGCGGATGCAAGCGGCCCTGTGGGCCTCCAACATAACCCGCCGATTCTGGACACTGCTGTTACGGTTACGCCACTGCTCGGGTTGCCTGGCGCGATCGTCGGCATGGTCGAATCGTTCAACGTGCTCGGTACAAGCCGCACCGCAAATCCGAACGGCGTGGCACGGGCGTTAGTACCCGCCACCCTCCATTGATCCGAATGTTCGCACACTGGATATGAGCTAGTGCGCGACCCTCTCCTAACTGCTCCAGTTAAATCCAAGAGGATGATCAATTCCCCACCACACTTCCCAGCCATTTACGAGACTCCTCTCAAACTTACCTCGGTTTGACACAGCTTTACATTTCCGGGCTGTTTATCCGTTTTACGTTATCGCAAGTTTCGGTACATTGGCTGCGGCTCATCCAAACCGGCACCCCGCAGACTAGCCAGGTGGCCCCTCTTCCATCCGATTGCTCAAATTAACAAGGTCGCTTATACGCGTAAAGCTGTGGTCCGACATGGGGATCCGACAACGACCGGAGGTTTTGTCATTGCGCTGACGTCTACGCTTTATGACGGCGTCAAGCAACTCGCACTGAATGGCGACGAAGCGACATGCGGCAACTGTAAAGGTCGCTTCAAGATATTCGGAACCGGCACAGGAATGTCTGAAGGCACGCGTCTCGTCGTGATCGATGGCGATCTGGTTTTGTGTCCTTGCAACAGAAACCGGGTCATAGTTGGAAAGGATCCGGGAATATTTTTGGATGTCGATGCTGCTGCGGCCACCTGCAATCCGAATACGGCCGCAACCACTTCATCAATACCCGGACAGATTCATGACGAGCAATTTACGCTACGTGATCGGCGAACAAATCTTCCGCTTGCCAATGTACGTTATAGGATCCGGTCTGTTTCCGGTGAGGTCGCGAAAGGGAGGACGGATGCGATCGGTCGCACAGCGAGAATCAAGTGCAGCAGCCCAGAACAATTGATTCTTGAGATCGCTTCCGATCATAGACCAACATCGACGACAGGTCTTTAAATGAGCGAAGAATGGATGGAGGTCGGGCGGGGAATAGCCAATACGACGCCAAATTCAAATGTCGACATACACGTCGCGGACACGATGCTCATCTGGGAAATCCTGGATAACGTCCACGGAGACAAATTACCGATCATTCCCAGCAATTCCCGGGTTGAGCATGGAAGGATCCTGTATCGACTGCAATTGAAGCTGACCATACGCAGCCGCACTGGTGGCGTCATATCGCTGCGCAATATCCGCGTCAGAACCAATCGGAAAGAGGATCGATTGGAAATCTGGCCGGCTTTCGATACCACCGCATCGTTGATCGTGGGTCTGGAGACCAGAAATTCAGGCACGGTGGAGTTGCAAGTCGATGACCCCGATATTTCGGCTTTGCCGCTGATAATCAAGCTCGGAGACGCATGGTATGAAAGCATGTTTCTCGTTACTGGCTATCACGTTTGTCACGAAGCCGACTTCACCGGCGAGATGGTCCTGGCGCACGGCGTAAATGATCACCATAGACGAGATTTTCTTTATGGGGCGCGGGGCGTCGTTATGCAGGGGACGGGTATGACGTTAAACGGTCAATATATTCGCCCAACCCGCGTTAGTTCCGCTTGGCATAGGAACTCCCGTGGTAATCGGGACTACCTCGAGACACCAGATGGCGTGGCATTCGCCTACGCGAACTCGGTGCTGGGAGCATACGGTCCAGTAACGGCAAATCACTCGATCGCCGTCGACCCGACTGTGATTCCAAAGCATGCACAGGTTGATATCGAAATGGTCGGCCGGAGATTCGCGGACGACACGGGAAGCGCCATCGTCGGACACCACATCGACAACTTCGTTGGCGCAGGCGCGGCGGTTCAAGCCACGTGGGAACGCGGCCCAGTGAACAACACAAGACGCAGGATAAAGTACATCAACCCGACCGAAAGGGACTAGTGGATGAATCTCACAAGAAAAGCATTCCGTATCGTCTTACTAGCCGCAGTGATTCCGTTCAGCCCAGTCGCTCGCGGCGACGGATCGGTGAGCTTCGCGACAGATATTTTGCCCATGGCGAATGAGCGTCCGTTGTTCGCCCAGTTTATCGTGGAGAGCTTTACGGTTACCGATACAGGTTGGGGCGTGAGAATCGATAGCCCTACCATGCCCAAGATGAAGGGAACGCGCATCGGGCCATATGAATTTCAGGCTGAATGGCGTAGCCCCAATGGGAAGCGGCCTGTGACCCTCATCATCGACACCAAGATCCGCTATTTTGACGATCACCGTCGAGAGATATTGGGTGGTGATCTTCGGCACACGACCTCGATCGTTGAAACGCTCGATTCGATTGAGATCGCACCTCCTCGACAGTAGGGCTGCAGACCTGACCGCATTACGACACCCCCTAGCCCCTCAACGCGTCGCCGGAGCAAATCTAGTGTTCGCCAACGCGAATGCAAGCCACCTTACCGGATCGAGGCGGCCACGTGCGCGCAACCGGCACTTCGCCCGCGCAGGCTTCGATCGCCTGCGGGCAGCGCGTCCGAAACACGCAGCCTGATGGCGGATCGAGCGGCGACGGAATCTCGCCGCGCAACAGCAGATGGCCGCGCGCGCGCTCGACCGCCGGATCGGGTGTAGGCACCGCGGCTAGCAGTGCACGCGTGTAAGGATGCATCGGATCGCCGTAGACCGCCTCCTTCGCACCAAACTCCATCACCCGCCCGAGATACATCACCAGCACGCGATGGCTAATCGCCTTGACCACCGCCAGATCGTGCGCGACGAACAGCAGTGATAAAGCCAGTTCACGCTGCAAGTCTCGCAGCAAGTTAACGATTTGCGCCTGAATCGACACGTCGAGCGCGGAAACCGGCTCGTCGCAGATCACGAGCCGCGGCTCGCCGATCAGCGCACGCGCAATCCCGACCCGCTGGCATTGCCCACCCGAAAACTCATGCGGATACCGCTGCAGATGGTAAGCATTGAGACCGACGCGCTCGAGCATCGCCTGCGCGCGCGCGCGAAGTTCGGCGCGTCCGATGTCAGGCCGATGCGTTTTCAGCGGCTCCGCGACGATCTGCTCAATTGTCATCCGCGGATCCAGTGACGCAAGCGGGTCCTGAAAAATCATCTGAACGTCACGGCGCAACCCCGCAATATCGCGTCGCGCGCCGAACACGGTTTCCCCGCCACGCCAGCGTACGCTGCCGCCGGTGACCGGCACGAGGCCGATCAGCGCGCGCGCGAGCGTCGACTTGCCACAGCCCGATTCGCCGACGAGACCGACGGTCTCGCCTCGCCTCACGTCGAACGACACACGCTCCACCGCGCGCACCGTCGCGCGCGGCGACCACGGTAGCGCACGGCGCCCCGCCCGAGCCACGCTGAAATGAACCGTGAGGTCTTCGACTGACAGCAATGGCTCGTCGGCATGCTCAAGGCTTGTATGCTGCGAATCCGTTGTCATGCCTGCGCTCCGATTGGTGGCGCCGCGATTTCCGCGGCCGTTTTGTGGCATGCGCGCGATCCACCTTCGAATGCCCGCAATATGGGTCGCTCGGCGCGGCAAACTTCGCCCGCGTGCGGGCAGCGCGGTGCGAACGCGCAACCGTCGCCGATCATGCCCGGCAGCGGCGGATGGCCTGGAATCGTGCGCAATGGCGCGTCGCCTTCGTCGGTCAGACGCGGTAGCGCATTGAGCAGCCCGATCGTGTACGGATGACCCGGCGCCGCGAACAGCGAAGGTGCGCTTGCATGCTCGACGGTACGCCCCCCGTACATCACCATCACGTCATCGCACAGTCCCGCGACCACGCCCATGTCATGCGTGATAAGGATGATCGCGGTACCGCGCTCGCGATTCAGATCGCGCAGCAGTTCGATGATCTGCGCCTGCACGGTGACGTCGAGCGCGGTGGTCGGCTCGTCGGCAATCAGGATATCCGGCTCGCACAGCAGCGCCATGGCGATCATCACGCGCTGCCGCATACCCCCGGAAAATTCATGCGGATACATGTCGAGACGGCGCGCGGCATCCGGAATCCGCACACTATCGAGCGCTTCGATTGCCAGATGACGCGCGGCACGGCGCGATATCTTCCGGTGCAACTGCAACGCCTCGGTCATCTGGCGCTCGATCGTCAGGAACGGGTTGAGCGACGTCATCGGGTCCTGAAAGATCATCGCGATCCGGTTTCCGCGAATGCGGTTCAGCTCGCGCGTGTTCAACTTCAACAGATTCTTCCCGCGATAAGCCGCCTCACCCGAAACCGTGCCGTTCGACGCGATCAACCCGAGCAGCGCCATCACGGTCTGACTTTTGCCCGACCCCGACTCGCCGACGATGCCGAGCGTGCGGCCGCTGTCGAGCGAAAACGATACGTCCTGCACCGCATCGACCGGCGCGCCGTCGTGACGCGCGAAACGCACGCGAAGGTTCTTCACTTCCAGCAGCGCCATCTCAACGCTCCTTCGGATCGAACGCATCGCGCAGGCCGTCGCCGACGAAGCTCACGCAATAAAGCGTCACACAAAGCATCGTCGCCGGACACAACAGCAGCCACGGCATCGCTTCGAGTTTTTGTGCGCCATCTTCGACCAGCACACCCCAACTTGTCATCGGTTCCTGCACGCCGAGGCCGAGAAATGACAGCACCGATTCGGTCAGCACGATAGCCGGCACCGTCACGCTTGCATACACGACGACCACGCCAATCAGATTCGGCACGATATGCCGCGCGATGATCGCAGAAGGCTTCACGCCGGTCGCGCGCGCGGCGTCGACGAATTCACGCGTGCGCAGCGTCAGCGTCTGGCCGCGCACGACGCGCGCCATGTCGAGCCATGAAAAAGCGCTGATCGTCAGCACGACCAGGTAGAACGAGCGGCCAAACAGCGTCATCATCAGGATGGCGATCAGCATGTACGGAATCGCGTACATCATGTCGACGATACGCATCATGACCGCATCGGTGCGGCCGCCCGCATAACCGGAAATCGCGCCGTACGTGACGCCGAAAAAACCCGACACGAACGTGCCGAGCAAGCCGACTTCGAGCGATACGCGGCCGCCCTCCAGTGAGCGCACCAGCAGGTCTCGGCCGACTTCGTCGGTGCCGAACCAGTGCGCGCCCTGCCAGGTGGGCGAGAGGCTGATGGACGACCAGTCGTTATCGATTGCGTTGTTGGGCAGCAGCAGCGGGCCGACGAAGCACGCGAGCACGATCAGCAGCAGCACCGCAAGCGCAACGACGGCAGCGCGATTGCGCATGAAGCGCGCGCAGGCCGTCACAAGCGGGCTGCGCGAGCGCGGCTGCGCGGGCGGTGACGACGGCGAAACCGCGCCGGCCGTCAAAGATGAGCGGTTCATGGAGTCAGTACCGGATGCGCGGGTCGAGCCATGCATACGCAAGATCGACGAGCAGATTGAACAGAACGGCCACGACGGTGGTCAGCACGACGAGCCCGAGCACCAGCGTGTAGTCGCGATTGATCGCGCCGTTCACGACGAGCTGGCCAAGCCCAGGCAACGCAAACACCGATTCGGTGACGATCGCGGCGGTAATCGATGAAATGCACACCGAACCCAATAGCGAAACGACCGGCATCAACGCGGGCTTCATCGCATGACGGAACACAATCGTGCGTGTCGACAGACCTTTCGCGCGCGCGGTGCGGATAAAGTTGCCGGCCAGCACTTCGATCATGCTGCCGCGCATCACACGTGCGATGGTCGCCATGTTGATCAGCGTCAGCAGTGCGACAGGAAGTACGCGGTATTGCCACGCGCCGTCTCCCCAGCCACCCGCGGGTAGCCAGCCGTGCCCGCTCGCGGTGTGCAGGAGAATCGCGAAGACCCACACGAGCACCGGCCCGAGCACGAACGATGGCACCACGTTGCCGATATTGCCGAACACCATCACGCCATGATCGATAACGCTGTCGCGACGCACTGCGGCAAGCGTGCCCAAACCGACACCGAGCGCAAGCGCGATCGGCACCGAGATACCGCCAATGCCGAGACTCACCGGCAATGCCTTGCGCACAAGGTCGTTGACCGTCCAATCGCTGTAGCGGAACGACGGCCCGAGGTCGCCGTGCAGCAGCGCGCCGAGGTAGCGCAGATACTGGCGCCACAGCGGTTCGTCGAGGTGGTACTTCGCGTTCAGGTTCTGCATCACGGCAGAGGACAATTTTCGTTCCGCGTCGAACGGTCCGCCAGGCGTCAGATGCAACAACAGGTAGCAGACCGTGATCACGGCCAGCACGGTTGGAATCGCCCACAGCATACGGCGTAGCGCATAAGCGAACATCAGTTCACTCCATTGCTCAATGTTTGACGATATACATGTCCTGCGTCACGCGCTGGTCGATGTAGTTCGTCAACGAATAGCCACCCACGTAGGGCTTCACCAGCCGGTTCGTCGCGTACTGGTAGAGCGGAATGACCGGATAGTCGTTCATCGCGAGCGCGTGCGCCTGGGTTAGCAGCGCGGTGCGTTTCGCTTCATCGGTCTGCTGGTTGCCTTGCTCGATCAATGCGTCGACTTGAGGGTTGCAATATTCCTCATCATTCTGAGGGCTGTTACAGCGGACGAGGTCGAGGAAGGACGTCGAGTCGTTGTAGTCGATAAACCAGCCGTTGCGCGCGACCTGCGTTTTGCCTTCATGGCGCATCTTGAGCAGCACCTTGTTTTCGACGTTCTCCAGCTTCGTGCTCACGCCTAGCTTCGTGCGCCATTCGGAAGCAATAAACAGCGCGATCTTCTTGTGCTGCTCGTTCGTGTTGTACGTCAGCGTGAGCGTCAGCGGTTTTGCATCGGAGTAGCCCGCGTCCTTCATCAGGCCGCGCGCGTATTCGACACGCTTTTGCATCGGCCACGACGCCCAGCCAGGTATGAACGGATCGGCGCCTTTCGTGCCCTTCACCACCAGGCCATACGTCGGCAGTTCGCCCGACTGCAGCAGGCGCGAGGTCAGCAGATCGCGGTCGATCACCATCGATAGCGCCTGCCGCACCCGTTTGTCGCGCAACGCCGGGTCCTGGTTGTTCAGGTTGTAGTAGTAAGTACCAAGCGCAGACGCCGATTTCAGTTCGCTGCCGAACTGCTTGCGGAGCTGCGGGTAGACGCCGGATGGTATCGACATTGTTACGTCGAACTGCCCGGCCTGATACATCCGCTGCGCGGTTTCATCGCTTTCGATCGGCAAGTACGTCACTCTGGTAATGGGAACGTTGCGAGCATCCCAGTACTTGTCGTTCTTTAGCATCACGATATGGTTGTTCGGCTGCCAGTCGCTCAGCACGTACGCGCCATTGCTGACCATATTGCCGGCACGTGTCCATGCGTCGCCGAACTTCGCAACCGTGTCGCGATTGACCGGCGCCAAATCTACCTTCGAGGCGATGTCCGGAAAAAAGGACACCGGCGTTTCGGTTGTCACTTCGAGCGTGTACGGATCAGGCGCACGCACGCCGAGCGTCGCTGGCGCCGCTTTGCCCGCGACGATCGCCTTCGCGTTCTTCACGAACTCGACGAGGATCGTGTATTTCGAACCGGTCTTCGGGTCGGCCAAGCGCTGCCATGAATAGATGAAATCAGCCGCTGTGACCGGTTGTCCGTTGCTCCAGCGCGCATCGTGACGCAGCTTGAAGACCCACCTATCGGGTGCGTCGCGCGTCCAGGATTGCGCGACGCCGGGCACCACGTTGCCCGCCGCGTCGACGCGCGTCAGGCCCTCGAACAGATCGCAGCCGATCGTATTGCCCATCACAGTCTCGATATGCGCGGGGTCGAGCGATTCGACCTCCACTTGCGCATCGCGCGTCAGCTCCTGTTGCGCGGCAAGCGTTACACCGGCGGGAACCGTGGCGGCCGGCGCGCGTCCCGCCACCGAGACAACGAGCGCGCTGAGTGCCGTCGCGAACATTAGCTTGAATTTCATAGGCGATTTCAACGGGAACTCCACAAGCGGATCGTGCTGCGCGCGCACATCGATCCGGTCACATCGAACGGAAAAATACGGCGGTGCGCGCAGCACCGCCGCAAAGCCCCTTCATCCGAAACAGAAAGAGCGAGAGGAGATTCACCTCACCATCGATACCGCACGGCCGCCGGCCCACTGCACGCCGGCGTTCCGCTTCGCGTCACTTAGAAGCGATACGTCGCGCCGATCTGGAAGGTCCGGCCCAGATCGGTGTAAAGCGACTGGTCGTAACCGGTGATGTCCGGATACGACTGCCATTCGACGTCGAACGGCGGCGAGCGGTCGAACAGGTTCGAGATGCCGCCATAGATCGTCCAGTGCTTGAAGCCCGTGTACGACGCCATCAGGTTGAACTGGCTATACGACGCGACCGACAGCGTGCCGCCATCGCCGAATTCCGCAGCCACCGCGTTCGTGTACGGACCCGTGTACTGCCACGTGAGCGTCGTCGTGAACTTGCGGTAGTCCCAGGTCAGGCTTGTATTGCCCTTCCAGCGCGGGTTGCTCGCGCCGAACGGCTGCAGGAATGCGAGGTTGTTGCCGGCGAAGTCCTGCGTCGGCTGACCCGGCGCGTTCAGCTTGAAGTGCCACACGTACGCCCAATCGCCTGCGAGCGTAAACGTGCCGTACTTCGTGCCGACCGACTTGCGGAAATTGAAGTCGAAGCCATCGGTATCCAGCGAACCGAGATTCACGAACTGCTGGTTGATAAAGCGGATCGAGCCGTCCGGATTGCGGACCACGGTCGACGGATCGTTCGCCTGCAGCACCGCGTTCGGATCGTTCGTGCCGATCACGCCATCGATGTGAATCTTGTAGAACGCCGCACCGAAATCGGTCGACCGGTCCGGCGACAACTCGAAACCGATGTTGTAGTTCTTCGTGTGTTCCGGCTGCAAATCGGGGTTGCCGTTGACCTGCTCAGTCGTAAAGTGTTTGGTCGGTGTGCCGCTCGGGTCGTTCGGGTCCGTCAGGTTCTGGTGCCCAAGATAGACCGCTTGCGAGTTCTCCACCAGGGTCGGCGCGCGAAAGCCCCGGCCATACGACGCGTACGTCGTGAACGCCTGAACCGGCTGGAAGCGCAACAAGAAGTTCGGCGAAAACGCGCCGCCGAAATCGCTATAGTGGTCGTAGCGTCCCGATTGCGTAAACGTCAGGTTGTGCACGATCGGAATATCGACCTGGTAGTAGACCGCCGCGACATTGCGCGTACCGTCGACCGTCTGCACGTTTGCCGGCGTGACGATGCCCTGCGACGACAGCGTGCGCGGGTTGATCAGCGAGCTTTCATGGCGGAATTCGCTGCCGAGGCCAAGGCCGACGTTGCCGGTCGGCAACGTGAACAGATTGCCGGTCGACATCTTCGCGGTCACGTCGTCGATCTTCGAGATGGCCTGCTGATCATCCGTCAGGAACAGGCCATTGGTGCCGTTCGGTGTGGCCGCCGGATTCGCGAAGTTGAATACGCCGTTCGCGAGAATGTTCTGCACGCCCGCGACGCTCAGCTCGTTCGAAAAGCTCGTATCGACGGTGCTTTGCGAATGACCGTAGTCGACCGACCAGTCCCAGTCACCGACCTTCGGCGTGGTAAATGAACCCTTTACGCCGGTCGACGCCTTCCAGAACGTCGATACCGTATCGGCGACGATCGTATGGCCGGGAAACGTATAGTTGATGTCGGTCGGCATGCCGAACGGATTGAACGGATTGCTCGCCGACACGGTGCGCGAAATGGGCGACACCGAGCCAGTCGCCGGATCGAACACGTTCGACAGGCTGCTGATCGCCGCCGGCCCTTGCAGTTGTACGTTCTCGTCGCGACTAAACCACAAGTCCGCATACGCCTGCGTATCGTCGTTCACCTTGAACGTGCCATGCAGTTTCGCGTTCAGCCGTGTGACCGCCGGCATCAGCGAGGTCTGCGACGCCGGGTTATGCACGCACACCTGGCCGTTCGAATTCGTATTCGGCGGGCACGGATTGATTGGCGCGGTACTGCCGTCCGGCAGTTCCCAGTTCGACTGCTGGTTAGGGCCGAGCGGGCCAGCACGGCCGCCGGGAAACTGCGAGAAGTCCTGATTCGCGGTCATCGAGCGGTCCGCGAGCGTCGAGCCGGAATCGCGATACCAGCTGGCCGCCGCAGTGATGTTGAAGCGATCCGCGTTCAGGTCGCCGAAGCCGCCGAGCACGCTGAAACTGCCCTGGCCATCACCCGGGTGCTGGGTCTTGCCGGCCTGCGCATCGATCTGCAAGCCCTGGAAGTTCTTCTTCGTGATGATGTTCACGACACCCGCAATCGCATCCGAACCGTATTCCGACACGGCGCCCGTCTTCACCACCTCGATGTGATCGACAATATTCAACGGAATCGCGTTGACGTCGAAGAACGTATCCGTGAAATTCACCGGCATCGCGTAGTTCGCGACGCGCTGACCGTCGACGAGCACCAGCGTGTACTTCTCGCTCAGGCCGCGCAGCGCAATGCCTGCGCCACCCGGCGCAGAGCTGTTCATAGTCGATTGCGACCAGCTGCTCCCGGAGTTCGCCGCCATGCCGCGCAGAAAGTCCGCTACCGTCGTGTACCCGCTTTGCTGGATTTCCTTTGGCGTAATGGTTTGGACTTCGATGTTGCCGACCTTGTCCGACGTGCGGATCAACGAGCCGGTCACTTCCACTTTCTCGAGCTTGCTAACCGGCGCCGATGCCGCGGGTGCGCTGCTTGCCGCTGCTGCGGGAGCGGCCGTGCTATCCGGTTGGCTTTGCGCATACGCGACCGGCATGCAAGCCGCCGTCAACACGAGCTCAGCACCGATGATTCTCGTCATTGCCGAGACCAATTTCTTCTTTTTCACTTGCTCTCCTGCTTGTTGTTGAGGCCACCTTCATTGAACGATCCGCACGGCGCGCGAGTCACGCGCGTGCAGCCGTGCGAAGTCCGATGTGATCAGCGAGTTCGTCGCCGCCGGTACCTATCCCTGGTCTCGCACGTCCCGTCCAGAACGCCTTGCCGATCGTGTCGAGCGCGTACTGGTTCTTAAAGCGACCGCAGCAAAAGCAGGACGCATGCCAAGCAAAACATCGTTGTGGGCACAACTGCCTCGTTAAATGCAATTGATTTGCACGCAAGTGATTGATTGATCGCGCTTTCATTAGCGATTCAAAGAGACGAATTAACTTCCGCCCACTCACTCGCGCGAGTAACACGGCGGCGGATAAAGTCTTATATGAAACATTTGCGGTTAGAGTGTTTATTCTATTTCCGCTGTGGTGCGTTATCCGCACCTGCTGAATGCGCTCGTTTCCGAAGCGGTGCATATCGTCGAAAATAACCGAAAATGCATAAATTCACCGAAAGCGTGCAGAAAGATAGCGAAAGAAACGAATATAAATAATTGCTTACCAGTCCGTGTTTAGCCCGCCAGCTCGGGATATTCAGGTTACACATCCCTATTTTTAGCAAGCTTCGCTTTAAAATAATTGTAAGAAACTTGTCTATAGTTAATGCTGAATTTGCACCACCGGGCTGCGTCTTTTCTCACGAGCACCAAACAGGCACCGGCAAAGTCTTAAATCGCGCTTTGCAATGAATTAGGTCTTCTTTGCAACTCTTCTGAATTGGCGATTTATCTGCTATTCGAGCGTGACATCCCATTCCGACGTCCCGCCAGAACCCGTGGCTGCGCGCTCCGTTGCGTTCAGCAAGTCATCGCGCGTGGTCAAACAACCCATGCCGCGTTCGGCTGGTACGCCCCTTGCATTGCTCGCAACGCATTTGAGCCGGCCACCCACGAGGGAACCGACAACAAGAAACCCTGCCGTTATGCAACGGCCGTTATGTGCCAACAGGAGTCCGCAGTGCTGAACACGCTTATCAACTACTCGATCCAGTCGATGGGGCTCATCCCCCTGCTCGCGCTCATCTTTCTGATCGGCATGGCGATCATCATCGAACGCTTTATGTTCTTTTCGCGAGCGGTACGCGCCGGCAATACGCTCGAGCACGATCTGAAGCTCGTCGAGCCGACCAACCTCGACGACGCCGCAAAGGTCGTCAATCACTACAGCCAGACCGTGCAGGCCGAACTCGTCAGAACGGCGATGAAGGCGAAGGGCAAGAGCGAAGCCGTCGTCGAACGCGAGATCGAAGAAACCATCATGTTCCAGTTGCCGCGCCTCGACCGCAACCTATGGATTCTGGACACCGCTGTCACGCTTGGGCCGCTGCTCGGGTTGCTCGGCACGATCATCGGCATGGTCGAATCGTTCAATGTGCTCGGTACGAGCGGCACCGCGAATCCGAACGGCGTGACAGGCGGGATCGGCCACGCACTCACCGCGACCGCATGCGGCCTGACGATCGCGATCATCTGCGTCGTCTTTCTCAACTACTTCAACAAGCGGATCCGGATGACGGTCAACCAGTTCGACCTGATCAAGTCGCTGCTCGTGTCGCGCTTTGCCTCGTAAGCACCCCAGGAGAGAATCATGCGCAACCATCGCAGCCACTATCTCGGCGGAGAGGAAAAGGCCCGCATCGAGATCATCCCGATGATCGACATCATGATGTTCCTGCTGGTGTTCTTCATGCTTGCGACGCTGAAGATGATCCAGGGCA
Source organism: Paraburkholderia humisilvae (assembly GCF_902859855.1). Classification (GTDB taxonomy): domain Bacteria; phylum Pseudomonadota; class Gammaproteobacteria; order Burkholderiales; family Burkholderiaceae; genus Paraburkholderia; species Paraburkholderia humisilvae. Next base: position 116,995 of record NZ_CADIKH010000003.1, read on the forward strand.
CGGGTATCAAGCTTGACTTGCCGCAATCGAGTACCGCCGAGCAATTGCAGCAAACGGTCAAAGTATCGATTGGCGTGACGAAGAACGATCAGCTTTATCTGGACGCGAAAGAGATCACGCCGGAAGCGCTCAGCGCACATCTGCAAGGGCTGGTGCACGACTCGAAAAAAGTCGACGTCGCGATCGCCGGCGATGAAGGCACGAGCTACAAAAACATCGTCAAGGTGATGGACCTAGTGCGCGCGGCGGGCATCAGTTCGGTTGCTCTGGCCACGAATCCGACGACATGAACGCGCCGCCCATCGATATGAACGAACCGCAACAGCCTCTGTCCGGCGCGCTTTGGGCTTCGTCCGCGCCCGCGCGTCACAGCGGCTTTTCGATGAAGACCGCGGCCGGGGTGGCGCTACTGGTTGAAGTGTTGCTGATCGCGGGCTTATCGCAGGTGAAGTTCGAGCAGGCGCCACCCCCGCCGCCGAAGGAAATGCGTGTGCGGATGGCACCGCCTCCGCCGCCTGAGGTCAAGAAGCTGGAGCCACCGCCCGCCCCTCCTGTGCCGCAAAACCCTGTGCAAAAGACGGTACAGCCCAAGCCATTGCCGACACCGAAGCCGCCGCCCGCGAAACCTGCGGCAGCGCCCAAGGAAGCGGTGATTCCGGCCGCCGCCGACCCTGCGCCGAATGCGCCGGCACTGGCCACGGCGCCCGCGACATCGGCACCGTCGACACCGACCGCCGCGGTAGGGACGGCGCCGACTGCACCGCCCGCGCTGCATGGTGTGGTCGACGGCCGTGGCCATTGCCAGTCGGTACAGCCGCAAATTCCGCAAAAGGCGCTGCAGGAAGGCATTTCCGCGGATGTGATCGCGCATCTGTCGATCAACACGGATGGCAGCGTTGGTGACGTGAAGATCGTCCGTGTCACGCCGCCTACGTCCGTGTTCAACCAGGCGGTCATTGCGGCTGGGCGCGCGTACAGGTGCGAGAAAAACGCGGAGCCTTACGTGGGTGAAGTGGAGTTTTCGTTCAAGACGACTGCGGCCGATGGCGAGTAGTGCAATCATCGTCGCGCAAATCGTGGCGAGAGCGTCGGCGCTCGCTACGCTCCGCTGATTCGGATATTCGCGCGCTGGCTATAAGCCTGTAAGCCGGCGCGCGAATGCTAGTGGCGCGCCGCCCCCAACTCAAATATGGCCACCGCCGCATTCAACCGGTTCGCCTGATCCTCCAGCGCTCCCGCGGCGGCCGCGGCCTGTTCCACCAAAGCCGCATTCTGCTGCGTGACCTGATCCATCTGCGCGATGGCGACATTGATCTGCCCGATCCCCGCGCTTTGCTCGGACGATGCCGTTTCGATCTCGCTCATGATCGCGCTCACCCGCGTGATCGAATCGAGAATCTCGCGCATCGTCTCACCCGAGCGCGTCACCAGCGCCGCGCCGGATTCAATGCGTCCGGTCGATTCGCCGATCAGGTCCTTGATCTCCTTCGCCGCCGACGCACTACGCTGCGCAAGCGAGCGCACTTCGCTCGCAACGACCGCGAACCCGCGGCCGTTCTCACCTGCCCGCGCCGCTTCAACCGCGGCATTGAGCGCGAGAATATTGGTCTGGAACGCAATGCCTTCGATCACACCGACGATATCGCCGATCTTGTGCGAATCACCAACGATATTCTCCATCGCACCGACCACGTCGCGCGTCAGATCGCCGCCCTGACTCGCGAGCGAAGAGGCCCCGGTTGCCAGCGAATTCGCGACCTTCGCATTGTCCGCTGTCTGCTTGAGCGTCGAACTCAGCTGTTCAATGCTCGCGACCGTCTCTTCGAGCGACGCCGCCTGCTCCTCGGTACGCTGCGACAGGTTCGCATTGCCGGCGGCGATCTCGCTTACGCCCGTGTGAATCGACTGCACGCCGCCGCGCACATTGCCAACGGTTGAGATCAGCGACTCCTGCATGCGCTTTAGCGCCGCCGTCAGCACACCCATTTCATTGCTGCTCTCGACGACGATCTTGCCGCTGAGATCGCCCGCCGAAATGCGCTCGAAATGCGCGATCGCCGCATCGGCCGGCTTGACGATGGCACGCAGCAACACGACACGCATCAGCCACGACAGCGCAAGCGCCGCGACAAGGCCGACCGCGACCAGCATCATGACCAGACGGAACTCGTCCTGCGCTTTCCGGTAGCGATCTTCACCCTGGTCCATTTGCACCTTCTCGAGCGCGAGCATCGCCTTTTCGAATGCGCTATAGAGCTTCGGTAACTTGTACGCCTGGATCTGCAGGAACGCGTCCCTGTCGCCGGCACGCAATGCGGCCAGTCCAGGTTCAATGCCCTCCTTGAGCAACGTATTGCGCGCGGCCTGCATCAGTTGAATCTGATTGCGCGCTTCATCGCTGTCCACCGCGGCGCCGAGAAATTTCGTCAGCTTGTCATTGGAAATCTCGAGGTAGGTGTCCGAGCGCTTGAGCACCGCGTCGGCGCCCTTCGCATCGTGCAGATCGGTCAGCGACGCATAGGTCGCAAGCGCAAGACGCAGACGCAACAACTGCCCCGCGCTATTTTCCAGATTCGCGACCGCCGGCGTATCGACGGTATACGTTTGCTGAAGTGCGTGGTTTTCCGAGCGTAATGCGACGAGCCCGATGGCTGCGCCCACCATCAAGGTAATTGCGAACGCAACCACCATCAGGGTCAGGCAAGTTCTTATTGAAAGGTTCTTTGACATGATTATCCGGCGTGATCAGACCGATGCCGCATCGGATAAGTCCTCTGCGCGGCACTCCTTATGGTCATCGGCACGATGCTTACAAAACTTTAGCTTAACGTGCCGATGCCGCCCCGTAGTTGTCCCTGCGGTTGCCCCGTTATGCGACACGCCGACGTCGCGACAACCGGTAACACTATGCAGCCACTTCGCTTTCCAGCAACGCTCCCTCTTCCTTTAACGCGCGAATCCGCGCATCGTCGAAGCCATATTCCCGCAGCACCTCGCTCGTATGCTGCCCAAACAACGGCGCAGGGCGCGATTCGCGCGTGCAGCCCTCGGAAAAATGAATCGGCAGACCGAGCCCACGCATTTTTCCGGCTACCGGATGCTGCGTCTCGACGATCATCCCGCGCGCCAGCGCCTGCTCGTGTGCAACCGCTTCAGGCACTTCGAGCACCGCGCCCGACGGTAAGCCGATCTCGTCGAACATCGCAAGCCACTCGGCCGTGGTGCGCTCAACGAGTCGCGCGGTCAGAATCTCGACCAGCGCGTCACGATGCTTCAGCCGCCCCGCATTAGTCTGAAAGCGCTCATCGCGCTCAATATCCGGGATTTTCAGTACACCGATCAGCCGCTCATAGTTGCTTTGATTCGCCGCGCCGATGTTGATCCAGCCATCGCGTGTGCGGAATGCCTGATACGGCGCGCTGGTCGGGTTCGCCGAGCCGGCTTTCGGCAGCACGGTACCGTCCGCGAAATAGTTCGCGAATGCCCAGTACATCTGCTGCAAGCCCGCTTCGAACAACGACGTGTCCACCATCTGCCCGCGCCCGGTCCACTGTTTGTTCGCATAGGCGGCACAAATGCCAAGCGCGGCAAGAATACCCGCGTTGATATCGGTAACCGGTGAACCGGCCTTGATTGGTGCCTGGCCCGGCTCGCCGGTCATGCTCATCAGACCGCTCATGCCTTGCGCGATCAGATCGAAGCCGCCTTTGTCCGCGTACGGACCGCTGCGGCCAAAACCCGAAATCGCGCAGTAAATCAGACCCGGATTCGCGAGCTTCAGCGCGTCGTAGCCCATGCCGAGCTTTTCCATCGTGCCGCCTCGATAGTTCTCGGTCACCACGTCGGCGCTCGCCAGCATCTTGCGGAGCACTTCCTTGCCGCCTTCGGTCTTCAGATTCAGCGCAATGCCGCGCTTGTTGCGGTTGACGATCATGAACGAGGCCGACTCGCCGCCGTCGATGATCGGCGCAAAACGGCGGCAATCGTCGCCGCCCGGAATCTTTTCGACCTTGATCACGTCCGCGCCCATATCCGCGAGCATCATGCCGCAGATCGGCCCGGACATGATGTGCGCAAGCTCGATCACGCGCATACCGGCAAGCGGCCCGGCGCCGGGCGCGTGTTGTGAGTTCGTGTCTGTCATGTCAACGCCCCTTGAATTCAGGTTTGACCTTGTCGAGAAACGCGCGATAGCCGGTGCGGAAGTCTTCGGTGCCAAAGCATGCAAAGCCTTCGTCGCGTTCGGCCGCGGTGAGCGGCGCAGGGTCCATCGCGCGTCTGACGAACTGTTTGTGCCAGCGCGCGACGAGCGGCGCGCCGTCGGCAATTCGCCGCGCGGTCTCATACGTGTGCGCGGTCACGTCAGTATCGGGCACCACGCGCGTCACGAGGCCTTTCGTGAACGCCTCCTGTGCATCGAAGATACGCCCTTCCAGCAGAATTTCCAGCGCGACCGCTGAGCCCGCGAGACGCACGAGCCCTTCAAGCTCCGCATGCGCCATCACGAGCCCGAGATTCTTGATCGGCACGCCAAAGCGGCTCGACGTGCCGCAGATGCGCAAATCGCACATGGCCGCGATCTCAAGCCCGCCGCCGACGCAAATGCCGTGAATCATCGCGACCAGCGGATGACGGCACGCGTTGAGCGCATCGAGTGTGCGATGCATCAGCGCGCCATATACGCGCGCCTGGTCGACGTTCGAGCGATCGGTGGCGAATTCGCCAATGTCGTTGCCCGGCGAGAACGCCTTTTCGCCTGCGCCGCGCAACACGATGCAACGCAGCCCGTCGTCCGCTGACAATTCGTCGATGCGTTCGCCAAGCATGCGCCACAGGTCCTTCGTCATCGCGTTGAGCTTCGCTTCACGGTCGATCGTGACCGTCGCGATGGTCCCTTCTCGCTCGACAGAAATGGTGGGTTCAGCCATAGCGTCTCCTCGGAAATGGCACTCGCTGTTCGCTGTCACTGTTGTGTCAGGTGGCAGGAGACAGGGCTGCGCACGGCGCAAACGCCGCTGGTCCTTCATCGAGCGCATACGCGCACGCGTCAAGCGCGCCGCACGGGGCTGCGTGCGGCGCGCGAGCGCTGGGGCGCCGGCATCAGACAAACTTGCGCGCGTCCTTCGTGGTCTCTTCGTTGCCGTCGGCACCGAGCACACGGTCCGGCCGCATCGTAAAGGACAGCACAATGCCGAGCGCCATCAGCGCCATCGACACGGTGAACGGCAGATTCCAGTTGCCGGTGAGGTCGATCAGCCAGCCGCCGACCACCGGGCTGATGATCGCCGCAAGCGCCGAACCGGTGTTCATGATGCCGCTCGCGGTGCCGGCATGCTTCGGCGCGATATCCATCGGCACGGCCCACATCGGCCCGATCGTCATTTCGTTAAAGAAGAAGCCGCCTGCCAGACACAGCGCCGCCATCGTGATCGTGATGTTGGGGATCAGCATGATCGGCGCGAGCGACAGCAACGTCAGCAGCATGCAGATGCCGACCATCACGTTGCGCGCAAGACGCACGTTGCCGCTCGAACGCAGAATGCGATCGGTAATCGAGCCGCCGAGCCAGTCGCCGATCACGCCGGCGAAAAACACGCTCGACGCAAACAGCGCGGACTTCTTGAGGTCCATGTGATAGTTGTGCAGGAAGTACTGTGGAATCCAGCCGAGGAACAGCCACAGCACCCATCCATAGCAGAAGTACACGGCGGTCACGGGCGCCATGCGGCCGACCAGTGCGCGCCACGGCACCGGCGTGCGCTGCTTTGCGCCGCTATACGCGGACAGCGTCGCACATTCGGAATCCGTAATACGCGGATGCTCGCGCGGATTGTCGCGGAAGTACCAGATCCACACGACCGCCCACAAGAAACTCACGATACCGGTCACGATGAACGCGCCACGCCAGTTGGTCGCCACCATCAGCCAGACGATCAGCGGCGGCGCGACGGCATTGCCGATCCGGGAAGCCGCATGCGTGATGCCTTGTGCGAATCCGCGCTGGTCGGCGCGCATCCAGTTCGACATTGCGCGCGTCGCGGTCGGGAACGTTGCACCCTCGCCGAGACCGAGCAGCAAGCGCGCGACAATCATCGACGCGAAACCGCCCGCGAGGCCGGTCAGCACGGTTGCGCCCGCCCAGATCACCGCGCAGATGCCCAGCGTGCGGCGCGGCCCGAAACGGTCGCCCACCCAGCCGCCGATAATCTGGAAGATCAGGTACGGATACGCGAACGCGGAAAACACAAAACCGACTTGCGTGTGATTCAGGCCCAGTTCCGCGCCGAACTGGCTGGCGGCGGTGCTGACGTTGACCCGGTCGATATACGTGATGAAATACATCGCGCAGAGAAGCAATAGAACGCGCGTCGTGGCTCGACGGAACATCATCCTCTCCTATAGTTGTGTGCGAAGTCCCGGGACGTGCGGGCGCACACCGAAGGCATCGAAAAGCGGACAGCGAAAGCACGGCGGCGCCGAGCGCGCGCCGTTACCGCGTACGTCCCGGCATGGGGCTCTGCAGGCCGCCACGCATGTGTCCGGACAGGCCACCGGGATGGGGATTGCAACGTCGTGTCATCGCTTTGTCTCCTGATTACTCATACTGTTTGCTTATCCTCTGATCGGGTGGTCTCTTCCCGCTGCTGCGACTTGTTGTTAATCAGTGATCCTCTACTCCAGCGCCGCCTCAAGCACGCGTGCGACATGCAGCGCCTCGGCCTGCGCGCCGTCGGCGATCTGATGGCGGCAGCTCGTGCCATCCGCGACAATCAACGCATCGCCCGCCTGTCTAACCGCCGGCAACAGCGACAGTTCCGCCATCGCCTTCGATGCTTCGTAGTGCTCGGCCTCGTAGCCGAAGCTCCCTGCCATTCCGCAGCAAGACGATTCGATCGTTTCGACCTTCAGCCCCGGAATCCAGCCGAGCACCGTCTGCACCGGACGCACAGCATCGAATGCCTTCTGGTGGCAATGCCCATGCAGCAACGCCTTGCCGGTCTCGAGCCGCTTGAGCGGCAACTTCAGACGCCCCGCATCATGCTCCCGCACGAGAAACTCCTCGAACAGGAACGACGACTTCGCGAGGCGCTGTGCCGCGTCGCCATATCCGTAGCCGAGAAACTCGTCACGCAGCGACAGCAGGCACGACGGCTCGAGGCCGACGATCGCCACGCCGCGGTCCACGTACGGCAGCAGCGCATCGAGTGCACGGCGCGCTTCGGCCTTGGCCTCATCGACGAGCCCCGCCGACAGGAACGTTCGGCCGCAGCACAGCGGCCGTTCACCCGCCTTGACGTTGAAGTGCACCTGATAGCCCGCTGCTTCGAGCACGCGCTGGGCGGCACGCGCGTTGTCCGGCTCCATGTAATTATTGAAGGTATCGACAAATAGCAGCACTTCTTTAGCGCCTGCTTCAAAATTCATGCGAGGCTGCGTTGCCGAAAGGAAGGGTTTCGCAAACTGTGGGAAAGAACGTTCTGTTGCGAGACCCAGGCGGGCTTTTATCCAGCGCGCAAATGGCATCTGTTCGAGCGACGGCATGCGGCTCGCATATTGCGCATAGCGCGGCAGGTAAGCAATCAGCCGCTCGCGCAGCGTCGTGCCGTGACGCGCGTTCCATGCGGCGCGCGCCTCGATCTTGATGCGCGCCATATCGACACCGGTCGGGCAATCGCGCTTGCAGCCCTTGCATGAGACGCAGAGGTCGAGCACTTCCTTGACCTCACTGCCGGCCAGCCCGTCTTCACCGAGCTGTCCCGAGATCGCCAGCCGCAGCGTATTCGCGCGGCCTCGCGTCACGTGCTGCTCGTCCTTCGTGATCCGATAGCTTGGACACATCGTGCCCGCGTCGAACTTGCGGCAGTGGCCGTTGTTATTGCACATCTCGACCGCTTTCGCGAGGCCATTTGCGCGATCGCCGCCGGAACCGGGCGCGCCTTCGTCGCCGGTGAGCGGATCGCGCGTGACATTCCATGCGGACCAGTCGAGCACCGGCTTCCACGCGCGCTCGCGATACGAAGGCGGAAAGCGGAAACTCGTTGCGTCGTCCATCTTCGGCGGATTGACGATGCGGTCCGGGCTCAGCCGGTTCTCCGGATCGAACAGCGCCTTGATGTCACGAAATGCCTGATTGATACGCGGGCCGTATTGCCATGCGACCCATTCCCCGCGGCACAGGCCGTCGCCGTGCTCGCCCGAATAGGCGCCCTTGTATTCGCGCACCATCGCGGCCGCCTCTTCGGCGATGGCGCGCATTTTCTGCGCACCGTCGCGGCGCATATCGAGAATCGGCCGCACATGCAGCGTGCCGACGCTCGCATGCGCGTACCACGTGCCTTCGGTGCCGTGCTTGTGGAACACGTCGGTCAGCCGGCTCGTATAGTCCGCGAGATGTTCGAGCGGCACCGCGCAGTCTTCGATAAACGATACCGGCTTACCGTCGCCCTTCATGCTCATCATGATGTTGAGCCCGGCCTTGCGCACGTCCCACAGCGCTTTCTGCGCGCCGGCGTCCGGCATTTCGACCACTGAGCGAGGCAAACCGAGATCGCCCATCAGTTCGACCAGTTGCGCAAGCTTCGCGAGTTGCACATCCTTGTCAGCGCCGGCAAACTCGACCAGCAGCACGGCTTGAGGATCGCCGACCAGCGCCTTTTCGACGACCGGGCGAAACGCGGGGTTCGACATCGCAAGGTCGATCATCGTGCGATCGACCAGCTCGACCGCGACGGGGCCAAGCTTCACGATATGCTGCGTCATGTCCATCGCCGCATAGAACGTCGGGAAGTTCACGACGCCGAGCGTCTTATAAGCGGGCAGCGGCGAAAGCTTCAACGTCAGCGTGCGGCTGAACGCGAGCGTGCCCTCGGAGCCGACCAGCAGGTTCGCGAGGTTCGGTTCGCCATCCTCGGTAAACGGCAACGGGTTCTGGCATTCGAACAGATCGAGGTTGTAGCCCGCCACCCGCCGCAGCACTTTCGGAATCTGCTCGCGCATCTCGTCGCGTTCGCGCTGCGCGATCTTGCGTATGTCTTCGACCAGCGCGCGCGTGCGCTCGTCGCCTGTCATCTTCGACAGTCGGGTGAAACACGCTTCGTGGCCATCGGCCAGCACCGCGTCGATCGCGTCGACGTTGTGCACCATGATGCCGTATTCCATGGAACGCGAGCCGCACGAGTTGTTGCCCGCCATCCCGCCAATCGTGCATTGCGCGCTCGTCGATACGTCGACCGGAAACCACAACCCATGCGGCTTGAGCCACGCGTTCAGATGATCGAGCACGACACCCGGCTCGACCGTAACGGTACGCGCCTGCGCGTCGAAGTGCACGATGTTGTTCAACCACTTGCTCGTATCGATCACGAGCGCTTCGCCGATCGTCTGCCCGCACTGGCTTGTGCCCGCGCCGCGCGCAAGCACCGGCGTCTTGCTGTCGCGTGCGATGTCGAGGGCGAGCCGCAGGTCCGCCTGGTCTTTGGGCACGACCACGCCAAGCGGCATGATCTGGTAGATCGATGCATCGGTCGCGTAGCGGCCACGCGCCGCCCGATCGAATAGCACGTCGCCTTTGAGTTCGGCGGCAAGACGCGCGGCGAGTGGCGTGAGCTTCGCGCGCGCGGCGGCGGGCATCAGGTGAATCGGCTGGACCAGTGCCTGGGGACGGGAGTTCAGCATCGGCATCGCAACGTTTCAGTGAGTGGGCGTTCGCTTGGGCCGGCAGGTCGGGCGTAATTCGTCAGCCAAGCGTCAATTGCACCGGCGGCAATCCATCGATCACGCCGAGCGCGACGCCCCGCTTCTCCGGAAATACCATGCCGGTGTACGAACCGGTCGTCAGCACGGTGCCAGGCTCGAACGTGAGCCCGCGCGACACACCGTGATTGATCAGCCAGCCGAGCAGCCGGCGCGGATCGCCGGCGGGATTGGCAGATGCGCCATCGAACACCGGCGCGCCATCGAACGTAAAGCTCGCGGCCGGTACGAGAAATGGGAAACGGCTGTCATACGGCACGCCTTCGCCGACGATCAACGCACCATGGTTCTGCAAATCGGCGAGCTGCCACAGCTTGTCGACATGGGGCCAACCGCTGAAGCGGCTCGTCACCACCTCGATCGCCGCATGCATCGACTCGATCGCGCCGAGCACCTGTTCGTCGCTATACGGCGCGCCTGCCGGATCGAAACGGCGGCCGAGCGCGAACGCCACTTCGAGTTCAAGCCCGGCCTGGTGGAACGCGCCGCGCGGCAGATCGACCCCGCTGCGATGCACGCAGGCGGCCGGCAACGGCGAGCCTTGAATCGGCCCGGTCGGCGACTTCGCGCCGACCTTCCATCCGCCGATCGACGCGCGCATCGCATCGAGCGTGGCGAACTGGACTGCGTAGGCATCCTCTGCGTTGGCCGGCTGCACATCGTGAGGCAGTGTATCGAGCGGCGCATGGCGCACGCGCGCGTCGACGAACACACGCGCAAGCAGCGCCGCCCGATCGGCGGCCGCCGCCTGCGCCTGGGGCTCGCGCGCCGTCATGCGGCCGCCTTCAGCGACGGCTTGGCAACGTGGCTCGTCAGATAGTCCATCGCGGCCGCGACCCCGCTCGCCTTGAGCGGCACGCCCGCGAGCTTCAGACCCATCTCGCAGCCGGACAGTGTCGCCATCAGCGTGAGGTCGTTGCATTCGCCGAGGTGGCCGATCCGGAACATGCGCCCCTTGACCTTGCCGAGGCCGGTGCCGAGCGACATGTCGAAGTGCTCGTAAATCAGCTTGCGCACCGCGTCCGCATCGACGCCTTCGGGCATGATCACGCCGGTCAGCACGGGCGAGTAGACGGCCGGGTCCGCGCACTGGATCTCAAGGCCCCACGCGGTCACCGCCGCACGGCACGCGGCCGCGAGCCGCTGATGACGCGCGAACACGTTGTCGAGCCCTTCGCCGAGAATCATCTCGAGCGATTCGGACAGCCCGTACAGCAGATTCGTGTTCGGCGTGTACGGCCAGTAGCCCTGCTTGTTCATTTCGACGATATCGGTCCAATCCCAGAACGCGCACGGTAGCTTCGCGCTCTGATGCGCCTTCATCGCCTTGGGCGAAATCGCGTTGAAACTGATGCCCGGCGGCAGCATCAAGCCCTTCTGCGAGCCCGACACCGTCACGTCGACACCCCATTCGTCATGCCGATAGTCGGCGGACGCGAGGCCTGAAATCGTATCGACCATCAGTAGCGCCGGATGGCCCGCGGCATCGATCGCGCGGCGCACCGCCGCGATATCCGACGTCACGCCCGTCGAGGTCTCGTTGTGCACGACGCACACGGCCTTGATCGAGTGATTCGAGTCGGCACGCAGACGCGCTTCGATCATGTCCGCCTGCACGCCACGGCGCCAGCCCTCGACGCCCGGCAAACCGAGAAACTCGGGTTTCAGGCCGAGGTTTTCGGCCATCTTCTTCCATAGCGTCGCGAAGTGGCCGGTCTCATACATCAGCACCGCGTCGCCCGGGCTCAGCGTGTTGCATAGCGCCGCTTCCCATGCGCCGGTGCCCGACGCCGGATAGATCACGACCGGCTGCGAGGTCTTGAAAATCTTCTTGATGCCGTCCAGCACCTTCAGCCCCAGCGCGCCGAACTCAGGGCCGCGATGGTCGATGGTCGGGTAGCTCATCGCCCGCAGAATGCGATCCGGCACGGGACTCGGCCCTGGAATCTGCAAAAAGTGACGTCCGGCTGGATGAAAGTCGAGTTTCAGCATGTTTGCGCCCTTGCATTTGAATTTTGCATGCAAAATACTGTAGCGCACCGAGCTCGTCGCGGGAACACATTTCACCCAGGTATAAACCCGCAGGCATTCTTCCTGGCCGGCCTGCGATAAAATTGCGGGCGAATCCAAACAAGAGGTCTTTGCATGCAAAATGCTGACATGCCGGAGGCAATGCTGCCGCCGTCATTGCCGAAGGTCGAACGGCAGCGTCTGCACGACACGGTGGTCGACCATCTGCGCAACTTCATCGTCGAAGGGCTGCTCGCCCCCGGCGTGAAGCTCAACGAGCGCAAGCTATGCGAGACGCTCGGCATTTCGCGCACGCCGCTGCGCGAAGCGCTGAAGGTGCTGGCCGCCGAAGGTCTGATCGACATTTCGCCGAACAAGGGCGCGACGGTCTCGCAGATGAGCGAGGCGGAAATTCGCGAGACGTTCGAACTGATGAGCGGGCTCGAGGCATTCTCAGGCGAACTCGCGTGCGAGCGCATCACGCCGGTCGAGCTCGCGGAAATCAAGGCGCTGCACTATGCGATGCTCGCGTGCCGCGCGCAGAACGACCTGTCCGGCTACTACAGCCGCAACCAGAAAATTCACGACAAGATCAATGAGGCGGCGCGCAACTCGGCGTTGCGGCAGACCTACCTGTCGATCAACCGGCGCCTGCAGGCGCTGCGGTTTCGCTCGAACTTCCAGACGCACAAGTGGGATAGCGCGATTCGCGATCACGAAGCGATGATCGAAGCACTCGAGTCACGCGACGGCAAGAAGATGGGGACCATTCTGCGCTCACATCTGCTGTCCAAGCGCGATGCGGTACTCGCGGAGCGGACCCTGTCGACGGTCCAGCCCGTACCGCACGGCGATGCGTCCGCCGATGATTGACGGCCGACGCAGCCTATCTGGAAGCGTGTAAGCGCGAATCACTACGACTGCTCATCGGGTCCGTTTTGACGGGTGGCTGCATCCTGACCGGCGCCAGCGTCCGGTCCGGTGTCGGACTCGGTGTCCAGTTGCTCGACCCACGTGCACCGCAAACCGACACCTTCAATTCTCTCCCACCGCGCGCGTAGATGCGGCGCCTTCACCACTGCGGGCGCTTCGCAATGTATTCGCCAGTCGACATCGGCGAATGAACCTGATTCACAAGCCCGCCGAATATCCTTCAGCAATGTGGCGACGTGCTGCGGCAACGGAATAACGTTGTAATCAGGTGCTGCCGGCTCCTGATCGGTCTTTCCGGAATCGCCTTCTTTTTTGATCGCGACTGTAACTTCGGGTCCAGCGTATGTATCCAATAAGTCGTACATGCGGCTGTTTCGCATTTCTTTTCTCCGCAAAGAAGAGGCTTTCATCGATGGCACATCGGCTCACGGCGCATTACGTGAATGCTTTTCACTTTCCGTTTCCACAAAACAGGTAGTGGAATCCGCTTATTCCACAACTGGCTTAACGCAGCACGCCGGTGAATTTTTACCCAACTTATGAAAATACCGAAATGAGGTACAACTACATAGTGACCGAACGCCAGTAATGGCGATTCATGTTTTTCAAAAACAAAAAAGGATTTTTCTGGAATTTTCAAAAATAACGTAACACGTTATATCCAAATCTCATTAAATCTAATGGGCACGAATAATGAATTCTCTCCGGAAAAAGCCATATGCAAAACCTTTATAGCGAATATCGCCCGCCGCGAGTGGCGCATGCGTACAAAAGCGTCACGCATGATGGCGTGACGCTTTTGTGTCGCCACGCTCAATGCGCGGCAACAGGCTTCACGAAGCGCAGCGTCATCCGGTCGGATTCACCAATCGCGGCATAACGTGCGCGATCGGCATCGCCTGCTGCGTAGGTCGGCGGCAGCGTCAGACACCCTTCGGATAGACCTTCGTATCGCGCGGATTGTCGTTAATCCCGCTGCGGCCGGCCAGTTCGAATCCCGCGGCCCGCGCATGCTGAATCACGTAATCCTCGGTCACATAGCCGCTCGCGATGGTCTGCTGCAGCGTCGTGCCCGGGTTCGCGCGATGCTCCTCGACACCCAGCACGCCACCCGGCTTGAGCGCCGTGTAGAACGCCCTCAGGTTGGCGTCAAGATCGCCGTCCTTGATCCAGTCGTGGATATTGCGAAACGTGAGAACCGCATCCGCGCTGCCCGGTGCGCCTACGCCGGTCAAACGGCCCGCATCGAGTTCGCCGACCGTCACGCCGCCGTAGTCCGCGGGATCTTGCGCAAGCTTCTGCCGGTAGCGGTCGAGCATCGGCGCGAGACGGGCCGCAAGCGCGGTGTCGGGCGTGATGTACGGTGCCTCATAGAGCTTGCCGTGCGCGCGCAGATAGGGCGCGAGAATTTCGGTGTACCAGCCCGCGCCCGGCGCGATTTCGATGACCGTTTGCCGGTCGGTCAATCCGAAGAAACGCAGCGTCTGTTCGGGATGGCGATAAACGTCGCGAGCGCGGTTCGCGTCGCTGCGTTGCGGGCCCGCGATCGCGGCTGCGAGCGACGCCGTATCGGCCGCACGCGCAACATGAAAGGCGGATGAAAAAGCGATCAAGGACGCGCTCGCCGCAACGGCGAGCACGCTACGTCGAAGAGAAAACGGGTGCGAGAGGAGGGTCACGGCGAATGGACAGGAGTGGTTTGAACGCTATCGTACCGCCTGCTGATACGAGACACCCAGCCACCCGAAATACGCCGTCGCAGCGGTGCTGTAACCCACCGCTAGCGGTTAACCACGTTACCCGGCACGATGAACGTCAACAGCGTGCCGATAAAGAGTGCGCCCGCCATCGCGTACAGGCCCAGGTTGGCGCTATGCGTCATGTCCTTGATAAAGCCGATCAGATACGGGCTGACGAAACCCGCCAGATTGCCCCACGAGTTGATCATCGCAATGCCCGCAGCCGCCGCCGAACCGCCGAGAAAAGCCGTCGGCAGGCTCCAGAACATCGGCAGCGTGCTCAGACCGCCCATCGCCGCGAGCGTGAGGCCGATCATCGCAAGCACCGGCTGCGAGCCGAACACCGCCGACATGATCAAACCGATGCCGCCGAGCACCGCAGTGAAGGCAAGGTGCCAGCGCCGTTCGCGACGACGGTCGGCGCTACGCGACACGAGCAGCATGGTGACTGCGGCGGCGCCATATGGAATGGCGGTCAACAGTCCGACATGCAGCGGGTCTTTCACGCCGGTCGACGCGATCAGCGTCGGCAACCAGAAGCCGACCGTATAGAAGCCGCAGATCAGGCAGAAGTAGATTGCGGTAAGCAGCCACACGCGGCCATTCGTGAACACCTCGCGCAGCGAAGGGTCGGCCTTGTGAGCGGAATCGGCGCGAATGTTCATATCGAGCAGCGCGCGTTCTTCAGGCGTCAGCCATTTTGCTTTCTTGATGCCGTCGGTCAGCACGAAGACCGCCGCGATGCCCGCCGCGATCGACGGCAAACCTTCGATAAAGAACAACCACTGCCAGCCTGCATGGTTCATCACGCCGCTGAACGCGTGCAGCAGATAGCCCGAAAACGGGCCGCCGATCAACCCGGAAAGCGGCACCGCCGCGGCGAATGCCGCGAACATCTTGCCGCGCCTGTGCGATGGATACCAGTACGACAGGTACAGAATCACGCCCGGGTAGAAGCCTGCTTCGGCAAGACCGAGCAGAAAGCGCATTACGTAGAACGTGGTCGGCGTGGTCACGAATGCCATGGCCGACGAAATCACACCCCATGTGATCATGATGCGCGCCATCCACAGGCGCGCGCCAACGCGATGCAGAATGATGTTGCTCGGGATCTCGACGAGAAAATACGCGATAAAGAAGATGCCGGCGCCCAGACCGTAGACCGCGTCCGAGAAATGCAGATCGGACGACATTTGCAGCTTCGCGAAACCGATATTCACGCGATCGAAGTACGCGACCAGATAGCAGAACATCAGGAATGGAACAATGCGCCACGTGACTTTTGCGTAGGTGCGCTCCTCGAATGCCAGCGCGTCACGCTGCGTTACGACCTCTACTGTTTCCGTCTGCACTGCGTTGTCTCCTTCACAGCCTCGCGATCCGGCTGTACCATCATTCCAACAATTTGTATGATAACCATATGTGTTACATATGCCGTTCCGATCATAGGTAGAAAGTGGTACGGTGTCAACGCATCGCCTATAACGACATTCAATGTGTCTTCCGTTCTCCCTAACGACATGGCTACCTCGACCACCACGCCCCGTTCCTCTGCGACGTTCGACGCGCCCGTCATCACGAATGTCGGCACACTTGCCGACCGCGTCACAGCCGTTCTGCTTGAAAAAATCAAAGGCGGCGAATTCCCGGCCGGCACACGCCTGCCAACCGAACAGGTCATCTCCGAGCGCTTCGGTGTGAGCCGCACTGTCGTGCGGGAAGCGATCTCGCGGTTAAAGTCCGATGGTCTTGTCGAAGTGCGTCAAGGCAGCGGCACGGTGGTGCGCGAACCGAACCGCACCACCGCGTTCCGCCTCGATATCGACCCGAAAAATTCAGTCGATGCGGTGCTGCGTGTCACCGAGCTGCGCCGCGGCATTGAAGCGGAAGCAGCTGCGCTCGCCGCGCAGCGCCGTACGCGCGCGCAGCTTGCCGAAATCCGGCGCGCCCTCGCTGCGATCGATACCGCGGCGAAACAAAAGCGCGACGGCGTCGACGAAGACCTCGCGTTTCATATGGCGATTTCGCGCGCGACCGGCAATCCGCTCTATCCGTCGCTGCTGGAATTCATCAGCCAGTTCACGCACGCGGCGATCCGCGTCACGCGTACCAACGAAGCGCGCCGCGACGATTTCTCCACACAGGTGCGCAACGAGCACCGCGCGCTGTTCGACGCGATCGCCGCACAGGATACGGACGCCGCGCGGCAAGCGGCGATCACGCACATCGACAACGCAGGCGCGCGCATCCAGGAGGCCGACCCGGCGTTCTGGGAAGACGTCGGCAGTGCGGCCGTACGGCCGCTGATCAACGAGGAAAAGAAAGCGGCCAAACGCGGCTCGCGCAACTGAAACGCAGCGCAAACCCCATCGGACTACTCGCCGCGCAGTTTGCCAGGCCCGTCGACATAAGATAACATCATCATACAACTTCGCGGCGGGGCTCCGCCGTGCGCAATGGTGCGTGTCCTGCATGGAAATGGAGACGAATATGAAAGTGCTGGTAACGGGTGCGGCTGGCTTCCTCGGCCGACGATTGATTAGCGCGCTGCTGGCGCGCGGTGAACTGACCGGCCCGGCCGGCAAACCGGTTGCCATCGACCGGATCGACGCGTTCGACGTGGTGCCGCTCGAAGGCATCCATGATCCGCGGGTTCGCGCAGTAACCGGCGATATCGCCGAGCCGGCACAGATCGAGCGGCTTGTCGACGCCGACACGCTTGCCGTGTTCCATCTTGCCGCGATCGTGTCGGGCCAGGCGGAACAGGAATTCGAACTCGGCATGCGCATCAACTTCGACGCCACGCGCATGCTGTTCGAGCGCATCCGCGCGCTCGGCACGCAGGCGCGCTTCGTGATGACGAGCTCGGTCGCCGTATTCGGCGGCGCGATGCCGGCCACCGTACCGGACTCGCAAGTGTGGGCGCCGCAAAGCTCGTATGGCACGCAAAAAGCGCTGTCCGACCTGATGCTCGCCGACTACAGCCGGCGCGGCTATATCGATGGCCGCAGTCTCCGGATGCCGACCATCGTCGTGCGGCCAGGCAAGCCGAACCGCGCGGCGTCGAGCTTCGCGAGCGGAATCATCCGCGAGCCGATCAACGGCGTCGACGCGGTGTGCCCAGTCGCGCCGGAAACCATTCTGTGGCTGATGTCGCCGGATCGGGCAATCGACAACCTGCTGCACGGCTACGAACTGCCGAAGGAAAAGCTGGCGCAGGCACGCGTGATCAATATGCCGGGCCTGTCGGTATCGGTCGAAGATATGCTGGCATCGCTGCGACGCATCGCCGGCGATCAGGTCGCGAACCGTGTGCGAATGGAGCGTGATCCGGCAATCGAGCGTATCGTCAATTCGTGGCCGGGCAACTTCTCGGCCGAGTACGCGCGCTCGCTTGGCTTCGTGTTCGACGCCGATTTCGACAGCGTCGTGCGCGCCTTTATCCGCGACAACGCCGCGCAACCCGCCTGATTCGACTGGACCCGCGGGCCCGGACGCAGCGGCGCTAGCGCCACGCTATCGCCGCCACGCCGGCCCAGACTTCGGAACACCACCATGACCTCCTCTCCTGCCCTGCTCGGCTGCATCGCCGACGACTTCACGGGCGCCACGGACCTCGCGAATATGCTGGTCCGCGGCGGCATGCGCACCATTCAAACGATCGGCGTGCCGAACGGCCCGCTCGACACGCCCGCGGAAGCGATCGTGGTCGCGCTGAAATCGCGCACCGCGCCGCGCGAACAGGCCGTCGCCGAATCGCTTGCGGCGCTCGAATGGTTGCAAAAGCTCGGCTGCAAGCAGTTCTACTTCAAGTATTGCTCGACCTTCGATTCGACCGACGCCGGCAATATCGGTCCCGTCGCCGACGCGCTGATGAAAGCGCTGAACGCGCCGTTCGCGATCGCGTGCCCGGCGTTTCCGGAAAATGGCCGTACCGTGTACCGCGGCAATCTGTTCGTCGGCGATCTACTGTTGAACGAATCCGGCATGCAGAACCATCCGTTGACGCCGATGACCGACGCGAACCTCGTGCGCGTGCTGCAGCGGCAAACGCGGACCAAGGTCGGCCTGCTGCGCTACGACACAGTCCAGCGCGGCGCGGCGGCGGTCAACGAAGCACGCGTCGCGTTGCAGCACGATGGCGTCGGCCTCGCGATCGCCGATGCGATCTCCGATCAAGACCTGTACACGCTTGGCGAAGCATGCGCGAACGATCTGCTGCTCACCGGCGGTTCCGGTCTCGCACTCGGCCTGCCGCGCAATTTCGAGCGCGCGGGCCTGCTGCCGGCGGCGCAAGACAGCGAACAGGTGCCGGGCGTGCACGGTTTGTCCGCGGTACTGTCGGGCAGCTGTTCGCGCGCGACGCAGGCACAGGTCGCGAACTGGCGCGATAGCGGTCGCCCTGCATTCCGCATCGATCCGCTCGCGCTCGCGCGCGGCGACAAGGTGGTCGACGCGGCGATGGCATTCGCGCAGCCGCTGCTCGCGCAGGGTCCGGTGCTTGTGTACGCAACCAGTTCGCCGGAAGAAGTCGGCGCGGTGCAACAGCAGCTTGGCACCGCCACATCGGGCGAACTGGTCGAACAGGCGCTCGCCGCGATTGCGCAGCGTATGCATGACGCCGGCGTGCGCCGCTTCGTGGTTGCAGGCGGCGAGACATCGGGTGCGGTGGTCAACGCGCTCGACGTCAAGGCACTGCAAATCGGGCCGCAGATCGATCCAGGCGTACCGGCCACCGTATCGATCGGCGCAACGCCGCTCGCGCTTGCGCTGAAGTCCGGCAACTTCGGCACCGTCGACTTCTTCAGCAAGACGCTCGGCCTATTCGACCAGTTGGCGGGAGCGCGGCAATGAGCACGACCGTCACGTCCACCGCGACAGCCGAAAGCCGCGCGCGCGAAGAGATCGCGCAGATCGGCGCCGATCTGTACACGCGCCGCTATACGGTCGGCTCGGCGGGCAACATCAGCGCACGACTCGATGACGGCTGGCTGATCACGCCGACTGACGCGTGCCTCGGCCACCTCGACCCGGCGAAAATCGCGAAGGTCAGCCGCGACGGCCAGTGGGTCAGCGGCGACAAGCCGTCGAAGACGCTCGCGCTGCATCGCAATGTGTACGACGCGAACCCCGAGATGCACGGTGTCGTCCATACGCATTCGACGCATCTGGTCGCGCTGACGCTGGCCGGCGTCTGGAAGCAGACCGATGTGCTGCCGCCAATCACGCCGTACTACGTGATGAAAGTCGGCCACATTCCGCTCATTCCGTATTGCCGGCCCGGCGACCCGAGCGTCGCCGAGCGTGTGCGCGTGCTCGCGAACGACGTGCGCGGCGTGCTGCTCGAGCGGCTCGGTCCTGTCGTCTGGGGCGCGAGCGTATCGCAAGCCGCCTGGGCGCTCGAAGAACTCGAAGAGACCGCGCACTTGTGGCTGATGACCGACCCGCGTCCCGCGCCGCTCACGGACACGCAGATCGAAGAATTGCGCACGACATTCGGCGCGCGCTGGTAACCCCCTTCACCTGGACCTGGACGACGACGATGCCACGCTTTGCCGCCAACCTGACGATGATGTACCGCGAGCACGAATTCCTCGACCGTTTCGGCGCTGCCGCGGCCGACGGCTTCAAAGCGGTCGAATATCTGTTCCCCTACGACTACCCGGCCGACCAGCTATCGGCGCTGCTCACCCAGCACGGCCTGCAGCAGGCGCTGTTCAACGCGCCGCCGGGCGACTGGGCGAAAGGCGAGCGCGGCATCGCGGCACTGCCGGGCCGCGAAGACGAGTTCAAGCGCAGCGTCGACACCGCGCTTCACTATGCGCAAGCGCTTGGCAACCGCAAGCTTCATTTCATGGCAGGACTCGTCAGCGCGGACGCCGACCGGGCGCGGCATCGCGACGTCTACGTGCGCAACCTCGCGTACGCGGCTTCGCAAGCGGCTCAGCACGGTCTGATGGTGGTGATCGAGCCGATCAACACCCGCGACATGCCCGGCTACTTTCTGAATCTGCAACGCGATGCGCAGCAGGTCTGCCGCGAAACCGGCGCGGCGAACCTCAAGGTGCAGTTCGACCTGTACCACTGCCAGATCATGGAAGGCGATCTCGCGGTGAAGTTAAAGCAGATGATGAAAGACGACATCGGGCACCTGCAGGTCGCCGGCGTGCCGGATCGTCACGAGCCCGACCTGGGCGAAGTGAACTACCCGTATCTGTTCGGGCTGATCGACGAACTCGGCTACGACGGTTGGATCGGCTGCGAATACGTGCCGAAGGGCGCGACGTCCGCCGGCCTCGGTTGGGCGAGGCAGTGGCTCGGCTAAAAGACCCCGGGTAGAGAAACTTACCTGCCGAAATTGCTGACCAGGTCGCGCGCGAGCTCGCCGCCGCTGCCCGCCCAGAAGTCGCGGTCTGCCAGACGCACGCGTTCGGCGACACATAACATATGGTCGCCGGCCGCCGCGCGCGCCGCATCGGGCTCACCGGCAACGATCGCCGCGACGATCTTTTCGTGCTCTTCGCGAACCTGATTCGCGAAGTCTTCCCGGCGTGCTTCGTTCGCACGCGTGACCTTCACCGCAAGCCGGATTTGCTGCGCGAACATTTCGACAAAGCGCACCCAATACGGATTACCGGTCGCCTCGGCGATACGCAAATGAAACTGCACGTCTTCCTCGACGCCATCGCCTCCGGCGCGCATCGCATCTTCGACGCGCCGCAATGCATGCTCGATTTCCGCGAGTTGCCCGGGCGTGCGCCGCACCGCCGCGAGCGCCGCGATTTCCGCCTCGAGGCCGCGCCGCACTTCGGTCAGATTCAATAGCGACTGCACCGACTGCTCGGTCAGCGGATCGCCTTTTGCCGCACGCGGAAACCCGGTCTGGCTAACGAACGCGCCGCTGCCCTTGCGCGTGGTCAACACGCCGTCCGCCTTCAACAGCGCGATTGCTTCGCGCATCACCGTGCGGCTCACGCCGAAGTGCTGCGCCATCGCATGCTCGGAGGGCAGCCGCGTGCCCGGCGCCAGGCCGTCGCTGCGAATTTTCGCCAACAGCTTTTCGGCGACGCGCTCGCCCAGCGTGCCGGCATCGAATGTGCCGCCGCTCTCCTCGGTTTCGGCCACCAAGCGGGAAGTCGCCGGGCTCATCGATTCGATCCTTTCGAAAAGTTTGACCATTCGGTCATTGTACGCAATTCCAATTTCTGTTGACAGCCTTCGAACAGGTTAATACCATTCCTATACAGATTTTATACACGTAGTCATTTAAGACTGGCCGGGGTGTTTTTCGGCCATTCCGCCATCGGGGAGACACAGGAGTGAAGCGATGAGCTTCGTGATCAACAACGTCCAGGTGCTGTTCGCCGGACTCGCGCTGGGTTCGATCTATGCATTGGTCGCGCTCGGCTTCGTGCTGATCGTCAGGGCCACTAACGTTGTCAATTTCGCGCAAGGCGACTTTGCGATGGTGGGCGGCTTCGCGATGGTCGCGTTTCTCAGCAGCGGCCTGCCCTATTGGCTCGCATTCGTGCTCGCGCTGATCGTATTGGGCGTCTTCGGTGTGATCTTCGCGCTCGGCGTCTATTACCCGCTGCGGCACCGCTCGTATCTGCCGGTCATCATCAGCACGCTGGGCGCATCGATCTTCATGCAGAACGCGGCGCTTTATATCTTCGGCCCACAGCCGCGCGCGATGAAGCGGCTGTTCGACACGCCGGGCATCGACGTCGGCGGCGTGTTCATGGACACGCAATACCTCGCCATTCTCGGTTTCACCGCGATCGCGGTGACGTTCCAGTACGTGCTGTTCGAACGCACGATGCTCGGCAAGAAGCTGCAGGCCACGTCGCAGGACAAGGACATGGCGCGCCTCGTCGGCATTCCGGTCGCCGCGATGATCGCGTTCACGTTCTTCTATAGCGCGGTGCTCGGCGGGCTCGCCGGCGCGCTGGTGTCGCCCATCCTGTTCGTGTCGATCGGCATGGGCTCGATCATCGCGTTAAAGGCGTTCGCAGCCGCGATCATCGGCGGCTTCGGCGACATCACCGGCGCGATTATCGGCGGCCTGCTGCTCGGCGTCGTCGAGAGCTTCGGCGCGCAGTACATCTCGGTCGCCTACAAGGACGCGTTCGCGTTCCTGCTGCTGTTCCTGTTCCTGATGCTGCGTCCGCAAGGCATCTTCGGCGAAAAGATTTCGGAGAAGGCTTGATGAACCCGCTATCCGCTTCTACCGGACCGGCGCCGCAAGCGCGCACCGCGCGGCCTTCGTTCAGCGCCGTCACAGCCATCGTGATTGCGATTGCCGTTGCGCTGGTGCCGTTCGTGTTCCCGCTGACACCCTATGTGCTGAACATCTTCATGCAGGCCGCGACCTACGCGATCGCGGTGCTCGGCATGACGGTCGTGCTCGGCTACACCGGCCAGATCAATCTCGCGCAGGCCACGTTCTTCGGGCTGGGCGCGTATGCGGTCGGCCTCGGCACCGTCGTACTGGGCCTGAACTTCTGGCTCACGCTGCTGCTCGGCATCGGCCTCGCCACCGTCGCGGGCTTCGTACTCGGCCTCACCACCTTGCGTCTCGGCGGACACTATCTCGCGATGATCACGATCAGCTTCCAGCAGATCTTCGATCTCGTGATGGTGAACTGGGCCAGTGTCACGCAAGGGCCCGACGGCGTCGCGGGCATCCAGCGGCCGTCGATCTTCGGCTTCCTGTTCGCCGACGACCGCGTTTATCTGGTGCTGTGCCTCGTATTCCTGTACGCGGCGGTCGCATTCGTCTGGTGGCTGCCGCAAACGCGCATCGGCCGCGCGATGCGCGCCGTGCGCGAGAACGAACTCGCGGCCGAAGTGACCGGCGTCGACACGCTGCGCGTAAAAGTCACCGCGTTCACGATGAGCGCGGCGCTTGCGGGAGTCGGCGGCGCGTTCTACGCGGCAGGCTTTGCCTACATCAGCCCGGACAACTTCAACTTCGCGCGCTCGATCGAATTCCTGACGATGACGCTGCTAGGCGGCGTCGATTCCGCATTCGGCGGCGTGTTCGGCACCGGCCTGCTGATCGTGCTGCCGGAATGGCTGCGTTTCCTGAAGGACATCTACCTCGCGGTGTACGGTCTGGCGGTGATTCTGATCATGGTGTTCCTGCCGGCGGGCATCTGGGGCATCGTGCGCGGCCGTTTCGACCGCTTCAGAAAGACCCCCCACGTCGACGTCGATCGCATTGCGCCGCTCGAGCTCGACGTGTCGATCGCGAACCCGGCGCCGATCCTGCGGTTCGAAAATGTCGCGAAGCATTTCGGCGGGGTGAAGGCGGTGGACGGCATCTCGATCGAGGTCGCACGCGGCACGGTCCACACGCTGATCGGTCCGAACGGCTCCGGCAAGACCACCACGCTCAATGTGCTGAACGGCATCTACAAGGCGACGAGCGGGCGCATCGTGTTCGACGACGTCGATATCACCGCGATGTCGCCGCATCAGCGGGCGGGCCTCGGTATCGGCCGCACGTTCCAGAACATCCGCCTGTTCGCGTCGATGTCGGTGGTCGAGAACGTGATGGTCGGTGCGCAGCGCGCGAACAATCCGGTCGGCACGAGCCGCGCCGCCCTCTTCGAGCGCGCGATGTCGGCACTCAAGTTCGTCGGCATGGCGGAGCAAATGCACATGACCGTGAAGAACCTGCCGTACGGCCACCAGCGCCTCGTCGAAATTGCGCGCGCGCTCGCCGGCCACCCAAGCTTTCTGCTGCTCGACGAGCCGGCAGCCGGTCTGAACCTGACCGAAAAGAAAAGTCTCGGCGAACTGTTAAAGCGCCTGAAAGGCCATGGCATGACGATTTTCCTGATTGAACACGACATCAGCCTGATCGAGCAGGTGTCCGACACGATCACCGTGCTCAACTTCGGCAAGAAGATCGCGCAAGGCGAGCCGGGTTACGTGATGCGCCATCCGGACGTGGTTGCCGCCTATCTCGGGGAGAGCGCACATGCCGCTGCTTGAACTGACTCATATCGAAAGCCACTACGGACACGTGCAGGCGTTGAATGACGTATCGCTGCACGTCGAAGCAGGCGAGATCGTCACGCTGCTTGGCGCGAACGGCGCGGGCAAAAGCACGACGCTGCGCAATATCTCGGGCCTTGTGCCGGCCACGCGCGGCCAGATCCGCTTCAATGGCGAATCGATCGAGCGTGCCTCGCCGGAGAAGATCGTTCGCATGGGCATCGCGCACGTGCCCGAAGGCCGCCGCATTTTTCCGGGCCTGACGGTCAAGGAAAACATCATGATCGGGTCGTCGCCGCGCGGCCACATCGGCCGGCGCGCGCTCGAATCCGAAGTCGAAGACATGTACGCGATCTTTCCGGATCTGAAGCGTCTGTCGAACGCGCTCGGCTGGAGCCTGTCCGGCGGCCAGCAACAAATGCTCGCGGTAGCGCGCGGACTGATGTCCAAACCGAAGCTGATCCTGCTCGACGAACCCTCGCTCGGGCTCGCGCCGATCATCGTGCAGCAACTGTTCGCGACGATCCGCATGATTCGCGAGCGCGGCACCACGGTGCTGCTGGTCGAACAGAACGCGAACATGGCGCTGTCGGTCGCGGACCGCGGCTATGTGCTGTCGACGGGACGCGTGATCGTCACAGGCACGCCAGCTGAACTGCTCAATAACGAAGAAGTGCGCGCCGCGTATCTGGGTGGCGGCAAGGCCCACGCGGCGGCCGGCTAAGCCCGCCTCGCCCGTACCGCGCCGCGCGCTTCGTCGCAACGCTTATTCGTTCCGCTGCGGAACACACAGGAGAGTCAAAGATGGAAAAAATCGCAATCATCGGCGCCGGGTTGATCGGTTGTGCGTGGGCGTCGGTGTTCGCGCGCGCCGGACATACGGTCACGCTGTACGACATCGACGCGAAAGCGGTCGCGAGTGCGCGCGATACCGTCAAGGCCGGCCTCGTCAAGCAGCATGCGATCGGCCTGATCAGCGAAGCGCCGGACGCCGTGATCGCGCGCGTCAGCGCGACGGCGTCACTCGAAGATGCGCTGCAAGGCGCGGACTTCGTGCAGGAAAACGTGCGTGAGACGGTCGACGCGAAGAAGGAAATCTACGCGAAGCTCGATAAGCTGATCGGCCCGAACACGCTGATCGCGAGCTCGACGTCGGGCATCCCCGCTTCTGCGTTCACCGAAGAACTCGCATGCCGTCAGCGCTGCTTCGTCGGTCACCCGATCAATCCGCCGTCGGTGGTGCCGCTCGTCGAACTGGTGCCGGCACCGTGGACCGACCCGGCCGTGATCGAACGGGCGCGCACACTCTATCAACGCGCGGGCCAGGTGCCGATCGTCGTGAACCGCGAAATCCAGGGCTTTATCGTCAATCGTCTGCAAGGCGCGCTGCTCGCGGAAGCGTTCCGTCTGGTCGAAGACGGCTATGTCAGCGGCGGCGATATCGACAAGGCTGTCAAAGATGGGCTCGGACTGCGCTGGTCGTTTATGGGACCGATGGAAACCATCGATCTGAACGCGCCGGGCGGCCTTCGCGATTACTGCGGCCGCTACGGTCCGCTGTATTTCGACATCGCGACGCAAGCCACACCGCGCCAGTGGAACGACGCACTGATCAGCAAGCTCGAGCGGGAACGCCTTGCCGAACTGCCGGCCGATCAGCGTCCGGCGCGCTCGGCATGGCGCGACCTGCGCCTGATGAATCTCGTCGCGCACAAGCGCGCCGCACCGGAGAAGTAAACGCTGAAGTTGGGGATGTTGTGCCGTTGAACGCTTGACCATCACGCCAGGCTATCCGGCCTGGTACGTCTGGAGACACGTAACATGAAAAGAACATCGTCATGGCTGGCCGCTATTTCGGCCGCCACGGCCGCCGCCTCTCTCGCACTCGCGTCGTCGCACGCGTTCGCCGCTGATCCGGTCACGTTCGGCATGATGACCGAGAGCACCGGGCCAAGCTCCGAAGCCGGGATTTATCAGGCCAACGGCGCGAAGCTCGCCCTCGACGAAATCAACAAGGCCGGTGGCGTGCTGGGCCACCAGATCGTGCTGCGCGATGAAGATAACCAGAGCACGAACCCGGGCTCGGTGCTCGCGATCTCGAAGCTGACCAGCGCGGGCAACCTGTCCGCGCTGATCGCGACAGTGCGCAGCACGCAGATCCAGGCGATTTCGCCGACCGTGATGCGCGCACGCCTGCCGATCATGGTCGGCGGCACCGACGTGGGCCTCACGCATGCGAACAACCCATGGGTGTTCCGCGCCCGCCCGAACGACGGCTATTCGGCCAAGGTGATTGCCGACTACGGCGTCAACACGCTGAAGCTGAAGAAGTGGGCGATCGTGCACTCGACCGACGCGTTTGGCAACGGTGGCAAGAATGCGCTGACCGACGCGCTGAAAGCAGCGGGCATCACGCCGGTGATCGTGCAAGGCTTCACGAGCAACTCGCAGGACTTCACGCCGATCGTGCTGGCCGTGAAGAACGCGGGCGCGGACATCGTCGCGACCTACATCGCGAACTCGACCGATGTGGCGATTTTCGGCAAGCAGCTGCGCCAGTTGGGCGTGAAGGCAGCGTGGATCGGCTCGCCGTCGGTCTCGACCGCGACGGCGATGCAGCTCGCTGGCGACGCGCTGTACGGCTCGTATTCGATCGCGGATTTCGCACCCGATTCGAGCCCGGAGGCGAAAGCGTATGCGCAGAAGTATCGCGCTGCGTACAAGGTCGAGCCGGATTTCTATTCAGCGTGGGCGTATGACTCGATGAACCTGCTCGCGCTCGCGATCAAGAACGCGAATAGCACGAAGCCGGACGATATCGCGAAGGCGCTGCGTGCGATCAAGGGGTATAGGGGCGTGGAAGGCACGTATACGTTCGATGCGAATGGCGATGGTCTGCATGGCTATAACATCGTCAAGAACGACAACGGCAAGATCGTGTTTGTGAAGCATATCGACTTTACCCAGTAACGCCGGTTGTTGCGGTATCTGCCGTTCGGTATCTGAAGGAAAAGAAGCCGCCGCGGGTGATGGCCGCGGCGGCTTCTTTTTTCGTGGAAAATCTGCGTGAAGTTTCGCGCGGCGTGGCGCGCTATCGTCTATAACATTACTGATTTGCACTCGCAGGAGAAGAAGTCCAGCAAGCAGTTGCAGTTGCTACGAAACGAAGCCAATACCAAGGAGACACTTCGATGAACGCAACGCCCAAGCTTCTGCCGTTCGCCGTCGCGACGCTCTGCGCGGCACAGTTCGCGACACTACCCGCCGTTCAAGCCGCGGACAACGTCAACACCCTGTCCAACTTCCAGCAAACCGGTAACACCACGCCACCCGAAACGGTGCCGCAAACCGGCCCGCGCGCCGATGCACTACGCGACAACCTGAAGCAGATCAAGCTGCCCCCCGGCTTCAAGATCGAGCTTTACGCGGTGGTGCCCGAGGCACGCCATATGGCCATCGAGCCGTCCACCGGTGTCGTGTTCGTCGGCACCCGCAAAAACCGCGTCTGGCAGGTCACGGACCGCACGAAGCGCCGTGTCGCCGACGACGTCGTTTCGTTTGCCAGCTCTGTCACGTTTAAAGTGCCCAACGGCGTGTGCTTCTCGCCGGATGGCGTGCTGTACGTCGTTGAGCAGAACCGCGTGCTGGCGTTCCCGGCCGCGCAGTTCTTCGGCGAAGGCGGCCCGGACGTCGCGGCGGCCGTCGTCGTCCCGCAGGGCAAGCTGATTCCGACGCAGTTCGAGAGCTTCAATCACGGCGCACGCGTGTGCCGCATCGGTCCCGACAAGAAGCTCTATATCGCGCTTGGCCAGCCGTGGAACGTGCCGCCCAAGGACAAGCTTGCCGATCTCGACAAAAATGGACTGGCGGGCATCATCCGCATGGATCAGAACGGCAAGAACCGCGAGATCTATGCGCATGGCGTACGCAATTCAGTCGGCATGGACTTCAACCCTAAAGACAAGACCTTGTGGTTCACGGACAACCAGGTCGACGGCATGGGCGACGACACCCCGCCGGGCGAACTGAACCACGCGCCCAAGCCAGGTGAGAACTTCGGCTTCCCGTGGTACGGCGGCGGCAAGGTCCGCACCGAAGAGTACAAGGACAGCACGCCTCCCGCCGGCATCGTGTTCCCGCAAGTCGAGTTCGCCGCGCACGCGGCCGATCTCGGCATGTCGTTCTATACCGGCAAGATGTTCCCGGCGAAATATCAAGGAGGCATCTTCGAC
Source organism: Paraburkholderia humisilvae (assembly GCF_902859855.1). GTDB lineage: Bacteria > Pseudomonadota > Gammaproteobacteria > Burkholderiales > Burkholderiaceae > Paraburkholderia > Paraburkholderia humisilvae. Next base: position 145,667 of record NZ_CADIKH010000003.1, read on the forward strand.
GCCGAACACGGCTCGTGGAACCGGACCAAGCCGATTGGCGCACGCCTCATGTTCATCCCGATCAAAGATGACGGGACGGCCGGCACCGCCGAAGTCTTTGCCGAAGGATGGCTCACGCCGAACGGCGAGTACATGGGCCGCCCGGTCGACGTGCAGCAGTTGCAGGACGGCTCGCTGCTCGTGTCGGATGACTATGCAGGCGCGATCTACCGGATCTCGTACACGGGGGCGAAATGACGCGTGTGGCGATAGCGGCAGCGCTTGTTGCGGTGGGCGCCGTGAGCCCTGCGCTTAGCGTGCAGGCGGCGGATGTCGCGGCCGGACGCACAAAAGCGGTGCAATGTCAGGCTTGTCACGGGCTCGACGGCATCTCGAAGCAACCCGATGCGCCGAATCTGGCGGGCCAGAATGAGGACTATCTGGTGAAAGCGCTCAACGACTTTAAAACCGGGGCGCGCAAGAACGAGTTGATGTCGACGGTCGTCAAGCCACTGTCGGATACGGATATCGCGAACCTCGCGGCGTACTATCACAGCCTGCGGCCATAGCGGAACGTCATCAAAGGGAGAAAAGCAAGGGCGCGCGGTAGAAAGGCCGCGCGCCCTTGTCATTGTGCGAACCCGGTGCAACCATGCGGCTCGCGCCGCTCGACCATCACACCCACAGCTTGCGTGCAAGGAACGTCAGCGTGCGGTCCCACGATAGTTGCGCCCACACCGGATCGTACTGCGTACCGGCGATACGGCTCGGTCCGACCGCGGTCTCGTTCGCGAACGCATGGTGCGCGAGATAGCGATGGAACTGCGCATCGACATTCGCTTCACGCAGCTTTGCGGCAAGCGCATCGACGCCCGATTCCGCAAAGAAAACATCTTGCTTCGCCCAATGCGCGAGCACCGGCACCTTGATCTTCGAGGCGTCGATATAGTCGATCGGCGGGTATCCATAAAAGATCACGCCGGCCGAGAGTTCGGGAGTCTGACAAAGCGAAAGCCACGCAAGCGCGCCGCCCATGCAATAGCCCATCACCGCAACCCGCTGCGTTTGCTGCTTCAGGTACTGCACCGCGCCGCGAATGTCCTGCGACGCGGCATCGCCAAAGTCGAGCCCGGTCATCAGGTGGTGCGCTTCTTCTTCTTCGACGGTCGATTTGCCGCGATAAAGGTCCGGCACCAGCGCCAGATAGCCGGATTGCGCGAGACGGTCCGCGACCCCGCGGATCTGGTCGTTCAAACCCCACCATTCCTGCAGCACGACCACTGCGGGCGCGCCCTGCGGGTTTTCCGGCTTTGCCAGATACCCGTTGACATCTTTGCCGTCGGGCCGGCGAAAGCCGACCATCGATCCGAGATTCGGTTTCATGAGGAGGTCCTTGGTGACAGGAGGGAGAAGCGGAAGCAGTAGCATAGCGCCGGCCGCGCGTCCTTGCAGCCGTTGGTGCAGTGCAGCTAAGGGAGCCTTAAGGCTCCTCGTCCACTATCGCCCTTTGTCTGCGCGCCGGAAACACGACGCGCGCGTGGCAGGTTCTTGACAGGAGGGTGCAACGTGACGCGATCGACAGCCAATTTCAACGATCGGAACGATCTGATCAGTAAAGTACCGCAAGCGACTGCAATATTCTGGATGGTGAAAATTCTCGCGACCACGGTCGGCGAAACAGGCGGCGACGCATTATCGATGACGCTTGACCTCGGCTACGCGGTCGCCACCCTCGTTTTTCTCGCATTCTTTGTCATCACGCTGACACTGCAGGTGCGAAGCGACCGCTATCACCCCGCGATCTACTGGGCGGTCGTGGTGGCGACCACCACCGTCGGCACGACAATGTCCGACTTTCTCGACCGCACGGCGGGCCTCGGCTACGTCGTATCGTCCGCCGGGCTGCTCTTTGCCGTCCTGCTGATTCTCGCGGCATGGCGTGCAGTCGCGGGCCGCATCGAATATCAGAACATCGTGCGCTCGCGCGATGAAGTGTTCTACTGGCTGACGATTCTCGTGTCCAACACGCTCGGCACCGCGCTCGGCGATTTCACCGCGACCAGTCTCGGCCTCGGCTTCGAGCGCGGCGCGCTGGTGTTTGCGGGCCTGCTCGTGCTGGTTGCAGTCGCATGGCGCGTCGGAAAACGGATTCCGGTCAGCGTCCTCTTCTGGGCCGCCTATGTGCTGACCCGGCCGCTCGGCGCGACCCTTGGCGATACGCTAACCAAGCCGCATGAGGACGGCGGCTTCGCGCTCGATCGCATCACCGCGTCGCTTGCGATCCTCGGCGCGCTTGTCGTGATCGTCGCGCTGCAGCATTGGCGCGGCACGCGTATTGCGGCACGTCCTGTGCAGTAAATTGGTTCAACCAATATTATTAATCAGCCACACAATTTATTAAGCCGTCTATAAGGCTGACGAACTAGTCTTAAAGATGAGTGTGCATTGCATGCCGCTCTCACTACTTTAAGGAGCATTCATGAAAGCCTTGTTACCCGTTATCGCTTCGGCATCTTTATTACTCGTCCCCGTGGCATCGTTCGCGCAAAATTCGAACGGCATGGGCAACGGAGCCACGACCTATGGCTCCCCCGCCACCACCACGGGCCAGCAAACCTGGCAGCAGCAACCGGCGATGAATCAGAACGCGCCAGCCACGGACAATATTGATTACGGCATGCCCGCGACCGGCACCTACCAGTCCGGCCGTTCGATGTCGCATGGGCTGACTGAACCGACCTTCGGTCATCATTGACCGATGACGCAGCCGGCATCGAGTCATCGTTACCGCTTTGCGTGTGCGGACCCTACACCGCGCCGCCGCGGTAACATCGACCCCAGTTTCTACGGAGTGGCAGATGCGCCTGCTGTTGATCGAAGACGACGAAATGATCGGCGAGACCGTGCTCGAATCGATGCGGCGCGCCGGTCACGCGATCGACTGGGCGCGCGACGGTCGCGCCGCGGCGCTCTCGCTTGGCAATGGTGTCTACGATCTGGTGCTGCTCGATCTGAGCCTGCCGAAGGCCGACGGCATTGACCTGCTGAAGACCTGGCGCGGCGCGGGCGGCGATGCGCCGGTGATTATCCTGACCGCGCGCGACGCGATTGAAGATCGCGTCCGCGGTCTTGACGCCGGCGCCGACGACTATCTTGTCAAACCGTTCGACCTCGACGAACTCGCCGCTCGCACCCGCGCGCTGTTACGGCGTCGCGCGGGACGCACGCAACTGGTCTTCACCCATGGCACGCTCAAGCTCGATCCGGCCGCGCACGAGGTCTTCAAGGACGGTGAGCCGATCGCGCTGATCCCGCGCGAGTTCGCGCTGCTGCACGCGCTGATCGAAGTGCCGACGCGCGTGTTTACGCGCGCCGAGCTCGAAGAAAAGCTTTACGGCTGGGGCGAGGAAGTCGGCAGCAATACGATCGAAGTGCACGTGCATAGTCTGCGGCGCAAGCTTGGCGCCGATCAGATCGTCACCGTGCGCGGCGTCGGTTATCGATTGAAGAGAATCGAAGCATGACGTCCATCCGGCGCCGGCTGCTCGGATGGCTGATTTTCGGTTTCGGTGCGGCATCGGCGGCGGCGTCGTATGGCATCTTTCACACAGCGCGCAAGGAAGCCGGCGAGCTCTTCGACTATGAACTGCGCACCGTCGCGCTGTCTTTGCCGTCGAACCTGCAAGCGACGATGACCGCGCAGCAGTCGGACACCATGCTTGGCGACATCGCCGACGATCTAATCGTCATCGATATCTGGGACACCTCCGGCAAGCTCATCTATCACTCGCAACGCGCACAAACGCTCGACCGCCACCCGCCCGGGCTGCGCACCATTGAAGACGATGAGGTCCACTGGCGCGTCTTCGGCGTGCAACAGCCGACCCGTTTCGTGCAAGTTGCACAACCGCTTTCGGTGCGCAACGATCTCGCGCTGACCCTCGCTCTGCACACGCTGTGGCCGGTCGCGCTGATGGTGCCCATGGCGATCATGATCGTGCTGTTCGTCGTCACGCGCGGACTTGGGCCGATCGGCGGGCTATCGCGTTCGCTCGGGAGCCGCTCGCTCGACTCGCTCGAACCGTTGCCGGTCGATGCGCGCACACCCGTCGAAGTGCGGCCGCTCGTCGTCGCATTGAACGATCTGCTAAAGCGCCTGCATGTCGCATCGCAAGCACAACGCATGTTTGTTTCGGATGCCGCGCACGAATTGCGTTCGCCCCTGGCCGCGCTGCAGTTGCAATTACAGGCAGCTGCGCGCGACGGCACATTGACGGGCTCGGAAGCGACACTTGAACGCATTCAGGGGCGCCTCAAGCGGCTTATTCATCTGGTCCAGCAATTGCTGACACTCGCGCGCGAAGATGCGGCCACTTCGACGCCGATGGCGCCCGTCAGCATGCGGCGCGTCGGCGAGCAGGTGGTCAGCGAGTTCTCGCTGCTCGCGGAAGCGAAGCATATCGACCTCGGGCTCGAAATAAACGCGGCACTTGGCGCGACAGACCCGTATGTCGCGCTGACCGATCCACACGCGCTCTTTCAGCTGCTGTCGACGCTAATCGATAACGCGATCCGCTACACACCCGAAGGCGGCACGGTCGACCTGCTGCTCGAGCGCGCCGACGGCCGCATCGGCATCGAAGTGCGCGATACAGGCCCCGGCATTCCGGACGATGAGTTCGAACGCGTATTCGACCGTTTCTATCGAGGCTCCGGCACCCACGTGCAAGGCAGCGGTCTCGGCCTCGCGATCGCCGCGCGAATCGCAAAGCGGCTGGGCGTCGTATTGAACCTGCGCAACCGTATCGGTGCATGCGGTCTGTCGGCGCGCATCGACGGCTTCACGCCGACCAACACGCAGCGGATGACAGGAAGCTAGTCCACGCACGGCAACTGCACCGCTACCGCGTCGCGCCGTTTGCGTATCAAGGCTCGGCTTTATCCTTGTCCTTTTCAAGCTGCAAATACAGGTGCTCGACGTTCTGCGGCTGCGCGACGCGATACAGCTTATCGTGGCGAAACGCCGGCAGTTGCACGTCGTGCATCGCCTCCGTCAGTCCGCTGCCGGCCGTGAATGCATGGCGCACCGCCGCATCGAGCTCGCGCAGATACTGCGCAAGCCGGTCGAGATCAGCCGGCTTCGCCAGCAGCCCGAACGCGGGCACGATCGCGTTCGCGTCGAGCGCTTTCAGCTTGTCAAGCGCGTCGAGCCAGCCCGGAATATCCTCATTGCGGAACTCGGGAATGCGCCCGACGCTGACGAGCCCGCCGGCAAACAGCACCCCGGTCTTCGGGTCCAGCACCGCGAGGTCGCCCGGCGTGCTGGCGGGCCCGAAAACCAGCAGGCGAAGCGATCGGCCACCGCTTTCGATTGGTGTCGTTGCGTCGACAGTACGATCCGGCACGGTCACACGCGAGCCGCCCATGTCATCGTCGCCGAGGGTGCGAATCAGATTCTTCAGGCAAATTGCACAACGCTCGCGAATCAGCTCAGCGGTACGGCGCTGCGCGAGAATCGGCACGCCCTGGTCGTGAAACGCCGACGCGCCGAATACGAACTCCGGACCTTGATGGGTAATCACGACCAGTTCGACCGGCAACGATGTGACGTGGCGGATTGCTTCGAGCATCGCGCGGCCGTAGCGGTACGACGAGCCGGTGTCGATCACCGTCACGCCGCTCGTCCCGACGATAAAGCCGTTGTTCGCGACAACGCCATGATTAGCCGGCGCGACCGCGTCGCCGCTGCCGAACATCACGTAGACGCCCGGTGCGATTTCGCTCGGCACCGGCGCGCGGAATGGCGTGTCAGCGGGCGGCGCATCTTGCGCAGCAGCCACCGACGCGACCAGAATCGCCGCACCGGCAAACAGCGCAACCGGTGCCGCGCATACGGCGCCCACCCAGCGCGCGCGTCGGCGCGGCCCATCTCGCATCGCCTGCGTCACAGCTTCGACGACGCGTTCTGTTGCGCGCCGGCTTGCGGGCTAACCGCAACCGCCGCATTGAACTGCTTGCTCTTCGAATCCTCGACATGCGCCTTTAATTCACCGTCGCCACGCGGCACGAACCAGAAGCGGAAGTTCGGATTCTCGCTGATCGAAAAATTGACATCGGCGATCATCACCGGCTTGTCGCCATAGCTGACCGTCACCTTGCGCACGAAATAAGCGGTCGAGTAGTTGCGCGTGACCTGATTCATCGCCATTCCGGTGCGATTCGGATGCCTGATCATCAGCTGCGCGAGTTGCGGCTTGCCGGCTACCGTCTGCCCTTGCAGCGTGAGCCGCACGAGGCCGGCGTTCGCTTCGGCCGCGGCATCGTCCTTGCCCGCCGGCGCCGAACAGCCACCCGACGCCTTCACGAAACGCACCGAGCTGTATAGCTTGCCGTCGTTCGTTTCGGCGATCACCCGCATAAACGTGTAGTCCTCGACCCGCACGCGCGTTTCGATCGTCGCAAAGCCTGAATCCGGCGTGAATTCGAACGAGCCCGCATACGGTTCCGGATTCTCGTCGATAAACAGGTAGACCTTCCTGATGTAGCGCGCGGGCGTCTGCGGAAACTGCGCGGCGATCGCGATCGGCACGACCGCGCCGTCCGCCGCCCGCGCGGGCGCGTCGAGCTTGATCACCGCATCCGCGTGCGGATTGATTGCGCGACCCTTGAACGTGCCGTCCCTGAAATCGACCCAGCGGGCGGGCGTATCCGGGTTGTCTTCCGGATGCTCGTCCGCGTAGGCGGCGCCGACGGTCAGCGTCGCGGTCACGACAAGAAAACCGGTCCACGCGGTTTTCGCGATCCTGTTCATCTCACGTCCCTCCATCCTGCGGCGGAGCCCGTACGTTTACTGCTCCCACTCAAGCTCCGCATACGCGGCCGTCACATTGCGGCGATGATAGATATCGAACAGCCGCCATTTGCCGCGCTCGTCCAGGCCGATCGTATCGACTGCCTGTTGCATCGTCTGCCCTTGCCTAAGCGCCGCGCGCACGTCGTGCACGAGGCGCGCGAGGTAGGCCTGCTCCGCGGCAAGCGCCCGTTGCCACGGTACATCCAGCGGGCCGTGGCCAGGCACGATGCGGCGCGGATTCATTGCACGAATCGCCGCGATATCGTCGAGCCAGCCGAGCGCGCTGCCGTCGATCACCGGAATGCACTGGACGAACAGCAGGTCCCCCGCGATCAGCGTGCCGCTAGCTTCATCGTAGACGGTCAGATCGTTGTTCGTATGGGCGGTTTTCCATGTCTGCAGGCGCAGCACGCGGTGACCCAGATCCAGCGTCATGCTGCCGGACACCGTCAGCGTCGGCGGCACAATCACGCTGCCGTCGGCCAGCGCGCCCAGTTCGCGCTTGAGCACCCGCATATAGCTCTCTTCGTGCGACGCCTCGGCTTCGGCCAGCGTCGCGCTGCCGACGAATTGCGGATAATCGGCCGCAAACGCGACATTGCCGAAGATATGGTCCGGATGCATGTGCGTATTGATCACATAACAGACTGGCAACGGCGTCACCGTGCGAATCGCCGCGCGTAGCGCCCGCCCTTCAGCCGCAGTGCCGCCGGTGTCGATCACCGCGACACACCGTGAACCGACAATAAAACCGATGTTCGCGATATCGCCGCCGTTCGCGCGCGTCGCGACGTCATCCTGGCCGCGATGCATGTAAAGACCCGGCTCCAGCTGCACGACCGGCAGCGGCTGCGCGGCGTCCTGCGGCGCGGCCGCGCAGTGCAGCGGCAACGCAAAACACGCGTAACACGAGAGCGCTCCCACCATCCTCAACCAACCACGCCCGCGCGACGCCACCTCCGCGTCGCCTTCCTTCATACGGATACCGCGCATTACCGGGCCACCGTCCGATCCGTCGCGCCGTCGCCGCCGTGTTTTGTAGCAGCGGCAGCCGCCGCACGCCGCGCGGCCGCCGACGACGGCTGCGGCAGGAACTCAGCATATTCGCGTTCGAGATACGGTTGCGCATGTTCGAGCATGAAACGCCGGAACGCGACGCAGGTCGGTGACAGCTGCTTCGACGTCAGATGCACAATCTGCCAGGTCCGCTCGAGTGGCGTGCCGTTGACGTCGAGCACCGCCAGCGCACCCGCCCGCAATTCAAACGGCAGCGTGTGCAGCGACAGCAGGCTCACACCCATGCCGGCCATCACCGCCTGCTTGATCGTCTCGTTGCTGCCGAGCGTCACGCAGCGCGCCGGCGTGAACAGGTGCTGGCGGAACATATGCTCGACCACCGCGCGCGTGCCCGAACCCGGCTCGCGCAACAGGAACGTATCGCCGGCGAGCTCTTGCAGATCGAAGCGCCGCGCGTCGCGCAGCGGATGATTCAACGGCGCGATGATCACATGCGGGTGCCGCGCGAGCGGCTCGGCGGTGGTGCCGAGCTCGGGCGGCGGTCGGCCCATGATCGCGAGATCGGTCGCGTTATCCTGCAGCAGACGCAGCAGCGTCTCGCGATTGCCGACCGAAAAATGCACATCCACCTTCGGAAACTGCTGCGAATAAAGCGCGAGCAGCTTCGGTGCGAAATAGGTTGCCGAACTGACGATGCTGACCGCGATCGTGCCACTGTCCGCTTGCGCAAGCGACGTCATCGTGTCTTCGATATCCTTGATTTCGCCGAGGATGCGGCTCGCGTGATGCGACAGGCGCTCGCCCGCTTCGGTCAGCGCAAGCCGCCGCGACAGGCGCTCGAACAGCGGCAGGCCGAGCGCGTCTTCGAGCTGGCGAATCTGCATCGACACCGCGGGCTGCGACAGATGAAGCTCTTCGGCCGCGCGCGCAAAACTCGGCAAACGGCTCGCGACCACGAAGATTTGCAGTTGTCGTAGCGTCAGCGCCCGGATCAGGTTCACGCTGTCCTCAGCGACTCGCGCGCGGCGCGTTCGGCAGCGCCGGCGCCGGCTTGCCTTGAGCCGGCGGCAGCTTGCGCACCGCGGCCTGGAACGCGAGCGTTTCAGTCAGCCGGGGGTGCGCGAAATCGTTGTTCTCGCCGGGCACTTCGGTGCGAATCAGCGAGACGCCGCCCGGCACGTCGTCGGCGAACACGAACGTATAGCGCTTGGCGATGTAGTCCGGAAACCGCTGCGCGTTCGGGTCGTTCAGATAGGGCTGGATCTCGATCTTGCGCGCCTTCACCGTCTTGCCGTTCGCATTGCTCGTGACCGGCGTGATCGGCGGGTTCGCCGCGAGCGCAAGCCGCACGCGCTTCTGGAAGTAGCGCCGCTGGCCGCCGGTCAACTGCTCCATTTCGGCGATATCGTGCTCGAGGAAATACACGATCACCGGGTTACACGGCAAACCACCGGACGGCACCGCGACCTTGCCGTTACGATCGCTGACGCTCGCGTCGGCAGCCGAGTTGTTCGGGCTTTGCACGAGCACGCGGATCGTGTCGCTGACCTTTTCCGGCGGATGCGACAGGATCATCGAATAGTCGAGTTCGGTCTGCGCCGCGACGCCCTGCAAATGCGGCGTCAGGAACAACAGGCGCTCGGCGGGCGCGATATCGCTCGACGCATCGGACGCCGGTGACGCGGCGGACGCCGCAGGCGCAGCCGCATACGCGGCCGGCCATACGGCGAGCGCCGCAAACAGGCTGCCTGCCAGACACCACGTCTTACGGCGCATCGGACACATCGGGCGCGACAGGGCGCCGCGCGGCGCTAACGTCGCCAGCCTGTTCATCATTGCGGCGCATTCGTCGCGACAGGCGCGCTCGCCAGCGGCAGCAGCGGCACGTCGTAGCTGGTGAGAATCGTATTGATCTTGTCCTGATGGGTCGCAATCCACTGGTCGACCTTGTCGTGCCACGCCTTTTCGCCGTAGCGCGTGCCCATCGCGATCTCGTAGTCGAAGCGGATGCCCTGCTGCGGCGGGAACGGGACGAGCTTCACCTGATTGCCCGCGAGCTTCGCGAAGTAACCGGCAATCGGCCCCCACACGAACACGACATCGACGTTGCCCTGTCTTAGGTCATGCTGGATCATCTCACCCGGAAACGCCTGCGGGTCACCGCTTTGCGCCTGATACGACACCGCCTGGTCGATCAGGTTGTTCGCCAGCAGCCAGTCCACCGCGGGCGTCTGCGCGAAAATGCCGAGGCGCAGTTTCTTCAGCTGATCGGGCGGCAGCTTCAACAGGTCGTTCGGCGTGTTGATATTCGCGAACTCAGGCTTCTTGACGAACACCATCGCGTAGGTGGAATGCAGATATGAGCGCGTCGTCGACGTCATGTCGTAGCCGTGCGGCACGCCGATAACCAGATCGCACTTGAAGCGCTCGGTATTGGGTTCCTTTTCGCGCAACGTATGGCGTATAAATCCCATGCGCTGCGGAAAGTAGGTGTATTCGACCTTGTAGCCGAAATCGCTCGCCATCGCGGCCGCGATCTTGTTCTCATAGCCTTCGCCCTTGTCGTTCGACAACGGCAGGTTGTTCGGGTCCGCGCATACGCGCAGCACGTTATCGGCGCCGTCGTTGTTCGGTAGCGACGGCGCGCCCTGCGCATGCGCAAATGGCACCGCGCAGCCGGCACACGATAGCGCGAGCGCGGCGCGCACGATGAAGGCGAATCTTGTTTTGCGAGCGGACATGGCAATCTCCGGAACGGGAAACATCGGGTAAACCGATAAGGCCGACGGGGTGGTCCGCATCAGGTCATTTGTCGATCGGTTGCAGATCGCCCGGATTGATCTTGCCGTCGGAACGCCCCTTTAGATACGAATAAAGGTTTTCCCAATTCTTTTGCATCATCTGGCTCGAACTGAAGTCGGGCATACCCTTGTCGATGCGTCCGCCGAATACGGTGCGATGGAATTCGTTCTTGTCGATCGTCTTGAATGCGTCGATCAGCGAAGGGCCGACGAGGCCTTCCTGTTTCGCGCCGTGGCAGCGTTCGCAGGCTAGCGCGCGCCACGTTTTCCATCCCATGTACGTATCGTTGTCGACCTTGTTGCCGTCAACGACCTTGTACGCAACCGGTTTCATCTGCGTGACATTGGTCTGTGCATAAGCAACTGGCCACGCGAGTACAGCCACTGCAAAAGGCAACACCATCAAACGGCCTTTCATGCGTTCGTCTCCATCCACTTTTTGATTCCGCTTGGGACTCGAATAATCGGCTCGACGCGTCGGAACGTGCATGCCGTGTACCACCGCAACGCGGCATACACACTTCCGACACATCGCATCACCACTCTCAGCGCAAGCTGATGTTCACGTCACGCAACCCGCTTCAGCTCGGAATCGCGAAGATGAACAGCGTGCCGCCGAGTGCCGTGTACTTCGCGAGTTCACGATAGCCGCCCACCGCGCCGAGGCCTTCGGTCGACTTCTGCAGGCCCGCTGCCATGCCGATGCCGGCCCAGCCGCCGATGCCCGAATACACGCCGACAAACTGCTTGCCGTTGTACTCGTACGTGAACACGTTGCCGATGATCCCGGACGGCGTCTTGAACTTCCAGAGTTCCTTGCCGTCGCTGATCCGCACTGCCTTGATGTAGCCTTCGAGCGTGCCGTAGAACGCGATGCCGCCGGCCGTTGCGAGCGCGCCGGACCACACCGAGAACTTCTCGGGCTTCGACCAGACAATCTTGCCCTTCGACGCGTCCCACGCGATGAAATTGCCCATCGCGCCGTTCTCGTTCGGACCCGGGAACATCGACAGCGTCGCGCCGACATACGGTTGACCCGACACGTAATCGACGTCAAACGGCTCGTAGTCCATGCACACGTGATTGGTCGGCACGAGGAACAGGTTCGTGTTCGGATCGAACGACGCGGGCTGCTCGTCCTTCGAACCCAGTGCCGCCGGGCAGATGCCCTTCACGTTGTGATCGGGGCCGGCCTTTTGCGTCGAGTAGCTCGCGTTGCGGATCGGCAGACCGCTCTTCAGGTCGACGCTTTCCGCCCAGTTCACCGCCGGGTCGAACTTGCTCGCGACCAGCAGCTGGCCGGTTTCGCGATTGAGCGTATACCCGAAGCCATTGCGGTCGAAGTGCACGATTGCCGGCACCTTCTTGCCGTTGATCGTCAGGTCGGCGAGGATCATCTCGTTCACGCCGTCGTAGTCCCACTCATCGTGCGGGGTCATCTGATACACCCACTTCGCCTTGCCGGTGTTCAGGTCACGCGCGAAGATCGACATCGACCACTTGTTGTCGCCAGGACGTTGCGACGGGTTCCATGTGCCCGGGTTGCCGGTGCCGTAGTAGACAAGGTTCAGCTTCGGGTCCCACGCATACCAGCCCCACGTGGTGCCGCCGCCGAGTTTCCACTGATCGCCCTTCCAGCTCTTGGTCGACGAATCCGCACCGACCGGCTGCATCTTGCCGTCCGCATACGTCATGGTCGAATTCGGATCGAGCAGCATCTCGTTGTCAGGGCCTGTGCTATAGGCTTTCCAGACCTCCTTGCCGGTCTTGATGTCGTAAGCGACGAGGCGCCCGCGCACGCCGAATTCACCACCCGAAATGCCGGTGAGCACCTTGTCGCCGAACACGTGCGGCGCGTTGGTGTTGGTTTCACCCGCCTTCGGATCGCCGTTCTTCGCGGTCCACACGACGTCGCCGGTCTTCGCATTCAACGCGACGAGCGTCGTATCCGCCTGCTGCAGGAAGATCTTGCCGTCGCCATACGCGAGCCCGCGGTTCACCGTGTCACAGCACATCACGGAAATGACCTGCGAGTCCTGCTTGGGTTCGTACTGCCAGAGGAAAGTCTGATCCTTCAGGTTGACCGCGATCACCTTGTTCGGGAACGGCGAATGGATGTACATCGTGTCGCCGATCACGAGCGGGGAGCCTTCGTGACCACGCAGCACGCCGGTCGACATCGTCCACGCGACCTGCAGCTTGCCTACGTTATTTGCATTGATCTGCTTGAGCGGGCTATAGCGGTGATTGTCATAACCGCCGGACTGCGATGCCCAGTTGGATGGGTTCTTGAGCAGCGAATCGAGCTGCGGATCGGCGTTTGCGAAGAAAGAACTCAGCGCCGTTACCGCAGTCACCGCCAGTCCCAGAACCAGGGTGCGTACGTTCATGTCTCCTCCAGATTGGGTAAACCGACACCTCACCTCACGATGACACGCTACCGCGCCACACCAGCCGCGCCGTCCGGATGCGGGTAACGAGCTAAATCCAAGCCGGATTCATTGCCCGGCTCATGCGTATGAAGGCTGGTCGCATATTCCATGCCGACCGCGCGCATCTGGGGTGTACCGCGCGGTTCGGCGTCAAGGTGTTCCGCTTCGCTTCGGATGACGATACATACTGTGTCAAATACGCGATACATTGAAGGCACCCATCGCGCGTTCGATCGCGCGTGCCTCCCCTATCGATATCCCGTCAGTCGAGGTCAGTCATGGCACAAGCCGAACGAGTCTATTCCGATGAAGAAGTGCAGCAGCGGCTTCAGGGTGCATTGCAGCACTGGTACCTGGAAGACGGATGGCTGCGTCGCAAGTACCGCACCGAAAGCTGGAAAGGCACGTTGATGGTCGTCAACACGGTCGGCCACCTCGCGGAAGCCGCGTGGCATCACCCGGACCTGACCGTGTCGTATGCGTTTGTCATCGTGAAGCTCAAAACGCATACCGCCAAAGGGATCACCGACAAGGACTTCGCGCTCGCGAACAAGATCGAGGAAGTGATCCAGTGGCAGCCCGGCAAGGAAGGTGGCGCGCTCGAAGGCACGCCGGCCGACGATCAGCGCTTCCGCTATATCAAGTACGACGCGCCGAAGAGTTGAAGCGCGACGCAGTCAGCACGCGCGTCGGGAACCTTGGCATGCGGCGTGTTCGCATGCGTGGTACGGCTTTTGCCTCGCTGGTGTCGGCTCGCGGTATAGAAGCGCGCAACGCGGGCCCCTACCACGACTCGACAAGGACACGCTCGCCATGCCGATTGACTCTGACCGTCTCGCACCGCTATCGGCGGTGACTGTCGACGCGCCGGCCCGTCTGCATCTGGGCTTTCTCGACCCGAGCGCGTCGCTCGGACGCGCGTTCGGCAGCATCGGGCTCGTCATCGAAGGACGCGGCACGCGCGTCACCGCGCGGCTCGCCGAACGATCGCATGTCGCCAAGGCACCGAGCGACGCGCAGCGTGCGCGCGCGGCGGTGTATCTCGACTGCCTGCACGATGCGTGGGGCGGCCCGCCAGTGGTGATCGATATTGAACAGGCGCCGCGCTCGCATTGCGGTCTCGGCTCGGGCACCCAGCTCGCGCTCGCGGTCGGCGCCGCGTTCGCACGGCTCGCCGGCGTGCCTGCGGCAACTGGCACGATCGCGCAACTGCTCGGACGCGGCGCGCGCTCCGGCGTCGGCGCGCTCGGCTTCGATCATGGCGGGCTGATCGTCGACGGCGGCCCTGTGCGCGGTGCGCAACCGCAAGATGCACGCATGCCGCCGCTGCTGTTCCGGCAGCCGTTTCCGGATGCATGGCGTGTCGTGCTGATCGACGACACCGACCGCGAAGGCTTGCACGGCGACGAAGAACGGCGTGGTCTCGCCGCGCTGGCGCCGTTTCCGCAGGCACTTGCCGCTCACCTATGCCATCTGCTGCTGATGCGTGTGCTCCCCGGCGTCGTGGAGCAGGACTTCGACACCTTCGCGGACGGCATCAGCGCAGTGCAGCAAACCATCGGCGAATACTTCGCGCCCGTGCAAGGCGGCGTGGTCTCGAGCCCGGCGGTCGCCCGTGCGCTGCAGGCCATCGCGAGTCAGCAGAAGGCCGGCATCGGCCAGACCTCGTGGGGGCCGGTCGGCTTCGCGATCGTGCGCAGCGCGGACGCCGCGGAAGAGGCGCTCGCGGCGGCGCGCGCCGCGACGCGCGATAGTCCGTCCGTCGTCTGCTCGATCACGGTCGCGCGCAATCGCGGCGCGACGCTCGGCGTCGAGCGCACGCATAGCTGCAAAGTCGATGTCGGATGACGCCGCGCGGTGCGCGCGCCGGCGCCCGCACCGCGGTGCTTCAACCACGCTGCTTGACCCATTACGTCCACCCCATCACACGGCCTATTGCATCGCACCGAACACCACGCGGCATCGCCTCTGTTCCCCGAAACGCTCCTTGATATCAGCCTACTGCCATGTCCGAAGCTACTGAAAGGCCATACATCCTGCATATGTTCACGGCTACCCCGCAGATGAGTCCGTTTGACGTCAACATGGCAGCCGACGCGGGCTACCAGATCGTCGTGCCATACAGCCACGTCGACGCCAGCAACGTCGTGCAACTCACCCAGGACGCGATCTTTTCGCGCGGCCCGAAAGGCGTGTCACGCACGGGCATTTTCATCGGCGGACGCGACGTGATGCTGGCCGCCGACATGCTCGATCTCGCGCGCCAGGCGATGGTGCCGCCGTTCGAGGTGTCGGTGTTCGCCGATCCGAGCGGCGCGTACACGACGTCGGCCGCGCTGGTCGCGCTGGTCGAGCGGCATCTGAAAGCCGAGCACGGCGAGGAGCTCGGCAGCAAGCGCGTGCTGATTCTCGGCGGCACGGGCGCGGTCGGCCGCGTGTCGGCCGCGTTGATCGCGTCGCTCGGCGGCAACGTCTCGATCGCGAGTCATTCCGACGCGTCACGTGCGCAGCGCGTCAGCGACGAAGTGAACCAGCGCTTCAGCATCAAGACCAAGGGTATCGGCGTCGGCACGGCCGACTCGCTGCATGCGGCGCTCGCGCACGCGGACATCGTGATCGGCACCGCCGCGGCCGGCGTGCAGATTGTCACCAGCGCGGACCTTGCGCATGCGCAGCCTATGCGCGTGGCCGCCGACGTCAATGCGGTACCGCCTGAAGGGATCGCCGGCGTCAATGTGATGGACAACGGCAAGCCGCTTGCCGGCGCCGCGCGACCCGATGCGGTCGGCATCGGCGCGCTTGCGATCGGCAATGTGAAGTATCAGGTCGAGCATCGTCTGTTTCTGCGGATGCGCACCGGCGGCAAGCCGGTGTACCTCGGCTTCACCGAAGCATTCGACGAGGCCCGCGCGATCGTCGCCGGCCGCAGTTGACGAGTGTCCGCGCGCGCCATGCTGACGGTGCCTCGTCGACCCGCGTTGCGTGTATCGGCCCGGCCGTACGCGCGCACGTATGACATCCGCGTGCCGTTCGTCGCGATCGCGGGCCTTTCCGCACGGCTTTTCACCGAATCGGCGGGACGGGCTCGCCTGAACGTCGCCGCACTCGATCTGTTCGGCGATCGCGATACGCGGCAGCGCGCGAAAGTCTGGCTCGATATCGGCGGCGCGGGTCTGTCGGTCGATCGCGATAAGCTCTTCGATGCGCTCGCACGCGCCGCCCGCCTGCCTCGGATGCTCGGCCTGATCGCGGGCGGCGGGCTGGAACCGTTCGCGCGCGAGTTGCACGAGCGGCCGGGCCTACCGCGCTTCATCGGCAACGACCTGCGTGCGATAGCGGCCGTGCGTGAACCGCGGCGCTTTTTTGCGCTGCTCGATGCATTGGGTATCGCGTATCCGGAGGTGACGTACACGCGACCTACTGATTCGCGCGGCTGGATCGGCAAGCACGCCGATGGATGCGGCGGCACGCATATCCGCGCGGCGAGCGATACGGACGCCGCTGTGCCGTCGCCCGATTACTTTCAGCGCGTAGCCGCCGGGCGCTCAATGTCGGCGTTGTTTATCGCCGCCGGCGGACACGCAATGACCGTCGGCTTCGCGGAGCAGTTGAGCGTCGCGTACGGCGCGCTACCGTTTGTGCATGCGGGCTCGCTCGGACCGATCGATCTGCCGCCACCGGTCGCGTCGCGCATCGACGGCATGGTGCGCGAGATCGTCGCAAAGACGGGCCTGACCGGCATGAACAGTATCGATTTCCTGCTCGACGACGACACCGTCAGCGTGCTCGAAATCAATCCGCGACCTTCGTCGACCGCCGCGCTTCACGAACTCGCCTCGCCGGCAGCGTGGCCGCATGGCTTGCTTGCGTGTCATATCGACGCTTGTGTCAAAGGGCGGCTGCCGCAACCGACCGGCACGGCGCCGCAGCGATGCATCGCACAGCGCGTCGCATTCGCCCCGCATGGCTTCACCGTCACACAGCATGTCAGCGACACGCTGTTCGCCGCGCCGTGGTGCCGCGATGTGCCGCAGCCCGGCGTGCGCATCGCGGCGGGCGAGCCCGTCTGCACCCTGATCGCGACCGCCGCGGCGCCCGCGCTGCTCACCGACGAACTGGAACGGCAGCGCGCACGTCTTATCGAACTGATCGACACTTGCCACGAGTCCCACGATGACCTCACCACACGAACCGGCTAACCCGTCGCACGCGCTTTCGCACAATAAGCTAAGCGTCAACCGGCTTGCCGAACCGCTCGTCGAGCAGTTGCTCGCCGATGCGGCGCGGCTACGCATCGATGTGTCCCGCACCGCATCAGGCACGACGATCGTCGACGCCGGCGTCGCCGCGCGCGGCAGCGTCGCAGCAGGGGTTCAAATCGCGCGTATCTGCATGGGTGGGCTCGGACACGTCGCGCCGCGTGTCGCGGCCGAGCGCGAGCCGCTATGGCCCACGATGATCGAAGTGCATACGTCGACGCCGGTGCTTGCGTGCCTCGGCAGCCAGTACGCGGGCTGGAGCCTTGCGGCCAGCAAGGAACAGAACAACGGCAAGAAGTTCTTTTCGCTCGGCTCGGGTCCGGCGCGCGCGCTCGCGTGTAAAGAGCCGCTGTTCGACGAACTCGGCTACCGCGACCGTCACGACAGCGGCGCGTTGGTGATGGAAGTGAACCAGTTGCCGCCGCAAGCGGTCATCGACAAGGTGCTGAACGACTGCGGCCTCGCGCCCGAGCGTCTGACGATCGTCGTCACGCCGACCCAGTCCATCGCGGGTACGGTGCAGGTCGTCGCGCGGGTCGTCGAAGTCGCGCTGCACAAGGCGCATGTGCTCGGCGTGCCGCTCGACGGCATCGTCGAAGCAAGCGGCATCGCGCCGCTGCCACCGCCTGCGCCCGATGCGCTCGCCGCGATGGGCCGCACCAATGACGCGATCCTGTACGGCGGCCGCGTGCATCTGACGGTGACGGACGACGCGCTTGCGCGGCGCCTCGCAGCCGAACTGCCGTCATGGAATTCGCGCGATTACGGCCGCCCGTTCGCGGATGTGTTCGCGTCGTTCAACCACGACTTCTATCAGATCGACCCGGCTCTGTTCGCGCCGGCGGAGGCGTGGATCAGCAGCCTCGAAAGCGGTGCGACCTATTACGGCGGACGGCTCGACGGCGCATTGCTGCATCGTCAGTGGGACGGCGCCGCTGATCCGCTCGCAACGAGCACACCCGCGTCAGGCCAAAGCGACGCAGGTCCGCAATGAGCGACATGCCGTTCAGCGCAGATCTGCGCGTCGCGATCATGACCGACGAAACCGGCTGGCATACCGCGCGCCTGAAAAAGGCGTTCCGCGCGCGCGGCGTCGACGCGCGCTGCATCGACCTCGCCGCGTGCCGGATCGATACGACATGGGAACCGTACGGCCTCGCGCTGCCCGGGTTTGGCCACGCGCTGCCCGACGCGGTGTTCGTGCGCGGCATCGCGGGCGGCACGTTCGAGCAGGTGACGCTGCGCCTGGGCATCCTGCATGCGCTGCGCGAATGTGGCGTGCCGGTCTACAACGATGCGCGCGCGATCGAGCGCAGCGTCGACAAATCGATGACGAGTTTTCTGCTGCACCGCAGCGGTGTACCGACGCCGGCAACGTGGGCAGGCGAATCGGCTGCGTTCGCACAGCGTGTGCTGATGCGTGAGACCGCGGCCGGGCATCAAGTCGTGTTGAAACCGCTGTTTGGTTCGCAGGGCAAAGGCTTGCGGCGGCTCGGCGCAAGTGCGCGACGCGACGGTACGTTGGTCCCGCTGCCGCCGCTCGCGCGGTATCAGCAGGTCGCGTATCTGCAGCGCTTCGTTGGCATAACCAGGCGGACGGCGCCCAGGCTACACGCCGGACCCGCGTTCGACTGGCGCGTGCTCGTGATCGGCACGCGCGCGGTGGCGGCGATGCAGCGCGTCGGCGGCCGCGGCTGGATTCACAATGTCGCACGCGGCGCGCGCTGCGAACCCGCCGTGCTCGACGACACGCTGGCGCAAACCGCCGTGCGCGCCACGCAAGCGCTCGGGCTCGACTACGCGGGCGTCGACCTGATCCCTTCGCCCGACTCGCATGACGCGGCGCACGCAAGCCCGCTTGTGCTCGAAGTGAACGGCGTCGCCGCATGGCGCGGGCTGCAAACGGTCACACCGTTCGATATCGCCGCCGCACTCGTCGACGACCTGCTTGACCGAAAGCTCGCGGCCGCCGTTCCCCCGCCTGCACCGATGCGCCATGCAAGCGTCTGACGACCCGCTCGTACTCGCCCGCCATGCGTTCTTGCGCGCGTGCAGCCTCGATGTGGCAACGCCCAAACCCGGCAACGTCAGCATCGATCGCGCGGGACACCGGATGGATGCGGAACAGTTCATCGCCAGCGCGTCGGCCTGCGTCACGGCGCTATTCGCGCACCGTACACCGGTCGGCGCGCGCATCCTCGACGCGGTGATGAGCACGCAGCAGGCGGTCGGCTGCAACACGAATCTCGGCATCGTGCTGCTGGTCGCGCCGCTTGCCGCCGCGCTCGAAGAGCCCGGCAGCCTGCGCAGCGCGGCACACTGGCGCGACGCGAACGAGCGCGTGCTCGCGCACCTGAGCGTCGACGATGCGAAAGCAACCTACCTGGCGATCCGCGCGGCCAACCCGGGTGGCCTCGGCGACGCATCCGAACAATCGGTGCATGCGCAGCCGACCATCAACCTGCGCGCCGCGATGAAGCTCGCCGCCGCGCGCGACAGCATCGCGCGCCAGTACGAGAACGGCTTTGCCGATATCTTCACGACCGGTCTCGACGCGATTGCCGCACTGCTACAGGCAAACCCTGATGCCACACCCGAGACCCTCACGCTCGACGTGTTCCTCACCTTCCTGTCCGCATGGCCCGATTCGCACATAGTGCGCAAGCAGGGTGTGACGGTGGCGCAAAGTGTCACGCGCGAGGCGGCCAGACGGCACGCGCAATGGCGTCTATCGCCGCAGGGCCCGCAGGCAGCGCGGCTCGATGCATGGGATGCCGAATTAAAGCGTGAAGGCATCAATCCGGGCACGAGCGCGGACCTGACTGTCGCGACGCTGTTCGTCGCGATCTGTCTTGCACCGCAGCGTTTTTTGCGCAGCGCCGCCGGCTCGTGACACGCGCTGGATTGGCACGCTTCCTGTTAGACGATGCGATGGTGCCTTCTCCGCTCGCCTGTGCGGCAGAGCGCCGCACGCCGCGGGCGCCCCCCCAGCGTTGACAGATCCAACTTCATCGGAGGAACAGCATGGCCAAGATAAACCGCGTCCTGGTAGGCGAGTCGCTAGTCGGCGATGGCAACGAGGTCGCTCACATCGATCTGATCATCGGACCGCGTGGTTCCGCAGCCGAAACCGCATTCTGCAATGCGCTCACCAACAACAAAGACGGCTTCACGTCACTGCTCGCCGTGGTCGCGCCGAACCTGATGGCCAAGCCGAACACCATACTGTTCAACAAGGTGACGATCAAGGGCGCCAAACAGGCGGTGCAGATGTTCGGCCCCGCGCAGCACGCCGTTGCGCTGGCCGTCGCCGATTGCGTCGAGGACGGCACGATCCCGAAAGATGAAGCCGACGATCTGTTTATTTGCGTCGGCGTCTTCATTCACTGGCAGGCCGAAGACGACAAGAAGATTCAGGAATTCAACTACAAGGCAACGCGAGAAGCGCTGCAACGCGCGGTAGCGGGCGAGCCGAGCGCGGCGGAAGTGGTGTCGAAGAAGAGTTCGGCCGCGCACCCGTTCGCGCCGAACTAGCGGTCGATACCCGCTGGTCGATGCAAGCCGCGTAACGGACGGCGATCCGGCGCGCGACTTGCATCGGCGGATGATCATAGTGTTTCGATAAGAGGTCCTCGCATGACTTCACGTTGTCGCACGCGGCTCGCGATTCTCTCGGTGGCATGCGCCGCGTGCCTGCCGCTTGCTGCGCTGGCCGACGGGCCGGCATCCGCAGGTTCCGCTAACAACGCGGCGCCTGCACAAGGCTACAGCTATCCGACCGAGGGGCGTGTCGAGTACGTGCTCGGCTGCATGGACGAAAAAGGACACGATTTCGCCAACGTCTACAAGTGCTCCTGCACGATCGACAAGATCGCGGCTGCGCTACCGTACGACGATTATGTCGAGCAGTCGACCTTCTCGAAGTACGCGACGATGGGCGGAGAAGGCGGCGCTGAATTCCGGATGGACAAGGCACGCGCACAGACGAAGAAATTCCTCGCATTGCAGCAGGCTGCGTACGATCAGTGCGGCCTGGGTAAGCCGGCCGCATCGGCCTCGGCAAAATAGCGCGACAGCGGCGCGGCGGCGAGCTCAATCGGGAACCAGCCCTTCCCCGAGCGACGCGCATTTACCCCAGATGCTGCGTGTGTCGCTGCGCCTGCGTTCCCGTTCGATCAGCACGCCCACCGCGGCGACGTCGTCGAACTTCGCGGGCTTGCTGAGCGACACGCGCACCCAATGCGCGCCGAACGTACCGATCATCAATTGTGCGATCTGTTCGGCAAGCGCCTCGAGCAACTGGACCTTGTGCGTCGCAAGAAGCGTATGCAGCGCGGTGCGCACCGCCGAATAGTCGACGGTATCCGCAATGCGATCGGTATCGCATGCGCGCAGCCGCGGCACGCCAATCGCGAGATCGAGCCTGACCGGCTGCGTCGTATGCAGTTCGGGCGCGTCGATGCCGATCACCGTCTGGCCCGTGAAGCCCTCGATATAGACGATGTCCAGCGCGGCGCGCGCCGACGCATGGGTCATGCCATCGCCCGCCGTCAGCCGCTCGTTCATGTCGGCAAGCGGGATGTCGATCGGTTGCCGGATCGCGCGCATCGCATCGAAACGCTCCATAAGGGTTACTCCGCTGCCTGTCGGCTTCCAGGTGGTCGAGGTGGATCGGACTGAGCGCCGCCGTTGCGCAGTGCATACGAATGCCATGCGCGTGGCAGCCTGTCACATTAAGCAAAAAGCGCGCACGGAATGGGGTCCTTATAAGACTACTTATTGATGACCGGCGCTATCGGTTGTAGAGTGTTCGCAATCGGGCAATGAAGCAGGTGCCTACAATCGTCTGTCTGTTGTGGCTGTGGTTGTGGCTTGGCGGATGCGCGACGCAGATTCGCGCGGCGCGCAGGGGAAGAGGTAAACATATAAAGGCGTCGGCGCGCCGCTAATTCGGTGCGGATAAGCCGAACGCAATGGAGACGCCCCAACATGTCATCGCTCGCTGACATCAACTCACACATCCGTGATGTCCTGAACACGGTCCATAACCAGTCGCCCACGCGTCAGACGAGCGATTCGGTCGCGCAATCGTGGACGCGCTGCCTGAACGAGTTCGGTCTCGATCCGGGCCGCTTCATCATGCCGCCCGTGCTCACGCAGCACGAGCTTTCAGCGCGCCGCGAAGCGGCGACCGATCTGATCGCATGCTCGAAGCTCGAAATGACCACGCTGTATCAGCAACTCGCGGACCCGAGCCTCGCCGTCGTGCTGACCGATGCGGACGGCGTGATCGTGCACCAGGTATCGTCGGTACCGTTCAGCGAAGCCGTTGCCGCGGATGGTCTGCGCGTCGGCGCGGTGTGGAGCGAGCGCACCGCCGGCACGAACGGCATGGGCACCTGTCTGGCCGAACGCGAATGCCTCGCCGTCTATCAGCACGAGCACTTCTATCCGCGCTACACGTCGCTCACCTGCTCCGCCGCGCCGATCCTTGACGACCATGGCATGGTCGTCGGCGTGCTCGACGTGACAAGCCGCTCGAAACTGTTGCAGCAGCACTCGCTGGTGCTGGTCGGCATGTCGCGGCAGATGATCGAAAACCGGCTGATCGACTCGCGCTACCGGCGCGCCAACATGATCCACTTCCATAGCCGGCCCGAGTTCGTCGGCACGCTGCACGCGGGCAAGCTGGCCGTCGACGACGCAGGGATCGTGCTCGCGGCAAGCCGCAGCGCGCTATTCCAGCTCGACCTGCGTTCGCCGGACCAGCTGTGCGGCAAACGGATCGAGGAAGCATTCAGCGCGAGCCTCGAAGACATGATCGCGCGCAGCATTCGCGGCTCGTTCCATCCGGTCACCGTCTATGGCGCGCGTACGAACAATCGCTTTTTCCTCGTCGCGCAAACGCCGCGCGATGCGACCACCTTTGCGAGCGCCTTCTCGACACTGCCTGCGCCACGCGCGACGGCCGGCGATGCCGCGCCGCGCGGCCGCGCCGCAAAGAGCAAGGAAAGCCGCGCACCGGCCAGCAGCCGTCTCGACAAACTCTCGCAACTCGAATTCGGCGACCCGCGGATGGCCTCGCAAATCCAGCTCGCCGCGCGCGCGATCCAGCGCAAGATCCCGATCATCCTGCGCGGTCAGACGGGTACCGGCAAGGAAGTGTTTGCGAACGCACTGCATAGCATCAGCCCGAATAGCAGCGGCAGCTTTGTCGCGGTGAATTGCGCGTCGCTACCGGAAAACCTGATCGAAAGCGAGCTGTTCGGCTATCGTGCCGGCGCGTTTACCGGTGCGCAGCGCGAAGGACGACGCGGCAAGATCGTGCAGGCGAACAACGGCACGCTCTTTCTTGATGAAATCGGCGATATGCCGATGGCGCTGCAAGCGCGTCTATTGCGCGTCCTTGAAGAGCACGAAGTCACGCCGCTGGGCACCGAAACCACGCAAAAGGTCGACTTCCAGTTAATCAGCGCGAGCCACCGCAATCTGCTCGACCTCGTGCAGCGCGGGCTATTCCGTGAAGACCTGTATTACCGTTTAAGCGGCATCGAAATCAATCTGCCGGCGCTGCGCGAGCGCGCGGACATCGGCGCGCTGATCCAGCATCTGCTCGACAGCGAAACGGACGATGCGCCGGCCCTCAGCGCGGAAGCGCGCCAGGCGCTGCTCAACTATGCGTGGCCGGGCAACATCCGCCAGTTGCGGCACGTGCTGCAGATGGCCATCGCGCTGTGCGACGGCACGGAGATTCGCTGCACGCACCTGCCGCCAGAAATCATGCAGGTCAGCGGCGCACCGCTGACCGTTGCACGCACAACCGACGCGCCTGCCGCGATGCAGGAGATACCCGGTGCTCCGACGGACGACTGCGACGTATCGACGCTCAACGCAATACAGATCAAGGAACGCGAAACGGTGCTCGCGATGCTCGACGAACACCGCTGGAACGTCAGCAATGTCGCAAAGACGCTCGGCATTAGCCGCAACACGTTGTACCGGAAGATGCACAGACTGTATATCCGGCTCTCGCACGACACGCCGTCTCCACTCAACGATGCCTGACGCACGGCCACGCGTATCGCCGAACCCACGGCGGCACGGTCCATGAGCGCGCCGACGCCCGCTCGCCGCCCCGGCGAATTCAGGCCCGACGCGCGCTTCGCATGGTGCGTGACCGGCTCCGGCCATATGATCGAGGAATCGATCGACCTTGCGCTGCAACTGCCGGACGTCGATATGTTCCTGTCCGCAGCCGGCGAGGAAGTATTGCCGCTGTACGGCTGGCCCATCGCCAGGCTGCGCGAACATTTCCGCGTGATGCGCGACAACAGCGCGAGCAGCGTGCCGGTCGGCATGCTTTACGAGGGGCTTTATCACACGGTGGTGATTGCGCCCGCAACCAGCAACACGGTCGCGAAATGCGCATTGGGCATTTCCGACACGCTGCCGACGAATCTCTACGCGCAGGCCGGCAAGCAATGCGTACCCGGCATCGTTTTCGCATGCGACACCGAGCCAACCGTGATCACCCAGAGTCCGCACGACTGGGTCGAGTTGCGGCCGCGCGCGATCGAACTCGAGAACGTCGAGCGGCTCGCGCGGATCGAACACACCACCGTCGCGCGCTCGCTCGACGAGCTGCGCGGCGCGCTCACGCAACGGCTGACGACTCTCGGGCTCGCATGGAACACATCGTCTTCCTGACCGGCAGACTGGCCGAAAAAAGCGTCGTGCAGGTGCTCGAAGGCTTCGCGAATCCGACCTTCACGTGGGAAGTGCGCGAAATCGGCCTGCAGGTCGCGGGGCTCATGACCGCCGACATGATCCGTCGGCGCGTGCCGCTGCCGCTCAACGCAAACCGGCTGATCGTGCCCGGCCGCTGCCGTGGCGATATGGATGCGCTGACCGCGCATTTCGGCGTGCTGGTGCAACGGGGACCCGATGAGATCAAGGACTTGCCGCAATTCTTCGGACAGGCGGCGCGCAAGCTGGACTTATCTCGCTATGAGACCGAGATTTTCGCGGAGATCGTCGATGCGCCACGGCTCGATTTCGATGGCATTGCCGCGCGTGCCAAGCGATTCGCGGACGACGGTGCTGACGTAATCGACATCGGCTGCCTGCCCGATACGCCGTTTCCGCATCTCGAAGAGGCCGTGAGGATGCTGAAGGACACCGGCTATCGCGTGAGCGTCGATTCGATGCTGACCGATGAGCTGCTGCGCGGCGGACGGGCGGGCGCCGATTACCTGATGAGCCTGAATGCCGACATGTTGTGGATCGCCGATGAAGTGCCGGCAACGCCGATCGTCGTTGCACGCGAGCCGCGCGATACCGCGTCGCTACATCAGGCGATCGATACGATGCTCGCACGCGGCAAGCCGTTTCTTGCCGATCCGATTCTCGACCCGATTCCGTTTGGCTTTGCCGCTTCGGTCGCGCGTTACGTCGCGTTGCGCGAGCGCTATCCGCAGATCGCGATCATGCTTGGCATCGGCAACGTCACCGAGCTGACCGAGGCCGACACGACCGGGATCAATGCGCTGCTGCTCGGCATCGCGGCCGAGTTGCGCATCGCCGCCGTGCTCACGACGTCGGTCAGCCTGCATGCACGGCATGCGGTACGAGAAGCGGACGTCGCGCGACGCATCATGCATGCGGCCCAACAACAGCAAGTTCTACCAAAAGGGATTTCCGGCGATCTCGCCGCGCTGCATGCGAAGCGGCCCTTTCCCTATAACGCCGATGAAATCGCGGAACTCGCCGCCGCCGTACGCGATCCGAATTTTCGCGTGCAAGTGTCAGGCGACGGAATTCACGTGTATAACCGCGCTGGCCATTTAAAGGCCACCGACCCATTCGAGCTTTATCCGCAATTAAACGTTGAACACGACGGCGGACATGCGTTCTATCTCGGCGTGCAACTCGCGCGTGCCGAAATCGCGTGGCAGCTTGGCAAACGGTTCGATCAGGACGAACCGCTCGACTGGGGTTGTGCGGTCAAGCGGCCTGAGCAGGATCTGACCGCGTGGCACCTGCCGGGCAGCACGAAGAAACGAGGCTGACGCGTTGACGTCTTGCCGCGATGCCCACGGCCGGCGGCTCGGAACACGCGCGGCATGGTAGCGTTGCGTCATTGAATGGAGACGTGACATGAAAAACCCACCGCACCTCTGGCCGATCCTTCTCGCGTTGACGCTCCCGCTTGCTGGCTGTGCGACTGGCGGCGGCACGCAGACCGGCGCGCACACGCATCTGAGCGCCACGCAATGCAGCGACCTCACAGCGGTCAGGAACGGCGCACCGACCACACGCGAGCTCAACAAGAGCGAATTGGCGGCGCTCGGGGAAGCGGGTTACCACCCGGCATTGGGCTTCGATCCGTACTATCCGGCTAATCTGCAGGCGGCGCAGCGCCAGGTCGATCTCTGGTATCAGGCAGAATGCCCGCAGGCGCAGTCCCATTGATGCGCACTGCGTACGCCCGCCCGTGCGCGACTTTATTTGACGCCACCTGTCCGTCCGCATACGGCCCGCGCGTCATTGTGATGGCGGTCCGATTTCATCACCCGCCTCAACCTTATGACGGAGGCTCATATGCAATACCTTTTGATGATCTATTCGGAAGAAAACGGCTGGAACAAGATGACCGACAGCGAGCGGCAGCAAGGCGTCGCCGCGTACCAGGCGTACACCGAATCGTTGAAAAAGGCAGGCGCGCTAGTGGGCGCCGACCGGCTGCAGCACACCAGCACGGCCACCACGGTGCGGCTCGTCGACGGCAAGCCGCAGGTGCTTGACGGACCGTATTCCGATTCGAAGGAGCAGCTTGCCGGCTACTACCTGATCGACGTGCCCAATCTGGATGCGGCGATCGCGTGGGCGGCGCGTTGTCCCGGCGCGGGGCACGGCATCATGGAAGTGCGCCCGGTCTGGACCGCCCCGTACGATGCGCCATCCGTTGCATGAGTCGGTCCGGCGGCGGCCGTGATGCGGACGGCGCCGCGCATTCGATAGCCGAGGCAGTCGCGCGCCGCAGTTACGGCAAGCTCGTCGCGCTGCTGGCGATGCGCACGCGCGACCTGGCCGCGGCCGAGGATGCGCTCGCCGACGCATTTGCGGCCGCGCTCGCGGACTGGCCGGCGCGCGGCTGCCCCGCGAACCCTGAAGCGTGGCTGATGACGGTTGCGCGCCGCCGCGCGATCGATGGCGCGCGTCATCGCCGTGTCGGCGACGTCGTGGCGAACCAGCTCGCGATCCTCGCCGACGAGATCGACGAGCGTGACGCAGGCGCGTTGCCCGACCGACGGCTTGCGCTGCTATTCGCGTGCACGCACCCGGCGCTCGAAGCCGCGATTCGCACGCCGCTGATGCTGCAGGCGGTGTTGGGACTCGAAGCGAAGACGATCGCATCCGCGTTCCTGATGTCGCCTGCCGCGATGAGCAAACGCCTTGTGCGGGCGAAGAACAAGATTCGCGAAGCGGGCATTCCGTTTAGCGTGCCCGAGCGCGAGGAGTTACCCGGCCGGCTCGCGGCGGTACTGGAAGCGGTCTATGCGGCGTATGCGGAAGGTTGGACCGACCCGGTCGGCAGCGATACCGAGCGCCGCGATCTCGCCGGCGAGGCACTGTTTCTTGCACATATGCTCGCGGAACTGCTGCCCGAGGAGCCAGAGGCGCTGGGTCTGTTGGCGCTGATGCTGTACGCGCAGGCGCGACGCGATGCCCGACGCAATGCGGCCGGCGACTACGTGCCGCTGTCCGCTCAGGATCCGTCGACCTGGAACGCGCCCATGATCGACACAGCCAACGCGCTGCTGCGGCACGCGAACGCCTTCAATGCGATCGGACGCTTTCAGCTCGAGGCCGCGCTGCAGTCGGCGCACGTGCACCGCTGCCAGACGCGTCGCCCGAACTGGGATGAGATCGTGCAGCTGTACGATGCGTTGTTCACGATTGCAGCAACGCCCGTGGTCGCGGTGAACCGCGCGCTCGCGGTAGCGGAACGGGACGGCCCGCAAGCGGCGCTCGACGCGCTCGAGTCGTATGCGGACGATCCACGGCTGGCCGACTACCAACCCTACTGGGCCGCGCGCGCGGATCTGCTGGCGCGTGCAGGCGCGACGGCCAAAGCGCTCGACGCGTACGATCTCGCGATCGGCCTCGAGCGCGACCCGGCCGTGCGCCGGTTCCTGCAGCGCAAGCGTATGGATCTGTCATCGTCGGCCAGATGACCTTTTGCAACATGCAAGGGCTTTAGAACATGTTCTGTTCCGAAGCTTCGAGTCGCAGGAGCCACAGACGGGACCCAGATTCAGATAGTGGCGCATGCAGGCTTGAGCGAGCGACTTCAACGCATCGGCCTCCTTTAACACGGACCTGATGCTTGCGTCCGAGCGTTTTAAAGCGCGCCGTCGTGCGCGCCAATCGCCGGCACACTAAACTCGACTGTCACACCGTGTTCTGTATTGTTCCTGATCCGGATTTCGCCCCCATGCGACTGGACGATTGCCTGACAGATCGACAGCCCCACTCCCATGCCTTCGGGCTTGGTCGTGAAGAACGGTTCGAAGAGCCGCTCTGCATCGTTCGGTGCGATGCCCGCTCCCGAATCGCACACGGCGACGAGCACTTCGCCCGCCTCACCGCGACGCGACTCGATAACCAGTTCTCGTGCGCGGTTGGCTACCGCAGCCATCGCCTGAAGACCGTTCATCACCAGATTGATCGTCACCTGCGCGAGTTGCACCGGGTCGCCAAGCACAGGCGGCAGATCGGGATCGAGCCTTGTCTTCAGCGTTGCCTGATGATTCAGGAGTTCGCGATGGACGAGCGGGATGACGTCCCTGATCACGTCGTTGATCGCGAGGCTCGTCACCTGTAACGGCTTTCGCTTCGTCATTGCGCGGACGTGCCGGATAATCTCGGTTGCGCGCCGACATTCGGCACCAATATGCTGCAACGAAGACAACGCCTCATTGATGTTGGGCGAGTCACGATTCAGCCACCTTAAACCGGCTGAGCTCTCGGCGCCGATCGCGGCGATCGGCTGGCCCAACTCGTGCGCAATTGAGGTCCCCAATTCACCGATCGTCGTGAAGCGGGTCCCATGTCCCACCGCGTCTTCGTTTCGCTTGCGTTCAGTGATATTGGTGCTGGTCTCGAGGATGGCAGTCGGCACGCCCTGCTTGACACACAGTATCGAACAACGCGTCGCGGTTGCGACGACCGAGCCGTTCTTCGTTGCATGAACGACTTCGCCTTCCCAATAGCCGCTTTCAAGCAAAGTCTGCTTGATCTGCTCGAAGTCGATCGGATAGCGCGAGCGCAATAGCGAATGTGACATCTCGCCCAACGCTTCGTCCGCTTTCCATCCAAAGATCGCTTCCGCGCCACGATTCCAGTAGCTAATCGTGTCATCCATGCCGCGCACCATCACACTGTCATGCGTGAGATCGAGTAGCTGTGCTTGCTGTCGATGAATTGCCCCAAGTCGGCGCACGTGGTTCACGAGCCAGCTCACGATTGACGAGCTGGCGAAAAACGCGATCAGCGCCCAGAAGTCCGATGCGATGTCGACACGAAAGCTGAAGACGGGTGTAGCAAAGAAATAATCGAGGCTGCCGATCGCAATCACCGGGAGCAGGATCGTCGAAACGAAGTGGCCAAATAATGACAACAGGACGATTTCGGTCATACAGATCGACGCCGCAACCATCATGTTCGCCCCGAACCGGAAGCTGAGCCATGTAGAAAGCACAAGGAGTGCACCGCCGACGGCGGTCAGCATGAAAGCCGTCCGATACACTCGCACGAGTCGCTCTGCCATCGCACTCGAATTCATCGCGCGAGGCAGAGGGTTCGCCACACGATCATCCATTCGGTCCCCACCCGGTGACGCCGGCGCGACGGCTCGGCGAGATCAGTCAGGATCACACGTGAGGGTATTTAACGTCCATAGGGGTAACGCCAAAACACGCGCGCGGCTCACAGGGTGAGGCCGCCGCGGTCCGCCCCGTCTGGTTCCTCAGAAGAAAAACGTACGACGCCCGGGCTTGCTGCCGGATTTGTTGCCGGCTTGGTTGCCGGATTTGTCGCCTAATCGAAAGCGAGCTTCGGGCATGTGACCTCGCGATTTTATTTTGATTTTGACACTCGTGTCCAATTCGCGTCCGACGCCCGCTGAAACCCAACCGACGTCGCGTGGCGGTCACCACGAATGCGATCGCCCCGCGTTTTGCCGCCCGCACACGACCCGCTAAAGCTCCACCCGCGCGCCGACCTCAAACACCCGGTTAGCCGGCAGCTTGAAGTATGCAGCGATATTACCGACGTTGTGCAGCATCATCGCGAACAGACGTTCGCGCCACAACGCCATCCCGCGGCCCGGCCTCGGCACCACCGTCGCACGACTCAGGAACCACGACGTGGTCGACAGATCGAATGTCAACCCGTCCGCGCTGCACTCGGTGAGCGCGCACGGCAGATCGACTTCGTCCTTGAACCCATAGGTAATCGTCACGTGGTAGCAGCCGGCGCATAGCGGCCGCACCTTCAGGCGCTTGCTGGTGGGCACCCATGGCACTTCGCACGTGACCACCGTCAGGAATAACACGCGTTCATGCAGCACCTGGTTATGGACCAGATTGTTGACAAGCGCATGGGGCACGGCATCCGGGTTCGGCGTCAGGAATATTGCCGTACCGCTCACCCGCAACGGCGCGCGCGCAAGCAGCGACGTCATGTACGATTCGAGGGGGGTCCTGCCGGCGCGCGCGCGTGCTTCGGCCATCATCATGTCCCAGCCGCGCCCCCAGGTCGCCATGATCGTGAACATCACTGCGCCGATCGCGAGGGGAAACCAGCCGCCTGCGGCAATCTTCAGCAGGTTCGCGGAGAAAAACGTCGCGTCGATCACAAAGAAGAACACCGTCGCGCACACCGCCAGCAACCAGTTGTAATGCCATGCGTACCTGACGACAAAGAACGTGAGGAACGTCGTGATCAGCATCGTGCCGGTGACCGCGATGCCGTATGCGGCGCCGAGCGCGGTCGACGAGCCGAAGCCGAGCACCGCAGCGACCACCGCCGCGAGCAGCCCCCAGTTGATGCCCGGCAGGTAGATCTGGCCAATTTCGTGCTCGGACGTGTGAACGACATTCATCCGCGGCAGAAAAGACAACTGCATCGCCTGCTTCGCCATCGAGTACGTACCGGAAATCACGGCCTGCGATGCGATGACCGTGGCGACCGTCGCCAGCACGATCATCGGGAACAACGCCCAGTCCGGAAAGAGGTGATAAAACGGGTTCTGCATGGCGCCGGGATGGGCCAGCAAAAGTGCCCCTTGACCGAAGTAATTGAAAACGAGCGACGGGAACACAATGCCGAACCATGTGAGGCGAATCGGCCGTTTGCCAAAGTGACCCATGTCCGCATAGAGCGCTTCGGCACCGGTCAACGACAGCACGACCGCGCCGAGCGCAACAAAGGCGAGCAAGCGGTGATGCAGACAAAAGCCGAGCCCTTGCAGCGGATTAAGTGCAACCAGAATGACGGGTGCCGCAGCGATATTGACGAGCCCTGCGACGCCGATCACCACGAACCACAACACCATCACGGGCCCAAACGCCGCGCCGATACCGCTCGTGCCACGTCGCTGCATGATGAACAGCACGATCAGCGCCGCCAGCGTCACGGGAATCACGTAGGTTTTTAGCGCGGGGGCCGCGACCTCGAGACCTTCGACGGCACTCAGCACCGAAATCGCCGGCGTGATCACGCTGTCCCCGAAGAAGAGCGCCGCCCCCATCACACCGACCACAAGCAGCGTGCGACGCAGCCGCGGCCGTCCCGCGACCGACGAAGCCGCCAGTGCGAGCAGCGCCATGATGCCGCCTTCGCCGTGATTGTTCGCACGCAGGACCAGCGTCACGTACTTGAGCGAGACGAGCACCATCAGCGACCAGAAGATCAGCGAGACGATGCCGACGATATTGAATGCGTTAAGCGGCAGCCCATTGTCAGGATCGAACACCGTCGACAGCGTGTAGAGCGGGCTCGTGCCGATGTCGCCGTAGACTACGCCGAGCGCAGCCAGCGCAAGCGCGGGCAGCGCAGGGCGGCGCGGGCCGGGTA
Source organism: Paraburkholderia humisilvae (assembly GCF_902859855.1). Classification (GTDB taxonomy): domain Bacteria; phylum Pseudomonadota; class Gammaproteobacteria; order Burkholderiales; family Burkholderiaceae; genus Paraburkholderia; species Paraburkholderia humisilvae. The sequence continues at coordinate 178,149 of NZ_CADIKH010000003.1, forward strand.
CGCCGACGTGGTGAGCGCCGGGGGCCGCGGATGCGAAATGTCCCATGTCTCGCTCCTGATTCTGTCGCAACGCAGCAAAGCGACCGCAATGGGCCATGGCGCCGCTGCGCGCGGTCTTTCGTCTCTTATCGGGGCGCGATCCGGGAATCGCCAGCTTGCCGGTCGATCGCGTCTTTGCACCTGGCGTCTATGAGAGTATAGGAAGTGCCGGCCGAAAAAGCCGTTTAAAGACATGCGCACTGGGCCAGTAGCGAAAGACTCTTCGATTCGCAACGCCCACCGATCGGCTTAACGCGTCATTTGCGGCGATCTGGCAAGCCACACGATAACGATGGTCAGCGCAAAGCCGATAGACGAGAGGAAAAAGAAGTCATTGAGCGAAAGCATGTCGGCCTGCACCACCAGTTGATGCCAGATCAACGCACTCGACTCGGCATCGCTAAAGCCGCCTTGATGGAGCGTGCCGACTGCGGCGCTAAGCCCGTCGTGGAAAGGCGTCAACGTATCGACGAGCTTGTTCTGATAGAAACGCGAGCGCTGATCCCAGAACGTTTGCGCGAGTGATGCGATGACACTGCCCGACAGCATCCGGATCGCGGTCTGCAATCCCGATGCCGCGGCGACCCGTTCCGGCGGAAGTCCCGCGAGTGACAGCGTGACGAGCGGCGTCAGAAAGAATCCGATGCCGATTCCTTGCACGAGACAGGTGAGTGCGATCGTGTTCGCGCCTACCTCGGTTGTCATCGACGCGCGCCACCACGCGACAAGCGCCCATGCGATGAACGCGAGAGTCGCGAACAGACGGGCGTCGCGCTTTTGCACCCACTTGCCGAGCAGTGGCGCGAGCAGGATGCCGAACAGGCCCATCGGCGCGGTAACGAGTCCGGCCCATATCGCGTTGTAGCCCATATCCGTCTGCAGCCAGAGCGGAATGAGCACAAGCGCGCCGAAAAAGAGGCCGAAGCCGACCGCGACCGCGATCGTGCCCATCGTGAAGTTCCGGTATGCGAACAAACGCAGATCGACGATCGGATGCTTCTCGCCCAGCTCCCAGACGACGAGAAAGATGAAGCCGAACAAAGACAGGATTGCAGTCGCGCAAATCACGGGCGACGAGAACCAGTCGAGAACGCGCCCACGGTCCACCGTGATCTGCAGACAGCCGATCGCAATCGCGAGAAAGATCAACCCGATGAAATCGACCGGCAGCTTCATTGACGGCGTATCGCGTCCCTTGAACAGCGCGGCGGTCGCGACGACGACGAACAGACCGACCGGCGCATTCACAAGGAAGATCCAGCGCCAGTTGTAATCGTCGGTCAACCAGCCGCCGAGAACGGGGCCGGCAACCGGACCCGCCATAATCGTCATCGCCCACACGGAAACGGCTAGCGCGCGCCTGTTGGCAGGAAACATCGCGACCAGCAACGCCTGACTAAGCGGCACGATCGGCCCCGACACCATGCCCTGCAGAACGCGCGCGGCAAGCAACGATTCGAAGTTTGGCGCAACACCGCACATCACGGACGCGACCGTAAACGCCGCGACGGACATGACAAAGAGGCGCAACTGTCCGAACCGGCGCGACAGCCAGCCGGTCAGCGGAATGCAGATCGAATTGGCGACCGCGAAAAAGGTAATGGCCCATTCGCCGATTTCCGCGCTCACGCCGAGATTCCCGGAGATCGTCGGAATCGACACGTTGGCGATCGTTACGTCGACGACCGCCATAAACGAGCCCAGGCTAACCGCGACCGAGCTGATAACGAGCGCTGGACCTTTTAGCGGCTCGATCGGCTGCAGGCCAGCGCGCGTCATCTTTGTGCTCCCGTGCTGTCGGCCAAGGCGCTCGCCGCGCGCTGATCGGCGGTTCTTTGCTCGTCCTCATAGAGGGACGTGCGCTCGACTGTGAGCGGGCGCCCGAGGTCCTTGCCGGAAGGACAGGTGCGGGTATCGACTTCGACTTCGGTCGACATGCCGATGCGCAACGGGTGCTTCGCAATCTCGTGGGGATCGAGCAGGATGCGCACCGGCACGCGTTGCACCACCTTGATCCAGTTGCCGGTCGCGTTTTGCGCGGGCAGCAGCGAGAATGCGGCGCCGCTGCCCGCCTCGATATCGACCACGGTTCCGTGATACGTCGCGCGACTGCCGTACACGTCCGCGGTGACGATTGCGGTCTGGCCCGGGCACATGCCGTCGAGCTCGACCTCCTTGAAGTTCGCCTCCACCCACAGCTGATCGAGCGGAACGACGGCCATCAGCCGGTCGCCGACCGCGACACGCTTGCCCAGCTGCACACTGCGCTGCGCGACCATGCCGGACACCGGCGAGCGGATCGTGGTCCGTTCGAGCGCCAGCGAAGCCGCGCGAACGCGCGCGAGCGCCGCTTGCACATCCGGATGATGATCGACATCCGTTCCGCGGACCTGCGCCAGCGCGTCGGCATGCGTCTGCAGTGCGGCATCGTAGGCCGCCTGCGCTGCCTTCACCGCATCGCCGGCGTGGCGTGCCTCCTCTTCCGTCACCGCCCCCTGTGCGGCAATGCCCTGACGCGCGCGCAGGTCCGCTTTCGCGCGGTCCAGTTCCGTCCGGCGCAGTTCGACTAACGCCGCGGTTTGCGCCTCCAGCGCGAACAGGCCGCGTACATGCCGCACAGTCCGCGCCAATTCGGCTTGCGCGGCGTCGAGTGCGATGCGCGCATCGTTCGGATCGATTTCGACAAGCGTCTGGCCGGCCTGCACGCGATCCGGGTTGTCGGCAAAGATGGCCGTGACCGAGCCGGCCGTCTGCGGTGTGATCGACACGACGTGTCCATTCACATAGGCGTCGTCCGTCGAGCGGATCGTCGCGGGATAGAGCACGCGCGACGCGCCCCATGCGGCGGCCGCGACGATCAACGCACCGCTGAGCGCCATCATCCGGCGGCGGCGCGTCGGCTTGGCGGGCGCGGCGCGCGCCGCAGTCAAAGTCGTGTCATCAGTCATGGTTAGGCTGTACAGAAGCGACAGAAAGAGAGGGCACCCATGCGCCACCGAGCGCGCGAATCAGCGCAATCTGGGCCACGGCGACTTCGCCATCGGCGTCAGTTGCACGTCGTTGCGCGACGAGCCGTGCCGTCTCGGCCGCGAGCAGATCGCCGGTGTCCGACAGGCCGCTGTGCTGCCGCACTTGCTGCAGATCGACGATATGCGCCCAATGGCGAGCCGCCGTTTGCGCTTCCTGCTGATGCTCGCGCGCGGCCTTGACCACAGCGATACCATCCGCGACCTGTTGAAGCGCAGTGACAATCGTCGCGTTGTAGGCGCTCACCGCCTCGTCATAGTCGGCGACGCGGCCTTTGAGGTTGGCCCGCAAGCGCCCGCCTTCGAAAATCGGCAGCGTGACGGCAGGACCCGCGCCCGCCGCCGTGCTGCTCGCGCGCAGCAGGTAGCCGATGCCGAGACTCTGGAGGCCGGCAAAGGCGACGAGATTCACGTCCGGATAAAACGCGGCCTTCGCCACGCCGATTTCATTTGCCGCAGCTTCGACGGCACGGCGGCGCGCGGCCACATCGGGTCGATAGCCGAGCAGCGTCGCCGGCACCGCCGAGAGCGGCGCGGGATCGGCCAGCGCGTGAAGCGCCGGGCGTGCGAGCGTATCGGCGAAAGCGGGCGTCTTGCCGAGCAGCGCCGCGATCTCGTGACGCTGCTGCGCGATCTGAGCGTCGTAGCGCGCAATGTCGGCGCGCGTCTGCGTCAGCGCATCGCGGGCGGCGACAGCGTCCATGTCGGTCGAGAGTCCAGCCGTGCGGCGCACCTGCAGCCGATGCACGACGCCGTTGCGCTGGGCGAGTCCCTGTAGGGCGACGTCGCGCAAACGGTACGCGGTATCGAGCTTGAGCCACGCCGACGCGATCGCGATCCGGAGCACGAGCTTTGCGTCGTCTGCCTCGAATACGGCGACGTCGACCCGCAGCCGCGCGGCATCAGCGGACTGGCGCCACTTCCTCCAGAAGTCGAGGTGGTAGACAAGGCTGGCGTCGATCAATCCTTCGCTGCCGTAATTGCCGGCATAGGGCGCGGGGTACAGGTAATGCGCCGGAAAGTGGTCGACCTCGGCCGATGCGGCGCCGTCGATGCTGGGCAGAAGATTCGAAGCCGCGACAGCGCTTGCGGCGCTCGCTTCGCGCACGCGCGATTCGACGATCTGAAGCGAGAGTGCATCCTGATCGGCAAGATCCATCAATGCTTCGAGCTGCTCATCGCCAAAAACGGACCACCACTGTTGTGCGACCGTACCGGCATGGGCTGCATCCGCGGCATGGGTGATTTCCTGGCCGGGGTCGAGGGTGGCGAGATCGTACATTGCGTGTGACGGTTGCATGTCATTGCCACTCGCGCAGCCGGCGAGCACCGTGACGATCGTCGCGCTCAGCATGATGGCCGCCAGCGGGCGGTGAAGCATGGCCCGTTTCCATGGCGACGGTAAAAATGAGGGATTGATTTCGGGCTTGCGGAGCACGACGGTTGGTTCAGTGAAGGAGAGGAAAGCGCTAGTTAGTCGAGCGCTTGTTTTGCACGGGCGCGATGCTGCTTCGAGGACTTGAAAACTTACGATCGAACCTGACTGGAGTGTACAAACCAGGTTGCCGCGTGCGTTGACCGTACCGTGCGAGCAGATATGCCGCGGGTTGCAGGTACAAGCCGATTCTTGCGATGTTTCGCGTGCCGGTCAGGGAATAAACCAGTCTTGCCGCGTGTTTCTATATATTGGGTATCAACCAGAGAACCGATCATGCAGACTCATTGCATCAAGAGCACCGGCAACAGCGCGCTCGACAATCTTCGATGGTCCGACGCGATGTCGAACCGCTTCGGCCTGCATTGCGAAACGAATGGCGCGCAGGCAAGCCATGGTTTCGTCACGCAATGGCGCGCGGGGCAGCTGAAGGTCAGCGACGTCCAACTCGCGTGGCAAAGCGTGTCGCCGGTCATGCAACGCAGCCCTGCATGGAACGGCGACTATCTGCTGTTCAAGCAGGTCGAAACCGGCTCCCTGACCATCGAGCAGAACGGCAACACGCGGCACGTCGACGCCGGGGGCGTCGTACTCGTCGATCCCGCGCGTGCGTTCAGCGAGCATTTTCGCGAAGCGACCCGTTTGATCGTACTTCGTATTCCGAAGAAAGCGCTGCGCGAGCGTGGCGCACGCTATACGCTGCATGACGTGCATGTGCCTGATCGCTCATCGGCCGACGTCCAGGCAGTGCGCGACTACATATCGGTTGCCGCGCGTCACGCCGGCACGGTCAGCACGCGAATGCTCAACCGTTTCGGCGAGCAGTGCCTCGACTTCGTCGACATCGTGACAGGCGAGACGCCGGATATCGCAGAGGCCCGCCGCGCCACGCTGATGTTGCGCGCGCGACAGACCATTACGCGGTTGATCGGCGACGTCGATCTGGATGTCGCGAAGATCGCGGAACAGCTCAACGTATCCGCGAATTACCTGAGCCGTGTGTTTCGTGCAGAAGGTTTGACGCCGATGGGCTACGTATGGTCGCGGCGTCTCGAACTCGCGGCGCGGCTGCTCGCCGAAACGCCGAACGGTCAGCTATTGTCGAAGGAAATCGCGTTCCGCTGCGGTTTCTCGAACGCGTCACACTTTTGCCGCGCGTTCAAGCGGCGCTATGGCGTCGCGCCGTTCGCGTTCGCGCAGCATGCGAGTAACGGCGCATCGTCCGCCCCGTCATCGCTCAATTGAGCAGGACTCCGCTAGCTTTGCTGGGCCGCACGGACAAGCAATAGGGTTAATGCGGGGCTAATGCGGGGTTAATGCGGGGCTAATGCGAGCGGACGAACTGCCTGCTGGCAGGCGCACCAATCGGTTTTTCCGCCAGCGCGGACGCACACTAGCCGGCCGAATACGCCAACGCGTCACCGTCGACGATCACCCTCAATTGTTCGCCTAAACGCGGCGCCCGGTGCCCGGGCACGCTCGACGAAATACTGACCGGCGTCGCGCCGTTCGTCCGAAGATGGACGCTCGCATAGGGCCCATTGAATTTGACATCGGTGACGAGCGCTTCATGTGCGCAGCCGGGTCGATCGCGCATGTCGTCGGCAGCGCAGATGCGGATTTGCTCCGGTCGAAGCATCACATCGACAGGCCCGTCGGCAACCGGATGCAGCAGTTTCAACGCGCCCAGCGCACAGTCCGCGAAGCCTCGGCGCGCGACCCCTGGCAGCAGCACCGCATCGCCCACGAACATCGCCAGTTCGCGAGTCGCAGGTTCACGATAGATCGTCTGCGGCGAGGCGGTTTGCACGAGTCTGCCTTGCCACAGTACCGCCACTTCGTGTCCGAGCGAGAGCGCCTCCCTCTGGTCATGCGTGACCAGCACGGCCGTCGCGCCCGCCGCGCGCAGCGCGTTGGCTACCGCTTCGCGCGTTTCGACCCGCAGTGCCGCGTCGAGCGACGAGAACGGCTCGTCGAGCATCACGAGGTTTGGCGCCGGCGCCAGCGCGCGGGCGAGCGCAACGCGCTGCTGTTGACCGCCGGACAGTTGCTGCGGCGCGCGTTGTGCATAGTCGGCAGGCAAGCCGACGAGGTCAAGCAGTTCCTCGACGCGCCGGTGCGCGCGCCGCTCGCCGCGCGGCAACCCGAACACGATGTTATCGGCAACCGACAGATGCGGGAACAGTGCGCCCTCCTGCGGCACATAGCCGATTCTGCGCTGCTCGGTCGGCAGGTGCAGACTGTCGCTCGCCGCGCGCCGACCGTCGATTTCAACGGTGCCGCGATCGGCGCGTTCAAAGCCGCATAACACGCGCAACAGGGTTGTCTTGCCGCTGCCGGACGGCCCAAGCAGCGCGAGCAGCGTGCCGCGTTCGACGGTCAGGTCGATGCCGTGCAGCACCGGCTGGCCGTCGAAGGATTTACAGAGCCCACGAATCAGCAGTTTGCTCATGACGGCCGGTGAGTCGGTCGAAAAGCGACAGGGCTTCGATATCGGCCGTTTTCAAGCAGTGCCGAGCGCCCAAGAAAGGCGAACAGCAGACCGGACGCGCACAGCGAAATGCCCGTCATCGTCAGCGCATAAGGGGCGGCTGCCGCGAACGCGAGTGTTGACGTGTTAGCCCAGACCTGCGTCGCGAGCGTGCGCGTGTCGATCGGCGAAAGCAACAGCGTCGCGTTCAGCTCGGTGACGACGGAAATGAAGACCAGCGCCGCCGCCGCGCCGAGTCCGGGCGCGGCGAGCGGCAGTTGCACGCGCAACAGCGTCTGCGCAGGCCCGAGTCCGAGCGCGCGCGCGGTCTCCCCGAGGCGTTCCTGTGATTGCATCAGCGCGGCACGAACGCTAACGAGCGCAAGCGGCAGAAACAGAATCGCATACGCGAGGATCAGTAACGTCAAGCCTTGGTAGAGCGGCCGCAACGCATGGACGGCAAGCGATACGATCGCGAGCGCGACGACCAGACCCGGTACGCCCTGCGCGAGAAAAACCGTCCGCTCGAGCGTGGTCGCGAGCCGCCCAGGATAGCGCGCAAGCAGGAACGCGAGCGGCAGCGCGATCAGTGTCGTCACCAGCGCAGCAGCAAGACCGAAGCCAACCGACGACAACGTCGCGCCGAACAGCCGCTGCGGCGATACCTCGGCAGGCGTGACCGCCGCCGCGCCGTGCTGGGTCAGCCAGTAGCCGATCATGCCGAGCGGCACGCCCAGTGTAACGATCGTCAACGCGATGAAGCCGGCCGCAACAACCCAGCGCCAACGCCCCAGTTCGTAGCGCAGCGCGGAGCGGCGCGCGCCGCGATCGACACGGTCGTAGCGCGCGCTACCTCGGACACGAAACTCGAGCGCGAGACACACGAGGCACAGCCCGATCAGCAGACAGGCGAGCAGCGACGCACCGCCGTTGTCGAAGCTCGTGCGGTATTCCGCGTAGATCTCAGTCGTGAAGGTGCGAAAGCGCAGCATCTGGAATGCGCCGAATTCCGACAGCACGCCTAGCGCGACCAATAGCATTCCGCCTAGCAGCGCGGGACGCAATTGCGGCAGCACGACGCGCCCGAACGTGGCCCAGCGGCCGCAACCGAGCGCGCGTGCGCTTTCCTCGAGCGCGGGATCCATCCCGCGCAGCGCAGCCGCAACAGGCAAATAGACAAGGGGGAAATACGCGGACGTGATGACGAGCAATGCGCCCGCGAAATCCTGCAGATCGAGACTGATCGATACCCACGCGTAGCTCGACACGAAGGCGGGCATCGCGAGCGGCGCGGCCGTGAGCACCGCCCACGCACCGCGCCCGGGCAGATGCGTGCGTTCGACGAACCACGCGGCCGCGGTGCCGACAATCGCTGATGCGAGCGTTACGCTGACCGTGATCAGCAACGTATTGCACAGCAGTTCGCCGACCAGCGGCCGGAACACCAGTTCGACCGCATCGGCGAACCCGAACGTCGCAGCGCGATAGAACGTGAACGCGAGCGGCAGCAGCACGAGCAGCGCGCTCACGCTAGCGGCGGCCAGCAGGCCGCGCGGCGCGTGCCGCGCGGCACGCGCCGGCGGGTTCGCGGGCGGCGCAGCAGCCATTGCATCGACGATGTCGGTCGCGTCACTCATCTCGGTCTTGCGCTAAAGCAGTCCTGCCTGGCGCAGCAGTTTGCCGGCTTTGCTGTCGTCGCCCAACTGTTCGACGCCGATCGACGGCGGCTGCAATTCGTTGAACGGTTTGAGCAGCGGGTCGGGCGCCACGCCCGCGTGCAGCGGATATTCATAGCTGATGTGGCTGTTCGCGATCAAGGTTTGTGCACGTTCGCTAACGAGGTATTTCAGAAACTGTTGTGCACCGTCCGCATTGTGCGCGCTCTTCATGACCGCCGCGCCCGACACGTTCACGAGTGCACCGAGATCGCCGTTGCCGAAGTGATAGATCGCACTGCGCGTCGCGCTGTCGCCGAGCTGCGTGTGCAGACGCGCCCAGTAATAGTTGTTGATCACGCCGGTCGCGACACCGCCGCGATTGACCGCCGCCACCACGCCCTCGTCGTCGTCGAAGATCTGCGCGTTCGCTTTGAGGCCCTTGAGCCAGTCGAGTGTTTGCGCCTCGCCCTTGACCGCAATCAACGCGCTGACCAGCGGCAGAAAATCCGCATCGCTTGGCGCGATGCCGACGCGGCCCTTCCACGCGGGGCTGGCCAGATCGAGGATCGATTGCGGAAGCTGCGCCGGCCGAAGCTTGGCCGTGTTGTACGCGAGCACGCTTTCTCGCGCGGTCACGCCGACCCAGTCGCCGGACGGAGAGTTATAGCGCGCGGGAATCGCGGCGAGCGTCGCGGCGTCCACTTTGCCGAGCAGCCCTTTTTCTTCGAGCAGCATCAGTTCCGGCGAATTTTCGGTGAAGTACACGTCGGCCGGCGATGCGGTACCTTCCGCGATCAGTTGCGCGGCAAGCGCCGGGCCTTCGCCGTTGCGGACCTTCACCGAGATGCCGGTCTGCTTTTCAAAATCCTTGGCGAGCAGGTCGACTACCTGCTCGTGCTGGGCGTTGTAAACCGTAATCGACGCCGCATGGACACTCATCGAAACCATCGCCACGACCAGCGTCAGCGCCTGCGGCAACCGACGCAGCGCTCTTTGCCACGCACGCTCCATGAGCCCTGCTCCCCTTGAGGTTGTGTGAATGTGCGTTCGCGCATGCGGCGCGAACGCGAACCGGCGTTATGCGTCGAACAGCCCCGCGCCGACGAACGAACCTTCGCGCACGCCAGGCGGAACCGCGAAGATCGCGCTGCCGATATGCGTCGTGAACTGGTTCATCATGTCGAACTTCGCCAGCCTTGCGTTGATCGGGATAAAGCCGGTACGCGGGTCCGACTGATGCGCGATAAAGATCAGCCCCGCGTCGTACTCGGTTTCCTGGCGCCACGGCGGCCAGCGTTCGACGTAGAAGTTCGTGCCGTCGTTGTACGAATACGAGCGGCGCAGAATCTGTGCGCCGTCATTCGTCGCCTGATTGGACAGGCGCACGTGCGCATTTTCGGCGACAACCGGGTTGCCGTCCTTGTCCTGCGCGCCCAGATCGAGCGCGTCGAATTCGTTTTTCCGGCCGATCGGCGCACCGCTATATTTGTGCCGGCCGAATACCTGCTCCTGGAAGCCGAGTTCCATCCGGTCCCAATGCTCGAGCGTGATGCGGATGCGGCGAACCACCGTGTAGGTCCCGCCGTGCATCCACGCTGCGTCGTCGCCGTTTGCCCAGACGAACTGGTTCATCTGCGCTGCGCTCCTGGTTGACGGGTTGTTCGTGCCGTCCTTGAAACCCATCAGATTGCGCGGCGTCTGCCCCTTCTGTCCGGACAGAAAGCCCGCTTGCCCCCAGCGCATCTGGATCGCGCCGTAGCCCATGCGCGCCAGTTGACGCACCGCATGAAACGCGACTTGCGGATCGTTCGCGCAGGCCTGAATAAAGAGGTCGCCACCGGTTTTCTCGGCGACCAGCTGCTCGCCGTTAAAGCGCGGCAGATCGACGAGCGCGGCGGGCCGTTTGCTCGCAAGGCCGTAGCGGTCCTTACCGTCCTGGGTCGCGAACAGACCCGGTCCAAAGCCGAACGTGACGGTAAGCGCGGCCGGGCCGACGCCTAGCGTATCGGCGGAATCGACCGCGGTCTTGTCATCCGGCGTGTCCAGCATGCCGGCCGGCTTGCCTTGCGTCATCTGCGCGGCGGCGCGCGTCCAATCGCGCAACAGCGCGATCACATCGTCGCGTTGCTCGGTCTTCAGGTCGAACGCGGCGACATACGTGTGGCTCTGCTGCGGCGTGACGACGCCCGCCTGATGCGCGCCATAGAAAGGCTCGATCTGCGCCAGCGGATCGTCGGTATGGGGGCGCGTCAGCGCCGCCTGCGCGCCGCCGGTCGCCGCAAAGCCCGCAGCCGCGACGCCGCCCGCTTTCAGGAAACCGCGCCGGCCCGGACTCGAAGGCTGGGATGGGTCATTTTTCATGTTGCCTCCTGCTTTTTTCCATTGCTTCGACGACGTATCGCTTGATCACTTTGCGAGCACCAGCGTATTCACGTCGTCCTGCACGTAATAGAAGCCGTCGCCTTCCGGCGTCATCGCGATACCGAACAGATCGCCATTGCCAGGCGGCGTCTGCGCCTTGTCGGTATCGATCCAGCGCGCGTAGAGCTGCTTGCCGGTTTCGGGAATGACTTCGACGACCTGGCCGTTCAGTGCGTTCGTCACCAGCAGATGACCGTTGGGGCCGGTCGTCATCGCGAGCGGACGATGCAACAACCCGTCCGCAGTGAGCTGCCGGCCGACGCCGGCACTCGTATCGCGCGTCAGCGGCTCGTCGATTTCGTTGATCCGATTGCCGATCGCGTCGGACACGTACAGCAGCTTCTGGTCCGCGGACAGCGCAAGTCCGGTCGGCCCGATCAGGAACACGCCCTTGTCCGCCTGCGCGCCGAAGCCGCTGCCCACCACGGTTTCCTTTTTGACGGCCGGCGGCTGGCCCTGCGGGATGTCGAGGTCGAGCCGCAATACGGTTGCCTGCTTGAACACCGGCGGCGGATTGCCGTCCGGACCGCCGACGCCGAAGCCCGCCATGCTGATGAACAGGGTCGCGCTGCTGCCGTTGTCCACGACGGCCATATTGCCCCATGGGTCGTTGATGTTCGGGCTGCTGATCGTCTTTACGATCTTGCCTTGCGGATCGAGCACGACGAGACAGCCGGCGCCTTTCGTGGTGGTGGTGCCGTCGTTGCTCGGCGTGCTGCCCACGATTACCCAACCCGATTTCAGCATCGTCATCGCGGTCGACAGGCCCACACCGCCCGGGCACTCCTTCAGGTCGCGCGGGATCTGCGCGAACAGCGTCATCTGTTTCGTATCCGGGTGATAGTCGACGATCGTGCTGCCTGTCCCCTGAAGGTTGGCCGCGTTGTTGAAGTTGTCGACCAGCACGTCGCCTTGTTTGATCGTGCCGGCCGATACCGGCGCAACCGAGATCGCATACGGATTCTGGTCGCCATTGTCGGGCACGGTATTGATCAGCGTCGTATTACGATGCAGCGTCTCGAGAAAACCCTGCGGCTCGGCGTAAGCCGAGCACGCGACGGTGAGCGCGATCGCCCCCGCCACAAGCGCGCCGAATGTGCGCGGGCGCTGTTTCGGTCCGCTCGCGTGACCTTTGAAGGCCATCCTTTCCAGCAGGGACGCAGTGCGCGGAGCTTGGTTTGACGTCATGATGGGGTGCTTCCATGTAATCGGTAAATGGCGCGCAGGCTGATGGGACCCAAGTGGCGTATCGACTCAGAACGTGATGTTGGTCCGCACGCCGATCACGAACGTGTTGCGCAGCGGCTGTGTCGGATCGACCGGATTCTGCCCCGCGCCGGCATTGAACGTGTACTGCGCGTCGGCCTGCATTTGCCACCATGGCGTCACCTGGTAGATGTAGGTCGCTTCCAGCGCGGTTTCGCTCGTGCGTACGCCGTAAGGGCTGTCGAGAAACGCACGCGTGTCCAGATCGAGGTCGTGCACGTGACTGCCGATCTTGATGTAGGTCGCGGCAATGCCGACGCTGTCGTTATCGCGCCCCTTGAACGGTGCCTTGAGCACGACACCAAGGTTGGCGGAAACGCTGACCAGGTTGCGGTCCCCCGGCGCCCCCATCACGCGCGCGAACACGCCAACGCTACGCGGCTCGTCCGGATCAGGACGCCACACCATCTGATCGGCGACTGCGTAGAAGCTGTAGTTGCCGGCATGTGTCTCCGGAATGCCAGTGGAATTCGGATTCGCGAGCGACAGCCCCGTGTTGTCGAAGCGCTGATCGTTGAAGTGCTCGTTGTTGTACCAGACACCGATCTTGTAAGTACCCGGCAACCGGTTGCTGTCCGCGGTCACCATTTCACCCTCGGCGGGCTGATTCAGTGCGTACTGCAGTTCGCCGATAAAAAGCGTGCCGTTATGCAGATTGAAGTTCGTGCCACTGTTGTTAAGCGCGTTGTTACCGATCGGATCGCCGTCGAAGACGCCGGCCAACGCGGTCAGCGTGGGCGTGATCTGACCGCGCACGCGCACGCCCAGCGCGGACAGCGGATACGCGGGGCCGCCCCCCGGCATGTCGTACGTCGGCAACGCGGGCCAGCCGAACATCGTGTTGATGAACGTCGCCCCGTACTGGGTGGTCATGAACTCCTGGTCGAGACTCTGCTGGCCGACCTTCACGTCGACGCGCTTGTTCAGGAACGACTGCTGATACCACAGTTCCCATAGCCGCGTTGCACCCTCAGCCTCAATGCCGCTCGCGGTATTCAGCGTGCCCAGGCGATCCGCGCTCAGGTTGCGTCCGTGAATCTGCAGCGCACTGATGTTGAACTGGCCGCCGGGCAAGCCGAAGGCTTTTTGCGTATCGATTCCGACTGTGGCGGTCGTGAGGCCGTCGTAGGCGCCGCCACGCGACAGCCCACCTCGCAGGTTCGCCAGGTATTCGCTGGTCTCAGTCAGTTGAAATGTCACGCCGTACTTGCCAAGCCACGGACGGAGTCCACCCATATCGCCGAGCATATTTTGCCGTGTCCAGAGACCGGTCCAGAATCCCGTCGGTTCGGCCTGAATACTCAAGTCGGCCTCGGGCGCTTCCGGTTGCGCGTCGACATTGACCGGGGGCGTTGCACGCGCCTGGTTCGCGCCAAGCGCCGCAGCGGCGATGCAGATTGCTATCGCTGCCTTGTACGCGCACAGAACCTGTTGCCTCAAACGCGCAGCAACGTCGACCGGTCGAATGGCTCCCATTCAGTTTCCTTAGTTATTCTATGAATCGGCAATGTGAACCGTCTGCGGACTTGCACCTTCCCGCACGTCCGCAGGTCGACGTCATCCATGCTTCCCATGACGCGGATATTACGCGTTCGTCATTTTTCGATCAAGAGAATGCGAATGATTCGCATAATCCTTACTGAAAAAAAGCCATTTATTACGTACACCTTTCTATTAATTCGTCGGCGTAATTGTCGTGAATGCTTTTCTGTGCAACGGGGGAGCGGCCAGTCAACCCTGCGAGCGGATACCGCGATAGAAATCGCGCGAGTGCCCTGCAGGCAACCATCGGCTCATGGTGGGAGGGCCATACGTGCTAATCCTTCAGAAGCGCACGGGGGCAAATGCGAAGCGGCAGAGGCTGCGCCGCTAATCGTCGTTGGGACGAAGCTGGAACGTGTTTCGAATCGCACAGAGACCTGATGTCCTTAACGCCTACGGCGATGCACATGCAGGTGTCTGCCTCAAGTACAAAACCCGGATCAAGCGTCGACGATATTGTGTTCAGCCTTGGCGTACTGGCAGGATGCTCGATACGGCATTTCGATCAACATTCGCGCGTGGAGACTCGAAGGCGAATTCCGACTTGTGTACCAGTCGGATAGTTTTAATCCCGACCTCGATACAAACCCCAGCGCGATGAAATACGACTTTGCGGCGTTGGACGGCATCCTATTCCGCATCCCCATGCCCGCGACAAACCACATCAAGATCATCGAGTGGAAGTGAAAAAACGAGCGTCGCGCCAAGAGTTTCAGCGCGGGACGGCTCGTGACCGGTCACTACATCATGCAGGAGGCATGTACCCTGATCCAATGGAACATCTATCCGCATAAATGCGATTGATTTTGAGGAATACACCCCACTGCTTTGCTTATTGCAATAAAAAATCCCATAGTGCCAGAGAATCAACTCTTCTCATTTCATTATATTTTTGTTTTGGCAACACATAATACAAGAAAGCGCCTATTTATGTGATTGTTTGCTGACCGTGGGTATGATCAGTATGCTCGATGAACGTATTTTCATTTGCATGCGTTTAAACATCCGTACTCTGTGTCGGGCATCCCACGATCACCACCCGTCCCAAACTGTCCGGATGCATCGCCGCGGGATATGTCGCGATGCGTTCAGCATATCGAGCATCATCAATGCATCACGCCCGGCTTGACAGCGATGCAACCGGGCGTAGCGGCGTCAAGGCAAAACTGCATCAGTTGTCCTGAATACATATCGCGTAGTTTCTTCTTGTGGGAGCTACAGCAATGCAAACGACCCAAAGCCGTCTGTACTCGCCGCACGCCCAGCCCCATTTCGCAAAGCTACGGACGATGCCACCCGGCAGCGTCCGCCCGTTCCACGCGCTAGCGCTGATTCTTCCCGCAACCGACGCCATAGCCAATTCGACAGTTGACCCAAACCCGGCGGACAGCGCCATCGTTGCTGAAGCGGGGGTAACTGCAGGGGTCAGCGGTGCAACGCGCGCCCCACACAGGGGGCGCGGCACGACGATCAGCAACGCTGTCTGGACGGTGCTATTCGACCCAAGCCTCGAACCGACATCAGGCGCCCTTAACCTGCGGCTCACGACAGCCAATCCATGCGTACGCATCCTGTCGACCAGTTCGTTGGCCGCGTCACTGTTGCTCGGCTCCGGCAGCAATTCTGCGTTTGCGGCCGATGAATGCGGTGCGGCGAGCGGCAATCCGCCAAGCGTAACGTGCACCAGCGCGGGCAACCCATACGGAAGCGGGATTCTTTATAACGTTGGTGCTCCGGGCCTTACGCTGAATGCCCAGGGTATAGCGATGGACAGCATGAGCAACGTGGGACCGGGCGGGCTCGTCGTGACAGAGACCGGTACGAGCACCGGCCCGGTCACGATCAACCTCACCGGGACCAATAGCATCAAGGCACTCACCTCGCTTGCAACTTATGGAATCGGCGTTACGCAGGCGATCGGGGTCGCTTCGGTCAGCGACGTCACTGTCAATGCGACGGCAAACATCAACGTAACCGGTCTGGAGGATGTCAGAGGGGTCTTCGTCAACAACGGAGTGCCGAACAGCGCCGCTAATCTAAGCATTGTCTTTAAAGGTGACGTCCAGATCCAGGCTAATACAACAGCGGCAGGAGTACATGCGAGATCAGCTTCAGGCGCCGGCAACGTCAGTGTTGATGTGAGCGGTAATGTCACGGGCGCGATCCAGATTGCCAGAGGAGGGCTAGTCGGAATTTTTGCCGAGCCCAACGTTCTCGGTGGCACCGGCAATGCGACGGTCAACTATCACAGTGGCACCCTCACCATCACGGGACCAGGAAGCAACGGCATTTACGCGTTTAACCGGGGATCGGGCTCCGCGGATCTGACCACTGATCCAGGCACAGTGGTGGTCGTTACTGGCGGACCCGGCGAGAGCCCGGGGTCGGCAATCTCGGCGCAATCCTGGGAAGGTCTTGCCGCCGACGGCGCATCGGTTGTGGCGACCGTCGCTTCGCAAATCCTGCACATCGGAGAAACCGGCGACCCTCGCGCCGCTATCAAAGCCTACAGCGGCCAGGATGCACCGATCACGGTGACGTACACGGGGCCGGGCATGACCACCGAGGGTGACAATGGCATGGGCATTTTCGCGCAGTCCGGTCGTGGCACGGTGTTGATCAACTCCTCCGGTCCGATTACGACCAGCGGCGCGACATCATTCGGAATCCGGGCTGACAGCGGCACCTTGTCAAGGGCTGTCCTGCCGGCGAACCCGCAACAGGACCCGCCGGACGTGACCGGTGGGCTAACCGGGCCGTCCGGCATCGGCGGCACGGTGACGGTGAATGCGACCGCGCCGATCAAAACATCAGGTATCGAATCCCACGGCATCTGGGCGACCTCGGCGACCGGTGCGGTGAATGTCACCGCAACAAGCGTGACGACAACGGGCGAGTTTACTTCCGGCATCGCGGCAAACGGTGCGTCGACCACGGTGACCGTCGCTTCCGGCGGAACCGTGATGGGCGGCTGGCAACCGGGCATGAGCGGCGTCGGTCCTTCGACGGGTCTGCCCGCGGCCGGCGTTGTGCTCGGTTCGAGCGTTGGCCCCGCGGTGCTGATTAATAACGGCACCATCGGGGCGCTTTCCGACCGCGTGGTGTCTGGTGATCCGCAGATTGTCAACAACGGCAGCATGACGGGATTTGTTCAACTGACGACCGGCGTGAACAGCTTCGTCAACAATGGCACCTTCAATCTGCGTAACTTCGCCGACACCAACGGCGATGGCGTACGGGACACCTTACGGGTAGCCGGCTCCGACCTGGGTTCAGGGACCAACAACGCGTTCACGAACAACGGCATCGTCGCGCTGCAGCCCAATCCCTCTGGTGCGACGACATTCGACACCACCGGGCAATATCTGCCTCTCGGCAACACCGCCAACGCAATGGCCGTCAACGGGCCGGTGCAGGGCCAGATTCTCGGCGTGAAGACCTTTATCAATAGCGGCACGATTGATCTACAGGCGAATCCCGTTGCGGGCGATGTACTCGTGATCTCGGGCGGACATACGCCGGGAACGAATGGCGGTGGCCAGTTCGTTTCCAACGGCGGACTGCTTCGGGTCGACACGGTTCTGAATGCGGGCGGCGCGGCCACCCGGTCGGATACGCTGGTTGTGGACGGTACAGCGGTCGGCGCCAACGGGGCAACGAAGATTGCCGTGCAGAATGTCGGCGGCCAAGGCGCCCTCACCGCCAACAACGGGATCATGGTTGTGCAGGTGCTGGATCCATCGCGCTCGGCAAACGGCGCATTTTCTCTGGCTGGGCGCGCTGTGGCGGGCGCGTACGAATATCAACTGCTCCAGGGGGGCGTACAGGATCCGGACGGCAATTGGTATCTGCGCTCGGAGCAGACTCCACCGCCTAACCCTGAGCCCGGCCCCGAGCCCACTCCGCCCGAACCGCTGTACCGGCCGGAAGTTGCGGCTTACCTGGCCAACCAGCACCTGGCCGGCCAGATGTTCGTGGAAAGCCTGCACGACCGGCTGGGCGAACCGCAGTATGTCGAAGGACAAGGCTTCGACCCGCAACAGGACAAACCTCGTTCAGTCTGGCTGCGCGTGGTGGGGAACTGGGAAGGAAGCCACAGTCAGGACAACAACTTCCAGATCAGCAGCGACACCTTTCTGCTCGAGGGCGGCGCCGAACTCGCCAAATGGAAGGTGCTGAGCGAAGCCGACCGGATTCACGCGGGCTTAACGTTCACCTACGGTTATTCCCACAGCGACGCGAGTGCAGCGGGTAACCCCGCAAGCGCGCGTGGCATCGTGGAAGGGTACATCGTGGGCGCATACGGCACCTGGTTCCAGAATGACAAGGACAAGCTCGGTGCCTATGTCGACACCTGGGTCAAGTACGGTTGGTTCAACAACCAGGTGCAGGGCGACGAGTTGCCCACCGTGAAGTACGATGCCCATGGTTGGGCGATTTCCGGTGAACTGGGTTACGCGGTGCTGTTGCCCCATGATTGGGTGGTCGAACCGCAAGGACAGATCATCTACGTGGGCTACAACGAAAACAACATCACCGAGCAGAATGGCACCAATGTTACCGGTGCGAACTCAAACGGTGTGATTACGCGGCTGGGCGTGCGGACCGACCGAACGTTCATCCGCGACGATGGCCGCAAGGTGCAGCCTTATGTCACGCTGAACTGGTGGCATACGACCGCCAATAGCAGCGTCTCATTCAACCAGTTACCGATTGGCAGTCTCTATCCGGCCAACCGGTATGAGGTGAAACTGGGACTTAACACGGATCTCGGCAAAGGCTGGACCGGCTGGGCCAATGTGGCCGGGGCATGGGGTGAGCAAAGCTACCACGACTACACTGCCCGCGTCGGCGCGAAATACACCTGGTAGCGCGCGAGTACACCCGTTTCCCTGGGTCAACCTCGACTCGCCGAAAAGGGAACACTGGACTCACAGCGACGATGGCTTCGATGTAAAGTAAATAGGCTGGTGCTGTTCAAAAGCCACATTCGGTTGAATGCATGGGTAGCGAATGGGCCAGCATGAAGCTATGTTGTTGCATGTCGGACAGGAAGCCCGTTGATGCCGTTGCCTATCGACGGCTTCGGGATGTCCGCACAAACCGGAGACCGCAGCATGAAACAGGACATCGCACGCCAGGTACTCGTCGCAGCCGCCCTGGCAAGCCTTTCCGTCGTAACGACGCAAACCGCGCACGCCGAAAAGAAGGTTCAATGCTATGGCATCGCCAAAGCAGGACAGAACGATTGCGCGAGCAAGACGGGCGTACATGGCTGCGCAGGAGAAGCGAAGGTCGACTACGACAAGGGCGATTTCAGGAACGTGCCTGAAGGCACCTGCAAGAAGCTGGGCGGCACGGTGGGCGATTGACTCGCATTCGACACGTTGCAACCGTGAAAGCGCTTCTGAATGAACGCAACGTATTCGCTGAACCGGCGGGTGTCGGCGTCGGACTGCGGCACACGCACTACGCCGATTTTCTTGCAGCCGTGCCCGCGGTCGATTGGGTCGAAGTGCATAGCGAAAACTACTTCGGCGACGGCGGATACGATCTTCATGTGCTGGAGACGGTCAGGCATGATCTTCCCGTCAGCCTTCATGGTGTCGGGCTGGGCCTCGGTTCGGCGACGCCGCTGGACACCGTGCATGTCGGCAAGCTCAAGCGCCTTGCCGACCGTATCTGTCCGGCGCTGGTGTCCGAGCACCTTTGCTGGAACGAAGCGACGTCCGGCTATCTCAACGACCTGCTGCCGTTGCCTCTGACCGACGGGGCGCTCGATCATCTGCGCGTGCGGGTCGATACACTTCAGGAAGCGCTCGCACGCCCCATCCTGCTTGAAAACGTGTCGGCCTATGTTCGATTCGAATCCGACCAGTACGGCGAAACGGCCTTTCTCGCCGAGCTTGCGCGTCGCACGGGCTGTGGCGTGCTGCTGGATATCAACAACCTCTACGTCAATCAACGCAATCACGGAGAGGATGCGATCAGCGCGATGAATGCGCTCCCACCACATGTTGTCGGTGAAATTCATCTTGCAGGACATAGCGTGACCGATATCGCGGTCATCGACGATCATGGTTCCCGCGTGACAGCGGACGTCTGGACACTGTACGAATACGCGCTGCGGCGTTTCGGTCATCGTCCCACCCTGATTGAATGGGACACCCACATACCGCCGTTTGCGGACTTGCTGGGTGAAGCGAACAAGGCGCGCGAGCATCAAGCTCGCCTTATGGACTTGAATCAGGGACCGTGATCGGTGAAGGCGCCACTCGACGACATTCAACAGCGTTTCGCCGATGCGATGCGCGACCCGGACAACGAGTCTTCAGTAGTCGGGCAGCTTTCGACAAGCGCGGACATCGCAGCGCGGCGCCTGGACGTGTACCGCGGTAACGCCCAGGCACATTGGCGCGTCGCGCTGGCAGACGCCTATCCTGTGTTGCGGGCGCTGACGGGCGAAACGTATTTTTCGGCACTTGCGCGCGCCTATGTCCGCGTATTTCCATCGCGTAGCGGCGATCTGAACCAGTTCGGAGCAAAACTGGCTGCATTCATTTCGGACTGGGAACGGAATTCACGCTACGACTATTTCGGGGACGTAGCGCGGCTCGAGTGGGCCGTTCATACCGCGTGGTACGCCGCCGACGCGATGGCGCTCAGCGCGCAACAGTGGCAGCAAACCAGCAGCGAAAGACTGCTCGCCAACAGGCTCGCAGTGCATCCGGCCTGCGCCGCGATGCACTCGCGTCACGCCATTGCGGACATCTGGCGTGCGCACCAGGCTAACGGAACCCCTCCCGAACGTATCGATAGGCCGGTGTGGATACTCGTCGTGCGGCCACACTGGCGGCCTTTCGTAGTCGATCAAAGCCGCGCGGCACACGAGGCATTCATCGCGTTGCAAGGCGGCCGGACATTGAACGAGGCAATCGACATCGCCTTGGGTGTTGATCCCTGTTTCGATATCTCAACGCAACTGAAAAGCTGGATCGAGGTTAGCGCAATCACCGGCTTAGCGACACGATAAAAAGCTCACGGTGGCGAAGTGCGGCGGCATCTGACGCACAGTGTGCGGTCGACTAGCCAGACTGCGACGAGCGTGACGCCCATCAGCGGAAACACCATACCGAGCACCACGAGGCCGAGCGCCCAGCCGCGCATCGGCACAGTGGCGCGCTCGCGCGTGGGCGCGCCGAGCGTACCGGCTGGCCGGCGCTTCCACCACATCACGCAGCCGGTGACAGCGAGCGTCGCGAGTCCGAGCGAAATCGCCGTACAGATGAGCTGATTCGCAAGACCGGCGTAGCGGCCCATATGCAGCGACGTGCCGTAAGACACTGCCTTTGACACTGCGCCGTAATCACCGTAACGGATGTCTTTCAGAACCGCGCCGCTGTACTGGTCGATATAGAGCGTGCGTTCGAGCTTCGGATCGGCCGGGAAATACGACACCGTGTATACGCCGGTGGCGGACGCCGGTAATGCGATGTCATAGCCATCTGTCAGGCCGAGTGCGCGCACCCGCGCGACGACACGGCCGAGCGTCCACGCCGAATTGCCGGCGTCGCGCGACTGCGGCACCGGCGCGGCACCGACAGCCCATGGCACTTGCGGCAGCGGTAGATCGTCCATCGTCATGCCCGGCATCGCATTCATATCCGACTCATGCGATGGGTGCGTCGCCTGATCGCCAATCACATGGGGAGGATTCACGGCCGTCCGCATGTGCTGTCGAGCGGCGTCTCGCGGCAACGTCGACTGCAGCGGCAGCCCACCCCACGAGCCCGGCGGTGAACCCAGACCGGCGCTCGTCGCGAGCGACTTGAACTGCTTGCCCCATGAACCGGTCCACGGCAGGCCCGTGATCACGAACGCAAGCGCACCGAGCGCAAGCCAGACGCCGAGCGCGGCGTGCACACTCTTCCACAGCGGTCGGCCTCGCAGCGTAAAGTGCGGCGCCAGTGCGGCGCGCAGCGTCGTGCCTGCGCGCGGCCACCACAACGCCACACCGGTGCCGACCATCACGAGCGTCCAGCACGCGACCAGTTCCATCAGCAGTTCGCCAGGCTTGCCGAGCAGCAGCTTGCGGTGAATCATCCGGTCGACCTGCATGAAGCGGTCGTCAACGCTCAGCGTGCCAAGCACCGCGCCGTCGTATGGATTCAGGTACACGCTCTGCCTGTCGCCGCCCGGTAGCCGGAAGATGAACTCCGCACTACGGTCCGGGCGAGACGAGATACGGGCCGTCGTGGCGACCGATCCCACGGGCAGCGCGCGGCGCGCATTCGCGAGCAACGCATCTTCGTCGACGGGCGCTACGACACGCGGCGTGACGACCAGCCGGTGCGGATATAGCAGCGGCTCGATCTGAGGCTGGAAGCAATACAGCGTGCCGGTCAACGCCAGCACTACGAGCAACGGCATCACGAACAGACCGGCATAGAAATGCCAGCGCCACAGCGTGCGGTAGCCTCGGCTCGCCGACGGCGCGACAGCCGATGTTGAACGCGCGTCGGTTGCAGTACTGGACATGGAACACCTCTCTTTCAGGTTAACCACGCGCCGGCCGGCTTGATTTCCGGGCACGGCGCGATCCGCGACCGGTCGATCAAAGGTCATATTTCAGCTCTGCATAGAACGTGCGCTGCGGAAACGGGTGGAACAGGAAGTACTTGCGGTTGTTCAGGTTGTCGACGCCGAGCGCGGCGCCCCAGTGCCTGTCCAGTTGCAGATGCACGCGCGCATCCATCACGAAGTAGCTCTGGAAGCCCTGATACGTCGCAGGATTGCTGTCGCTGTTGTCGACGGTCGCAAAGAGGCGCGAACTGTAACGTGCGGCAAGCGTAAAGGCCCAGCGGTTATCCGGCCGGTACGTCGCCGCGAGCATCGCACGCCATGTCGGCACGTAGGGCACCTGCTTGCCGACCGCCGTACTGCCGGAGGACGACACGAAGCCGTCGTCCTCCAGGATGCGCGCGTTGACATAGGTGAGGTTGCCGGACAGCGAAAGCCCCTTGATCAGCACGTTGTCCTGCGTGCCGGCGATCTCGGCACCCGTCTCGCGTGTCCTGCCGACGTTCTGCGTGACCGATACCGGTGTCGCGAAGCCCGGCACCGTCGATGTCTGCGAGATCAGCGCGTCGGATACGTATTCGTCGAATACGGACAACCGCAGCTGGCCGTCGCTGACGTCGCGCTCGAGCGCGAGTTCGCCGGACAGCACGCTTTCGGGCTTCAGGAACGGGTTAGCCTGCACGAACGTCGTGCCGGTCTGCACGGTCTGGTACAGCTCGCCGACGGTCGGGAAGCGCAGCGCCTTGCCGAACGAGCCAGTGATCGACCAGATGTCGGACAGGTCCCAGCGCAGCGACGCCTTCGGCGAGAAGCCATTGCGGCTCAGGCTCGGCTGATTGATCGATATGCCGCCGTTGCTGCTGGTCGCGAAGTTGAAGCCGTCATACGCACGCCACGTTTCGAAGCGGCCGCCCAGCGTCGCCTGCAACGAGGGCGCGATGCGCCAGACGTCCTGCGCCCATAACGCAGCGGTCTGCGTCTTGCCGAGTGAATTGCTGAAGAGCGACCCATCTTCGCCTTCGGATGCCCAGTTGGTCGTGTTGAAAGTCGGGCTCACCAGCTTGAACTGATCGTAGTGCGCGCCGAAGCTCACGATGTTCGCGCCGGCGATGCCTTGCGGCCGCCACGTGCCCTTCAGGTCGACGGTCGTCCAGCCGGTGCCGCCCATATCGGTGGTGCGGCCCGGGCCGCCTGCGAGCGCCGCCGGATAAACGCCGCTCGACAGCGCGCTCAGGTCCTGCAGGTAATAGAAGTTGCTGACAATCAACTGCCAGTCGAACGGCCCCTGTGTGTGGCTATCGACGGTCAGGCTTTGCATCAGATGTTCCTGCTCGACATTGTTCGCCGTGAACTGTCCGGCGATCGTTGCCGCGTTGTACGCGAACCCGCCGAGGTTCACGCTGCCGCTTGTCGCGCCGTAGAACGGCGTACCGTCGGCGGTTTGCAGATAGGTCTGCGCGCGCGCCTTCTGGTTGTTCTGCCAGTAGCCGAGTGCGTACGTCGCGCTGAGCGTCGGCGTGAAGTCGTATGCGACTTTTAGCGCCGCGTTATCCTGGATCGTGTGAATGAAGTTGCCCGCACCAATCACTTGAATCGGCTGCCCGGTACGGTTACGGTCGGCAAACGCGCCGTTCACGACAGGCAGATTCGCTGCGGCCGGCGTGGTCGACTGCGGGACCGTTCCGAACGTGATCGGCTGGCTGAAACTGTCCAGATGGCTCGCGGAGAGTAGCCACGACAGCTTGCCGACCTTGTCGCCGAGCGTCGCGCTGTATTGCTGGGACGGTTCGGTCTCGTGAGTGCCGTACAGGTCGAACTGCTGGATCGCGCCGGTCACCGCGACGCTCGCCTCGAACTGCTTCGGCATTCTGGTTGTGATTTCGGTGACGGCGCCGTACGAATTCCCCGGGAACTGCGCGGCGAACGGCCCGTATAGCACGTCGACCCGCTCGATCTGATCCGGCGACACCATGAACCATTGTGGCGAGCCATTCTGGTTGTTGTTGTTGATCAGCGCGCTCAACAGCACGCCGTCCGCGTAGACCAGACTGCGCGCGCTCGCATTGATGCCGGTGGTGCGCGTCGACATCGGTGCCTGCGTGTCGCCGATAAAGCGCTTGCGCACCAGCACGTCCGGCATGTATTTCAGTGCATCGGACGCGTCCGTTGCATTGATCGTCTCGTCTATCTGTTTTGCGGTAATGCTCTGCGTGGTTTGCGGAAGCTGGTTCTTTTCCGCGAAGGAACGCTGACCGGTGACCTGGACGGCCGGCAAGGCTTTGGTGTCACCGGGCGTTCCAGTTGCGTGATTGTCCGCTCCGGGCGAACTGTCGTTGTCCGCGGCGGGTGTGGGTGGGGTGTCGCCGGCGGCGACGGCGAATCCGTGGGTCACGCCCACGGCAGCAAACAGCAGCAGTGCACGAGTGAGTACACGCGGCACAACGCATACCGTGCCTGAATGGCGCGGAATGGACATGTGAAGAAATCCCGTCAAGGCAAGGCTGGCCGCGTTCTCCCTATGAAGGCGCGGCAGGGTCGCAATGCGCCGTCAAGGCGTTGCGATTCTTTTACAGACTCGACAGAACGGGGCGCGGAGGGGCGCGTGGGCGGCCCGACGGGAAGGCGCCAAGCGGCGTGAAGCGGGTGGATAGCACGGGCGCCAACGCGATCGCGACGAGCACGATCAGCACCGGCATCATCGGCGGCACGGTTGGCGCCGCGACGTGGTCCGCGAGGAGATCACAGTAGCCGCACGCGGCGAGCGGATCGCCGTTCATCCGATGGGTATCGCCCCCGTCCGGCTGGAGCGCCGAGCAAAGCACGGCACCCGGCGCGTCCGCATAAGCCGACACGATGAGCTGACTGACGAGCGGCACGAGCATGACGAGGCACATGGCAATGATGCCAAGCCATGCGGTCAACCGTTTGCGTGCGCGATAAGTCATGGTGCGGGAGCGGATAAAAACCGTGCGGAGTTTAACATCTCGCATTGAGTGAAACCAGCGAGATAGGCGTGCTGGCTTCGGCGCTAAAGTGCATCGCGAAGTTGGCCGCTTCGATGAATGCCCAGCACAGGTATGGATTGCCGTTTGGGGCCGCCCGTTATGCAAACCGCAGTCGGCTCCGCTTCATCGGGGCAGCCCCGCATTCCGCCTACAGTAGAGGGCCGAGCGGCTTGGGTTAGCGAAGGAAAAGGTCCTGGCCGAGGACATCATTTATTTCGACGCTGCCACCCATGACTAAGGCCGTCAGTTTAGGCGAGAAGCGTGGGTCTCATTGAAATCCGCTCTTAGCGGTGCCGTGTCATAGATGATGGTCAATTCGGTGAACCGGTCGCGCGCCAGCGTCAGGTTAAAGACATCGACACATTCAAAATTCACCACCTTGCCGCTTTTCAGGGTCCACTTATAGTGGAAATGAAGGGCTACGGACGAGCCGTCGTTCGTTGTATCGAAGATATGCAGCAGAGTCGTGTCGGAACGGTTTGTGTCGACGAACAACTCACGGTAGAAGGCTTCAGCGGACATGGTGCCGTACAACGGGGAGACGACAGTGGCACCCGGCACAAATAGCGCCAATACCCTATCGGCATTACCCTCGTTCATCGCGGCGAGGTAGCTTTTGCACAGTTGTTCAGGGTTCATTCGATTTAACTTGGGAATCTGGAAAGAAAACGCTCTGTGGCCGAGATGACCATAGAGCAGAATAAGCCCGCTCCACCCGCCCCAAAAACAACACCTTTAGGGGGCAGTCTTTGCCGGCGAGGCTTCGTAGCGAGTTGCTGCGAATTTCCGCCGTATGCACCTCTCCATTGGCAATCCTCAGTGGGTAATGCGCATGATGGCGGATCGCAATCACGAAGGACGTGAAGGCTTGCATGTGCAGTTGTACCTTCAGTTTCTGAACTCGTCAACGAAAGGTTATTGTCGGTCTGTTTCCAGTTAGGACGATAAAGCATTTATTTCCCGGAAATCCAAGTAAATTCCGAATTTCGAAATAGTGCATTCCCGAAACGATTATTGGCGGCGGCGACGCGCGCGGACAATACGCGTGCTGGATCAACGCAGTGCTCACGATACCGATGACGTTCGTAAAAACAGTAAGGAATCCAGATTCTTCTGGTTACCCGACTCAATCAAAATACCCGTTCTCTTGTGGACTACTATCATGAAAAGGATGATTCTGACCGCCGCGTCGCTCGTCGCCATGACCTCGGTCGCTCATGCGCAGAGTAGCGTCACGCTCTTCGGCACGCTCGACACGGGCGTGGCCTTCTTCAGCAACCAGCATGGCGCGCAGGGCTCGGGCAACACGTTCCAGCTCACCTCGGGCAACCAGTCGGGGGACCGATGGGGCCTACAGGGCAATGAAGATCTCGGTGCTGGCCTGTCGGCGGTGTTCAAGCTCGAAAGCGGCTTTAATATCAACAATGGCGCACTCGGCCAGGGGCAGCGGATCTTCGGACGCACCGCGATGGTGGGCTTGAGCAGCGCGGCCTATGGTTCGGTGACGCTCGGACGCCAGTACGATCCGTTGGTGGATCTGCTCCAGCCTCTGACGGACGACGATACATTCGGCTCGGCGTTTGCGACGCCGGGTGACATCGATAACTACGACGACAGTTACCGCACGAACAACTCGATCAAATATACAAGCCCCAACTACGCGGGCTTCCAGTGGTCGTCGATGTATGCATTGGGCGGTGTGCCAGGCAGCCCGAGCGCGGGCCAGACCTACGCGGTCGCAGCAGCCTACAATCATGGCCCGTTCGGCTTCGGCGTCGGCTATTTCCACGCCAACAGCGACAACGGCAGTGCCGCGACGTTCGACGGTCTCAATCCGAGCGCAGACAGTTTCGCAATCGATTCGCCGGCTATCAGCGGCGGCTTCGTGTCGGCCAACTCGATGCAGATCATCCGTGCAACCGGCGACTATGCGTTCGGTCCGTTCACCGTGGGTCTCGCCTATAGCAACGTGGCCTACCATGACTACGCCACCGCGGAGGGCCGGGACAACAGCACAAAGTTCAACACCGGTCAGGCCTTTCTGAACTATCAGGTCACGCCGGCCGTCACGCTTGGCGCGGGCTACAACTATACGAAGGGCAGCGGCAACGACGTGACGGCGAGTTACAACCAGTTCACCGTCGGAGCCGACTACTATCTTTCGAGGCGCACCGACCTCTATGCGCTTGCCGGTTATCAGAAAGCGTCCGGCGACACATTTAGCGCGTCGACAGGCGAACTCGTCACCGCGGTCGCATCGATGGGCGACTTCGGCAACGACGCGAGTACCGACAAGCAGGCGATGGCGATGATCGGTGTCCGTCACAAGTTCTGAATGGTGCGTGCGGGCAATCCGCGCAGGGCGGATCGGTGCTTCAAGAGCTTCTTCCAAGCTATCGGCAGTTTCGCGACTAAGGTCGAATGAACAGCTTCGCGGTTCACGATGCAACGAACTCTCCCCCTTCTCCGACCCAAATGATTCCAGGCATGCTGTAAAAATAGGTCAGCAAGTCCAAATCATCTTCGTCATGCACGCGCCCCGGCCACTGAGAACGAAATTCGGAAACGATCTTCTCAGGGGCTTCGTGCCAGTGAGCTTCGTCGTCATTAATCGTAAGGCGGGGATATGGATTTTCGGGTGAGACATAACAATCCGCACCCGGAGCATTAAATTTAATTTATCCAGCACGGAATAACATCTCCAAGAGGCAGAAGAATGCCTCTTTATGCTCTTCGAAAGACAACGAAGGATTCCAGCCACCGATAGCACTGAACAGACCCGGAATCGATAGTCCAAATGAGCCACGAACGATGTCGTCGATATGTTCAATAGAGGTCACTTGTAGCTCACTTCGGTAATACAGGATCCGTCGCTCGTGGCAATGAAACAGGCTGCCGCGAGCAATTAAGGCTGTGCTACGTCAAGCTCGTGTCCTGCGAGCACAACGGTCGCTCTCGT
Source organism: Paraburkholderia humisilvae (assembly GCF_902859855.1). Lineage (GTDB taxonomy): Bacteria > Pseudomonadota > Gammaproteobacteria > Burkholderiales > Burkholderiaceae > Paraburkholderia > Paraburkholderia humisilvae. The sequence goes on from NZ_CADIKH010000003.1 coordinate 206,550, forward strand.
CGTACCATCAGGATTCGAAAGTTCCAACCTCGAAGTCCCCGCCATCATAGTCTTCAATGACGTATCCAATACCGCCGGGTTTGAATTGTTCGTTAACGATTCTGGTCCAAGATATCGCACTCGGTTAGACATTGAAATGCTCATCGGCGGCTCCTCGTAAGCCCAGCGAATGCGTATTTAACTTCAACGATCCGTCCGGTTGAATCATCCATTCACACTGTAGATAACCGGTCTGCCCTGACGCTGAGCCTATACATGGCAGTGCAATCTCAGGTGTTGATGCGCTGACCGTATTGATCCGTCTTCCCTAATGTGAATTCGCCGCTTGCGTATCGCTGCGCTTCTTGAAGAGTGGACTTGTCCGTTTAGCAAAGCTCATACGAAAATTTCTCTTCCCACCCGAACTTCTCGTCCTGTTGTTTTACACGTTCGAGAATCGCTCGAATTTTTTCAAATGGGGCACCCATAGCTTCTTTCGAAACTTGAGAGTTTCTCCAAACCAACATAACTGGTCGCTCCACTCCAGAGCTGAGCAAGTCCCACAGGGCGTCCAAATTGCAGCCGTAAAACGCTTTCACGCCAAGAGCCGACGCCAACTCCTGATGGAAATCCGCTTCAGTCAACACGCTCTGGCCATCAAGCTCGATTTTCATAGCCTACTTCCAATTTCCAATAGGGGTTACAGTTTTGTAATGATCAGTCGTTATATACAGCAATCCATCGCTCGAATACAACAACCTCGTGCCAGGCTGGTTACTCCGAGACATGGTGTTCTGTAGGCCAATATCGGCCTCGTACCATGTTCTATTAGGCGCTGATGGCAATATATTGGTGGTGTTGTTAAACACGTCACCGCCCATCTGCCCACCGGGAACACTGTTGTTCAGCGCCTTTCCTGGCTTCCATCCCTGCAGAGCCGCTTCTGTTTGGGTCACGTAGTTGCTCGGAAGTTGCCCCGTAGTCCTCAAGCTCTCGACCACTTCGTTCGCAGCCTCTGTAGTCTTCAGATCAAGCTTCAATCCGGCATAGGCAAGTGCACTTTCAGCCCCTGTACTCACCCCTTTGGTGCCCGTGACCTCAACCACCACCCCCGGCGTAATCGAATTCGTCGCAATCGCCGCCGCCGTCTCCACCGTAATGATGCCAGCATTCACCGCCGCGGCCGGATTCGACAATGCCAGCGCCAACGCTTCCGGTCCAAGCGTCGCCAGCGCAGGTATCGCTGCCACGATCGCGACCGATCCAGCCACAACCATCGCGTTGTTGCCGCTCGCCTCATTCATCTGGTTCTGCACCTGAACCAGCAGCTTCACCTGCTCATCCGTGCACGTGCCCGTCGCACAGTACGTTTTCACCAGCTCAACCGACAGCGGATTCTTCTTGGGCCCAAGCATCCCAACCTGATTGTTCTGCGCCTCGATCTGCCCCGCACCTGCCGCTGCGGCCGTGTTCGCACCACTTGCGCCCATGCCCGTTGCCACACCCGCGATCAGGTTATTGACGAGATTTTCGCGAGCCAGCCGTTGCTCGGCCGTCATGTCGTCCGTGGGCTTGAGCAAACTGCCGATCACTGAACTGGCCGCCGCCCCCATCGCACCCGCACCACAGCTCGCACCCGAGCCCGCCGCCCCCGCGCACCCCACAATCGCATGCAAGGCCGCGCGCGCCGCTTCGCCTTGCGGCGTCTGGTCAAGGTCCAGCGTCCTGATCAGGTCCTTGACCTGAACCGCCCCAAGCTCCTGCAAATACGCGACCGTCGCGGCCTGCGCGTACTGCCCCATGCCACCGGTCACATTGCCGCCTGTCGCAACCGTCAATGCCGTCAGTACCTGACGATATTCACCGCCCGGGCCCCACTCCTTGTTGAGCTCATCCGCGCGTTGCTGCGCTTCGGCTCTTTGCTCTGGCGTCAGATTCGGATCCTTCGCAGCCTGCGTCGCCGCATCCGCCTCCTTCGCCCGGTTACTGACGAACGTCCCCACCTGGTTGATGAACTGGCTGGTGATATCAAACCCCGCCTCGATCTTGTCCTTGTCGAAGATCGGCGCAAGGGTCGCCTGCGTGTCCGTCGTATCGCGATTGATACCGGCCACCGCCTCCTCAGCCGTCTGCCCGGTCAGCTGCTGTTGCTTGACGCCATCGGTGATGGTGATCACACCGCCGCTGATCGCGCTTTTGGTCGTTGAACCCGCATCGCCTGATGCGCTCATCACCATTGGACCTAGCGAACACCAAGGTTTCTTCCGTGGCTGTGCATCGCCGGCATGTGGCTACAGCAGGCCGGATTCTCGCCGGGTCAGCGCGTGAGAATCCAAGTCGAGCGCGGCAGGCTCGTCATCACCCCCGCCTGATCGACTCTCACAAATGATCAACCCGGCAGCAGCCGGGTTGAACGCTTACCACCATACCCGGAATTGTTCGATTTGGCTCTTTATATGTGCCATTGTGTCTTCATCGATTCGCGAGCTGAAGGCCGCTGACAGAGTCACGCCATCTAAACTACTTCGCTTGATTTCCCAAGACATTTCAGGCGTCCCATTCGGTTTGCCAAGTCGAAAAACGAAATAGTTAACTGGTTTGCCCTGACGCTGAGCCTTTACCTTGCAGTACAATCTTAGTGTTGATACGCTGGCCGTATTGATCCGCCTTCCTTAACGTGAATTCGCCGCTTGCGTATCGCTGCGCTGTTTGAAGAGCGGGCTTGTCCGTTTAGCAAAGGTCATATGCAAATTTCTCTTCCCACCCGAACTTCTCGTCCTGGTGTTGTACACGTTCGAGATATACTTTTCACCACCGCATGCATTAGTCATTTCTCATTGATGGTCGATCTTCCCTATACCACTCACATCGACGCAATGACAGGCTTGTTATTACGCCCGCTTCAATGAAGCTACAATCAAGAACCTCGTCCGCAACTACGTTTCTTGTCTATCCATATAAGTCCCAGCAACCTTAGATCTTGTTGCAATTCTTCTGACTCACCATCAGGAAGTGCATTAAGAATATTTTCCAACGATTCCTCAGCGGTAAGCTCACCGATTTTTTCGATGAAACTCTTCAATGCCACCACGACCGGTGGCTAGAACAAGCGTAAGCACTTCAAGCATTAGTCGTTCTGTAACAGAATCAAACGCATTGGAAAACTCATTGTACGCGAAACCAAACTCGTATTCACCGTCCATCCATCGCTGCCGATCAACCATTCACGCCGAATCAGTCTGGGCTGACGAAGATGTGAAATACTGCACCTATCAGGTTGGTATCGCCATCCGATAGGAGTGTCAGCGTGTTCCCCGCATTGATATGCGTATTCGTCCACGTCATACCACTTCCTACTCTGACAGATATTTGAGCGCCAGCTCTTCTGCGAAATTGAAATCCAGTTTCATGAAATGCGCAAAAGCCGGAAATCTCAAAATTTATCGAAGATTAATAGCCTCACGCTTCGAAACCGATCATCGATATTTCGACTTTAAAGGAATCCTGAAAATCCTAATTCTCCACAATTCTAAGGACAAATACTTCTTCTCGACCCGATTCATGATCCATTTTTTCGACATCCTTCAACAAAGAAACAATTTTTTCATATCTAGGCAATTTTCTCTTCGACCGTTCCGCATGTATCCAGACCAATTCAACGGGTCGATCAACCATACCGGTAAGTGCATCCCATAATGCATCCAGATTTTTCCCATACCACGCGGGTAAAGCAAGGCCTTTTGCAATCGCGTCATGAAAATCCTCTTCACTTGATATTTGTAATCCATCGATAATCAGCTTCATATCACTTCCACAATCCAATTGAAATTGCAGTTTTATAATGATCCGCCGTGACATATAACAACCCATCTGACGAATAAAGCAAACGAGAAGCAGGCTGCACCGGATTACTACGAGACATTGTGTTGTTTAGCCCGATATCGGCTTCATACCATATTCGACCGTCCGCGCTCGGAAGCAAACCATCTGAGTTTCTAAATATGTCGCCACCTATCTGACCACCGGGCACATAATTGTTCACGGCTTTTCCTTCCTGCCAGCCTTGTTGATATGCGTCGCTCTTTGTTACATAGTTGCTGGGAAGTTGGCCTGTGGTGCGCAGACTATCGACCAATTCATTAGCTGCTTGAGTTGTTTTCAGATCGAGCTTCAATCCTGCGTAACTAACAGCACTTTCAGCACCCGTACTCACCGCTTTGGTGCCCGTGACCTCAACCACCACCCCCGGCGTCATCGAATTCGTCGCAATCGCCGCCGCCGTCTCCACCGTAATAATGCCAGCATTCACCGCCGCGGCCGGATTCGACAATGCCAGCGCCAACGCTTCCGGTCCAAGCGTCGCTAGCGCAGGTATCGCTGCCACGATCGCGACCGATCCAGCCACAACCATCGCGTTGTTGCCGCTCGCCTCATTCATCTGGTTCTGCACCTGAACCAGCAGCTTCACCTGCTCATCCGTGCACGTGCCCGTCGCACAGTACGTTTTCACCAGCTCAACCGACAGCGGATTCTTCTTGGGCCCAAGCATCCCAACCTGATTGTTCTGCGCCTCGATCTGCCCCGCACCTGCCGCTGCGGCCGTGTTCGCACCACTTGCGCCCATGCCCGTTGCCACACCCGCGATCAGGTTATTGACGAGATTTTCGCGAGCCAGCCGTTGCTCGGCCGTCATGTCGTCCGTGGGCTTGAGCAAACTGCCGATCACTGAACTGGCCGCCGCCCCCATCGCACCCGCACCACAGCTCGCACCCGAGCCCGCCGCCCCCGCGCACCCCACAATCGCATGCAAGGCCGCGCGCGCCGCTTCGCCTTGCGGCGTCTGGTCAAGGTCCAGCGTCCTGATCAGGTCCTTGACCTGAACCGCCCCAAGCTCCTGCAAATACGCGACCGTCGCGGCCTGCGCGTACTGCCCCATGCCACCGGTCACATTGCCGCCTGTCGCAACCGTCAATGCCGTCAGTACCTGACGATATTCACCGCCCGGGCCCCACTCCTTGTTGAGCTCATCCGCGCGTTGCTGCGCTTCGGCTCTTTGCTCTGGCGTCAGATTCGGATCCTTCGCAGCCTGCGTCGCCGCATCCGCCTCCTTCGCCCGGTTACTGACGAACGTCCCCACCTGATTGACGAACTGGCTGGTGATATCAAACCCCGCCTGAATCTTGTCCTTGTCGAAGATCGGCGCAATCGTGTTGGCCGTCGCAGTCGTATCGCGGCTGATGCCTGCGACGGCTTCCTCCGCGGTCTGCCCCGTCAGCTGCTGCTGTTTCACGCCATCGGTAATGGTGATCACACCGCCGCTGATCGCGCTTCTGGTCGTTGAACCCGCATCGCCTGATGCGCTCAATGCAACCGGCGGCGCGGCAGCGAAGCCCCCTCCTGTGCCGCCACCGGTATTGGCCAACGTCGTCCCCGGCACCGGATTGACGTTGGTTGCCACACCCGTCTGGGTCTTGCCGAGATCGACGCCATACCCGCCGCTGACCCCGACAGACGATGCATCATACGCAGCGTGATTCGCGATATCACTATGCGTCAGCGTCCCCGTCGTCAGACTGTTCAGATCGTCCAGCACCGCCTGGTCGCTACTCGAGATCACCGCACCCTTGAGGTCGGTGTTGCCCTTCACATCGATCTGAAACCCACCATCCCCGGCATGAATACCCGACTGCTCCGTCACGCTCGCATAGTCGCTGTTCATCTTCTCCTGACTGAAATTCGCCGCCACGCTCGACCCGCCGCCATAGCAGATCGGCGGCACGCAGACACTGATCGACACCCCACCGCCAGTCTGCTTCGAGTCATAGTGGCTCACGTCCTGCAGGCTCGCGATGTTCAGGTCTCCCCCCACATTCGCGACCACGTGCTGCGCATCCGCCACCGCACCGATCAGATTGGTATCTCCCCCCGACTGCAACGTCAGCGTGTTGCCCGCCGTGACATGCGTATTGGTCCACGTCGTGTCGCTGCCATTGCCGTTACCCTTCGTGCCCGACACACCCAGCTGGAACGACAGACCGGTCTGCTCTCCAAGGGCGAGCGTCGCACCGATACTTGCGCTCGAGCCGCTGTTCGTACCCGACACGCTATCGGCGCTCTGCGCCGCATGAAGGTTGATATCGCCCGCGGCAATCAGCGTCGTGTTATTGGCCGCCGAGAGATTGCTGCCGATCACGTTGATATCGCTGTCCGCTCCCGCACCAGCGGCCGCAATCGTCAGGTTGTGCCCAGCGGTAACCGAACTGCCGACCGCGGTGCTCGACGACGCGTTTGAATTGCTGTTGCTGTGACTCGTACCCAGCGACACACTGATGCCGATGCCGCCGGCCGCCGACGGATTGCTTGCCACCGCATCGATCGCATTCTTCACCGCCAGCCCGGTGGTCGCTGCCGCCAGTGCATCGAGCCGCGCGTCGCCGTTGGTATGTTTCACATCCTGGCGCATCTGGTTCGCCGTCATCGCGGCGGCCAGCACCGGGTTGCTGATGCCCGCGGTAATCGCCGTCTGGCTGAGCGACTGCTGCTCGCTCTGACTGAACGTGTTCTGCGCGGCGTCGATCGTCACGGTCCTGCCGGCAAGACCCATGTCGTTCGCCGCATACAGGATCGCGTCCGTCGCATGCAGATCGTTACCGGCCACCACTGTCAGATTGCCGTTCACCGAACCGATCATGCTGCTGTTGTTCGTCACCTGCGTCGTCTGCTGCGCGTCGGTCGTCTTGCGCACGCCGACGCTGTAGCCCTGCAGGCCGCCGTCCAGCTGGTTCAGCGCGGTCATCCCCGACAGGAAACCCCATTCCTGCTTGCTGTAATCGGTCTGCGTGCTTTGCGTATCCTGCGATGTCGTGATGGTGACGTCGTGCACCGCCTTCAGCGTCACGTCGTTCGTGCCAACGATATTGCTGCCGATCACGTTGATATCGTTGCCGCTCACGATCTTCACGCTATCGGCCGAAATCATGCTGCCCTGATTCAGTGTCATCGACTGATCGATGCTGCTCGACACTTTCGTGCCGCTCACGATCTCACTGTGGCTGTGCGTTTCGTGCGCATTGAACTCATGGGTCTCGCTCGCCGCGCCGATGGTCACATTACCGGTCGCCACCAGGTTCGCGCTGCCCTTATCGAGGCTGATCGCGCTACCGCTAACCGTAATGTCCTTGCCCGAGACGATATTCAGCGTATTACCGCTTTCGAGCATCGTGCCGGTCAGCGTCTGATCGGACCTATGCAACGTCTCCGCATAGCTGCGCGTGCCTTCGTCCCCCGAACTGCTGCTGTTCACGGTGGAGGTCGCGCTCGCCGTGCCGAGCGTGACGTTACCCTTCGCCGCAAGCGTGCCGCCCTGACCAAGATTGATGTCCGCGCCGGCCGCCGTCAGGTCGCCATTAATCGCGATGTTCGATTGCCCACCCACCTTCACCGAACTACCGACCACCTGATTCATATCGGTATCCGACACGCCGTTCGCCCGTTCGACGACCTTGTGTTCACCGGTCTGTTGCACGCCGAGATTCCAGTCGCCGCCGATGCTCATCCCAAGCGCGCCCCCCACATTCAGGTTGCCCGCGTTCTGCTCGAAGTCACCGCCCGTCACGATCACCGCATTGCCCGTCACGTTGATGCTGGCCGCAGGACCGAGTGTCGTCGTGACACGTGTCGCACCGTTATCGCTGACCTGGCTCAGCGTCTTCACTGCCGTATCCAGAATCAGATCCCCGCCTGTTTGCAAGGCGAGGCTGCCTGCATTCAAGGTCGCCGACGTCAGATTGATATCCCCCGCCGACACCAGCGCCATCGGGCCGCCCGCCTGCAACGTGCCGAACGAGCTATCGATGCTCTGCGCACCGATCGAGAAGCTGTTCGTCGCGCTGATCGTGCCGCTATTGGTAACCGACTTCGCGTTTTGCAGATCGATGTTCGTCGCCGCGATGACCGGGCCGTTGCCCATATTTTCCTGGCTCGCCTTCGCCAGATAGACGACCGGCACAAGCACGGTCTGACCATCGATCACTTCGCTTTGCATGATGACGACGTTACTCGTCAACTGCGCGACCTGTTCCGCGGAAAGCCCCGTACCGGGCGCGAGATTGAGAGACTGCGCGAGTTGAGCGCCGGACGTCATCAGCGCCTTGTACTCGTCCTGTGCATCGGCATAATTCGTCAGCACGGACTTCCCGGTCATCGACATGATCTGGTCCTGCACGAGCTTCTGCTCGTAGAACCCGTCGCCAAGCCGCAACTGGATCTGCCCGGGGTTCATGCCCATCTGCTGGAAGTAGTAGTCGCTCGACAGCCACTGCTGCTGACTCGTGAACGCAGGATTCGTCTCGACGAGGTACGGCGCATTCGGCGCGGTATTGACGCTGAACAGCCCGCCTCGCGGCAACGTGATGTTGCTCAGCACCGACACAGCCGTGGCGGCTGCGATGATCGGATTGTTGAAATTCGCCAGGCTGCTGTTCGCGATATGGCCGCCTTGTACCGCCGCGGTTCCCGCACTCACGCCGCCAACCGCGCTGATCGTTCCGCTCACGGCACCCGCGCCGGTGCCGGACACGCTTTGCCCCGGCAGCAGTCCGAGCGGCGTCACGGACGCATTGCCGGCCGTGTTGTTGATGATCACGCCGGTGCCGCTCAGCGTCCCGCCCGCGGTGAAGGTCGATTCATAGGCCGGCAGCGCATACGTGCGAATATCAGCCGGCGCGGCTTGCGAGTAACCACCCGGGTGATTCCCGATGAACGGCGCGTCACCGAATGGCAACTGCCAGTTGTGCTCGCTGTTGTCATAGTTGTTGTAGTGATACTGGCCCGAGTACGTGACTTGCACCTGCGGCGCGGTCTGGCCTTGCCAGCTGTTCTGGTCAAGCACGGCGGGCGCGGCAATGTTGCCTGCGGCGGCCACCTGGCTCCAGTAGTTCTGGAACATGCCGACCGACCCCAGGTTCAGGTTACGGCCAGCGATAATCTGCGACCCCGGGCTGACGGTCGTCACCGTATTCGCAACCGCGACGCCCGCATACGTCGTGTACTGATACCCGCTGTTCCACTGGCCGCCGTGCGGCGGTTCGATGTACGCACCGCCGATCATCGTCGGATCACCACCGTCGGCCCAGCCGACGTTTTGACCGCTACAGGCCTCCATGTGGAAGGCGACACAGCCGGACAGGCTGATGCCGAGGCTCGACAACAGGTCCGGATCGACCGACGACGTGAATCCCGACGTGCTCATCGCACGTCGCGTGTTGGTCACCTGATTCGCGGCAATCTGCATATCGCCGCCCGACTGGATCAGGCCAGACTGATTGCGGACAAGGTTAGCGTTGAGGTAATTCCCGTTCGCGTCCTTGCCGCCGGCGAGGATCACCTGGCCGAGACCGTAGATCGCGGTCATCGCCGGCGCGTCGGTGGCGGTCGTGTCGTCGCGGTTCTCGATGTCCGCTGACAGCAGTTCAAGCTTGCCCGCGCTATCGGTCGCGCCAATCAATGCGCTCGTGCCAAGATTCGACAGGATTTGCGCGGCACTCAGCGACACGCTGCCGCCCACTATCGTGCCGGTGTTAGTCAGCGTATTCGAGCGTGTGCTTAGCAGGCCACCCGCCGCGAGCGTGCCGGAGTTCGCGATGTCGCCCGCGTTGATCCTCAGGCCATTCACCGCAACGAATGCCCCGGCGTTGCTGAACGTGCCCGGCAGCGTGAACGTGAGGTTGCGGCCCGCGTTGAAGCTGTAGTTCGGGTCGCTCGCGAAGCTCCCTCGCAGGTTCAGCGTGAGGTCGTTGACTGCGCTGTACCTGCCGCCACCCAGCAGCGTGTTCGCGGCCACCGACAGATTGCGCGACGCGTTGATCTGGCCGTTCGTCACCTTCAGCGTGCCCGTCGTAATGCCGACGTCGCCTGCTGTGTTGGCAACGTTGCCGATCGCGCCGCCGCTGTTATCCAGATTGCCGGTGTCGATCTGCAAATTCGCGCCGCTCAGTTGCCCGCCTTGCGTATTCGACACCGATGACGCGCTCACCGTCACGTTGCCGTTGCCGCTGATCGAGCCCATGCCGGACACGCCGCCCACGTTGCTGTTGGCGATCTGGCTGCCGCCGCTAACGGTCGTTGCACCTGTCCCGACGTTGGTAATCGCGCCGCCCGAGTTGTCGATCGACGCGGCCGTCAGGTTCAGCGTGCTGCCGGTCACGGCCCCGCCCGCGCCGATCACGCCGCCTGCATTGAGCAACGCGCCGATGCTTGAAACCGTCAACGCCGAGCCGGACGACAGCCGGCCGTTCGTGTTGTTCAACACGGCCTGAACGATGGCCGACATCGCGCCCTGCGAAGCGAGCGTCCCGCCTGAGTTGTTGAGGCTAGCGACCCGCATCGACGCCTGCCCATTGCTTACGATGCGGCCGCCGACGTTGGTTAGCGCTCCCGCTCCGTTGCCCGGATCGATCGTCAACGTGCCCGTGCCGGCATGGGTGATCGTGCCGCCGTTGTTGTTGATCGACGCGGACGCCAGACTCAGGTCCGTGCTGTTCGTCTGAATCACGCCGCCGTTCGAGTTGTCGAGCGTGTTGCTAACATCAAGACTCACCGCGCCAGAGCCTAGCTGGGTCAACGACCCGCGCCCGTTGGTCAGGTTCGTCGCAGTCACGGCAAGCCGATCCGCGATGATCCGGCCGTTGCTGTTATCGAGTTGAGGCGCCGCCATCGACACGGTGTTGCCGCTGACCACCCCAACCGCGTTCGTGAACGAAGCGGAACGGGTTGTCACGGTCTGCGCGCTGAACGTACCGCCGCTGTTGTCGAGCGCACCCGCGACAGTGGTGTCAAGATTCTTTCCTGCAGTCAGGGTGCCGCTGTTCGCAAGCGACGCGGCCTGTACCGACACGTTGCCGGTCGCTGCGATCGTGCCGCTGGTGTTGGTAAGCGAACCGTCACTGGAGAGGCTCAAATCGCCGTTCGATTCCAGTTGACCGCGCGAGTTGTTCAACGGACCGGCGAGTGTCGCGTCAAGCCCTGTCTGACCGCCGATCGTGCCGCCAGTGTTATCGACACTCGCTGCGGACAGCGCCGTGCGGCCATTGCTGACGATCGTGCCGTCCACGTTCGTCACTGCGCCTGCGCCGTTGGCGGAATCGATCGTCAACGTGCCGGTGCCCGCATGCGTGAGCGTGCCGCCGTTGTTGTTCAGCAAAGCAGGCGCGAGCGTCAGGTCCGTGCTGTTGGTCTGGATCACACCGCCGTTCGAATTGTCGAGCGTCCCGCTGACACCGAGCCCCATCGCGCCCGATCCGAGCTGGGTCAGCTTGCCGTGTTCGTTCGTCAGATTCGACGCGTTCACGGCGAGCTGGTTTGCAGTAATCTGCCCGCCGCTGTTATCGAACTGCGGCACGGTGATGGAAACGGTATTGGCGCTGATTGCCCCGTTCGCGTTTTTGAGCGAAGCGGCATTGGCCGCGAGCATGGCGCCGCTCAGCGTGCCGCTGCTGTTGTCGAGTGTGCCGGAAGCCGTCAAGGCGAGATTGTGCGCGGCCGTGACGGTCCCGCTGTTGGTCAGTGACGCCGCTTTGATGGTCGCGTCGCCGTTACCGCCGATCACGCCCCCCGTCGCGGCTTGCGCGGTGGTCCCCGCCGCATTCGTGAGCTGGCCGCTCGCCGACAGCGTCAGGCCATCGGCGTTCTCCGAGACGATGCGCCCCGCTGTGTTCTGCACGTTTGCGGCCGATACGTTCACTGCACCAGCCGCTTCCAGTTGGCCCGCCGTATTGTCGATGTCGCCGCGGGACTCAACGTCAAGCGACCGTGCCGACGTGATCGCACCAGCACCGTTCTTGAGGCTGGCACTCGCTACCGTCAGCGCGCCATTTGTGGACAGATTCCCGCGGCCGTTGTCGAACGCGTCTGTCTGGATGTCGAACGACCCGGTGCCGGCCTGGCTGATCTTACCGTTCGCATTGGACAGACTGGCGGACCGAACCGCGACGTTCTGAGCGTTCGTCGTGACCGTGCCCCCGGTATTGTCGAAAGCGCCCGATGCGGCGACGCTCATGTCGCCTGCTCCGGTTTGCGACAGCGTACCGCTGCGATTGGTTACGCTGCCCGCTGTCACATTCAATTGCGCGGCGCTCACCTGCCCCTGGTCGTTTGCAAACGCACCCGACGCGTTGGCGGTCAGACTGCCGCCTGCCTGCAACGCGCCGCCTGCATGCGCGATGTTGCCGGTGTCGCCACCGGCGCCCGTCGCCGTCAACGACACATTGCCCTTTGCCAGCGTCTGCGCGGCAGCCATGTTCAGGCTGCTGCCCGACATCGCGAGATTGCCGCCCGCGATCTGTTGGCCTGTGGTGCTGACCGACCCCGCACCCGACACGGCGAGACTGCCGGACCCGGTGATGTTGCCGTTCGCGTCCACGCCCGCACCGAGCGCACCGGTCGAATTCACGCTCGCGCCGGTTAGGGTGGTATTGCCAAGCGCCGCGACCGTGCCGCTGCTTGTCAGCTGGCTTTGGCTGTTTAGCGTCGTGTTCTGCGTCGCGTAGATGGAGCCGCTGTTCGACACGTCGCCGGCGCCCGTAATCGTCACGTTGCCGGTCGCGCTCGTGGTGCCCGACAAGGTCACCTTGCCCTGACTGCTGAGTTGAACGTCGCCCGCTTGTGACGCGATGGTGCCGGCGCTATTGACACCCACGCCCGTCTCAGTCCCGACAAGGCGAATTTTGCCGGCATACATGCCGCCCAGTTGCGCGACGTCGATCGCAACACCCTGACTGTTGCCATCCTGACCAAGCGATTGCGCGCTCAGATCGTCGTGGCGAACCTCATTGTTGCCGGTCACGACATTCAGCGACTGGCCTGCCCAAACCTTGCCGTTGATCGCGACACTGCGGGCAATCAGGTCAACCTGGTCGACATTGCTGCCGTTCAGACCCGCCGCGCCGATCTGGATCTGACCGCCCGTCACGTGAAACGCATCCAGGCTACCCGTTCCGCCGAAAACCGGCGTGCCCGTCGTCAGAATGCCTCGGCTTGTATTGATGAAGCCGCAACCATTGCAGTAAATTCCAGCAGGATTCGCAATCACCACTTCGGCTCTCTGGCCGGCCACCTCGGTATACCCGAGCAACTGGCTCGGACTTCCGCCTACCACCTGGTTCACGATCACCCGTGCGCTACCCGATGCGAGGTTCGGGTTGCCGGTCACGTAACCCGCCTGTTGCGTGAGCGCGTTGCCTTGGGCATTGTTCAGGATCAGGCCTTGCGGGCTGACGTTGTACTGCGTATACCCATTGTTTGACACGCCTGCCGAATTCGGCGTCGCGATCTGAACGATCGGCAAACCGTTGGCTGTCACACCGACAATCGGTTTGCTGCCGGCCGACCCGGGCGCCGCCACCACCTGCGCATCGACCGGCATCGGCTGCATACCGAGTGCACACAGTGCAGCGAACGCGATATGCCGCATCGACAGCAGGTCCACCAGGTCCCAGCGCGCAACAGGAATGGCCGACCCGCGCGCCGTGCCGACCGGGCGGCCGCGACCATTCGCTGTCGCAGTTTCCTGCACCGCTGTCCACAAACCACGAGCCGCATTGAAAATGACGCGATAGGTATTCTTGTTCATAGCAGGAAACTCACGCTGAAGCCCGCCACTGGCCAGTGGTTGGGGAAACCGGCGGGCTGGTACAGCGGACCGCCAATGAAGACGTCGTAATTGACGCGCTGGAATGCGCTGCCGCGCGCGCCGACCACCGCTCCGACGAGGCGCCGGCCAAGCAGGCTGCTCGCTGACGGACCGAACACTTCACCGGCGTCGACGCCGACATATAGCGCCAGTCCGAAACGCGACAAGGGAATCTCAAGGTCGTTGCGCATGAATACGCCCTTCTCGGCAGCCAGCATGGTGTTGCCGTCGAAGCCGCGGACCGTATAGCGGCTGCCAATCGAGATGTACTCGGTGGGAAACAGCACGTCAGGCGTGTTCTGCGCACGCACGGTGCCCGTATAACGCAATGGAAAACCGGCGATCGCGAGCGGCACGCTCAACGTCGCATCGAGCGTTTCCATCTGGTAGTAGGACGTCGGCGCGCCGTTAGTCACGCCCGGCAAGTCGGGCTGTGCGCCGAACCACGGCACGCCCCAGCGATATGCGATGGTGCTGTCGAATTGCGCGGCACCGAGGTAGTGCTTATGTTCCCAGCCGATTTCCGCGTACGTGTTGTCGCGGTGCTGGACGCCGATTTCCGTGCCGTCGATAAACGCTTCGCTGAAGCGCTTGCCGACGCGGAATTCGAGCATGTTCTTCTGCACCTGATTGCGGAAGAACTGGTATTCGGTCTTGACGTCGAAGGTTGCTGAGTTGCCGCTCGACACCAGTGTCGAGAACGCGCCCGCGATCTGCTGGTGATAGTCGTACTGGCTCGCCATTGCGGTGAACGTCCAGTTTCCCCATGGAATCGAGTACCAGGCGCTGCTGCCGTGCGTGCCGTATCGGTTTGCATGGCCATCGAGGTCGTGGTTGTAGCCGATGTTCAGGAGGTCGGATAATCCGAGCGGATTGTCGATGGTCAGACTCACGCCGCCCTGCAACTGACCGGTCGACTTAAGCCCGCTGTCGTCGACGCTTAACGCAAGCGACCACGGTTTCTGCCGCTTGACCGCGATCACGACGTCGCTTTCGCCGGTCGACGGACCCGGCACGATCTGCATATCGACATCCTGATTCGGCACGCGCTTCATCTGCTCGAGGCCCTGCTCGAGATTGCGCAGATTCAGCAGATCGCCCTTTCGGGTTGGAAACGCGTTGCGCCACGTGCCGTACGTCGATGGATCGGCAAAGCGGATCTCGCTGATCACGCCGGGAATCAGTTCAAGTTTCAGCTGGCCAGTGGACAGGTCCTGCGAGGGGATCACCACGCGTGTGGTCGAGTAACCCTTCTCGATGATTCGCGCCATCATGCGATGCACGATCAAATTGAGTCCTTCACGCCCGACGCATTGACCGCGATAGCGTTGCAGGTAGTCGCGAGCGAACGTCAGTTCACCTGGAAACAGCGGGTTTGGCGACAGCGCGCGCGCACCGGCCGCCCGCACGATTTCGCTCAGGCCGAGCGGGACTTCCAGCGTCAATTCATCGATCTTGAAGCATGGCGTTTCGACAGGCACTTTGCCGTCGTCAACTTCTGGACGCGCGGCGGGTTGAAGCTCGACAGTGGGCGCCTGTAGCGCGCGCTCGCGCTCGATCGCCTGCTCTTGCGCGCGGCGCCGCTGTTCCTGCTCGCCGAGCGTGTCCGGCACCTGCGCATGGGCAATGTGCGCACACGTCGCCGCGAACAGCACGCCACAAAGTCGAGCCAGTTGGAGTCCTTTCGGCTGCAATGCAGACGGCGTGGCATTCGTATTCGCCACGCGAGCGCGCGTGCCGGGTCGGGCGATCCGACCAGGATGGTAGTTCGTCATGGGGGCGAGCTACTGTGGCGCTCGTGGCTGCACGGGCAGCTGCGTGCCGGGGGGCGCGACTGCCCTTCCAATCTGATTCTGTTCGCCGGTTGCTGTGACCGTTATGTCGTCAGTACCGCGCACGCCCCGGAATCGGCTCGATACAAGCCGGCATACATACCCGTTCATTTTTATTCATCTGACAATATGAAAGCGGGCGTAAAGTAACAGAAACCTTTTTTGGCGAGTGTCAAATTGCGTAAAGCTGATGCCGCGCCGCAACGTTAAATGCAAAACGCATCAACCTTTTTGAGCAGGAAGCGCCATTCCAAACAGGGTTAGCCCTTTACGTCATCCGGCTCACGCTTCGCATAGTGTCCCGGAGGCATGCCGGCTTGCCGCGTGAAGGCCACGCCAAAAGCACTGACCGAGCTATAGCCGACGCGCTCGGCAATCTCGGCCGTAGTGAGTTGCCGTTGGCGCAGCCATTGCTTCGCAAGTGCCATGCGCCACGCCAGCAGGTATTCCATCGGCGCCACGCCAACGGCATGCCTGAAACGCTCGAAGAACGCTGAACGGGACATCGCGGCCTCGCGCGCCAACTGCATCACATTCCACTGGACTTCGGGGCGCTCGTGCATGCGCCGAAGCGCCTGCGCCAGCCTCGGATCGGCCAAAGCACGCACCAGCCCCTGCGATGTGCCTGTACTGGCGGTCGACCGGAACGCCTCGATTAGCAACACTTCGAGCAGGCGAGCCATCACGATCTCGCGCGCGGGCCGGTCCGCACGCGATTCGTCGCCCACCAGTTGAACCAGCGTCGACAGGCGGCGCTCACCGCGCACATGCACCCACTGCGGCAGCAGGGGCACCAGCATCGCCGAGTCGGGCGACCTGAACATGCAGTTGCCAACCAGCATGCGGACGTCGACCGCGCCGTCCGGATCGCCGACGCGCGCCCCGCCAGGCATCGGCGCGATCGGTGTAGCGACGGTCTCTTCTTCGCGAGGCGGCTGCCGGTCGAGGCTGGACGTGGAAAAGCTGCGCGCCGTAGGGATCAGTGCGAAATCACCCTCTTGCAGCGTGATGGTTTCGCTGTGCGTCGGGCCGTCCACCGTCAGATGGCAGCCCCCTTCCAGAATCACGAAGTAGAACGGACGACCTGTCTCGGTGCGGCGCACCGCCCACGGCGCCGACGCGACAACGAGCTTTGAGAACGGCGCGGCTGGCTGCAACAACGACACGACTTCCGCCAATGGGTCGACCATTCTGGACGATCTCAACAAAATAATGGACATCGTAGTATAGCCAGTCCTGGAACCGGACTCTATCGTAGAGCCATCGTCAACCGATGGAGTTTCTGATGTCCTTCACTTCCACTGTGCTTATCTCGGGCTGTTCGTCCGGTTTTGGTCTCGAGACCGCGCGGCTCTTCCTCGACAGAGGCTGGCGTGTCGTCGCGACCATGCGCACGCCGAGTGACGACCTGCTGCCGCGTTCAGAACGGCTTCGCGTGCTGCCACTCGATGTCACCGATATCGGAAGCATCCACCGCTGCATCGACGCGGCCGGGCCGATCGACGCACTCGTCAACAACGCCGGCGTCGGCCTGCTGGCGCCGCTGGAGGGCGTCGAGCTGGTCAACGCGCGCGAGGTCTTCGAGACCAACACACTCGGTACGATCGCGATGACGCAGGCCGTGCTGCGTCAGTTCCGTGAACGGCGGGCAGGAGTGGTCGTGAATGTCACGTCGAGCGTGACGCTGAGGCCGCTGCCACTGTTGTCGGTCTATACGGGCAGCAAGGCGGCGGTCAATGCGTTCACCGAATCGCTCGCATTGGAACTCGCCCCGTTCGACGTCCGCGTGCGGCTGGTGCTGCCGGGACGCGCACCAGGCACGAGCTTCGGCGATAACGCGCGCCGCTTGATGGAACACAGCGTACCCGAGGCCTATATGGACTTCAGGGAACGCGTGTTCGCCGCAACGCGAGACACGGTCACTCAGATCACGCACGCGCAAGACGTCGCCGAGGCCGTGTGGCGCGCAGTCACCGATCCGTCGACGCCGATGCACCTACCTGCGGGCGCGGATGCGGTCGATCTGGCACTGGCATGAGCGCGCATCGAATGGTCTAGCGCGGCATCGGAACGGGCAGCCGCTGATCGACCAGATAGATCGGTATCGGTTGTGAGAATCCGCCGCGCGGCGGGAGAACCGGGTGCCACCGGCGTATCATCGCGAACGGTCGTCTATCCGGCCACACCCTCACCCAGCAAGGCAGTTATGAAGCCAGTCCCTCTGCATGCGTTGCTGCGCGACATCCGCGCCTGCACGATCTGCGCGCCCGTGTTACCGCACGCCCCACGCCCGGTCCTGGCGGCATCCGAATGCGCGCGGATTCTGATCATCGGCCAGGCGCCCGGCGCGAAAGTGCATGCCTCCGGTATTCCATGGAGCGATGCGAGCGGTGCTCGCCTGCGCAGTTGGCTCGGTGTCGACGATGCGGCCTTTTACGACGAAGAAAAGTTTGCTCTCGTGCCGATGGGTTTCTGTTTCCCCGGGCGTGGCCCAAGCGGCGACTTGCCACCCCGACCCGAATGTGCCGCCCGTTGGCACCACGATTTGCTGGCCCAGCTGCGCTCGGTCCGGCTCACCTTGCTCATCGGACACTATGCACTGCGGTTTGGACTCGGCGCAGCATCGGGTAAGACATTGACCGATACCCTGCTGCGATGGCGGGACTTCGGCCCCCAGGTGATTCCATTGCCGCATCCATCACCGCGCAACATCGCGTGGTTCAAACGCAATCCGTGGTTCGAAGCCGATGTGTTGCCGACACTGCGTGAGCGCGTCGCGCAGGCGTTGTCTGCCCCTGCTGAGGATATAAAAGCAGGCTGAAGGTCAATCCGGACTGGCTCAGATAAAACCGATCTCGCCTTTCCAGCCGTCTTTTGTCAGTACAACGACCTGTTTCAGCTGCAGCGTGCCGCCGCTTCGCACGATCATCGCAACGACCGGAAACACGCGCTGCACGTCCGAGTCCTTGGTCCACGGCGCAGGATCGATCATGTACGTGTACGTGATCACCGTGCGCTCGCTACCGTTCACTTCATGCGGCGGCTCCCAGCCGATGATCTTGTCGACGTGCAGCTTGCCGTAGCAGACGTCGCCGTCGTGCATCGTGACCGTCCCATTCGCGGCCATGCTCGGCAGCGGTTTGTGCAGGTAGTACTTCTTGCCCTCGTCGCTAAGCGTATACCGCATCGTCGAATCGGAGATCTGCTGCTTGCGCACGAGACCGATTTTCTCCATCACCGGCAATTGCAGCGAATTCGCGGTGCGCTGCCGCGCTTCGTCCTTCGTGATATCGATCGGCCACTTCACCTTGCCGATACACATGTCGCCATGCTCATCGAGAAAATTCGACACAGCGACCGTGAAGTTCTCGCGATTCGGCTCGTCGCTGTGCGTACTGCATCCGGCGACCAGACACACGGGCAACCACCACACCTTCAACCAGTTCAATTTCTTCATGTTCTGCTTGCTACTCCAACCCGGGTTGCAATCCTGATTCCGCGCGATAGTTCGAATAGGTGTTTCCACGTCACTTCGACGGCGGCTGGAAGTCATCGGTCAGCGCGCCGAGGAATGCGACGAGGTCATCCACTTCCTGTTCCGTCATCGATGGCGCAGCGCCGCGCGTATGCACGACCGGCACGGTCATATCGATGTTCGGTTGATATTGCACCGGCAGATCGTCGTAAACATTGACACTGCCATCTGCGGCCTTCGAGTAGAAGAGTTCAGGGTTCGTGTCACGCTTGTTATAGAACTCGACGACATCGCGCAGCGTATGAAACACACCGTTGTGGAAGAACGACTGGCGGGTCGCGACGTTGCGCAGCGTCGGCGTTTTGAACATGCCGCAAAATTTCGCGGAATTGGCAGGCGTGTGTCCCGTTGCGGCGGCCTGGCATAGGCCCATGTCGACGTGCGTCGGGTCGGCGTTCGCGGGAATCTCCATGTTTCGCGGCGGCGCCACGGCTTCGAACGAATAGTCGGTGAACGGCGCTACGCTGCCGCCTTGCGCGTTGCCACTCAGGTGGCAGGCAATGCAATTGCCCTTGTTTTCATCATTGAAAAGCTGCAAGCCGTGCATTTCCTGCGGCGTCAGGTAATTGCCGCGATTGTGGCGCAGCAGATCGAACTTGCTTGTATAAGGATGGAAGCTGGGGTCTTCCTGCTGATAGCTCTGCAATGCGGACATCGCCATGGTGAAGGCCTTCGCGGAATCGGCGAACGCATTCTCGCCGAACGCCTGCTTGAAGAGCGCCGCGTAAGGACCAGCCTTCAGCGTATTGACGACAGCATCCGGGCTACGGTTCGCCATTTCGTAAGTGGACAGCAGCGGAATCTTCGCCTGGTCCGCGAGCGAGTTCGCGCGGCCGTCCCATGTGAAGCCGCCGCCGGGACCCGGCGGCGTGACGCCATCGGGATTGTCGAGCAGATCGGAATACGGCGGCGTGAACTCCTTATAGCGCAGCGACGGCACCGCGCGCACGCCGGGCGTGTTGTCGTCGACGCCGCCGAGCTGAACCGCGAGGCCGTTCGGCGGGCCATAAGCGAAATCCGGGTTGTGACAGGTCGCGCACGAGATTTTGCCGGAACCCGACAGCGTCTTGTCGAAGAACATTTTCGCGCCGACCTGGGCCGCGAGGCTCAGTTGCGGCGTGGCGGACGGCGCGGACGCGGCGCCCGGCGCCGAGGCCGATTGCTGCTGGCCGTTGTTGTTATCGCCGCCGCATGCCGCGACGACCAGCGCCGCGGCGACGACGCCGGCAAGCAACGCTATGCGCATAGCTGTTCCAATGAGTACGCGCGCGGCCCGGCCGGGCCGCGCGCAAAACGTCGCGCGGAACTGGACATCCGCGCGAACCGCGTCGCATTCGCTGCCTTCACTTCTTCAGCGTGAACACGCTCGACATCGGGCGCACCGCGTCGTAGTGCGGGTCGATGCTGCCCTGGAACTCGGGCAGCGACACGAGATTGGCGGCAATGAACGATTGCGTGTACTTCGACCGGTTCATGTAGCTCGTCGGCACGCCCGGGTCGGAGAGACCGAACATGTCCTGCATCGTGCGCACGAACGAGAAGTGGCTGTACTGGTCGGCATCCTTCAGGCCAGTCGGTGCATTCTGCTGATTCGTCAGCACGCCGAAGATGATCGGCCCGTTGCCCTGGTTGCCCGCGCTATATTCCGCGACCGGCTGCGTAATCGTGGCCGACTCGCCGACCTGCGCGTTAACCGCGGTTCCGGCCGCATTCCAGCCGCAGCACGACGCCGTGCCCTGGAAGTTGCCGTTGCCTTCGTCGAACGTGATGACGATGGCGACCTTCTTGTTGCGGTTCGCCCACAACGGCGATGCCTGGATTTTCTGCACGAGCGTGGCCGTGTAGTTATCGCCGCGCGTGATGTTGGCGTTGCCGCCCGAGCAGTCGGTTGCCGTTTTGGTCCCCGTCACGTCCTTCGGCGTCACCGCGTGCATGTCGTCGCACTGATCGGGGACCAGATAGTTCAGGGTGCCGACGTCGCCCGTCTGCAGGTCGGTGCCCAGCTGGTCGAAATTCCAGCCGGCCGGAGCCTTCGAAGCCGCCGCCGCGTCCCACTGGCCGCCGCCCATCGTGCGAATTTCCTTCTGGAACTCGCCGTCGTTGCGCACGTCGTCGAAGGTCACCGCGTTGTTGTGCTTGAGCGCATACAGGCTGCCCGGCCTCGGCAGCATGATCGTCGGATCGTTGTTGTCGGCCGCGATCATCGTGGCGTCGGCGGAACTGTTCAGGCGCACATCCTGGCCCGGCGTCATCGACTCGTTGTAGACCCGCCATGTCATGCCGGCATTGCGCATCGTCGTGAACATGTTGCGCGCCGTCTTGATGTTGTGCACCGCGCCGTTGTTGCACGCGCCCTGGCCGGCGGGAATGCCGTCCGTCGGTGCATCACGCGTGTCGCCCGTGGGCATGCACCACCATGCCGAGTCGTCGGTGACGCCGAAGTCGTCGGCCGAGCCGAGCGCCATGTAGTTCGGCTGCGACGGCTGGCCGGTCGAGTAATAGTTGGTCGCGCGATTGCCTTCGTTGAGCAGCGCGGTAATTTTCGGTGCGAACGGCGAACCGTCGATCGCGCTGTTCGTATGGTTCTCGAGAATGATCACGAAGAGGTTGTCGAAGCGCGGCACACCCTCGAGATTCATCGCGGTCTGCTCGGCTTCCGCGATCGCGATCGGCTTGCCGGTGGTGGGCGACACATCACCGCGCGCGACCATCGTCGATGCGAGCTCGAAGCGGTTCGTGAGAATCGTCGTCTCGGTTGCGAGCGCCTGCTTCTTCGTCGCGTCGGTGATCGTCGAAGGATCGGCCAGCACGTCGGCGGGCGCGACGCCCAGGCGCCCCGCGATGTTCGCAACAGCAGTCGGTTCATCGATATTGTCCGCCGCCATCTCGCGCACCACTTCCGTCGAGAGCGGGCTCAATATCTGATTCGCGGCGGCCGGCGCGCGCAACACCATGGCTTTCGCCGTGGTCATCGCAGCACCCGTCGCCGGATCGATAAACGCGGTGTTCGCGGGAATCACCGCGGCGACCGGTACATTCGCCGCGGTCGTAGTCAGCGTGAAGTTGCCGTGTGCATCGGTGGTGGTGGTCGCCTCGTTGCTGTCGCACGCGCCGTTGTTGTTGTTGTCGCTGCAGACCGTGACGTTCGGGTACTGCGCGACCATCCTGCCTTGCACCTTCTGGGTCGCGGCGAGTGCCGACGGGGTCGTTCCGCCCGAATCGCCACCACACGCCGCAATCAATACGGGGGCGACGGCCATAACGAACAGCGTTGATGCGGATATCGCGGTTGCGCGCAACTTCGGCGGCGCGGCTTCAATGCGGGGGCTCATTCTTTTTCTGCTCCGTAGGGAATCGGGGGATGGTTCGGCATACACAGCCGATAGCGGGCGGATTATCCCTACATGACGATTAATTTTTTATGACTTTTTAAATTGATTGTCGGCTGATGTCATTGACTTGCTATCGACTTGTAATTGAAGTTGCTCTGTCACAAATCGATCCTAAACTTCGGGCCGATTTCATTACCTTCCCCCCAAAGAAAAATCGATACGAAATCTGGCATTTCATGTCGATCGGTATTAAAAAGGACAGAGATGCAGTCAATAAAAAAAGCAGCCGTGGTTGTGCCGGCTCTTGCAGTGATGCTTTCTCTCGCGGCATGTGGCGGAAGCAATTCGCCTTCTACTTCGACGGCTTCCGCGCCGGCGAGCGCGAGCGCGCCCACCCCGGCGAGTACGCCGGCGGTGGATCAGTCGCAGGTTTTCACCGCGGTGCGCGATACCGATTCCGGTCTCGATGGCGTGCCGGCCCAAGTGAGCTTCGCGGCGGGGTCGAGCACGGGCACGCTGTCGATCAACTCGGTCGACTATGCGACGCTCACACCGGATGCAGCAAACGACGGGATGATGACCGTAAGCGGAACGCCGACGCTCGGCGTGACACTTGGCGTCATTCCGCCGCAGCAGCCTGTTCTGTTCCCCGGCATCATTGAAGCGTGTGAACCGGATGCGACCGGTGCGCCGAATCCGGCTGCCGGCAACATGCCGCTCAAGTCGAAAGTGGTCGCGATTGCAGGCTTGCCGATCAAGAACGTGGCATTGCTCCTGGGCACCACGTTCCCGACATACTACGAAAACTGTCTGCGCGATGGCTTGCCGACGCCGCAGGCACAGCATTCGCTGTTGACGATCGATGGCAACGCCATCCTGTCGGTCACCGACGTGCGCAACAGCCCCAATCCGGTCGTCACGCCGCCCCCGGCGTCACTGCTGGAAACGCAGGAAGCGGGAAACAACGGCGACTGGCTGATACCGTTCCTGTACATCACCCCGGACGGCCAGCGTCATATCGCGCTGGTGCAGCATGGCACCGTGGCAGGGGGTCATGATCACAACTTCGTCGGCGTCTGGCTCGATCAGTAAGCAGGCGAATACGGCACCGCGCGTCGGTTTCGCGCGGTGCCGCACGGTGTGCGTAGGGCTACATGCGTTTGGTTCGTCGCTAGGGCCGCGCCGCAGCTGTACCGCTCGCGATGAAACGGCGCGGATGCAGCCACTTCGTTGCGATCCATTTCTCTCCAGCGACGACCGGCCGACCCGCATGGGCGGATGCGGGGTCGGTCTGACCCAGCCGATTGCCATATTGAAAATAAAGCGCATTGCCTTTACGGGGTAAAACGGAAAATCCTGATTCGATGAATAACGTTTCTCCACCCGAATCGACGTTATTCAAATACATGATCAAAGTGGCAATTCTCTGACCGCTGCGTTCAATCGATTGACGATTGTCTTCAATAGCAGAGGATAAAAAATCGAAATGCGGCGTGTGTTGCGCACCGGGCCGGTAGCGCAGTACCTGAATGCCCTCTCCGTTTTCGGCCGGTATTCCCGTAAGCCGTTCGATGCGCGTTTCAATGCGAGCGATCAGCGGCGTCTGCGCGAGATGGAAAAACACCCCCTCGCTGTTGCGAAGCGCGTCGATCACGTCCTTGCCGCTTTCCGGATCGACCACGCGCACCGGCTCCAGGCGCGGCGCGCCGAACGCGATGAGTTCTGCGCATTCGTCGTCGTCGAGCAGATTGCCGAGCAACGCGAGCGTCGGGCGTTCGAGACGCGCGAGCACCTCGACACGTCGGTCGCCGCCATCGAGGATAGGCGCCGTGCCAAGGTGCGACGGTTCAGGCTGGTAAGGAAGCGCGGCGAATGGTGCGTCATCGATTTCCAGACGGCCGGCTGCGGGCGGCGCGCCAGCGGCGACAGCGTGCGCGACCGTGCTCACGAGCGCATCGGCAAGCTGCGCGGGTACGTTTTGCGCCTGCAGCTGCGCGCTAATAGCCTGTGCCGATGTGCCGCGCGTCAGTTCGGCGATCAGCCAGTTACGCACATCGGCGGGAAAATTGACGAGCATGATGGAGCGGCCATTGCAAGATGATCCGCGGATCGTACAGACCGATCACAACAGCTGCGTGTCAGCGACCTCCTGTCGCTCACGGAGTCGCGACCGTGACCGCAGCGGTGCCCGCATTGACGACGACAACCTGCGTGCCGGCGATCGCATTGTTTGCCGCCGGCACTGCGCCGCCGACAATCGGGTTCATCTTCGTGTACGTGCAAGTGAGCGTGCCCGGCGTGAGCGTCACGACGGCGTACCCTTGCGCATCGGGATCCACATAGGTGAGCCACGGGTTGTTCGTCTTCAGCGAATCGCCGAACGGCGCGAGGCCGCCGCCCGATAGTAGCGGATTCAGCCACGGCTGCGTTTGCGCGGTGCTGTTGAGAAACGCCTCATATTGCATGGACAGCGACGTGGCCGAAATGCCCGCGGTCACGAGATCCACCATGACCGGCTGCGGCGTGGCTGCATCGAAGTCGTCCATCACCGTGCCGGCGATAAACGCGCCGAGATTGCCGCTGAGCGCAACCACGTTGCGCACGCCGCTGCTCGCGAGAAATTGCATCAAGCTCTTGCGTTCCGCATCGTAGCCATCCCATATGTCGGCGTTGATCAGCAGCAGCGTCATCAACGAGTACGGCGGCAACATCTGGTTGAGCGCCGCGATGGTAGTGAGAATATCGGACTCGCTAAACCCGCCTTGCTGGCCGAGCTGGTGTAGACGCGAAAACGGCGCCGGGCGCAGATTCTGCGCGAGCGCGTCGGATAGATCCGCCTGTATCGCGCTGTGGAAGATCGATTCCAGCGGCGGCAAGCTCGCGTCCACACTGATCACCGCTTGGGTGACAGCGTCCACCACCGTCTTGAAGCCATCCATCTGCATGCGCATCAACGGCACTTCGTTACCCCATAGTTTCCAGACCGTTTTCGCGTTGCTCATCTGGTTTTGCCACCACTGACGCTGCGTGTCGCCAAGCATCGATACGGGTGTGAGCGCATTGGCCGCCGCCGTGCGGCGTGCCTGCTCCGCGCTGTCCACCGCGCTCTTACTGACCACATAGCGGCTGCCGATCGCACCGCCCGTGGTTTGCTCGGCGATCTCATGGTCCGCGCGATAAAGCCGCTCGTCAGTCATCACAAAGGTCGCGAGATCGCCGAATGCGAACGCGCGATAGACCTGAATATTCTGAAACGATGGATTGTTTTGATCGAACGGCACGTCCGCAGGCATAAACTCGAACCAGGCCTGGTTCGCATTGCGCCGCCGCGCGGTTTGCGGCATCGAGTCGTCGGCGGTGTACGTTTGGTGGTCCTGCCACGCGTCGTCCGAGAATTCGTGGTCGCCCCACGTCGCAATCACCGGCCATCGCGCATGGACGCGTTGAAGACGCGGATCGGAGCGATACGTCTTGTACAGCATCCGGTAGTCGGCGAGCGACGTCGCATAGATCGAACCGTCCGCGAGCTTCGCGCCATCGGGCAAGACAAACTCGCCGTGCTGCGGGTCGCGTACCGGCGTGACGAACGAAGGGCGATTCAACTGCTCGTAGACATAGTCGCCAACATGCAGGATGAAATCGATATCTTCGTTTTGCAGCGTATCGAACGCGGCCCAGTGATTAACGCTCCAGTCCTGACAGCATAGATACGCAAACTTGAGCTGCGCGAGCGATTGCCCCGTGACGGGCGCGGTCCACGTGCGGCCCGTCATGCTCGTCGCCGCGCCGGCGCCGAAGCGGTAGTAGTAGACCGTGTTCGCGGCGAGGCCGGTCACCTTGCTGCGCACCGTGTAGTCCCATTGCGGCTCTGCGCTGACCATCGTATTGAGCACGAGCGACTTGAAGTCCGGATCGAGTGCAACCTGCAACGACACATTGACCGGCGCCACGCCGTCGCCGCCGTCCACGCGCGTCCACAAGACGATGCTGTCCGGTTTGGGATCGCCCGATGCAACGCCGAGCGAGAACGACTGCGCGACACTGCCCGCGTCCGACTCCCCGCTGCTGCTGCCGTCGCCCCCTCCTCCTCCGCACGCGGTAAGCACCGTCGTGCTGGCGGCCGATACGGTGATGAAGCTGCTCCATCTGAGGAATTTGCGGCGATCCATGGTCGGCTTGTCCAGGGTAAGACGATGAAGAGAAGGCAACCAGGTGCTGGCGATTGCGCATCGCAAAGCATGAATGCCGCTGTATCAGGAACAGGTACTGGTGCGCAATTACGTCATCGTGAAGTGTCAGCCGAATGACAGCACTGTCAAATAAAAAAACAGGCATGGCTTTTTTCCGATCTTGTATAAAAAAACGATTCACATTGCGAATTCATTTTTCCGTTTACGAACCTTCTGCATTGCGAACACATCGAGTAGCGCGTCGTCATGTAGATGAAATTCAGCACGACTAGGATGGGCCGCTTGACTGCTACGGGCAGCTCAACGTGCCTGAACGTATCGCTGAAATTCCAATGGAACGGCGCTTCCGGAAGGGTATCGATGCCAATGCTTATTCACGCCTGCCTGTGTTTCGTACTGGCGAAATGCAATTCACTGTAACGGAAACAATTGTCTTTGAAGCAGTGCGTGTTTTAACGGAGCTTCGCAATGAATGCGCTAAAAAGCCTGAAGACCTATATGTTGGCATTGAGTGTCCTATGCACATTGAGCGCCTGCGGCAGCTCGAGCGATTCGGGCAATGCGCCGGGCAGCGGCAGCGCCGGCAACTCGAACGGCAGCACCGACGCATTGACTGTCACGCAAAGCGACAGCCAGTTCACGATCAATGATGGCGCAACCCGTTTCACGTTGGACCGCGCGGACTGGCACGCGAACTGGGCCGATGCGAGCGGCAACACGCTCTTCGAAGATGCGACGCCAAGCGCGCAGACGCAGCAGGTGAATCCGGACTTCGCGCAATTCAACGATCGCGAGAACGGCATCGATGAAGCCTATCCCGGCTTGCCGCAAGTCACGTATCGACCGTTCGCTTATCTGAACGGCGCGCAGTGGCACTATGCGACGGGCGTGAGCGCTGTCAACGTGACGGGTAATACCGCGTCGGTGAGCGTAACCACCGACGATGGCCTCGGCGCGACGCTAACGCTGACGTACCCCGGCGACGGCACGGTAAAACTGCACTACGCACCGGCCGCGACCGGTGTAACGGCGGTATCGACCTCATGGCAAAGCCCGGGCACGCAAGCGTATTTCGGCGGCGGGCAGCGCTTTTCGTCGGTGAATCTGCGCGGCACCGCGCTGCCGCTATGGATTAGCCATGGCCCGGGTTCGAACCGGCAGACCTCGACCAATGAAATCGCCGCGTCGTTTTTCTGGTCGCCGTCCGGCTCAGGTGCGGCGATCGATTCCGATGCGCGCGGCGAAATCGTCTTTGCGAAGAACGACGAGCGTCCAGACGCGGTGCGCGCGACCATCGAGAACGATGCGCTCGATCTGGTCTATTACCATGGCACGCCAAAGCAGATCCTCACCGCCTACACTGCGCGCGTTGGCCGGCCGCAATGGACACCGCCCGACTGGATGTGGCGGCCGATGGTCTGGCAGGACGGCGACACGAGCACTGCCTCCGTGATGGCGCTCGTCGACGGCATGCATAGCCGCAACATCCCGCTCGGGGCGGTATGGCTGGACAACCCGTGGGACGCGGGCAAAGGCAGCTTCAATTTCGATCCATCGCGCTTCGCGGACCCGGATGGCTTGATCCAGCAACTGCACGCGCAAAACGTGCGTCTGATGGTCTGGCTCTCGCCGTACTACGACGGCACCTTTCTCACCGACGCCGCAGCAATGGGCTTTACCATCACCGGCACACGGCCTGACAACAATGAAGCAACGTACTTCCCGCCGCGCGGCCTCGACGTGCATGTCGACTTCACCAACCCGGGCGCCTATGCGTCATGGCGCGACGGCTTGCGTGCTCTGATCCGGCGCGGGGTCGACGGCGTGAAAGTGGACCGGGGCGAAGAAGACCTGTCCGACACGTCCGTGTGGCACAACGGCTTGCCCAACCCGCTCAATCACAATGCGTACATCGACGCCTATCACAAGGCAATTTTCGACGCATTCAAGGCCGAGCGCCCGAACGGCGACTTCACGATTCTCGCGCGCGGCGGCTGGAACGGTTCGATGCGCTGGGCCGGGCATTGGGAAGCCGACAATCAGAGCGCGCCCGGCGAAGACGGACTCACGCAGGCGTTGCGCGGTCTCGAGTCGCAGGCGATGAGCGGCTTTTCGTTTACGGGCGGCGACGTCGGCGGGTTCGCGGGTGGCCGTCAAAACGCCGGCGAGGCCGGCGCGAGCAACCCGTTGCTGACGCCGACCGAAGGCACCTACATTCTGTGGACCGAACTGGGCGCGCTGTCGCCGGTTATGCAGACACCGGTCGCGCCGTGGTGGGTCAGCGACAATGCCGTTACCGTCTATCGCCGCTATGCGACGCTGCACGACCGGCTGGTGCCTTACATTGCCGCCGCTGCTCGCCAGAACATCGCCGACGGCACGCCAATCGTGCAGCCGTTACCGTTCGCATTCCCTGGCGATGCGTCGGCCGTTGCCGCGGATGACGAGTATCTGTTCGGCCCCGACCTGCTGGTCGCGCCTGCGACGTCTGTGCTCGCAAGCCTCGGCGTTGGTGCGCGCAAGGTGTACTTCCCGGCGGGCACGTGGCACGACTTCTGGACCGGCGAGACGATTGTCGGACCACAGACGCGAAGCTTCGTGCCGGCGATGGACAAGCTGCCGCTGTATGTGCGCGATGGTGCTGTGCTGCCGGCGGGCGTGTCGGCGGCGCAGTTACCGTAGCGTGTGGGAATGAGCGGTCGGTGATCGACGCGGGACATGTCCTCAATCTGTCCGGGCAACATCGCGGTGTGCTCGCGGCGATCAGTCAACCCGACACCAACGACCGGATTCCGGGCACACAATGACCGGTTCGCCGTTTAGCAGGACTTGCTCTGTATCCGGTTGCAAAGAGGTCGAAGGGGCTATGTCGAAGGCAATCTTCAGTGCGTGCGCAACCTGGGCATGTTCGATGGGCAATTCCCATGTCAGGAATATCTGGACGCAGTCCTGATCCGTCGCGAAGTCGGCCACATCGAAACCGCTGCTGCCGCGTCGAATGACGCCATGAGGCTGGCCCGTATCGAATATCACAACCGTTCCTCGGCACACGGGAATGCGGCGGCCTAAAGAGGGGAAATGCAGATCGAAACCCCTGTCCTCGCTCAGGAGGAGATTGCAAAAGGCCGCTCCGCCATATTGCGCACCATCATGGTGGTACTTCGCACCGCGGCAGGCCATCAGCGCCACGTCACTGTCACCGCTGGCAAGCACCCCGGGTAATCCTAGCGCGCCCGTCCACTCGGACACCGCCCGCACGCAGCGCGTGTAGTCGGGCCAGCGCGCCCGTGCTCGCGCCAACGGCATGGCCTCGACGTCGCCGGGTTCCAGGACCATGCGCGTGGATATCTCCCTGTCCCAATCGGCAAGCAGACGTGTCGGGGGGACAGGCACGTCGACCATGCCCGATAGCACGATGTCGCTCACGCGTCGGCTGCGGAGGGTGTCGCCGCTACGGAAGCAGGACGTCAGTATGTCTCGCACTTGATGCGGTTCAGAGGAGGGAGTCATCTGCGAGATTGTAACGATTTCAACGGATTACTTCGGCGCAAATCGGGCCAGTACCGGTTAGTCAGGATAGCTGTGCAGATCGTCGAAAATCCGCCAGCATCGACACGGCACGCTCGCTGCGACGTACATCATCCTGGCGCGCATAAGAAAGCACGCGGCACGTCGATTGCTCGATTCATGATCAAGCAGGCGGCGATCGCTTGCGTCGAAATTCCAGTCCAATCAAGGAGGAACAGGTCATGAGCAAGACAACCAGCACCGTAGTTGCGGGCATCGTCGCACTCGCGCTGTCGGGCGGCGTTTATGCGCAGACGGCCGGAGGTTCGGCCGGCGGTTCGTCGAGCAATGGCAGCACGGCCGGCCCGGCAAACCAGGCGAACGGTGCAATGAACAGCTACGGTACGCCAGGCGCCACCAACTCGGACAGCGGCAGGGTCACCGGGTTGCCGAACTCGGGCTTGCCGAACGGCACGAACAATAGCCCTGGCACCAGCGCTCCCCCGAGCAACAACACACTGGCGACCCCGAGCACAAAATCACCGTCTGCCGGTCAGTAGTAACACTGAATGATGACAGTCAGGCGTGATTTAGCAAAAGCGCTTCAATCGCCTGGGGCGCAAGGGTAATCTGAAGTTCGAGTCGCTCATCCGTCACGTGTTGCAAGAAAGGCCGCTGCCCGTCACGACAGCGGTCTTTCGTGCTCCTGATTTCTTTATGGACAAATGGCATCAAGCGATGGACGTGCGCAAAAACCGCACGACTTCATCGTTGAATTCCCCTGGAAACTCGATATTAGTAAGGTGTACCGCTGGTAGCACCCGCAACCTCGCGCCTGGAATCGCATTCGCCATTTGCACGCTGTAACTCGCTGTCGTCACCGTATCGTGTTCGCCCGCGATCACCAGCGTCGGCCGCGTGATGCGCGCGATATCCTGCCGCATGTCCGTTTCCTGAACGGCGCCCCACGCACCGGCGAGACCATGGCGATGAGTTGTGAGCAGCATGACCCGGAACTTCTCGACCAGCGGATCTGACGCCTCGAGCATATGCACCGGGAACCAGTTGCGCAGGAAGGTCTCGGCTGTGGCGGTCATGTCGTCGGCCTGCAGAACGGCCGCGATCGGTGCATCCCACCTGTCCGCCGGCCCAAGCCAAGGCGCAGTGTTGCTCAGCACCAACCGGTCGATCCGTGTCGACGCGTGCACGCCAAGCCACTGTCCAACGATGCCGCCCAATGACAGTCCAAGGAAATGCGCTCTTTCCATGTCGAGCGCATGCATCAGTTCGAGCACATCCTGCGCGAGACGTGCAAGCGGATACGGCCCGGCAGGAACGCTCGACGCACCGTGCCCGCGCGCGTCGTAGCGCAACACGCGGAAGTGCTGGCTCAACGCGGGCATTTGCGAATCCCACATGCGTAACGTGGTGCCGATGGAGTTCGACAGCACAATCGCAGGCTTGTCGTCGTCGCCGTCGAGCCGATAGGCGATGTGTGTGCCGTCGGTCGTCGTGAGATACGAGAAGTTGTCCATAAGGTCCTCTGCGGTGAAGCGCCGGAGGGCACGGCGCCCATCGCCGAATGCCGTTGCGCGACGCCAGGTAACGGCACTCATTATGGACAACGAGAATTTCCAATAAAATTACAAAATCTCGACACGCTTTGTCATAAAAACTGAAATGTCAGATTTCACGCTGCGTGACATGCAATGCTTCGACGCTGTCGTTCGGACCGGGGGCTTCCAGGCTGCCGCTGCCGCCCTGCATCGATCCCACCCCGCGGTATTTGCTGCGGTGGCGCGACTGGAGAGCCAGACAGGACTCGTCCTGCTCGATCGCAGTGGCTACCGCGTGAAGCTGAGCGATAGGGGCCGCTCATTTCATGAGCGCATGCAACTCCTGTTGCGCGAAGCCGAAGGCTTGCGCCAGCACGCAACGCAACTGGCCGGCGGAGATGAGAGCGATCTGAACGTGGTTCTGGGCGATCTGTGCCCGCGCCCGGCTACGCTGGAACTGCTCGCACGTTTCTTCGTCGGGTATCCGCACACGCGGTTGAATCTGCATTTTGAAACGGTCGGTGGCCCCATGGAGAGGCTGAAGACCGGAGAGGCCGATCTGATCCTGCATCGTGTCGATATGACCGACTCGTCACTGGAATGGATTACGCTCGGTAAGGTCCGGTTGATTCCGGTGGCGGCGCCGCGCATGCTGCCGACACCGCTGCCAAAGACACTGCGTGCTGAGCATTTGCGCAACTACGCTCAATGTGTCATGCGCGATTCCGCTCGCACGCCGAGTGACGCGCATTTCCTCGTCATGGAAGGATCACGTCAGATAACCGTGCCCGACCAGGTGATGAAAAAAGATGTGATTCTGCAAGCCCTCGCGTGGGGACACTTGCCGGACTTCCTGATCGAGGAGGAGTTGCGCAGCGGCGCTTTGAAGTCCCTTGCGGGCCGGTGGCTCCCCGGCCATACCGAAACGGTCGTCGCAGCCCGGCGCCGCAACGGGCCGGCCGGCCCCGTTGCGCAGCGCTTATGGACCTATCTGCAGGCGAACGCGCCGCTGATCTAATCGGTGCAACGCCGGGCGGCAAGTTTCCTTGCGTCGCGCCATACGGCTGCGACACTGGCGTTCGGGCGGCCGACCCGGTTCGCTATACCGCCTCGGGGATTTACTTCTTTTCGCCCGATTTGACAGGTAGCGGCACCTTCGGCGATGCCCAGTTCAAGGCCGCGCCAGGACTCGGTTTGGCCTTGGCCTGCTTGGGTTTCTTCGCTTCCTTGTTGCTGCGCAATTGACCTTTGGCCATGGTGTCCTCCTTATACGTCGGTCGCGAAGTCGCGACCCCTATCGATTGTGTGACCGGACAATCGCGTAAATAAGCCCCGGGTGTCTGGAAGCGACGCGGTCACCGTCATGGTCCAACGGGACCATCGGGAACAACGTCGCCCGCAACCGGGGCAAGTACTGCACGATGAATCGTTACAGCGTCGGTCCCGCGCACGGGACCAGGTGCCAGCGCGACTTACAGCGGCGTGATGTTCGACGCCTGCAGGCCCTTGGGACCACGCTTTGTTTCGTAGCTGACTTTTTGATTTTCGGCGAGGGTCTTGAAACCATCCCCGCGAATCTCGGAGAAGTGCGCGAACAGATCGTCGCCGCCTTTGTCAGGCGTAATAAAGCCAAAACCCTTGCTATCGTTGAACCACTTGACGGTACCGGTATCCATGAGAATTCCCTAAAACGGTTGAGTATTCTCGCTCCAATGTGGGCGCGAGAAAAAGCATCAAGGAGGGAGAGGACAACGAATACCGCGGGGACGGACAATGATGATCAATCGCGCTTCTTGAAGACTTCAACCGGCCACACTACGCGCTGCCAGCAATACAGTCAAGCTCTTTCGGTTCAACGAGGAGGCCGATCCCCTGTTACGCCCATCAGGACGCGTGCGCCGACATCAGATTGAGTGCCAACGCTTGCGCCACTTCGATGCCGTCGATGGCCGCCGAGTAGATCCCTCCCGCATACCCCGCGCCTTCGCCGGCCGGATACAGACCTTCGATGTTCATGCTCTGGTAATCGTCTCTGCGTCGAATCCGGATCGGTGACGAAGTGCGCGTCTCCACGCCGGTGAGCACGGCATCGTGCATCGCGAAGCCTGCGATCTTCTTATCGATCTCGGGTAGCGCCTCACGGATTGCGTCGATCACGTAATCCGGGAGCGCGGTGCTGAGATCGGTCGGACGCACGCCCGGCTTGTATGACGGCACCACGGAGCCAAGCGACGTCGACGGTCGGCCGGCGATAAAATCGCCGACCAGTTGACCCGGCGCATGGTAATCGCCGCCACCGAGTTCGAATGCGCGCTCCTCCCATTTGCGCTGGAACGCGATACCCGCCAGCGGACCGCCGGGATAGTCTTCCGGCGTAATGCCAACGACGATGCCCGCATTCGCGTTGCGCTCGGCTCGGGAATACTGGCTCATGCCATTGGTGACCACGCGCCCGGGCTCCGACGTCGCCGCGACCACCGTACCGCCAGGGCACATGCAAAAGCTGTAAACGGACCGTCCATTGCTGCAGTGATGGACCACCTTGTAGTCGGCTGCGCCGAGCTGCTTGTGGCCCGCAAATTTGCCGAAGCGGCTGCGATCGATCAGCCCCTGTGGATGTTCAATGCGAAAACCCAGCGAAAACGGCTTGGCTTCGATATAAACCCCGCGCTCGTGCAGCATCTGGAAGGTGTCGCGCGCGCTGTGGCCCACGGCCAGCACCACGTGGTCACAGCGCAGTTCGTCGCCGTTCGAGAGCTTGAGCGAACGCACCCTGCCCTGATCGATTTCGATGTCGTCGACCCGGGTTTCGAAGCGCACTTCGCCGCCCAGTTCGTGGATGGAAGCGCGCATTTTTTCCACCATGCTGACGAGGCGGAAAGTGCCGATGTGGGGTCGGCTCAGAAACAGAATGTCTTCCGGCGCGCCCGCCTTGACGAATTCGTCCAGTACCTTGCGGCCGTAGTGGTTCGGGTCCTTGATCTGGCTGTACAGCTTGCCGTCGGAAAACGTCCCGGCTCCGCCTTCGCCGAACTGCACATTCGATTCAGGATTGAGTACGGCCTTGCGCCACAGGCCGAACGTGTCCTTGGTACGCTCGCGCACGGCTTTGCCACGTTCAAGGATGATGGGCCGGAACCCCATCTGCGCGAGGATAAGTCCCGCGAAGAGGCCGCACGGCCCCATGCCGATCACGACCGGGCGCGGCGAAGCGGTGTGTCCGGCGGCCTTCGCGACAAAGCGGTATGTCATGTCCGGCGTCAACCCGCAATGCGGCTTGCCAGCGAGGCGCGTGAGCGCGGCCGCTTCGTCCTTGACTTCGACATCGACGATATACGTCAGCTTGATGTCGGAGCGCTTGCGTGCATCATGCGCACGGCGGAACACGGTGTAACGGACCAGCCCGTCCGCCGTTACGCCGAGATCCAGGAGGCGCGCACGAATCGCGGCCTCGAGATCGCTTTCGGCATGGTCGAGGGGGAGTTTGACTTCGCTTAGACGTAACATGAATCTCGGGATGCGATCACCACGGAATCGTGGTGGTGTTGAAACGGGCGGATGCCAGCATGCGGGTAGCGGCATTGTTCACCACGTGGGCATCGCGGACGCGGCTCTTCCATCGGTGCAAAAAGCGGTGGCGGCGCCGCATTCTGCTCCGGTCGGACAACTCATGCAACCTCAGAATGAGCGGGCCTTGCGCGGGGGAAGGTTCTGCCCGCACGAAGTCGTCGTCGGGCAAGCCGGGAGCGGGATCAGCGAAGCGGGAGAAGCTCAGTGCATCTTATGACGATGCAAGCGCATGCCTCGCGATGCGATGCGGGCGTGCCACCGTCATTATTCCTGCTCGTGAGCATAAACGCCTCGTTATAAACACCGCGCAAAAATACGGCCGCCAGAGGGAAACGGGGCGTAGCGACGGGCCCGGGCTCCATGGGGTTGGCCGAATCGCAGCGCTCTGCCTTCAATGCGATTCCTCGACCGGCATAATCCGATGCTCCGTTGCGCAGACGCGAGGCGTGAGCGAGCGCGAAGCGCTGTGCGACACTCTATCGGGAACTGAAGGAAATCGGGCAAGAGTCTTAGGCGTTCTATCCGGCCCGGCCGGCTGACGCCGGTAACGCGTAGACGCGGACCCAATCGATATCGAACGTGGAATCTTTGACAACCTTGTCTATAGGCCAGCCGCCGCCTAGCGCATAGTCCAGCATCATGTAATAAGGCCCTGTCATATAAGCCGCGGCATTTGAGGTCGGCATCTGATTGGTCTGAACGCCGTCGATATACCAGGTGATATGCACAGGGTCAATCTGACAGCCGTAGATATGGTAGTCCTTCCAGGGCTTCGCTCCGTTCGGTATCGGCGTGGTCGGTGAGTAGAATTCCGCCCCTTCCCCATGCGCGCCGCCGGCGGCCCAGTTGTGCACCGCTTCCGAAATAACGGCGTAATTATCGGTGTACGTTTTGCCATACCACTCGAAGATATCGATTTCTGAAAATCGTTTCCTCGACGTGTTGTTGATGGTCGTCGAACTCATCAGCCAGAATGCGGGCCAGGAGCCCGTACCCGACTCCGGCATCTTGGCACGCACTTCGAAATACCCATAGAGTTGCGCAAATCCTTGACCAGTTTCGTCCATCGAGGAGATGTTGCCAGAACGCCAGGTGCCGTCAGGGTCCATGTATGCCTTGATCGACAGGATGCCGCCAGCAACACTGAGCGCTTTGCGATCCCACTTCGACGCCGAGTAGTTTCCGGCCGGCCCGTAGGGCGGGAGGAAAAACCAGGTTGCACCGCCTTTTGGCGAGCGGGTAGCAACGCTTAGACGATCGAAATTATCTTCGAAGGTCAGCGTGTAGCCAGTCAAATCGATGTCGCCCGTATGGGCGGCATGGTTCGGAGCAGGCGCGGGTGAAGGCAACGATTCAGCAGTCGCTGCGGGGTCGACCGCGGCGACCAGCATCGACACAACCGATATCGAAGCCACGATTAGCACCTGGCCTAAACGACTCATCGCTTCCCCCTTCGCTTCGTGCGCATCCGTCATATCAATGTCGCAAAAGGCTGCGCAGGGCTCTGTGCGATAGCGTACAGGCGGTGTTGAAACGGCGTTTTAACCCTGGGAACGGGCGGCCTTATGTGTCCAGGGCCGGTGACGGAGCATGAGCACAGCCATCTGCCGCCTGTTCTTCCGGCGCTACACGGCCTTCCCTGCCGAAACGCCGGATGGCTTGCGGCGGCTGGCCCAACGTGCGGAGGAACGCACGCCTCATCCGATCGCGGTCGAAAAAGCCGACTTCATGGGCAATGACATCCATCGAATGACGGCCCTGCTCGAGCATCAGTCTCGCGGCTCCTACGCGCTGGTACGGCAG
Source organism: Paraburkholderia humisilvae (assembly GCF_902859855.1). GTDB lineage: Bacteria > Pseudomonadota > Gammaproteobacteria > Burkholderiales > Burkholderiaceae > Paraburkholderia > Paraburkholderia humisilvae. Next base: position 243,541 of record NZ_CADIKH010000003.1, read on the forward strand.
GGCGGTGTCGTTGTCTCGGCAGTGCAGAAACCCGATCGTGCAAAACTCCCGCAAGGGGTGAGCTCCGACTTTCTGTTGGTCAACGTAGACACCGGAATCCTGGAAAAGCTTGGCCGCCTCGCGGCAGACGGTCAGCTAAAAACCCGACTAGGCGAAGTTCTGTCGCCAGCCTGCTCGATCAACCGGGTGCAAGCCAGATCGCGGTCCGGCCGGGCCGGAATGTCGCTCGCTCGGGTTCGTGCTAGCATCGTCTGCCTCTATTAGCAATCCTTGTAATTAGAGTCTGTCATGTTGCGGGTTGTGCCGACCTGTGGCGCTTGAAGCACCCGCGCATTGCACAATAAGCCTGACGAAACGCACCGGCTCGACTGCAAAGGTTCGGCACATGGACCTGCTTAAGATCGACGGAACCAGCAGCTCCCAAGTCTTGACGGAGGATGGCGAGTGCGTCGTCTGCCGGGAATGGTGCCTGCAACCTGATGGCAAGCGCGGTACCGTACTGGCCGTGCGGCCTACGTCGGAACATCCGGCGTCCGTGACACTCGATCGCCTTGCTCACGAATACAGCCTGAGGGAGGAACTGAACGACAGGTGGGCGCTGCGGCCGGTGGGGCTCGTCGAGGATCGGGGGCAAATCACCCTGGTGCTCGAGGACCCCGGGGGCGAACCGCTCGACCGGCTCCTTGACGCGCCCATCGAGACGGCCCCGTTCCTGCAGCTTGCGATCGGCATCGTCGCGGCGCTCGGCGAGGTCCACAAGCACGGTCTTATCCATAAGGATCTCAAGCCGGCCCATATCCTGGTGAACCAGGCGAGTGGACGTATCTGGCTCACCGGGTTCGGCATCGCCTCTCGCCTGCCGAGCGAGCGGCAGGCGCCTGAGCCGCCCGAGACCATCGCCGGCACGCTGGCCTATATGGCGCCCGAACAGACCGGACGCATGAACCGCTCGGTCGATGCACGCAGCGATCTCTACGCGGTCGGCGTCACCCTCTACCAGATGCTGACCGGTGTGCTGCCTTTTGCAGCTGCCGAACCGATGGAGTGGGTGCACTGCCATATCGCGCGACAGCCGGTGCCGCCCGCCGACCGGCTTGCGTCCGTGCCAGAACCAGTGTCGACCATCGTCATGAAACTGCTCGCCAAAACCGCCGAAGAGCGATATCAGACCGCAGCCGGAGTCGAGCGCGATCTACAGCATTGCCTCGCCGAGTGGAACCGTCAGGGCCGCATCGACAAATTCGCGCCAGGCCAGCAGGACACGCCCGATCGCCTGCTGATTCCGGAAAAACTATACGGCCGGGAGCGTGAGATCGCGGCCTTGCTTGCCGCCTTTGACCGCACCGTCGAAGGCGGGGCACCGGAAATCGTGCTGGTGTCCGGCTATTCCGGCATCGGAAAATCCTCGGTGGTCAACGAACTGCACAAGGTCCTCGTGCCGCCGCGCGGACTGTTCGCCGCTGGCAAGTTCGACCAGTACAGGCGCGACATCCCCTATGCGACGCTCGCGCAGGCGTTCCAGGATCTCGTGCGGCCGCTGCTCGGCAAGAGCGATGCCGAGCTGCTGCCGTGGCGTGCGGCGCTGCGGGAGGCGCTCGGCTCGAACGGCCAGCTCATGGTCGACCTCGTGCCGTCGCTCGCGGCGCTGATCGGCCCGCAGCAGCCGGTCTCCGAGCTGCCGCCGCACGACGCGCAGCGCCGCTTCCAACTGGTGTTCCGGCGCATGCTCAGCGTGTTCGCCCGGCCGGAACATCCGCTGGCGCTCTTTCTCGACGACCTGCAATGGCTCGACATCGCGACGCTGGACCTGCTGGAGCATCTGGCCACCCAGCCTGAGCTGCGCAATCTGCTGCTGGTTGGCGCCTATCGAGACAACGAGGTCACGCCTTCGCACCCTCTGGCGCGAAGGCTGGCAGCGATTCGCAGTGCCGGTGGGCGGGTGCAGGAGATCGTGCTGAGCCCGCTGCGGCTCGCGGATGTCCAGTCGCTGATCTCCGATGCGCTGCACTGCGGCCCGGAGTGCACCACGCTGCTGGCCCGGCTGGTGCAGGAAAAAGCCGCCGGCAACCCCTTCTTCACGATCCAGTTCTTCACCGCGCTGGCCGAGGAAGGGTTGCTCGCCTTCGATCATGGCAAAGGGCAGTGGTCGTGGAATCTCGAGCGCATCCGGGCCAAAGGCTACACCGACAACGTGGTGGACCTCATGCTGGGCAAGCTGCGGCGCCTGCCCACCGCGACTGAACACGCGCTGCGGTTGCTGGCGTGCCTCGGCAGCAGCGCATCGATCAGCACGCTGGCGCTGGTCGGTGGTGAGAGCGACGAAGCGCCGCACAACGCGCTGTGGCCGGCGGCACAGGCTGGGCTGGTCGTGCATGCGCAAGGGCGCTACCGGTTCGCGCACGACCGCATCCAGGAGGCGGCCTATGGGCTCACGCCGATGGACCAGCGAGCGGCGGAGCATCTACGGATCGGGCGCCTGCTCGCGGCGCATACACCGGCGCAGGCGATCGACGAACAGGTGTTCGAGATCGTCGGCCAGCTCAACCGGGGCGCAGGCCTGCTCACGTCAGTTGACGAGCGCGAGCAGGCGGCCGCGCTTAATCTGCTCGCCGGTAAGCGCGCCAGGGCCGCAACGGCCTATACGTCGGCGCTGAACTATTTCGTTGCCGGTGCCGCGCTATTGTCAGAGGACGGCTGGCAGCGCCGGCGCGATCTCGCCTTCCCGCTCGCATTGAACCGGGCCGAATGCGAGTTTCTGACTGGCGCGCTGGCGGATGCCGAAAACCACTTAACCGCGCTGTCGCGCCGCGCCGCAGACCTGCTCGAGCTTGCGGCTGTCACCTGCCTGCAAGAACAGATCTACACGACTCTGGACCGCAGCGACCGCAGCATCGAAGTGGCGCTCGACTACCTGCGACGCGTCGGCGTCACATGGTCCGCGCACCCGACACAGGACGAGGTCCGGCGCGAACACGAGCGCATGTGGCAGCAAATTGGCGAGCGCCCGATCGAAGCGCTGATCGACCTGCCCCGGATGACCGATCCGGTCTGGCGCGCGACCATGGTCGTGCTGACCGAGGTCGTGTCGGCGGCCACCTACACGGACGAGAATCTGTCGTGCGTCGTTCTCGGCCGCATGGCCAATCTCAGCCTGGAGCATGGCAACACGGACGCGTCGAGCAGTTCCTATGCTCACCTCGGCGCCGTGCTGGGCGGGCTGTTCGGCGATTACAAGGCGGGCTTCAGCTTTGGGCAGCTCAGCTTCAACCTCGTGACAAAGCTTGGGCTCGATCGTTTCAAGGCCCGGGTCTACATTGTCTTCGGCCACCAGATCCTGCCCTGGACCAAGCCCATCCGCATCAGCCGCAACCTGATACGGCTCGCTCTCGACGCGGCGCACGAGACCGGCGATCTGATTTATGGGGCCTACGCTCGCACCCACATGGTCACGCATCTTCTTGCGAGCGGCGATCCGCTCGACGAGGTGCAGCGGGAGGCCGTGGCCGCGCTCGACTTTGCGCGGCAGGCGCGCTTCGGCCTGGTCGTCGACCGCGTGACCGGGCAACTCCAGTTGCTCAGGACGCTGCGCGGCATGACCCCGGTCTTTGGCCGCTTCGACGACGCGGCGTTCGACGAAGCGCCGTTCGAGCAGCATCTGCAGGCGGATGAGCGGCTCGCGCTCGCCGCCTGCTGGTACTGGATCCGCAAGCTGCAGGCACGTGTCCTCGCCGGTGACCACGCCGCCGCGTTCGCGGCGGCGGTGCAAGCGGATCGCCTGCTCTGGACGATCCCGTTCTATTTCGAGCGGGCGGAATACCATTTCTATGCCGCGTTGGCGCGCGCCGCGCTTTGCGATACCTCAGACGATGCGCAGCGGACCCTGCATTGGCAGGCATTGGCCGCGCATCACCAGCAGCTTCAGGTATGGGCCGACCATTGCCCGGAGAATTTTGCGAACCGCGCAGCGTTGGTCGGCGCAGAGGTGGCCCGCGTTGACGGCCGCGAGCGTGACGCGATGAATCTCTACGAACAGGCCATCCGCACGGCCCGCGACAATGGCTTTATCCAGAACGAAGCGATCGCCAACGAACTGGCTGCGCGCTTCTACGCGGGGATGGGTTTCGAGACCATTTCCCAGACCTATCTGCGCAACGCTCGCTATGGCTATCTTCGTTGGGGAGCGGAAGGCAAAGTGCGGCAACTCGACGAGCTGCACCCACAGCTCAGGGAGAAAGCGCCCGTAGCCGGCTCAACGAGTACGATCGGGGAGACGGTTGAACACCTGGACCTTGCGACCGTGATGAAAGTGTCGCAGGCCGTCTCGGGCGAGATCGTCGCGGAAAAGCTCATCGAGACACTGATGCGCACCGCCATTGAGCAGGCCGGTGCACAGCGTGGCCTGTTGATCATTCCGCGCGGTCCTGAACCGCGCATCGAGGCGCAAGCCGTGACCGGCGGCGAGACGGTCGTTGTGCAGCTGAGTGACCTGCCCGTGACCGCGGCCATGCTGCCGGAGATCGTGCTGCACTATGTGTTGCGCACGCACGAGAGCGTCATTCTTGACGATGCCGCCGCGCAGTTCCCGTTTGCCACCGATCCCTACATCCGCGAGCGCGACGCGCGGTCCATTCTGTGCCTGCCGCTGATCGCCCAGGCGAAGCTCATAGGGGTGCTGTACCTCGAGAACAACCTGGCCCGCCGGGTCTTCGCGCCGGCCCGCTGCGCGGTGCTGAAGCTGCTCGCGTCACAGGCCGCGGTCGCGCTGGAGGTGGCCCGTTTGTACCGCGATCTCGAACAACGCGAAGCCAAGATCCGGCGGTTGGTCGACGCCAACATCATCGGGATATTCATTTGGGATTTTGCGGGCCGCATTTTCGAAGCGAACGAAGCTTTTCTTCAGATGCTCGGATACAGCCGCGACGATCTCGCTTCGGATCGTGTGCGCTGGACGACGCTCACGCCCTCCGAATGGGCCCGCGTTGATGAAAAGGCTGTTGCAGAGCTTCGAGCGACCGGCAGCTGCAAACCCTACGAGAAGGAGTACATCCGCAAAGACGGCGGTCGTGTGCCGGTGCTTGTCGGTGCGGCGACCTTCGGCGAACTTTCCGACCAGGGCGTGGCCTTCCTGCTCGATCTGACGAGGCGCAAGCAGGCGGAAGCCGAAGCCCGCGAGAGCGAGCGACGCTACCGCGAAGCACAGATGGAGGTTGCGCACGCAAACCGCGTCGCAACGATGGGACAGCTCACGGCGTCGATTGCCCATGAAGTGAACCAGCCGATTGCCGCCACGGCGACCCACGCCGAGGCAGCGCTGCGTTGGCTGGCGCGCCGGCCGCCGCAATTGGACGAGGTCGAACAGGCGTTGACTCACATCGTGAGGAATAGTCATCGCGCGCGGGACGTGATCGGACGGATTCGCGAACTCATCGCCAAAGCGCCGGCCCGGAAGGACTGGGTGGATATCAACGAGGCGATCCGCGAAGTCATTGAATTCACCCATGGAGAAGCGGTGAAAAACGGCGCGTCGGTCAAGATGGCGCTCGGCGCAAGTCTGCCGCTCGTCCACGCGGATCGGGTACAACTGCAGCAGGTTGTTCTCAATCTCGTGCTCAACGCTGTCCAGGCGATGTGCACCGTCGTCGAAGGGCAGCGGGAGCTGCTCATCTCCACCGATCGCGCTGAACCGGACGGCGTTCGGGTCGAAGTCAAGGATTCGGGACCGGGCTTTCCGTCGGAAAGCCTCGAGCATCTCTTCGCCCCCTTCTATACAACGAAGCCGGGTGGCCTGGGGGTGGGGCTGTCGATCTGCCGTTCAATCATCGAAGCGCATGGCGGCCTGTTGTGGGTGAGCGTCAACGTGCCCCAAGGGACTATTTTCTGTTTCACCTTGCCCACTCGCCCATACAGCCCATGACGTTTGAGTCATGCGTGTCATCGAATCCGAAAACAAGCGCGGCCGGCAACACGTGATCAGTGGCTGACCCGACACGCAGCAATAACGTGAAACCGTCAACTCATGAGTGCAGTCAGCGTCAGCCTCAGCCTCAAAAGCCCGACCCTCCGCACCGCGGCCAGCTGTGGCAGACTAGGGCTCGTACAGACCGGCCGATAGGCACTTCTGCCCAGCATCAGCAGCCGGCTTAACGATGCAGGCCCTCAATTGGACTCCTCCCTTCGGTTCGGCGCGCCTGGCGACACCGGCCATCAGGTGTTATGGGAAGACGGCGAGCAAACACTCTGCCGGCGATGGTGCCCAACCGCCGACGGCAGACCGGGCGCCGTCCTGACCGTACAGCTCACCGCCGAGCACCCGACCCCAGCCAGCCTCGACCGTCTGGTTCACGAATACGCCCTCAAGGACTATCTCGACAGTGCATGGGCCGCGCGGCCGCTCGACATCTTGCACGAAGGCGGTCGAACGCTGCTCCTGCTCGAGGACCCCGGCGGCGCGCCGCTTGGCCGGCTGCTCGGCGCACCCATGGGCGTCGGCCGCTTTTTGCGTCTCGCGATCAGCATTACCGCGGCGCTCGGCAAAGCGCACCAGTGCGGGCTGGTTCACAAGGACCTCAAGCCAGCCCATATCCTCGTGAGTGCCGAGCAGGAACAGGCATGGCTGACCGGCTTTGGCATCGCGTCACGTCTGCCACGCGAGCGGCAGGCGCCCGAGCCGCCAGAGACCATCGCCGGCACGCTCGCCTACATGGCTCCGGAACAGACGGGCCGCATGAACCGCTCGATCGACGCGCGCAGCGATCTCTATGCGCTCGGCGTCACGCTATATCAGATGCTCACAGCTTCATTGCCGTTCTACGCCGTCGATCCGATCGAATGGGTGCACTGCCATATCGCACGCAAGCCGGTGCCACCCAGCGAGCGATCCGCGCACGTGCCCGCGCCGATCTCGGCCATCATCATGAAACTGCTCGCCAAGACGGCCGAGGAGCGCTACCAGACTGCGGGCGGCCTCGAGCGCGATTTGCGGCGCTGCCTCGACGAATGGGCAGCGCAAGGCGACATCGAGGACTTCACACCCGGTCAACAGGACACGCCCGATCGACTGCTGATTCCGGAAAAGCTCTACGGGCGGGCGCGCGAAGTTGAAGCGTTGCTGGCCTCGTTCGATCGCATCATCAACAGTGGCACGCCAGAGCTGGTACTCGTCTCCGGTTATGCCGGCATCGGCAAGTCCTCCGTCGTCAACGAATTGCATAGGGTGCTGGTGCCGCCACGAGGGATTTTCGCCGCGGGCAAGTTCGATCAATACAAGCGTGACATCCCATATTCGACGCTGGTTCAGGCATTTCAGGGCCTCGTGCGGCCCCTACTCGGCAAGAGCGACGCGGAGCTCGCCGGCTGGCGCGAGGCCATTCTGGCGGCGCTCGGGCCCAACGGACGGCTGATCGTCGACGTCGTCCCCGAACTGAAGCTCATCATCGGTGAGCAGCCGCCGGTGCCCGAGCTTTCGCCACAGGATGCGCAACGACGCTTTCAGCTGGTCTTGCGAAGCTTTATCGGCGTACTGGCCCGGCCCGAGCATCCGCTCGCGCTCTTTCTCGACGACTTGCAATGGCTCGACGCCGCCACGCTCGATCTGCTCGAGGACCTGTTGAGCGGCTCCGATTTGCAGCATCTGATGCTGATCGGCGCCTATCGCGACAACGAAGTGACCGCTGCCCATCCGCTCATGCGCAAGCTCGACGCCATCCGGGCCGCCGGCGGAAAGGTGGAGAACATTGTGCTTGCGCCGCTGGCCGAAGAGCATCTCGCGCAACTGATTGCCGACGCGCTGCGCTGCGAGCCGGCACGCGCCGCGCCGCTTGCACAACTGGTGCATGACAAGACCGGCGGCAATCCTTTTTTCGCCAATCAGTTCCTGTCGTCGCTAGCCGACACCGGCATGCTCGCCTTCGACCACGATTCGGCGTGCTGGCGATGGGATCTCGCGCGCATGCACGCCAAGGGCTACACCGACAACGTCGTCGACCTGATGGTCGCGAAGCTGAACCGTCTGCCGCCCGAAACGCAGACCGCGTTACAGCAGCTAGCCTGTCTCGGCAACACCGCCGAAACGACGACACTCGCGATCGTCCTCGGCATGTCGGAAGCGCAGGTCCACGAAACGCTAAGGCCCGCCGGCCGCCAGGAAATGGTCGAACGCCACGCGGGCACCTGCCGGTTCGTCCATGATCGCGTTCAGGAAGCCGCGTATTCGCTGATCGAGGAAGAACGGCGGGGCCACATGCATCTTCGCATCGGCAGATTGCTCGCGCAGCAGACCCCTGCCGGCAAGCGCGAGGAGGTGATCTTCGAAATCGTCAACCACCTCAATCGCGCGATTCCGTTAATCGACTCGCAAGCCGAGCGGGACCGGCTCGCCGAATTCAATCTGATCGCCGGACGGCGCGCGAAGGCTTCGACGGCCTATGCTTCCGCGCTCAAGTATCTGGTCACGGGCTCGACGCTACTGGGCAACGACGGTTGGGAGCGATGCCGGGCGCTGGTCTGCGCGCTCGAGTTGAACCGGGCCGAATGCGAGTTCCTGACCGGCGCGCTGGCCGAAGCGGACGAGCGCCTGACCGCGCTGTCGGCTCGCGTGGCCACGACCGACGAACGCGCATCCGTCGCGAGCTTGCGGGTCGAGTTGTACTTGACCATCGATCGCAGCGGCCAGGCGGTCGCCGTCGGTCTCGATTATCTCCGGCATCTTGGCGTCGAGTGGTCACCGCATCCGACCGAAGCGCAAGCGCGCGGCGAATATGAGCGCATCTGGACAACCCTCGGAGACCGCCCGATCGAGACCCTCGTCGATTTGCCGTTGATGAGCGACCCGGCATCCCTCGTCACCTGCGATGTTCTGGTCAAACTCGCCGTGCCTGCGTTGTACACGAATGCCAACCTGTTTTGCCTGATCACCTGCCGGCTGGTGAATCTCAGCCTTGAGCGCGGCAATTCCGATGGGTCGTGCTGCGCTTATGAATGGCTAGGCGGCATGATCGCCGGAGATCGCTTTGGCGACTACCAGACCGGATTTCGCTTCGGCCGACTCGGCTATGACCTCGTCGAGCAGCGCGGGCTGGAGCGCTTCAAGGCGAGAATCTACGTCGGATTCGGCAATGTCGTCCTGCCGTGGACGCAGCATATCCGCACGGGCCGCGACCTCGTGCGGCGCGCGTTCGAGGCCGGCAAACAAAGCGGCGACCTGACTTTTGCGGCGCATTGCTGTAGCCATCTGAACACGAATCTGCTTGCCGCCGGCGATCCGCTTGCTGAGGTTCAACGCGAAGCCGAGCGCGGTCTCGCATTCGCGCAGAAGATGCGATTCGGTCTTGCCATCGACCGCCTCGGCACCCAGTTGGGGTTGATCCGGACGCTCAGGGGACTCACGCCGATCTTTGGCTGCTTCGACGATACGCAGTTTGACGAACAGCAGATCGAGCGGCGCTTCGCGGATAATCCGGACCTGGCGCTTGCTGAGTGCTGGTATTGGATCCGCAAGCTGCAGGCGCGCTACTTGGCGGGCGACTTTGCGGCAGCCACCGAAGCCTCGCTTAAAGCACAACGACTGCTTTGGACATCCCCGTCGCATTTCGAAACGGCCGAATATCACTTCTACGCCGCGCTCAGCCGCGCCGCATCGTGCAACGTTGTTGCGGCTCTTACGGCTGAACGCGAACCGCACATCGAGGCTCTGGTTGGACATCATCAACAACTCGAGCGATGGGCCGCGAATTGCCCGGACAATTTCGCGAATCGCGCTGCGCTGGTTGGCGCGGAGATCGCCCGCCTCGAAGGGCGAGAGCTCGATGCCGAACGTCTGTACGAACAAGCGATCCGCTCAGCCCGCGACAACGGGTTTATCCATCACGAGGCGCTGGCCAACGAGCTCGCCGCGCGCTTTTATGCGGCACGCGGCTTCGAGACCATCGCCTTGGCGTATCTGCGAAACGCTCGTTATGGCTATGTGTGCTGGGGCGCCAACGCCAAGGTAAGACAGCTTGACGAGTCCGAGCCCCGACTCAAGGACGAGCTGCCTGCCACGGGGCCAACCAGCACGATCGGAGCGCCCGTCGAGCATCTCGACCTCGCGACCGTGATCAAGGTGTCACAAGCCGTCTCAGGCGAGATCATCCTCGAAAAGCTCATCGATATGCTGATGCGCACGGCGATGACCCAGGCGGGAGCCGAGCGCAGCCTGTTGCTGTTTCAGCGAGAGGACGCGCTATGGATCGAGGCGGAAGCCACCACCCGTGGCGACGCGGTCGTCGTGCATTTGCGTGGCCAGCCCGTGAACGCCGTCGCGTTGCCGGAGCCGGTTTTACAGTACGTGCTGCGTACCCACGAGAGCGTCATGCTCGGCGATGCGTCTGCCGAAGCTGCGTTTTGCGCCGATCGCTATATTCGCGAGCATCGGGCCCGTTCCATTCTCTGCATGCCTCTGCTCAATCGGGCCAAGCTCATTGGCGTGCTCTACCTCGAAAACAACCTGGTGCCGCACGTCTTTGCGCCCGCCCAGGTCGCGGTGTTGAAGCTGCTCGCATCGCAGGCCGCGATCGCACTGGAGAATAGCCGGTTGTACCGCGAGGCGGCCGAACGTGACGGGAAAATCCGGCATCTGGTCGACGCCAACATCATCGGAATCTTCTTCTGGCGACGCGACGATGAGACACCCGAATTCAGCGACGCGACCCTGTATGAGGTGAATGACGCATTTCTGCGGATGATCGGATACGAACGCGAGGATTTCGCATCCGGTCGCGTACGCCGTTCGAATCTGACGCCACCGGAATGGTGCGACCGAACCGCGCAAGCCAATGCCGAGCTGATCGCGACCGGAACCATCCAGCCCTACGAGAAGGAGTATCTGCGCAAGGACGGCAGTCGCGTGCCGGTGCTGGTCGGGACCACTGCATTCGAAGGCAGGAAGGAAGGCGTCGGTTTCGTGCTCGATCTGACCGAGCGCAAGCAGGCGGAAGCGAAGGCACGCGAGAGCGAGCAGCGATACCGCGAGGTGCAGGCCGAGCTCGCGCACGCGAACCGCGCGACGACCATGGGGCAGCTCACCGCGTCGATTGCCCATGAAATCAAACAGCCGATTGCCGCAACCGCGGCCAACGCCGCGGCCGCCATACACTGGCTCGGCGCGCAGCCGCCGAATCTGGCGGAAGCCATGCAGGCACTGCAGCGCATCGTGAATGACGCGATGCGAGCCGGCGATATCATCAGCCGGATTCGCGATCTCATCAAAAAAGCCCCTCCACGCAAGGACACCGTGGACGTCAACGAAGCCGTCCGCGAGGTGATCGAGCTCACGCGAGCGGAAGCGTCGAAGCACAACGTCTCCGTGAAGGCCGTGCTGGCGGGCGGCCTGCCGTCGATTAGCGGGGACCGCGTGCAGTTGCAGCAGGTGATACTCAATTTAATCGTCAACGCGATCGAAGCGATGAGCGCAACGAGCGACGGGCCACGCGATTTGCTGATCAGCACCACCGCGAATTCACCCAGGGACGTATTGATCCGTGTGTCGGACTCCGGTCCAGGACTGCCTGCGGATGACAGCGAGCGCATCTTCGAGCCGTTCTATACCACGAAGGTTGGCGGCCTCGGCATGGGTCTGTCGATCTGCCGTTCGATCGTCGATGCGCACGGGGGACAACTCGTGGCAAAGCCGAATGGGCGTCGCGGCGCCGTGTTCGAATTTTCGGTGTCCACTCGATAGGACTAAACCGTTGTGCTGTGCGCGGCGAGGCTTACCGGCGCGGCGCATCCTCGATATCGATCACTTCCGGAACGGGTTGCTCGCACACATGCTCAGTCATGTCGCCAATGACACGCTTCACGTGGTCATCGGCCGCCTCGTAGAAAACCTGCTTGCCGCGCCGTTCCGCCCGCAATACTCGAGCGGCGCGCAGCAGGCGCAGATGGTGACTGACAAGCGGCTGCGACATGCCATATTTCGCCGCGATGTCCGATACGCACATCGGCGCATTCAGGCACGCGACAATGATCTTTAGCCGGCTTGGGTCGCCCATTAGCCGGAACATCTCTGCCAGTTCCACCACCCGGTCATCGGTTAGCTCATGTGCGGCCACGCGCCCTCCAAAAAGTTTACATCAACGTATGTTTATGTGTGTATATAATAGGCGATTCTAGCGGTCGAGGACAGTCTCAATGGCGCACATGCACAACCAGCATGGTGGTGACGCCGGTCATCACCATGGGGGCAGCCACTCCCCTACGCACGATGAACACGCGCATGCAGCCCATGGCCACGCACACGCACACGGCCATGGAAAGCACGACCACGCGGGTCACAATCACCTTCACGGCGTCACGGATCAGCATCGTATCGGATGGGCATTCGTTATCATCGCGCTCTTCATGCTGGTGGAAGTGGTAGGCGGCGTCCTGTCGGGGTCGCTTGCGCTGCTGGCCGACGCGGGTCACATGGTTAGCGACGCGGCAGCGCTGGGGTTTAGTTGGGTCGCCATTCACTATGGCCGGCGCCCGGCGACGGCCCAACTGTCCTACGGCTACAAACGGCTGGAAATTCTCGCCGCGTTCGTCAATGGCTGCGCGCTCTTCGTCATTGCGGCATGGATTGTTGTCGAGGCGGCGCGCCGGTTCACGTCGCCGGTTCCGGTCATCGGCAAGACGATGCTCATCATCGCGCTCGCCGGGCTCGCCGCCAACATTGCCGCGTTCGCCGTACTGCACGGCGGTAACCGCGAAAACCTCAATCTTCGCGGCGCCTGGCTGCACGTGCTTGGCGATATGCTCGGTTCGGTAGCAGCGATCGTTGCGGCCGCCGTGATCCTGCTGACGGGCTGGACACCGATTGACCCACTGCTGTCCATTTTTGTCGCAGTTGTCATCCTCAAGAGCGCGTGGGGCATCGTCAGGTCATCCGCGCATATCCTGCTCGAAGGTACGCCAGAAGGAATACACCTGTCCGACATCAAGGCGGACCTCGAACAGAACGTGCCTGAGGTGGATAACGCACATCATATTCACGCGTGGTCAATCACGGGCGAGCAACATATGGTGACCCTTCACGTCCACCCCGCAGTGGGCGCGAAGGCATGCGATGTCGTTAGCGCGGTTCAACAGCGCCTCGCGACGCGCTTCAACATTGACCATGTCACGGTCCAGGTTGAACAGGACGAGTGTTCCGATGCCCGTTCGACAGAGGGCGGCACACAGCATCAAGTGGAAGGTCGCTGACCGCACGCGCGGTTGCGGCCCTATCGGCTCAGCAAGCTGCGCGCCGTCGCATCGGATCGCCTATCCCGCGTTCTCCGCCGCTTAGCGCGGCCCAAAGCTACACGTGACCGTGATGTGCGTGGGCGGCCGACGCTTCCATTGCGCCAAGCTCCTGCATGATGCCGCACTCCAGGACCGCCTTTTCAGTCTGGCAGTGTGCGCGCAGCGTCAGCAACTGCTGCTTGAGCGAAGTCAACTCATCAATGCGCTTCACAACGTGATCGATATGTTCGTCGATCAATTGGTTGATCGCAGCACAGTCCTCGCCTCGTGCGTCGCCGGCATCGAGCAGCCTGCGTATCTCCTCGTGGCTCATGTCCAGCGCGCGACAGTTACGAATAAAGCGCAACCGCTGAAGATGCGCGTCGCTGTAATACCGATAGTTCGCCCCTGTACGGGCCGCAGCCGGCAGTAGGCCTTCCTTCTCGTAAAACCGGATCGTGTCGGTCGTACAGCCCGCCAGTTGCGCCAATTCACCGATTTTCATGATGTCTTCCTCGCACAGCTTGACCTTGGAGTGGCTCCAAGGTGTCCACTAGACCATAAATCAAGCGAGGAATCCACCATGCCAGCATCCACCGCTGTATCCGATAGCAAACGTGCCCGTGAGACTCACGACTGCTGCGATCACGAACATTCCGTCGCCGACGCTCACGCGTGCTGCGCTTCCCCCACGGTGGCTCCGGCCGCCGGCATATCGCCCATTGCGATCGGCGACGCTGTCCGAACTCGAATCGCCATTTTGCAGATGGACTGCCCAACCGAAGAGGCGTTGATTCGCAAGAAGCTCGCCGGCATCGCATCGGTTAAGGGCATGGAATTCAATCTGATGCAACGGGTGTTGACTGTCACGCACGAGCCCAACGCACAGGAAGCGGTGCTTGACGCGATCCGGTCACTCGGATTGACACCTGAAGTTGCGGAAACGGACGCACCCACCGTCACCGCCGCCGAACCGCCGGCGCAGCGCTGGTGGCCGCTCGCCGTCGCGGGCATCGCCGCGATCGCGTCTGAAGCAGCAAGCTGGCTTGGGCAACCTCAGTGGATAGCGGCTGTACTCGCCGTGATTGCGGTCGGCTCGTGCGGTCTGACGACTTATCGCAAAGGCTGGGTCGCCATTCGCAACGGCAATCTGAACATCAACGCATTGATGAGCATCGCCGTGACAGGCGCGTTCCTGCTCGGTCAATGGCCAGAAGCCGCGATGGTCATGGTGCTGTTCACCGTTGCTGAACTGATCGAGGCGAAGTCACTCGATCGTGCGCGCAACGCCATTCACGGCTTGATGCGCCTCGCGCCCGACACCGCGACTGTCAGGCAGCCCGACGGTTCGTGGATGCAGATCGAAGCGAGCAAGGTCATGCCAGGCGCGATCGTGCGCGTACGCCCTGGCGAGCGAATCGGTCTGGACGGTGAGGTGGTAAGCGGCCGATCGGCGGTGAACCAGGCGCCGATCACGGGAGAAAGCCTGCCTGTCGAAAAGGCCGAGGGCGATCAGGTATTCGCAGGCACCATCAACGAAGCGGGGTCACTCGAATACCGCGTGACGGCCGCTGCAAACAACACGACGCTCGCTCGAATCATCCACGCAATCGAAGAGGCGCAGGGAGCCAAAGCGCCGACACAGCGGTTTGTCGATCAGTTTGCACGGGTCTACACGCCAGCTGTATTTGCGATTGCGGTGGGCGTGGCGGTTATCCCTCCCTTGTTTCTGTCCGGAGCCTGGTTGGACTGGATATACAAGGCCCTCGTCCTGCTCGTCATTGCATGCCCTTGCGCGCTGGTGATTTCGACGCCTGTGTCGATCGTCAGCGGACTGGCCGCAGCGGCGCGCCGCGGAATTCTCGTCAAGGGAGGCACGTACCTGGAGCAGGGCCGCAAGCTCGCGTGGCTCGCGCTGGACAAGACCGGCACGATCACGCATGGCAAGCCGGTGCAAACCGATTACGAATTGCGCGCAATCGATCTCAAGCCGCAATCCGCTCGCGCATTGGCCGCGAGTCTTGCAAGCCGCTCGGACCATCCTGTGTCCGTGGCGATTGCCCGCGCGGCTGAGGCCGATCACGTGCCGCTTATGCCGGTCGACGCATTTGAAGCCCTTGCCGGCCGCGGTGTGGCGGGAGAGATCGATGGGCGTCGCTATCTGCTCGGCAACCACAGACTGGTTGAAGAACTCGGGCGCTGTTCAGTGGAGCTTGAGGCGCGTCTCGACACGCTGGAGCGGGACGGAAAAACCGTGGTGATGCTCGTTGACGAATCGCGTGTGCTGGCGCTCTTCGCCGTCGCCGACACCGTCAAGGAAAGCAGCAAACAGGCGATCGCCGAGCTGCACGCGCTGGGTGTGCGCACGGCGATGCTCACCGGAGACAACCCTCATACCGCTGCAGCGATCGCTCGACAGGTGGGCATCGATCGCGCGGAGGGCAACCAGCTGCCTGAAGACAAACTGCGCGCCGTCGAGAACCTCGCAACCGGCTCGACGATGGTCGGAATGGTCGGCGATGGCATCAACGATGCGCCCGCGCTGGCGCGAGCCGATATCGGCTTCGCGATGGGCGCAATGGGCACCGATACAGCCATTGAAACCGCAGACGTTGCGCTGATGGACGATGACTTGCGGAAAATCCCATCGTTTATCCGGCTATCGAAGGCGACGCACACGATTCTCGTGCAGAACATCACGCTGGCACTCGGCATCAAGGCGATCTTCCTCGTGTTGACGCTCGTCGGCCTCGGCACGATGTGGATGGCCGTCTTTGCCGACGTCGGTGCCAGTCTGCTTGTGGTAGGAAACGGCTTGCGCCTGCTTCGCAAATAGTTTCCCGCCGAAGATGACAGAAATCTCATCTTCGCGTCATGTTGGCACTGCAACGGAAACTTAGTATTCCAATACATGCCAACCGACACCACCGCCATGCTCGCACGCTACCTTTACCTGATGACACTCGCGGTGGCGACAAGCTCCGCCAGTGCGCAGTCGTTCTCCGCCTCTGTCGATGGCGATATTCAGCACAGTGTCGCGCCCGGCGCGTTCACCGATACGCGAACGAATGCTCCGCTCACGCTGGACGACGTATTGGGACTGGCGGCGCAGTCCAATCCGGCGTTCAGAGGGGCGCGCGCTGACGCCGATGCATCGACCGGAACATGGATCCAGGCGGGTGCGCGTCCCAACCCGGAAGTGTCGTTCCTGCAGGAAGGCTCGGGCAACACCGAACGCTCGACCACCGCCCTGCTCAATCAGACCATCGAACTGGGCGGCAAGCGTCGTGCGCGACTTGACGTCGCGTCATATGGACGGGAAGTCGCGCTCGCCACACTCGATGGCCGCGCAGCCGCCCTGCGTTCGCAGGTCATCACGGCGTTTTACGGATTGCTCGCCGCGCAACGTCAGCTACAGGTAGCCGAAGAAACGGCTGCCATTGCTGCACGCTCAGCGGACCTTGCGGACAAGCGCGCGCGCGCCGGCAAGGTCTCGCCGGTTGAGGCGACCAAAGCGAAGGTGGCGGCGAGCGGCGCGCAGATCGAGCTTGCCAACGCGAAAACCGACGTCGCGACAGCGACGGAAAAACTTGCAACCGTTACGGGCGACCCGGCGATGCGTGAGCATCCGGTCAGCGGCGATCTCGATTCAATACCGACGGTTGAGCCACTCTCGCAACTGCTCCCACGTTTGGAAAACGCGCCGCTTTCCCGCGCATCAAAAGCCGAAATGCTCAGGAGCAGCGCCGCGATTTCCGTTGAGCGTGCCAAGCGGATTCCTGACGTCACGGTCAGTGCGGGCATGAAACACATCGTCACCGGAGGTACGCCGTTCAATCAGGCTGTGATTGGCGTCTCGATCCCTTTGCCGATCTTCGACACGAACAAGGGTGCGCTACTCGAAGCCGTCCATCGAGCCGAAAAGGCAAGCGCCGATTTCGACGCTGAAAAAGCGACACTCCAGCTCGAACTGACCCAGGCGTACGCCCGCTATCAAACAGCGAAATATGAAGCGGAACGACTCAAATCAGAAGTGTTGCCGAGTGCCCGTGAAGCGCTTGATGCGATGTCGCGGGGCTACGAACTCGGCAAGTTCGCATTTCTGGACGTGCTGGATGCGCAACGCACGTTGTCCCAGGAGCAGGCCCGGTATGTCCGGGCGTTGACCGACGCATATGTTTCCTATGCCGATCTTGGACGGCTCATCGGTACGCCGTTGCCATCGGTCACATCCCCGTTCACCCCCCAACCGTGAAGGACACCATCGTGCCGCGCAAGAAAATTGTTACTGTCATCGCGGCTGCCATCGCCGGAGCCGGCATCGTGCTCGCAGCGTTTGCGCTGACGCGCGGGCCATCGTCAGACCGAACGGTCGCTAGCGCCCAGGTCAACTCCCCGGAAGCATCGCGGGCCGCGCAATATGGCGGAACAGTGTTCAATGCTGACGACCTGACCGTCGAAATTGTCCTGTTCGAAAAGGCCGACGATGCACGCCTGATCGTCTATCCCTACGTCAACGGAAAACCCGTCAGCAACGGTGTATCGATCTCCGGCGTGCTGACAGGCTTCCAGGGGACGAAGGAGGACATCCGGTTTGTCGCTTCAGGCAACCGGTTCACGTCGACGCAGCCCATCGCCAAACCCCATGTCTTCGACGCAACCATTCAGGTGAACCGGAATGGAAAACCGGCGAGCTTCGCCTATTCGCGCGCCGACGGCGCGGTGACATTGAGCCCGCAACAGATCGAGGCAGCCGGCATCGGACTTGCGAAGGCCGGGCCAGCCGAAATCGCATCGACCATTCAGATGCCCGGAGAGATCCGCTTCAACGAAGACAGGACCGCGCATGTGGTGCCCCGTGTCGCCGGGATCGTGGAACGGGTTGCGGTTTCGGTCGGCGAGAACGTGTCGAAGGGCCAGTTGCTGGCGGTGATCGCCAGCACCGACCTCGCGGATCGTCGAAGCGAATGGCTGACGGCCGAGCGCCGGCTCGCGGCAGCGCGAACCCAGTACGAGCGCGAGCGCATGCTCTGGAAGGAGCGCATCTCTGCCGAGCAGGACTATCTGCAAGCGCAGGTACAACTGCGCGAAGCGGAGATTGCCACGCAGAATGCGCGTCAGAAGCTATTGGCCCTCGACGCCCCCGTCACCGGAAGCCCCCTGAACCGGTACGAGTTGCGGGCGCCTTTCGCAGGGACGATTGTCGAGAAACACGCGACCGCCGGTGAAGCCATTGCCGCTGACGCGAACATTTTCACGCTTTCCGATCTGTCGACCGTGTGGGCGGAGATGGCGGTGCCCGCGCAGCGTCTCAACGACGTCCGTATCGGACGCGAAGCGACCGTCAACGCAGCGGCCTTCGATTCGACGTCGGGTGGACGGATCGCGTACGTTGGCGCACTCCTCGGCGAGCAGACGCGCTCCGCTCCGGCCAGAGTCGTGCTGCCGAATCCCGACGGCGCATGGCGTCCGGGGATGTTCGTGAACGTGTCCGTCAATGCCGGTCGACAGTCCGTGCCCGTGGCAGTCCGCAACGACGCGGTGCAGGACATCGAAGGCGCTCCGACCGTTTTTGTCGAATCACCAAAGGGATTTGTCGCACAGGCCGTGAAAACCGGTCGCCGGGATGACAGCGTGGTGGAAGTGCTGAGCGGCTTGCAGGTCGGCCAATCGTACGTCGCGGCCAACAGCTTTGTGCTCAAGGCCGAACTTGGCAAAGGCAGCGCGGAGGAAGAATGATGCAGCGACAGGTTTCGGGCGGCGCCGTGCGCGGTACACCTTCAACGTTCACGGGGCCGATTCATGTTTGAACGACTGATCCGTTTTGCGATCGCCCATCGTTGGCTCGTGATGCTGGCCACGGCCGCTATCGCGGCATTGGGCGTCTTTAGCTACCAGAAGCTGCCTATCGATGCAGTTCCGGACATCACGAATGTCCAGGTTCAAATCAATACCGCAGCGCCGGGCTACTCGCCCCTCGAGGCTGAGCAGCGCATTACCTACCCGATCGAAACGGCGATGGCGGGCCTGCCCAATCTCGACCAGACACGTTCTATCTCGAGGTATGGGCTGTCTCAGGTCACCATGATTTTCAAGGACGGCACCGACATCTATTTTGCGCGCCAGCTGGTCAACGAGCGCATTCAAGAGGCCAAGGAGAAGCTGCCGGAAGGAATCGCCCCGGCAATGGGACCGACGTCGACCGGACTTGGTGAAATCTATCTCTGGACGGTCGAGGCCGACGCGTCGGCACGCAAGCCCGACGCAAGCCGATATACGCCTGCGGACCTGCGTGAACTGCAGGACTGGGTGATCAAACCTCAGTTGCGCAACGTCCCCGGCGTCACCGAAGTCAACTCGATCGGGGGCTACGTCAAGGAGTTTCGGGTTGCGCCTGATCCGACCAGGCTGATGTCGTATGGGCTGACGCTCGCCGACATTGTGCGCGCGCTCGAACGCAACAATGACAATGTCGGCGCGGGCTACATCGAAAAACGTGGCGAACAGTATCTGGTCCGTGTGCCGGGACAGGCGGGCTCGGTCAACGATATTTCAAATATCGTGCTGAGCAATGCAGGCGGAGTTCCGGTCCGGGTGCGCGATGTCGGGCAGGTCGACATCGGCCGGGAACTGCGCACGGGCGCCGCCACGTCGAACGGTCAGGAAGTTGTCCTTGGCACGGTGTTCATGTTGATGGGGGAAAACAGCCGGGCGGTGGCGAAGGCCGTTGCACTCAAGATGGACGACATCAACCGTACGCTGCCAGCGGGCGTCAAGGCGGTGCCCGTGTACGACCGGACCGTGCTCGTCGAGAAAGCCGTCGACACAGTGAAGAGGAACCTGCTGGAGGGAGCGGTGCTGGTCATCGTCATCCTGTTCATTTTCCTCGGCAACATTCGCGCGGCCATCATCACGGCGCTCGTCATCCCACTGTCGATGCTGATGACTTTCACCGGCATGGTGAACGCGAAGGTCAGTGCGAACCTGATGAGCCTCGGCGCACTCGATTTCGGCATCATCGTGGATGGCGCAGTGGTTATCGTCGAAAACTGCGTGCGGCGGTTATCCCACACGCAAACGATACTCGGACGTGCGTTGACGCGCGACGAGCGGTTCTCCGAAGTCTTCGACGCTTCTCAGGAAGCGCGCCGGGCGCTCATCTTCGGCCAGCTCATCATCATGGTGGTCTATCTGCCGATCTTTGCGCTCAGCGGCGTCGAAGGCAAGATGTTTCATCCGATGGCCGTTACCGTGGTGATGGCACTCGCGGCGGCGATGCTACTGACGGTGACGTTTATCCCTGCTGCGGTTGCACTCTTTATCGGGGACCGCGTCGAGGAAAAGGAAAACCGCCTGATGACGTGGGCACGCGGCGCGTATGCGCCGCTGCTGTCCCGGTTCATGCAGCGACCGAAGCGGGTGCTGGTCAGTGCGGTCATCATTGTCGGCGTGACGATCAGCCTGGCACCCCGGCTAGGAAGTGAATTCATTCCGAGCCTCAACGAAGGTGACCTCGCCGTGGCGGCGCTGCGAATCCCCGGCACCAGTCTGTCGCAATCCATTGAGATGCAGAAGGTGATCGAGCGAACGTTAAAGCAGCGTATTCCGGAGATTGACCGCGTTTTCGCACGAACCGGCACGGCGGAGATCGCTGCGGACCCCATGCCACCGAATCTTTCGGATGGCTACGTGATGCTCAAGCCCAAAAAACAGTGGTCCGACCCGGACAAATCGCGCGAGCAGCTCGTTGCCGAAATCGAGACCGCGCTCGCTGGTCTGCCAGGCAATGCATACGAATTCTCACAGCCCATCCAGTTGCGCTTCAATGAACTCATTTCGGGCGTGCGCAGTGACGTTGCGGTGAAAATCTTCGGCGATGACATGGCCGTTCTCAACGGCACGGGAGAGAAGATCGCAGCGGCACTGCAGAAGGTCCCCGGAGCATCCGAAGTGAAGATCGAGCAGACGACGGGGCTACCGGTGCTGTCTATCCATCTCGATCGGGAGAAGCTTGCAAGGTACGGCGTCACAGTGATGGAGGTGCAGGACACCGTGGCGGCCGCTGTCGGCGGTCGAAAGGCGGGCACCTTGTTCCAGGGCGATCGCCGTTTCGATATCGTCGTTCGCTTGCCTGACGAACTGCGTTCGGATATTGAAGCGATCAAGCGGCTTCCGATCGCACTTCCCGTTGCGGCGCCGGCGGCAGCAAGTGGCCCGATGGCACGGGCACCCTACGTGCCCCTGGCGGAACTGGCGACAGTGGAGGTAGGGCCGGGGCCGAACCAGATCAGTCGTGAAGACGGCAAGCGTCGCGTGGTGGTATCGGCGAATGTGCGCGGTCGCGATGTGGGCTCGTTCGTCGCCGATGCAAGACAGATGATCGAGCAGGACGTGCAGGTGCCGCCAGGCTACTGGCTATCATGGGGTGGGCAGTTTGAACAGTTACAAAGCGCCACCGATCGCCTTAAGCTTGTCGTTCCGCTCGCCCTGTTCATGGTGTTTGTTCTGCTGTTCATCATGTTTAACAATCTTAAGGATGGCTTACTCGTTTTCACCGGCATCCCCTTTGCATTGAGCGGAGGGGTGGTGTCGCTCTGGATGCGCGGCATCCCGTTATCGATTACCGCCGCCGTCGGCTTCATCGCGTTGTCCGGTGTGGCCGTGCTCAATGGCCTCGTGATGATTTCCTTTATCAGGAGTCTGCGCGAGCGTGGCGCGGAACTCGACGTCGCCGTGCGTGAAGGCGCACTCACCCGGCTAAGGCCGGTTCTGATGACTGCCCTCGTCGCATCGCTGGGCTTCCTGCCCATGGCATTCGCCACGGGCACAGGCTCCGAAGTGCAGCGCCCCCTCGCGACGGTGGTGATCGGCGGCGTTCTGTCGTCGACCGCGCTAACGCTGCTGGTGCTTCCCGTGCTTTACAAAGTTTGTCATTCGGTGTCCCTCCGGCAAGGCTTCAGAATGGCTTTGGGTAACATGGCCCCACGTTGGGTGTTGCAACGGTTGGGCCTGGATCGAAGGAATGCATCATGCGAATCCTGATCGTGGAAGATGAGCTCAAGACCGGGTCGTATCTCCGCAAAGGGCTGAAAGAGGCGGGTTATGTAGTCGACTGGGTTGAGGACGGCATCTCGGGCCAGCATCAGGCTGAGACGGAAGAGTACGACCTGGTGATACTCGACGTGATGCTGCCGGGGCAGAACGGATGGACGCTTTTGCAAAACCTGCGGCGCAAGAAATCCACACCGGTGCTCTTTCTTACTGCACGCGATGATGTCGGTGATCGCATCAAAGGGCTTGAGCTTGGCGCGGACGACTACCTCGCAAAGCCTTTTGATTTTGTCGAACTGACCGCGCGCGTGAAATCGATTTTGCGTCGTGGACGGCCGCGGGAATCCGATACGCTTCGCGTGTCAGACCTCGAACTCGACCTGATCCGTCGCAAGGCCACCCGACAGGGCGACACAATCATCCTGACGGCGAAGGAGTTTGCGCTTCTGTGGTTGCTGATGAGGCGGGAGGGCGAGATCCTCCCGCGGGCCACGATCGCGTCCCACGTATGGGACATGAACTTCAATAGCGACACAAACGTCGTCGATTCCGCGATCCGGCGGCTGAGGTCCAAGGTGGACGATGCCTACGAGCCCAAACTCATTCACACGGTCAGGGGCATGGGGTACGTGCTCGAAGAGCGGCAAATGGAAAACGCATGCTGACTCGTTTCGCGCCGCGGACGTTGCGCTCGCGACTCACCGCGCTCATCACACTGTGCACGTCGATCGTTCTTGCGTTAAGTGGGTTTGCACTCTTTGGGGCGTTGCAGGGACGGATTGACACGAACGCCAGCGACCAGATGGCCAATACGATGATGGCACTGCAGGTTCATCTGGCGGACATGCCGGCCACTCGCGACGTGCCACAGAGTGCCGAGCTGTGGACCGACCTGTTGCACGGCCACCGGAATATGGATCTGGGTATTTTCGACATGGCGGGAACGCCGCTTTTCCGCTCAAGCGGATTTCGACCGCTTTCACCCCACGTTTGGGAGCAGACAGGACATAAACCGGTTTCCGTCGCATCGACTGATTCGACGCTGCGTTACGTTGCCGCAACCGTGCGGCTCGATGGCGTTGATGTCCGTGTGGCCGTTCAATACAACCGGAATGATGACATCGCATTGTTACGGGCCTACGCGTATGCCATCGCCGTTATTCAGGTATCGGGCGTACTGCTGGCAGCGGCATTCGCGTACGGCATTGCGATGCTGGCATTGAGCCCGCTACGACGTCTGATCGCGCGCGCCGAAGAAATTTCATCGAGCCGGCTGACGCTGCCGCTTCTTGAGCTTGATGCTGCCGGTGAACTGAAGGAGTTGCAGCATGCGTTCAATGGCATGCAGCAACGGTTGAACGACTCATTCACCCGATTGAGCCAGTTTTCTTCGAACCTTGCGCACGATATGCGCACACCGCTCACCAACCTGCAAGCAGCGGCACAAGTCGCGCTTTCCAAACCGAGGCAAGCCGCTGAATACCGGGACGTCATCGAGTCGAGTATCGACGAATACCAGCGCCTTTCGAGAATGATCGAGGACATGCTATTTATCGCTCGCGCCGAGCGGGCCGATACCGCTCTCGACATTCGTGCACTGGATGCGGTTGAAGAAGCAGCACGCGTAGCGGGCTATTACGAACCAATGGCAGACGATGCGGAGGTGACCATCCGGGTCTCGGGGCAAGCGCAGGTCTCAGCCGATCTGCTGCTTTATCAGCGGGCCTTGAGCAACCTGATCTCCAATGCGCTCGCACACGCTCCGAAAGGAAGCACGGTCACCATCGACTGCAAGGAGACCGACACGATCACCCTACTCGCCGTTTCAGATAACGGCCCCGGTATCGGGCCGGAGCATGTACACAGGATATTCGAACGGTTTTACAGGGTCGATCCTTCACGCCATGATTCAGCTTCCGGCACGGGCTTGGGGCTGGCGATCGTGAAATCGATCATGGACAGTCATGGCGGCCAATGCCGCGTGGAAAGCCACCCCGGGGTCATGACAACATTTTTCCTGATGTTCCCACGGCATCGCGCCGATGGCCGGGACCGCTCTCACTGAACGGGCGCTGCATTGGCGTCCTACTGACCGTGCTTCCTTGCAAGTTGCGCGATCTCGCGTTCAAGTGCGCCGAGGAACACGTTGACACGGTTAGGCACATAGCGTCGGAGGGAAGTGAACATCGATGGTTTATAGCAAGGAGTTCTTCGCGCTCCAGATCGACCTTGCCAAGGCCGTAGCGGCGCTTGTTGGATTGCCTATCGATCAGGCTTTGCGCGATTACACGAATATCTACATTCGCTTCGGGCTAGGTCGGCATTTCGACCACGGTCATCCTGTCTGGCGTCGCTATATCGACGGACTAACCCGCGCGGCGGATGTTTGCGACTGGACCTATCGCTTCTATCTTGCACAACGAGCAGATTCACGGCAGCCCGAAACATCCACGTGCTTTTCATACGTCATGCAAGACGCAACGTGCGTGCGAATCCATTTCCGAAATGCGGAGTCCGCCACGACCGCCCCTTTGAGCAGCGAGCGCCTGCCTGCACGGCTTGCTGAGCTTCGGACGATCTTCGATGAGATCAAGCGTGACGGACCACACGTGACACGCGTGGTCGGCACCTCCTGGCTCTATAACCTGCCGGCCTATCGGCGGTGCTTTCCCGCACCGTACGTCGCCAGCGGCAGGATCGCGGAGCGACGGTATCGGCACATCTCGCTATGGGGACAATTTCTCGACCGTACCGGCTCGCTTAGACCCAACGTGACGCAGGATTTCAAGAGTCGGCTCGCGGGGCTCACAAAACCTGGAGACCTGGGGCGCGTGTTCCCATTGCAGGCGCTTGCCGTCGAAGCGCCGATCGAAGCGTTTTACAGGTTTTACGGAATATCGGCCGATGGCTGACTAACACCAAAGCGACTGCGCCCCAGTCGACGCGCGTCTCGCCCTTGGTTGCGCGTGACCTGTTCCAACAGCGCTCGAACGTCTTTTCCCTTCGCGCCCTTTTTGCCGTGCCACATTCGTCCGGTCTGCGGCCGCCGCCGTGTAAACTATGCGGTTTTTGCGCGAGGAAATCCGTGCAGCTTCCGCAGCGCATGCCATACAGCGGCGCGTCGCTCGTTCGCGTGCTGGCGCGCGTGACGCAGACCGGCGTCCCCGCTTCCGATGTGTCTTTGCCGGACCGCCTGAGCCAGTGGCTCGGCTGGACCGACGCGATCGCGCTGTCCAGTGCGCTCGATGCCGCCGCGCCCGCGCCCGTCACCGGTGCGCAGACGACACGCGGCGATGCAACCGTGGTCACGCTCGAGGCGGCGCGGTGCGCGCGCACGCGCGCCACGCTGACCGCCGCGATCGACGCGTGGCGGCGCGGCGACGCTGCCACGGCCAGACGGAGTCGCGGGACGCCTCTACGCGCCGAAGCGAGCATCGAAGCGAACGACGCAACCATCGATTTCGCGCTGTTCCGTCAGCACTATCAGGCACAGCAGCAGTCGATGGAAACCGCCATCGGCGAATTGCGCACCCGACTGCAGGCGACGCTCGCGACGCGCGGCGAGCGCCACGCGCGCCTCGCGCTCGTCGATGCGACCATGGAGCGCGCGCTCGACGGCCGCGAGCGCAGCCTGCTCGCCGCCGTGCCGACACTGCTCGAAACACACTTCACGCGACTGCGCGACACCGCACTCGCGATAGCAACAGCAACAACGACAGCGGCAGCCGCAACGCCGCAAGCGCAACACGCGGTCGCCGCGCCGCCTGCCGGCGCCTGGCTCGACGCGTTCCGAGAAGATATGCACGCCGTGCTGCTCGCGGAACTCGACCTTCGTTTTCAACCGGTCGAAGGGCTGCTCGCCGCCCTTCGCGCCAGCTAACCCGGAAATCCGCAGGACACACCATGTCCAGATACCGAATCCATCTTGCCGTCTTTGTGATTGGCCTTGCCGCCGTGTTGTGGGTCGCGATCGGTTATGCGACGACCAACCCGCTCGCGCTCGTCGTCGCACTGTTGATCGGCGCGTGCTACGTCACGGGCGCGATTGAGCTGTACCGCTATCAGCAAGCGACCGACACGCTGGTCGTGGCCGTCAATTCGCTGACCGCGACGCCCCCGCAACTCGGCGCGTGGCTCGACCGCCTGCATCCGAGCCTGCACGGCGCGGTGCGTCTACGCGTGGAAGGCGAACGCGCGGGCTTGCCGGGTCCGTCGCTCACGCCGTATCTGGTCGGCCTGCTGGTGCTGCTCGGAATGCTCGGAACGCTGCTCGGCATGGCCGCGACGTTGCGCGGCACCGGCGCCGCGCTCGATGCAGCCACCGATCTGCAAGCCGTGCGTGCTTCGCTCGCTGCGCCGGTGCGTGGCCTCGGCTTCGCGTTCGGCACATCGATCGCGGGCGTCGCCACCTCCGCGATGCTCGGCCTGCTGTCGGCGCTGTGCCGTCGCGAGCGCATCAAGGTCGCGCAGCAGCTCGACGCGAAGATCGCAACGGTGCTGCGCGTGTTTTCGCCCGCGCATCAACGCGAGGAAACGTTCCGGCTGATGCAGCGCCAGGCTGACGCGATGCCCGCGTTGATCGACGGCCTGCGCACGCTGATGGCCGCTCTCGAACAGCACAGCGCGACCACCCGCGAACAACAGCTGGCGAACCAGCAAACATTTCATGCGAAGACCGAGCTCGCGTATGCGCGGCTGGCGAACTCGGTCGAGCAGTCGTTGCGGCAGAGTGTCGGCGAACATGCGCGCGCCGTCGGCGCGGCGATCCAGCCCGTCGTCGAGACAACGCTCGCGAGTGTCGCGCGCGACACGACGGCGCTGCACGAGCGCGTGGCGCAATCCGTGCATCAGCAGATGGAAAGCCTGTCGCGCGGTTTCGCGTCGACCGCCGAGCAGGTCGCGAGCACCTGGACCGGTGCACTCGACGCGCAGCGCGCATCGAGCGACGCGCTCGCCGGGCGCATGAGTGCGACGCTCGACCGTTTCGCCGCGAGCGCCGACACGCGCGCATCGAAACTACTCGACGATGTCGCCGCGCAACTCGGGACATCGGCAGCGCAGCTCTCGCAGACGTGGAGCGACGCGCTCGCGCGGCACGCGCAAACGCACGACGCGCTCGCCGCTCGTCACGAAGCAGCGCTGACGTCGGCCGCCGTACGTTATGAGGCGGCCACCACCGCTGCGGCGGCAAGCATCGAGTCGCGTGCGACTTCGCTGGTCGAGCGGGTCGATGCTTCGCATGCCGCGCTGCAGGAGAGCCTTGCCAGCGCCGACGACCA
Source organism: Paraburkholderia humisilvae (assembly GCF_902859855.1). Classification (GTDB taxonomy): domain Bacteria; phylum Pseudomonadota; class Gammaproteobacteria; order Burkholderiales; family Burkholderiaceae; genus Paraburkholderia; species Paraburkholderia humisilvae. The sequence goes on from NZ_CADIKH010000003.1 coordinate 271,113, forward strand.
ACGCCTCGCCGCGTGGGCAACGACGCTCGAACAGACTGCCTCGGCGCTGTCACGCGAATGGGCCGAGACCGGCGCGCAACACGCGGCGCGCCAGCAGCAGATCTGCGACACACTCGCCGATACCGCACGCCAGATCGCCGAGCGCGCGCAAGCCGAGGCGCGCGGCACGCTCGATGAGATTGGACGGCTCGTGACGGCGGCGTCGGAAGCACCGAAGGCCGCCGCCGATGTGATCGCGGCGTTGCGCAAGAGCCTGTCGGAAAGCATGGTCCGCGATACGGCGATGCTCGAGGAGCGCACGCGTCTGCTGCAAACGCTGGAGACGCTGCTCGATGCCGTCAATCTCGCGTCGACCGAACAGCGCGCGGCCATCGACGGACTGGTGTCGACGTCGGCGAATCTCCTCGAGCGCGTCGGCGAGCAGTTCTCCGGCAAGGTCGAATCCGAAACGCACAAGCTCGATACCGCCGCCGCGCAGGTCGCCACCAGCGCGATCGAACTGGCGAGCATGGGCGATGCGTTCGGCGCGGCCGTTGCGTCGTTCGGCGAATCGAACGGCAAGCTGATCACTCATCTTGAGCACATCGAACGCGCGCTCGAACGGTCGCTCGCGCGTAGCGACGAACAGCTCGCGTATTACGTCGCGCAGGCGCGCGAGGTCATCGACCTGAGCGTGATGTCGCAGAAACAGATCATGGAAGACCTGCAGCAGTTAGCCGGAGCACGCGCGTCATGAGCGACGAGATCGATGTCGGCGTCGAGCCGGGCGCGCCGATCTGGGCCGCGTTCGGCGATCTGATGTCGGTGCTGGTCGGCGCATTCGTGCTGATTCTCGTGAGCATCATCGGCGTGCAGTTCGAACTGTCGAGCCGGCTGGACAAGGAGACGCAGCAGCACAAGGCCGAGGCACAGCGGCGTCAGGCGCTGGAGCAGGCGCTCGCCGCGCCGCTCGCAGCCGGGCGCGTGACGCTCGTAAACGGGCGCATCGGCATCAGCGGCAATGTGCTGTTCGCGCTGAACTCGGACCAGTTGCAGCCGCAGGGGCGCGAGTTGCTCAAGGCGCTGGCGGGACCGCTCGCCGCCTATTTGCGCGTGAACGACGAGATCCTGATGGTCAGCGGTTTTGCGGACGATCAGCAGGTGCGCGCGGGCAACCGGCGTTTCGCGGATAACTGGGAACTGTCGGCGCAACGCGCGCTAACCGTGACGCGCGCGTTTATCGACGAAGGCGTGCCCGCGTCTTCGGTGTTCGCGGCGGCGTTCGGCTCCGAGCAGCCGGTAGGTTCGAACGCTGATGCCGAAGGCCGCGCGAAGAACCGCCGCGTCGAGATCGCGCCAGTGCCGCGCCAGTCGGCGAGCAATGGCGGCAAGCATGAGTGACGCGCGCGAGGCGCAGCCTGTCGCGCAGGCTGCATCAGACGAGGCAGCCTGCGCTGACGCGCGCGCAACGCTCGAACGGTGGCGCGAAGCGGGCATGGATCGCATCGATCCGCTGCGCTTTGCGACGATCGCCGCGCTCGCGCGGCGCATGGCAATGCTGCCAGCGGATGGCGAGTTCGGTCGCCATCTCAACGCGAGGCTCGCGGCATGGATGACCGCGTATGAGCGCGAAATCAAACGCCAGCGCGAGTCGGGTCAACCTCGGCTCGAATCGCCGATATCGGCGCCGGCACCGGCATCGGCACCTGCGCCGGCGAATACACCCCGCGGCACTTCGCTCGCGGCCTTGGCCGCTTCATTGAGCCAGCGCCCCGACCGCGCGCAGACGCTCGCCGACACGCTGCAATACTTCCATACCGTGTGGTCGAAACTAAGCACGGGCCGGCAATTGCGCCAGTCGCTCGCGCACGTGCCGGGCAATGCGGGGCCGCTGAATTCGAGCCGCCTCGTGTATCGCGCGCTGTCGCTGATGAATGAGCTGTCGCCCGAGTACTTGCAGCATTTCCTGTCGTATGTGGAAACGCTGTCGGCACTTGGGGAACCGGGTGGCGGCACTCAGGCGTCGAGTGTAGAAAGTGCGCCGCCGGGCGGGAAAGAGACGAAAGCCGTGAAGCAATCGGTCAGGCGCAAGCCGAAGGCTTGACACGCTGGATGGCGCATACGCCCATCCGCACGACGGACGAATTGCCAATGCAACCCGAACACCGCGCCGTCGTCCAAAATGCCACCGCGAACGCCGCAGAGGGGCGGTTTATCAGCGCACCGGCGACTCATTTCCTGCGGTCTCACCAGCAGGTCTACCGCCAGACAACCGGACGAACAGCGCTTCGACGTCTTCAAGCGAAACAGGTTTGACCAGGTGAGCGTCGAAACCCGCTTCGATGGAGCGGCGTCGGTCCTCTTCCTGCGACCACCCGGTGAGCGCCACCAGCAGAAAGCGCCCGTCAACCCGCTGCGCACGGATCCGGCGGGCGGCCTCGTAGCCGTTCAACCGGGGCAAACCGATGTCGAGCACGATCACGTCTGGCAGCAGCGCAGCCGCGTGCTCAACGGCCTGTGGCCCATCGTACGCAATATGCACATCATGACCTCGCGTTCGCAAGAGCGTGGCGAGCGAATCGGCCGAGTCACGGTTATCGTCAACGATCAGTATGCGGCGGGCCTGCGCCGTCAACGGTTCGCGCCCAACGCGTGCCGGCGGCTTCGGTTGCGCCCTTTGCGCGTCGGTCAGGATCGGCAAGCGCACCACGAATTCGCTGCCCTGGCCCGCGCCGTCACTACGGACGACCACATTGCCGCCATGCATTTCCACCAGCGTCTTGACCAGGGTCAGGCCAATCCCCAAGCCGCTACGCGTGCGTTCCAGCGAATTGTCAGCCTGCGCAAACATGTCAAAAATGCGCGACAGCTGCGCCTCCTTGATGCCGATGCCGTTGTCCCGGACAAGGACGAGCGCATGGTTCCCGTCGCGCTCGACGCACAATTCGATCCGGCCGCCGCCCTCGGTAAACTTGCTCGCGTTGCTCAGCAGATTTCCGATCACCTGCAGCAGCCGCACGGGATCGCCGTCGACGTAGATCGGCTCGGATGGCACGCTCACCACCAGTTCCTGCCGCATCGCATCGCACTCGCTGCGGGCGGCCTCGGCAGCATGATGGGCCAGCGAGTTCAGTTCGACCTCGTCCCTGCGCAGTTCGATCTTGCCGCGACTGACGCGACTCACATCGAGCAGTTCGTCGACCAGGCGCACCATTTGAGCCATCTGGCGCTGCATGATGTCGATCGCGGATCGATCCGCAAGCGTGCGTGTGGTGGACTGCTGCAGTATCTGCACCGCGTTGCGGATCGGCGCGAGCGGATTGCGCAGTTCGTGTGCGAGTATCGCCAGAAATTCATTCTTCCGCTGATCGGTTTCGGCAAGTCCGGCGGCAAAGGCTTTCAGCTCTTCCTGCATGCGCCTGCTCTCGCTAATATCGCGCGCCACTCTCGATATACCGATCACCACGCCGTCTGCATTGCGCAGCGGTGACATCGCGACTGACAGGTGCACCGGCCGCCCTTCCCCGCCGATGATCATCGTCTCGGCATGCGCAATGCGCTCGCCTCTCTGCATCCGTGCCTGAACGTCGGCGTCCCCGTACTCCTGTGCAAGTGGCAACACGCGGGCGAGTGGCGTGCCGATCGCTTCAGCGGCGCGCAGCCCGAAAATATGCTCCGCGCCTGCGTTCCATGTCGTGATGATGTCGTCAAGGGTCGTGCTAATGATTCCATCGTCGGAGCACTCGACAATCTCAGCGAGGCGCGCCTGAACTTCTCCCACACGAGCGCGGTCGGTCACGTCCTCAAGCGCGAGCAGGATCAGTCCGGTTTCTTCATTGTTGCGAAGGATGCGGCGGGCATTGAGCAGCATGATCCTACGGCCGATGTGCTCGAAGCTCGCCTTGACCTCATAGTCCTCGAAAGGCTTGCTCTCGGTGAGCACCTGCGCGAGCAGCGCGTGCAGCTCGGGCGTGTCCCACTGACCGTTGCCCAGTTCAAAGAGACGGTGCCCCACCGTATCGGATGGCCTCTGCCTGAAAGTGCGATAGAAGGCCCGACTCGCGAGCTGGACACGTAACTCGCTGTCAAGGACCAGCAGCGGGTCGCGCGCGGTTTCGATAATCGCCTGGGCGTAGTCGCGTGCGTCTCGCAGGGCCGTCTGCGCGAGCTTCGCGCCTTGAATGTCCTCAAGCGCGAGCATGGCGCCATCGATCCGGTTGTCGGCGGTGCGATAGGGCAGCACCCGGAACGCATACCAGTGACCGGCTTCGTCCTGTACCTCGTGTTCGCGCATCTGCACGGTCTCGATGACCTCGCGCAGCAGCGCTTCGAGGCCGGCCGTCGGCACGGGAAGCCGGAGATGGCTGGCCGGGCGGCCAACGTCGCTGGCGCGCAGGTGCAGCAGTTTCGTCGCGGGCGCGGTGAACCGGCGTATGCACAGGTCACTGCCGAACACGACAATCGGAACATTGACACTGCCGAGCAGGTTGGTCATGTCGTCGTTGAGGCGCACGAGCTCGGCGTTGCGCACCTGCAGCTGTTCGTTGACCGTCGTCAGCTCTTCGTTGAGCGATTGCAGTTCTTCCTTGGCGGACTCGAGTTCTTCGTTGGTGCTCTGCAGTTCCTCGTTCGATGAAAGGACCTCCTCGTTGCCCGCCTTCAGCTCCTCATTGGCGGCGTCCTGCTGCTCGATCACCGATTGCAGGTATTCACGCGTGGAGGCCAGTTCCTGGCGCAGCAATTCCAGCTCATCACCAGGCAGTTTCGCTATTGCGCCGCTGGGGGATGCGCTCGGCACTGGACCATCGGAATGCGCAGGCTCGGCAAACGAAATCAGGTAGCAGCGCTCCGGCCAATTCGGTAATTTGACCGGGATGACGTGCAGGTCGATCTGCCGCTCGGTCGCTTCGCCCCGCACGCGTACACCCTGCCGGTGCACCGGCACGCCCTGCTGTTGGGATTCGGCGAGCGCCGCGCGCAATCCGACGAATAGCCCCTCGCGCGCCATCTTCAACAGGTTGTGGCTCGGCTCCCCGGGCGCCGGGGCAAGGAATGGGCCGGTCTGGCCGCGAAACTGCAGGATCTCCAGATTCTCGTTGACGAGCACGCCGGGCGGCGCGTACCGGGCAAGCGCGACACGATCGGCCTCGCGCTGCCAGTCTGTCACAGACATTGCCGGTGCCGGCGCGGCGCTTCGCCCGGGGTCGACGACCGTTCGTTCAGCATGAAAATGCGGATAGGACCGGGTTGCCGTTGCCTTTTTCGCATAGATGCGGTTGGGTGGGTCGACAGCGGCGAAAAGCGTGCTGAATGACCCTACGGTCTCAGACGCACCGAGTACCAGAAAGCCACCCGGGTTGAGCGCGTAATGGAACGTCGGGATCACGCGCTTTTGCAGCGACGGCGACAGGTAGATCAGCAGATTGCGGCAGCTGATCAGGTCGACCCGGGAATAGGGCGGATCGGCTGCCACGTTTTGCCGGGCGAAGACGATCATGTCGCGCAGCGATGGGGACACGCGGTAGTGGCTGTCCTCTCTGCTGAAAAAGCGGTTTAACCGTCCGGTCGACATCTCCGCCTCGATGCTGCCCGGATACAGCCCCTGACGGGCCTGCTGCAGCGACAGGGTGTCGCTCAGATCGGTGGCGAAAATCTGGACCGGCAATGGTGCGCCCTGCGTCGCTTCGAGAAATTCAGTGACGACGATGGCGAGCGAGTAGGCCTCCTGGCCGGTCGAGCATCCAGGGACCCAGATGCGCAGCGGCGTACCCGGGTCCTTGTGCTTCATGATGGCGGGCAGCACGTGCTGCCTGATCCCATCGAACGCGTCCGGATCGCGGAAGAAGCTTGTAACGTTAATCAGGATGTCGTGATACAGCGCCTCAAGCTCGGTGCGGTCATCTTTGAGTCGCGCCGCATAATCGGCGAGGCTCCCGAGCGAGTGCAGAACCATCCTGCGTGTCATGCGCCGTTTGACAGTCGTATCGCGATAGCTGCCGAAGTCGACCTTGAATGCAACCTGCAGCCGGCTCAGAATCTCGCGGTAGTCCCGGTCTTCCGCGATCGTGTCGGTGTCGGTCTCGGTTTCGGTTTCGGTTTCGGCCTGCGCCGCCCGGGACGAGGCGACATAGGGATGACGGCCGATGCGCGCCAGTTCGCGAGCCATGTCCGCAGGCGGCAGAACCATGTCGATGCAGCCCGAACGAATGGCATTCAGGGGCATGCCGGTGTGGGCCGCGCTCTGTTCGTCCTGGGCGAGCGTGATGCCGCCGGCCGCCTTGATCTCCTCCACACCCAGGGTCCCATCCGTGCCGGTGCCTGAGAGGATCACGCCAATCGCGCGGGCCTGGCAGTCTTCGGCCAGTGACTTCAGGAAATGGTCAACCGGCAGATGCACACCGCGCGCGTCGCCGCGCGGGCTGACCCGGCAGACGCCATCGGCAATCGCCAGCGTCGTGTTGGGCACAATCACATAGACGTGGTCCGGTTCGACCGGCAGACCGTCGCGGGCCTCGAGCACGGGCATCGGCGTGACTTCGCCCAGCAGGTCGCGCAATCTGCTTTTGTGCTGGGGATCCAGGTGCTGGATGACGACAAAGGCCATGCCGGTATCGGCGGGCAAATGTCCGAGCAGTTTGTTTAACGCATCCAGGCCGCCGGCCGACGCGCCAATACCGACCACCGGCACCGGCTTTGCCTCGACGCGCCCAACCAGGCTTGCGGCAGACATGGCGTCGGGCCGAGGCGGAGAGACACCGGACGGCCGAGAAGTTTTCCGGTTCACACAATGCTCCATCAAGGGAATCGTTGCTGCTGCCCGGCGACATCCGATATATAGCGTTCGACGAGTTAAATCGTGCAGGTGGCACGCACCGGGACCCGCACGCGTAGCAACGCGGCGAATTCTCGCATTAACGGGGCGGATGTGGGGGAGCCGGCACACGGCCTCGGAGGTCGCCAATCGCGCGCTGCGCTCGAACACGGACACTCGCACTGAAAGCGTACTCGATAGAGGGGCCTGTGACGAGGTCTGTAAGCTTCCCGATAACGCCCGTTCGCGCAGGCACGCCAAACGCAAAGACAACAAACCGTCGACATGGCGTTGGCCCATCGGTCGCCATGCCGAAGTCCATGCACGTCACTGCGACAAGCCGATGCCGGGAACAGGTTATGCGCGTCCTCCGGCGCTAACGCGGCATCGCCCCGATGCCGCGCACACACGCGGACGGACCCCAACCGGGCCCCGTGACCCGGAGTCTGATGAATGAAAGGCGCCAGTCCAAAGGCTGCAGGCAACCCGAGCGTCGCGCGCACGCGTGGACGGCGCGCGAAAGCGCTCGTCCACTACGCCGACAAGCCCATTCTGCTGATCATGCGGTACATTGGCCGGCGTCCCCTTGCACACGCGTTTGTCCTGCTTGGCATTGTTGCGGCCGTCGGCTGCGCGCTCGGGTCGCAGTTTGCGATCAAAAATCTGATCGACGAATTGCCCGCGGGGCGCCATCATCCCGCCGCCATCGTCACCGCGTTTCTGATCATCGTCGTGCTGCTGTTCGCCGATAACCTGTTCTGGCGGTTATCCGGCTGGGTCAGCGTGCGTACGTTCGTCGCCGTGACGGGCGATGTGCGCCGTCACCTCTTCGGTTATCTGCTTAGCCATTCGACCGGGTATTTCTCCAACGTTCAGCCCGGCACGCTAGCGAGCCGGGTGTCGGCAACCGCGAACGCCATCTTCACGATCGAGAACACCGTCGCGTGGACCGCGCTGCCGCCTCTGCTCTCGGTACTCGGCGCGATTGGCATCATCGGCACGCTGAGTCCATTGATGTCGCTTGCGCTGCTGCTGGTGTCCGGTTGTATGGCTGCCGTCCTGTTCTGGCTCGGCAGCAAGGGCAGGAGCCGGCACATGCGCTTCGCTTCCGATGCGGCATCGGTTGACGGCGAACTTGTCGACGTCATCAGCAACATGACGACGGTCCGGATGTTCGATGCGACACGTCGCGAGAGCGCCCGGCTGCACTCGTTTCTCACTCATGAAATGACATCGCGCGAGGCGAGCGTGCGCTACCTCGAAAAACTGCGACTGTTGCATGCGGTCGCGACATGGCTTCTTTCTTCGGGGCTGCTCGGCTGGGTGCTGTGGCTCTGGACTCGCGGGCGGGCGACGACGGGTGACGTCGTGCTCGTCAGCTCATTGGGATTCGCGATCCTGCATGGCACGCGCGATCTCGCCGTCGCGCTCGTCGACCTGACACAGCATATCTCGAGGCTGGCGGAAGCCGCACAGACGCTACTGGTGCCACGCGACATGGAGGAAATGGTGGGCGTGCCCGCGCTGCAGGTACGCGACGCAAACATCGATTTCGAGAACATCACGTTTGCCTATCCGGGCCGCCGTCCTGTGCTGGATCATTTCAGTTTGCATATCGACGCGGGTCAGAAAGTCGGCCTCGTGGGGCCATCAGGCGCGGGAAAGAGCACCGTGCTCGCGCTGCTGCAACGTCTGTTCGAGCCGCCGCGCGGCTCGGGAGCGGTCACCATCTCGGGCCAGTGTCTTTCCGACGTGAGCCTTGCCAGTCTGCGTAGCGCGATTGCTATCGTGCCTCAGGACATCTCGCTGTTTAACCGCACGCTGCTCGACAACGTGCGATACGGCCGGCCCGATGCCACTGAAGAGGAAGTCTTGCGGGCCTGCGCACACGCGAACTGCCTGGATCTGGTCCGCTCGTTACCGGAGGGCCTTGGGACCGTCGTGGGCGACCGCGGCACGCGCCTGTCCGGGGGGCAGCGTCAGCGCATCGCGATTGCGCGCGCGTTTCTGAAGGACGCACCGATCCTGCTGCTCGATGAAGCGACCTCGGCCCTTGACAGCGTATCGGAAGCGGCCATCCAGCTTGCGCTAGACAGGTTGATGGAAGGACGCACGGTCGTCGCCATCGCGCACCGGCTATCGACGCTGCAGAGCTTTGACCGGATTGTCGTCATCCATCACGGGCGCCTGGTCGACGACGGCGCACCGAACGAGCTATCCAGGCGCGCCGGCATCTATCGCGATGTATTGCTGCGTCAGGAGCGGCGTGCAGCGACGGGCAACCGACAGCCCGAGGTCGTTGCTCACGCCCGCATGGCGAAGGCCAGTTCAGCTTTCGATGAGCCAGCATAAGTTAGCAAAGAAAAAGGGCTGACACGCACACGAGGAGGGACAGACGGCCAGCCGCGGAAACAGTCGTCAAGTCAGGCGCGCGCGCAACGATCCCTCAATTGCAGAATCATCGGTGTGAAGATTAATTGCATCGCCAGCCCCATCTTCCCGCCCGGTACGACGATCACATTCGGCCGCGACATGAACGAATCGTGCAGCATCGTCAGCAGATACGGGAAATCGATGCCCTTGGGCCGCGCAAAGCGAATCACCACAAAACTTTCATCCGGCTGCGGAATCTCACGCGCGGTAAACGGGTTCGACGTATCCACTGTCGGCACGCGCTGGAAGTTCACATGCGTGCGGGAAAACTGCGGGCAGATATAGTTCACGTAATCAGGCATCCGCCGCAGGATCGTGTCGACGATCGCCTCATGCGAATAGCCGCGCATATTCTGATCGCGATGCAGCTTCTGAATCCATTCGAGGTTGATAATCGGCACGACGCCAACCAGCAAATCCGCGTGCTGCGCGACATCGACACGGTCGGTCACCGCCGCGCCATGCAGTCCTTCATAGAACAACAGGTCGGTGCCCGGCTCGACCTCTTCCCATGGCGTAAACGTCCCGGACGCCTGCTTGAACTTCGCCGCATCCGCCTCGTCGTGCACGTAGCGGCGAAACTGACCGGTGCCCGACTTCGCATAGTTCGCGAACAACCGCTCAAGCTCTTCGAGCATATTCGCATCCGGACCGAAGTGACTGAAGTTATGCACGCCGTCGCGCTCGGCCTGCTTCAGCGCCTCGCGCATGCCGAGCCGGTCGAAGCGATGAAACGCGTCGCCCTCGACAATCTGCGCGTTGATCTTCTCGCGCCTGAAGATATGCTGAAAACTCTTCATCACGGTGGTTGTGCCGGCGCCGCTCGATCCGGTCACGGCAATGATCGGGTGCTTGACTGACATGCGCGTTTCTCCGTTGCGAGAGTCCGTGGCCATGACGTTGATCGGTACGCGTGTCCGATCGACGCACGCTTCATGCCGGCGTTTCAGGCAGAAAGAGTGAGCGCTCATTGAAGAGCGGCGACGAAAACGGCCGGTCGGTACCGAGATCATTTTCGCGGTGATAGCGGCCGATGCGCATCACTTCGTTCTTCGAACCGAGAATCACCGGCACGCGCTCATGCAGGTCGCCGGGCACGACGTCCAGAATCCGCTCACGCCCGGTGATCGCGTCGCCGCCCGCCTGCTCGATCAGGAAACTCATCGGGTTCGCTTCGTAGAGCAGGCGCAGCCGGCCCTGCATCGTGGTCGCCGTGCGATAGTCGCGCGGATACATAAACACGCCGCCACGCATCAGAATGCGATGCACCTCGGCGACCATCGCCGCAATCCAGCGCATATTGAAGTCACGCTCGCGGCAACCGCTCTTGCCGTCCTTGCATTCCTGCACATAGCGGCGCACCGGCGGCTCCCAGAAACGCTCGTTCGACGCGTTGATCGCGAACTCACTGGTGTCTTCGGGAATGCGGATGTCCGAATGGGTGAGTACGAAGTTGCCCACTTCCCGTTCGAGCGTAAAGCCGTGCGTGCCGTTGCCGATCGACAGCACAAGCATGGTCGCGGGGCCGTAGATCGCGTAGCCGGCCGCGACCTGTTCGTGGCCCGGCCGCAGAAACGCGGAGCGTTCCATCGTCGATGCCTTGGCTGTGCCCTGCGGCGCGTGCAGCACCGAGAAGATCGACCCGAGCGCACCGTTGATGTCGATGTTCGACGAGCCGTCGAGCGGATCGAACGCGAGCAGATATTCACCACGCGGAAAACAGCGCGGAATCTGGTACACATGCTCGATTTCCTCGGACACCATCCCGGCCAGCAAGCCGTCCCACTCACAGTGCTGCAGGAAGATATCGTTGGTCAGCACATCGAGCTTCTTCTGCTCTTCGCCGTGCACGTTCGCGGAGCGCGCGGAGCCATAGTTGCCGTCGAGCGCGCCGCGCGTGAGCGTCGCGGCGATCGTCTTGACCGATGCCGCGACGTCGATCAACAGCGCCGACAATCCGCTCGCACGGGGTGAAGGGCTCTGCCTGTCGAGCGCATCGATCAGGAACTTCGAGAGTGTCGTTCGTCCGTCTCGCATCACGCGCTCCTAGGAAACCGTGGACTCGGCCCGCGTGGCAGCAGCGGCACGCTGAGGGTCGGGCGTGAGCCGGTCGAACACGCGGCTGGCGCGAATATCGCCTGCGGTAATCAGCGTAAGCGCCGCCGGGTCCGCCGGTTGCGCGCCGTCGAGCGCCGCGGCAAACAGACGATTCGCCTGGCGCAGCCGCGCGCGATCAAGCGCATTGCGCACCGAGCGCGCATTCGCGAAATTCGGCTGCTTCACGCGGCGGTCCAGGTAATCTTCGAATGCGCGGCGCGAATCGCAATCGAACCGGTAGTGCATCGTATCGAGCATCCGTTCGGCAATCGCGAGCAATTCCTCGGCGCCGTAATCGGGAAACGTGATGTGATGCGCGATCCTCGACCGGAAGCCCGGATTGCTCTGGAAAAACGTGTCCATTCTCGCGGCGTAACCCGCGAGAATCACCACCAGGTCATCGCGCTGGTTCTCCATCGCCTGCAACAGGATCTCGATCGACTCCTGCCCGTAGTCGCGTTCGTTTTCCGGACGATACAGGTAATACGCCTCGTCGATAAACAGCACGCCGCCCATCGCGCGCTTCAATACATCGCGTGTTTTCGGCGCTGTGTGGCCGATGTACTGGCCGACCAGATCGTCGCGCGTCACCGACACCAGATGATTGCGCCGGATATAACCGAGCCGGTGCAGCACGTCGGCCATGCGCAGCGCGACCGTCGTCTTGCCGGTGCCGGGGTTGCCGGAAAAACACATATGCAGCGTCGGCGCGCCCGTCGCGATGCCGAGCGTTGCACGCGCCCGTTCGACCAGCAATTGCGCGGCGATCTCGCGAATGCGGGTCTTCACCGGCGCAAGGCCGACGAGATCACGGTCCAGTTCGCCCATCACGCCGGCGATGCCCGACTCGCGGTACAGCGCGAGCAGGTTCACATGAGGCGCGTCGGGTGGCGATTCGGGCTGCGCCTCGCGGCGTGCCGGCAATTCAAGCGTATCGGCAGTCATGGTCGTCTCCGTTTCGATGCAATCCGGTACGAGGCGCTGTGGCTTCACTCGTGCACGTCGGTCCGCGCACCACCGGCGCGGCACCTGAGCGCATAACGCTGCACACGCCCCCGGCTTTCGTCGCGCTCGAGCCATAACGTCGCTTCCACATCCGGCCGGTTCACGATGAACGACAGCCGCATCGTTTCGAAACCACGCACGGAATCGAACGCGTTGACCTTGATGTAGTGCTGCGGATGCGCGGCGCGGCATGCGGTCACTTCCTGCATGACGCCCGCCGCATCGCGCAGATCGAACATCGGCAGCCCCCACATCTCCCAGTATGTGTTGCGCGGATGCGGGTCGTCGGTGAATTCGACCGAGCACGCCCAGCCTTGGCCCAGCGCATAGTCGATTTGCAGGCGGATTTCATCGTCGGTCAGATCAGGCAAAAAAGAAAACGTCCCTTGCGTAATACGCATGGCGGTGCTCCTTCGTGCGAAGCCAGGTGATCGGTTATGCGACGCTTGGCGTCACGGCGAAGTCCGGTGTGTCGGTCGATGCATAGTTAAACGTGACATCGCGCCACGTATCGAGCGCCTGCTTGAGCGGCAGACAGTGGCGCGCGGCGGCTTCGAGCAGGTCGGGTCCCTCGTGCGCGAGATCGCGGCCTTCGTTGCGCGCCTTCACCATCGCTTCGAGCGCGACGCGATTCGCGGTCGCGCCGGCCTGGATGCCGGCCGGGTGCCCGATCGTGCCGCCGCCGAACTGCAGGATCACATCGTCGCCGAACAGGTCGAGCAGCTGGTGCATCTGCCCCGCGTGAATGCCGCCCGACGCGACCGGCATCACTTTGCGCAAACCCGCCCACGGCTGGTCGAAAAAGAGACCGCGCGACAGATCGACCGGATTGCGCGCTTCGCGCAGCACGTTGTAGTAGCCCTGCACCGACAACGGGTCGCCTTCGAGCTTGCCGACCGCGGTGCCCGCATGCGCATGATCGACGCCCGCCATGCGCAGCCACTTCGCGATCACGCGAAACGAGATGCCGTGATTGCGTTGGCGCGTGTAGGTGCCATGCCCGGCGCGATGCAAGTGCAGAATCATGTCGTGCTTGCGGGCCCAGCGCGCCATCGACTGAATCGCGGTCCAGCCGATCACCAGATCGATCATCACGATGCACGAGCCCAGTTCTTTCGCGAATTCCGCGCGCTCGTACATGTCTTCCATCGTCGCGGCCGTCACGTTCAGGTAATGGCCTTTCACTTCGCCGCTTTCCGCCTGCGCGCGATTCACCGCTTCCATCGAGAACAGATAGCGGTCGCGCCAATGCATAAACGCTTGCGAATTGATGTTTTCGTCGTCCTTGAGAAAGTCGAGGCCGCCTTTCAGGCCTTCGTAAACCACGCGTCCGTAGTTCTTGCCGGACAGGCCGAGCTTTGGCTTCACCGTTGCGCCAAGTAATGGCCGTCCATATTTGTCGAGCCTTTCGCGCTCGACGACGATGCCGGTGGCCGGCCCATGAAAGGTCTTCAGATACGCGACCGGGATGCGCATGTCTTCGAGCCGCAATGCCTTCAATGGCTTGAAGCCGAACACGTTGCCGATGATCGACGCAGTCAGGTTCGCGACCGAGCCTTCCTCGAACAGATCCAGTTCGTACGCGATGTACGCGAAGTATTGCGGCTCGCTATGGCCGATGCCCGACGCCGGCACCGGTTCGACGCGATACGCTTTCGCGCGGTACATGTCGCACGCGGTCAGTCGATCGGTCCACACCACCGTCCACGTGGCCGTCGACGATTCGCCCGCCACGGCCGCGGCCGCCTCCTCAGGCTCGACACCGGGTTGCGGTGTGATACGGAACAGCGCGATCACGTCCGTGTCTTTCGGCTCGTAATCCGGCTGCCAGTACCCCATCTCGCGATACTTGAGCACGCCCGCGTCGTAACGCGAGCGCCGTGTCGGCGCGGCTACAGGTGCGATCGCCGCCTGGCTGAAATCGTTCATCACTGCCCTCCGGTGAGGTGGCGCTGCGGGCTTGCTTGCCATGGAGGTCAATGTAGGCGTGCGACGCCGCGAAGTGAATTCACGATTTTCTTCCTCTGCCTTAAGTCATGCGTTAAGACAGGTGACGACACAACCCAATGCGCTCACAATAAGTGACGCGGCTGGTGCAACACTTTGCTGCGATATCGCGACAGTAAGACGTGTAAGCAGAAACCCTGGATGTCGGGTACGCCACTCGCGCACCATTCGTGCATGCATTCGGGCCTGTGGCACGCACCTTGCATCGCGAAACGGGTCGACGCGATCGGCGCGGCAAGCGCCGGCCGCCAAGGCAAATGGCTTTCTTCTGAAGGAGGACGACTATGCAGTGGACAACTCCAAGCTATACTGACATGCGTTTTGGCTTCGAAGTCACGATGTATATCGCGACCCGCTAAAGCGCCGAACCCGCGGGGCCTCCTTCGGGCGGCCCCGTCCTTCTTCCGCAGTACAGCCGCAGTATCGTATTTCCCGGTTTTCTCCCGCGTTTTTCCACCCGCCGACCGCCGGTGTATTGCGCGTCGCACGATCAGCGTTGCTCGCCATGATTCACGAAACGATCATCACGACCGCGGCACGCGATGGCACACCTCACATTGCGCCAATGGGCATACGTTTTGAAAACGGTCTTGCGATTCTCGCGCCGTTCCGCCCGTCGACGACGCTCGACAACATCGTCGCCACGCAAGCCGCGGTCATCAATTTCACGACTGACGTCAGGGTCTTTGCCGGCTGCGTCACGGGCACGCAACACAACTGGCCAACGGTCGGTGCGAGCCGCGTGCCGTCGATACGGCTCGTGCAGTCGCTCGCGCATACCGAACTGACACTGACCGAAACGCTGGAAGACGCGCAGCGCCCGACGCTGAAAATGCGCTGCGTGCACAGCGAAACGCACGCGCCGTTTGGCGGCTTCAATCGCGCGCAGGCGGCGGTGATTGAAGGGGCGATTCTGGTCAGCCGGCTTTTTATGCTGCCGGCCGACAAGGTGGACCGCGAAATCGCGTATCTGCAGATTGCGATCGACAAGACCGCCGGTCCGGACGAACAGACCGCATGGTCATGGATCATCGCGGCGATTGAGCGCTATCGCGCGAACGCCGCGAAGCAGCCGGGCAGCGCACATGCATCCGCGTCTCCGGCGTCGGGATCGCCCGATAACGCGCCGCACACGATGCATGAAACACCCTAGAACGTTACCCATCCTTGCAATGCGGCATGAATCATGCGGCACTGCGCCATAGGTCGCACGACAGCAAGCGCCCATCCTTTCGCCCACCGTCCGCCCCGTTTCTGGAGACCTCGATGACTGCATTGCTAGCAAGCGTCCGCTCGGCTGAAGAAGCGTTCGATGCCGCCCAGGCCGGCGCCGAACTGATTGATCTGAAGGAACCGCGCAGCGGCGCTTTGGGCAGCGTCGCGACCGACGAAATCGCGCGCATCACGCGTGAGTTGCGTGCACGCTACCCGGTCAAACCGATCAGCGCGGCGATCGGCGACATGCCGAGCGACGCGCTCGATGACATCACCGCACGTGTGCTCGAGACGGGCGATACAGGTGTCGATTATGTCAAGGTCGGCGTGCATGCAGGTCCGCACGCGCGTGCGTGCCTCACCCATCTCGCCGGGTTACCCGCGCCGGTGTTGCCGGTATTGCTGTGCGATGACGGCATCGACCCGCAGCTGGTCGAACATGCGCTCAACCTCGGTTTCGCGGGCATCGTATTCGACACCGCTGTGAAAGACGGCCGCACGCTATTCGATTGCATCGACGAGGCGACGCTGACCGCGTGCATCGGCGCGATCCGCGCGAAAGGCGCGATGGTGGGTCTTGCCGGCTCGCTCGGCTGGGGTCAGCTCGATAAAATCCGCGCGCACGCGCCGGACATCGCAGGCTTTCGCGCCGCGCTGTGTGCCGATGGACGCACCGCGCGCCTCGACCCGCAGCGTGTCGCGCAATGGGCGGATGCATTGCATCGGCACCCGCACGCTCAATACGCGTGAGCGCACCGCTTTCGGGAATGCCGACGTAAACCCGCAGCCTGAACCTAAGCCGCCGGCGAATTGAGCAAGCGCTCCCGCATCAACCCGACATCGCCCTTGTTGAATAGCTCGACCACGTAATTCGCGTCATTCACGTATTCGACGAAACGCGCATCGAGCACGCCCTCCGACACGAGCAGTTCAAGCGGCCGGCCCGAGTCCACCGCGCACGACTTGACCACCATCAGCCGTTCCGCATTCAACGACGTCGACAGCCACGCCGCCAGGCTGTCCGACGTCGTGTCCCAGTTCGTCATCGCATTCGGCGTCGCGGTCAGCAGGCCGATCGGCATCCACACCGCGACCTTGCCATTGCGCAGCGCGCGCCGGATCATGTCTTCGTTGGTCGCGAGCACGAGTTCGGGCAGCACGCCCTGCATCATCAGCGCGTACTGCGTCATCGCGAGCAGGCACATGTTGTGGGCAGCCAGATCGCCGAATTCCCACTCCTTCTGATAGATGCGGACCCGATCAGCGAAATCGCCCCCACCCGGCACGATCACGATGCGCCCGCCGCCCACTTCCCAAAGCTGCGTTAGCCAATCGCGCAGCGACGGGTCGTGACTCAGGCTGCCCCCGATTTTCACCACCCACATGTCGTTCCCTCGCTCTGTTCCGACTTCACCGGCATCGCTCGTCGTATCCGCGGCCGGATGTGTGCTGCATGGGTCGCTTGTAATTCGGCTATCCCCCTTCATGAGTCACGCTACGCGAGCGGGCTCGGCTTCAGCAGCGCGTGTTTCGCTTGCACCCGGCGCCGCATCCGCCGCCATCAGCAACGCGACCGCCACGCTCGGCGCGCAGGTCGCGATCCATTCATTCAGTTCATGCGTATCTGCGTGCGCGCTTGCTGAACACACGCCACCGGCGAGCTCACTGAAATCGACGTAGGCGCGCCCCATGCGGCGCGCCAGTTCAGCCACCAGAAAACGCCCGCACCCCGCGCCGACCAGCGGCGCATCCGCCAACGCAGGATGCGCGTCGCGAACTTGCGCGACGGTTGCACCGATCGTGCGTAACTGCTCGAGCCGCCAGGTCTGCGCGAACGCGCGCCATTCATCCGTGCTTGCATCGGCCGCGTCACGGCCGATCATCCGTGCGAGTCGTGCGCAACTCGCGTCGACGGTTTTTGGGCCGTTATCCGCACTGGGATGCTGATCGTGCGGCGGCCATAGTTCGCCGGTCAGCCGGTAGATATCCGCACTCGTCGCAAACCATTCGTTCATCACGCCGGTAGTTTCGCCACGAAACGCGATACGGTGCGCAACCCCGCACAGCGGCGTGCGTACGACCCCTTGGTAAACCAGTTCGCCGGTTGCGAGCCGGGCCGCATCGTTCGCTCCGCGCGCCACCACCTGCGCGTCGACGATCGGCACGACATCGGTCGTCGTACTGCCGATGTCGATCAAGAGCGCGTGGGGTCGCCGCGTCGCAACCCACTGCGACGTCGCGAGCCAGTTCGCGGATGCCACCGCGCGCCACCGCACGATCGCGTCGGCAGGCGTCAGCCAGCCATGCCACCCGGCGAAAAACCGCACGGCATCCCCTAGCCGCGCGGCAAGCGTCTGCACCAGCACGCGCACGCCTTGCTCGCGATCCGCGAACAGATCGACCATTTCGCCGGTCATCGTCACGGCGTGGCGCGAGCCTTGCGCGCCGGCGTCGGGCCAGCGCACCAACACTTCGTCGACCACACGTTCGAGATGCGCGAGCCCCTGCCACAACGGACAGGCCCACTGCGCGACGTCGACGAGCGTCCCCGCAGCATCGGCGATCGATACCTTCACATGCGCGCCGCCGACGTCCCAGCCGAACACCGCGCGCGTGCCGGTTGCGCGATCGTCGGCGCCGCTCATGATGGCGTCCTGCCGACGAACAGCGGCGCCCGCGCGCTAGCCGCGCCCGGCTGCGCCTGCATCGAATGACCGGTACGCACGCCATGCGCGGCGAGCACATCCGCGGCAAGATTGCGCCCGAGCCGCGCGGACAAGCCGACATACGCCATCGTCACACGCGGGTTAACCTCGATGACGATCGGCCCGCGCGCCGGATGCCACACCACGTCGATACCGACGAACCCGCGCAGGCCCGGCAGCGCGGCCGCCGAGTGTTGCGCCAGCGTCTCCAGCACGCAGCCTTGCGGGCTGCGAGGGTCGATCTGATCGATATCCACGCCTTCGAATGCCACGACGCGCCCCGCATGCGCCGCCGACGCCGCGTCGGCTACGCCAATCCGCTGCCGGTTGATGCTGACGAGCCGTGCGCCCGCTGCCCCCCCGCAGATCAGCGACAGACTCAGCGCTTCACCCTCCACCCACGCCTGCAACACCGGGTTGCGTCCGTCGGCGGCACGTGCGCGATAGTCCGCACACGCTTCACGCACATTCTCGTAGCGCCACGTATCGAGGCCGCCCGCGCCGTCGTCGGGCTTCACCACCCATCCGGCCACGCCGTCCGCGCTGGCGCGTGCAACATCCGTGTCAAGCATGCCGGGATCGAGTGCGGGCGTCGTCGCGATGCCGTGAGCCGCGAGCAGCGCCGCGGTCGCGCGCTTGCTCGACGCGAGGCTGATCGCTTCCGGCGTGCAACCGAGCCAGCGGTTCGCGCCGACCGCTTCGGCAAGCTTCAGCATCAGGCCGTCGCATTCCGGCGCGACGATCGACGCGTAATCGTGCGCGCGCGCCGCCCGCGCGACGAAGTCCATCATCGGCTCCCCGGGCGCGGCACAATAGTGCGGCAGCGGACTGCGCGACGCGGCCGCGGCTTCGAAGCGCGAACTCGCAAAGCTGACGTCGACGTTGTCGAGCGCACGCACGTCCTGCACGATCGCATCGCGCATCGCGCGGCCTTCGACGATCAGCGCACTCAAGTCGGCGAGACCGCTTTCGCCCGCAAGATCGGGGTCGATGCCGCCGCCGGTGAGATACTCGTACACAAACAGCCTGATCAAGGGACACTCTCCGATGCGGGTCATACCGGTTCTCGATCTACTCGACGGACACGCGGTGCGCGCGATACGGGGTGACCGTGCGAACTACCGCCCTATCCAGTCGTCCTTGTGCGCGACGAGCGAACCGCTCGCCGTCGCGCGCGCGCTACTCGAAGCAAGTGGCGCCGACACGCTGTATGTCGCCGACCTCGGCGCGATCGTCGCGCAACACGCCGATACCTCAACCCTCGCCGCGCTGTGCTCCGGCCTGAACCCTCCCAGCTCCACCCCCCGCCATTCCATCCAGATCTGGCTCGACGCGGGCTTCGCCGACTACACATCGATGCATGCGCACCTCATGCGGATCGGCGCGCCGCGCGGCGCACTCGTGCCGGTGTTCGGCTCCGAGACGCTGCGCACACCCGACGCGCTGCGTGAGGCCGAACGCGCCGGCTATCAGCCGATCCTGTCGCTCGATCGCCGTGCGGGCCGTCCGCTTCATGCGCCGGGCACGGCTGCCACGCTGCACGACACACCTGCGTGGTGGCCGGCGCGCGTGATCGCGATGACTCTCGACCGCGTCGGCGCCTACGAAGGCCCCGACCTCGCTACGTTCAACGCACTGCGCGAGCGTGCCGGCGGCGAACGCATCGTGATCGGCGCCGGCGGTATTCGCCATCGCGCCGATCTCGATGCCGCCGCGCAGAGTGGCGCACAGGCGTGGCTCGTCGGCTCGGCGCTGCACGACGGCAAGCTGGCGGCGTCGCCGCATGCTGTCAGGTGAATCGCAAACACAATATCCATGCCAAGCGGCAACACGCGCGTAGAACGCAATCCAATCGCAAGGAACGCGCGGCGCGGCTCGCGCAAGTGACACTGTGTTCCAGCGCGACGCACATACTGTGTTGCGCATGCTGACTTCGCCGCCGCCTGTCATCGTTCAGATCAGCTTGCGCGATCGGCATGGAGCTTGCTGTACGACGCGGCATGCACGATCCAACCTCCCCCGCGCCGCGTGGCGGTCAGGCGGCCGCGCCGGTTGCGCGGCCGGCGTCCGCTTTAGCCGCGTCCCGATCGATCACGCACGACTGGACTTGCCCCTTCTGCCCGCTGCTGTGCGACGACATCGACGCACATGTGCGCGACGACGCGACGATCGTCGCGCCCACGACCGAGTGCCCACGCCTTGCCGACGCGCTCACGCATTACGGCGCCGCCGACAGCCACTGCCCGCCGTCGATCGACGGCCAACCCGCCGCGCCCGACGCCGCGCTTGCGCATGCAGCCGACATCCTCGGGCGCGCGCAGCGACCGCTGTTCGGCGCATGCGCGACGGATGTCGCGGGCGCGCGCGCGCTCTACACGCTCGCAGCCGCATGCGGCGCAACGCTCGATACGCTGCACGGCGACGCGCTGAGCGCAGCGACGCTCGCACTACAGGACCGCGGCGCGTTCTTTACGACCCTGTCGGAGGTGCGTTCGCGCGCTGACCTGCTGATCGTGTTCGGCTGCGCACCCGCGCAAAATCACCCGCGCTTTTACGAGCGTGCGCTTGCCGGTGCAAGCGGCACCGCGAGGCCGCGCACACTCTGCTTCGTCGGCTGTCCGGTCGATCCGGCGGCAAGCCGCGTCGCCCACGCATGTTGCGAAGCGATCCTCGCTGAGGCCGCGCCGCACGATCTGCTTGCGTTGTGGTCCGCCATCGCGGAAGGCCGCAACCCGGCCACGTTCGAAAAAGGCTCGGCTGAAACCGCGCATATCGCGACCCAACTCGCGGCACTGGGCGCGCGCATCGCGTCGGCGCACTACACGGCGTTTGTCTACGAGCCCGCGGCGCTGCCGCAACCGCACGCGGCACTGCTGATCGAAGCGCTGCACCGGATCGTCAAGGCGATCAACCGGACCCGCCGCGCGGGCGCGCTGGCGCTCGGCGGCGCGGACGGCACGCTGACCGTGAACCAGACTGTGACCTGGCTATCCGGCCTGCCGCTGCGCACGCGCGTGTCCCGCCCCGATCGGCCGGAAGGCACGCCGCCCCTTGAGCACGACCCATATCGCTATCGCACCGAACGTCTGCTGCAAGCGCGCGAGGTCGATGCGCTGCTGTGGGTGACGAGCTTCGCGCCGCATCCGCTGCCCGCCGCGCTCGATCCGCAGGTGCCGGCCATCGTGCTTGGGCCGCCCGCGCTGGCGAAAACGCTCGCGCCGCGTGCGGCGCCCACGGTGTTTATGCCCGTCGCGACACCGGGGGTCGACCGCGACGGTCATCTGTTCAGGCTCGATACCTCCGTCGTCACACCGTTGCATCCGGCGCGGCAGAGCGGTCTGCGCAGCGTCGCCGAGATCGCCGCGGATCTGGCCGAGCGTATCGCCGGCGCGAGGAGTCCGTCATGAGCCTTGCGCGACTGACCGGCGGCGTCGTCTACGATCCGGCCAACGGCGTGAACGGCGAGCGGCGCGACCTGTACTTCCGCGACGGCCGCATCGTCGATGGGTCTGATCACGCAGGCGTCGACCACGACTACGACGCGCGCGGGATGATCGTGATGGCAGGCGGTATCGACCTGCATTCGCATATCGGCGGCGGCAAGACGAACCTGTCGCGCCTGCTGCTGCCGGAAGACCATCGCGCAGACCCGCCGCGCGGCGCGGCGTACGAAGCGGTGCGCGACACCAACGGCCGCTACCTGCGCTTGCCGTCGTGCGGCGTTTGCGCACCGGGTACGCTCGCCACCGGCTATCGCTATGCGGAGATGGGTTATACCGCCGCGTTCGAGCCGGCGATGATCGCGTCGAATGCGCGCCATGCGCATCTGGAGATGGGCGACACGCCGATCATCGATCACGGCGCCTACGTGATGCTAGGCAATGACGAACTGCTGCTGCAGATGCTCGCCGCCCATGAAGACTTCGAGCAACTGCGCGACTATGTCGGCTGGACCATGCATGCCAGCCGCGCACTCGGCGTCAAAGTCGTGAATCCGGGCGGCATCTCGGCATTCAAGTTCAATCAGCGCGCGCTCGACGTCGACGAAGCGCACGTGCACTACGGCATCACGCCGCGCGACATCCTGCGCACGCTGACGCGCGCGCTGACCGAGTTGCGCGTGCCGCATCCGCTGCACGTGCACGCCAGCAATCTTGGCGTGCCCGGCAACCTCGCGTCGACCATCGCGACGATGGACGCCGCCGACGGCCTGCCGATCCACCTGACGCACATCCAGTTCCACAGCTACGGCACCGAAGGGCCGCGCAAGTTTTCGTCGGGCGCGCGCGCGATTGCCGAAGCGGTCAACGCGCGGCCCAATGTATCGATCGACGTCGGCCAGATCATTTTCGGGCAGACCGTCACCGCATCCGGCGATACGATGATGCAGTTCAGGAACGCGCCGCTCGCGAACCCGCGCAAATGGATTCTCGGCGACATCGAATGCGATGCAGGCTGCGGCGTCGTGCCGTTCCGCTACCGCGAGCAAAGCTACGTGAATGCGCTGCAGTGGATCATCGGCCTCGAGATCTTTCTGCTGGTCGACGACCTATGGCGCGTGTCGATGACCACCGATCATCCAAACGGTGGACCGTTTACCAGTTATCCGCACCTGATCCGGTTGCTGATGGACAAGTCGTTTCGCGACGCGCAACTCGACCGGCTGCATCCGGAAGCGAAGGTCGCCAGCGCATTGGCGGAACTGAAGCGCGAGTTCTCGCTGTACGAAATCGCCATCATCACGCGTGCGGGGCCGGCGCGACTGCTCGGCCTCGCCGATCGCGGCCAACTGGGCGTCGGCGCGGCCGCCGATATCGCCGTCTATCGCGACGAAGCGGACCGTGAGCGGATGTTCACGTCGCCCGCGTATGTGTTCAAGGACGGCGAACTGGTCGCGCGCGACGGCAACCTCGTGTCGACGCCGACCGGCGGCATTCATTACGTGTCGCCGGAATTCGACCGCGGCATCGTGCAGACCGTGCGCGCGTTCAGCGACGCGAACCTGGTCGGCGACTTCGTGCACGCAGCGATCAGCGACGACGAAATCTGTGCCTGCTGCCGCGGCGGCCGGCTACTGCCGGTCGAATGTTTTACGCATACCGCCGCGCGCGCTGCCGTGCCGCACACGCCGACCGCCCCGCCGTCATCGTCCAGCGGGCAGCCTTGAGCGCGAGCGAGCGAACCATGCAGATCAACGGAACCCTGATCGACGACACCTTTGCGGAAGCCTTCCCGATGAAGGCGACGCGGCTCGTGATCACCGCGCATACGCCCACATGGGCGCGCGCGGCCGCGCAATCGCTGTCCGGCTTCGCGACGTCGGTGATCGACTGCGGCTGCGAAGCGGGCATCGAGCGCGAGCTCGACGCGGCCGACACGCCCGACGGCCGGCCCGGCATTGCGGTGCTGATGTTCGCGGTATCGTCGAAGGAGCTCGCGAAGCAGATCATGCGGCGCGTCGGCCAATGCGTGCTGACCTGCCCGACCACGGCCGTCTACAGCGGCATCGATCCGCAGACCAGCCGCGCGCCGCTGTCCGATCGGGCGCCGCTCGGCGGTGCGCTGCGCTTTTTCGGCGACGGCTGGCAGATCGCCAAGATGCTCGGCGATACGCGCTACTGGCGCGTGCCGGTAATGGACGGCGAGTTTGTCTGCGAAGAGTCGGCGGTGACGGTGAAAGCCGTGGGCGGCGGCAACCTGCTGCTGCTGGCGCGCGACATCGACCATGCGCTCGCGGCCGCCGAGGCGGCGGTTGCCGCAATGCATCAATTGCCGAATGTGATTACGCCGTTTCCGGGCGGCGTCGTGCGCTCGGGGTCGAAGATCGGCTCGAAGTACGCGGGCGCCGTCGCGTCAACCAACGATCCGTTCTGCCCGACGCTAATTGGCGTCGCGAAACGCACCGAGCTGACCGCCGAAGTGGGCTGCGTGCTGGAGATCGTGATCGACGGACTCACCGACGCCGACGTCGGCGCCGCGATGACGGCGGGCATCGCGGCCGCGTCGCGTGCAGGCGGTGTGCTGCGGATTTCGGCGGGAAACTATGGCGGGAAGCTCGGCCCGTATCACTTTCACTTGCATGCGCTCGCCGCGTCGATCAGGGCGGCGACGGGCCCGGCGGGCGCCGACACGTCACGGGGCACGTCGGGACCTCGGCTGGGCAGCAGGACAGCGGGGCCAGGCACCGGCGGGAGCACGCCATGAGCACGACGACGCTGCGTGTGAGAGCAGCGCCAGGTTTTCGCGTGGACGGTTCGGCGCTGCTGCCGGTTGCGTTCGCCGCGCAATCGACTGAGGAGTTGGCCCGTATCGTGCTGCATGCAGGCAATCACCGATGCGCGGTCGGTGATCTATTCGATATCTCGCGTAGCGCGCGTCAAACGGAGAGTGACGCGCCACCCAGGCTGATCCTTGAAGGCGATGTCCAGTGGCTTGACCGCATCGGCGCGCATCTTGCCGAAGGACACCTGCACGTGACCGGCGTGGCAGGCGACTACGCCGGCTTGCGGATGACGGGCGGCGCGTTGCATATCGATGGCCACGCGGGCGCATTCACCGGCTGCGAGATGCGCGGAGGACAGCTGACCGTCGCCGGCAACACCGGCGACTTTGCCGCGGGCGCACTGCCCGGCGATATCGAAGGGATGACGGGCGGCACGCTCGCGATCGGCGGTGACGCCGGTGCACGCGTCGGCGACCGGATGCGGCGCGGCGTCGTGCTAGTCGGTGCAAATGCGGGCGATTTTGCCGCCTCGCGCGTTGTTGCCGGAACAATCTGCATCGCAGGCCGTAGCGGCGCTCACCCTGCATACGGAATGCGGCGCGGCACGCTATTGCTATTGCATGAGCCGGAGCGCATCCCGCCGACGTTCGCCGAAGGCGGCCATGGTTTCGACGTGTTCTGGACGCTGTTCACACGCGCGCTCGCCGCACTGCGCGAGCCGCTTGCCGCAGCCGGCGCGACCGCACTAGGCGCCGCGCTCGAACCGTTTTTCACACTCGATGCGCGCGCGCTGCCACGCCGCCTGTCGGGCGATCTGGCGGTCGACGGACGCGGGGAATTGCTGATCGCAGGCACACACGGCTCGGGCGCACACTGAACACGATGCATTTCCAGCGAGCCGCATGGCCGAACGCATTGCAGCCGCATCGAATGAACTCTGGCGCTCCACGATGCGCCGAAACAGCAAAGAACAAAGGTGTAAAAGCTGGGAGACGGAATGAACGCAACGCATACGAGCGACGCCCCCCGTGCGGACCACGCTACGAACGAACGATACGCGCGGCCAATGGTCGCACTGCACTGGCTGATCGGGCTCGCGATCATCGCGATGATCGCGATTGGGCTCTATATGGTCGGCTTGCCGCGCGGTCTGCCCTTCAAGGCGTCGCTCATCAACTTTCACAAGTCGCTTGGCTTGACGATTTTCCTGCTTGTGCTAATCCGCATCGTGGTCCGAACGGTCTACGGCAGGCCGCCGCTGCCGCCGATGCGAGCGTGGCAACGCGCCGCCGCGAGCGCTACGCAGGGTCTTTTATACGTTGCCATGGTGGTGATGCCGGTTACCGGCTATCTGGGCTCGTCGTTCAACACATACGGCACGCGTTTCTGGGGCATTTTGCTGCCGAAGTGGGGCTGGGACGACAAAGGGCAGCGCCACTTCTGGTTCACGATCCATGAGATCGCCGCGTGGGTGCTGATCGCGCTGATCGCGCTGCATATCGCCGGCGCGCTCAAGCATCAGTTGATCGACAAAGACGGAGTGGTGCGGAGGATGCTACCTTGATAAGTATGAAGTTTGGAGCAGGCTGGCCACACAACACACGGTGGAACGGGCAATGAAAATCAGGGTCCTCGGTTCATCGGCGGGCGGCGGCTTTCCGCAATGGAATTGCAATTGCCGCAACTGCAACGGGATGCGCAATCGCACGATTGCGGCTGAGCCGCGTACGCAATCGTCGCTTGCGGTCAGCGTCGACGGCATCGCATGGCTATTGATCAATGCGTCGCCGGATATCCTCGCGCAACTCGCCGCCAACCCCGAGTTGCAGCCGGCCCGCCATGCGCGCGATACCGGCATCGCCGCGGTGCTGCTGATGGACGCGCAGATCGATCACGTGACCGGCCTGCTGATGCTGCGCGAACATAACGCGCCGCTGCCGATCTACGCGACCGAGCCGGTCTGGCAAGACCTGTCGACTGGCTTCCCTATCGCGTCGATCCTGTCGCATTACTGCGGCGTCGAGCGCCATACGATTGCCCTCGATGCCGCGCCGCTCGAAATTGCCGCGCTGCCCGGCGTACGCATCGAAGCGCTACCGCTTTCGAGTAAGGCGCCGCCGTATTCGCCGCACCGCACGGCCCCGGAGCGCGGCGACAACATCGGCCTGCTGCTCACCGCGGTCGACTCCGGCAAGCGCGCGTTCTATGCGCCCGGCCTCGGCGCGCTCGAGCCGCCCATCCGCGATGCGATGCGCCGCGCGGACCTGCTGCTGGTAGACGGCACGACATGGACGGACGACGAAATGATCCGGCTGGGCCTGTCGAAGAAAACCGCAGCCGATATGGGTCATCTCGCCCAATCCGGCCCGGGCGGCATGATCGAAGTGCTCGACGCGCTCGACCGCCCCGGCGCGCGCAAGGTGCTGATCCATATCAACAACACGAACCCGATTCTGGTCGACGACGGGCCCGAGCGGCGCACGCTCGCACAGCACGGTATCGAGGTCGCACGCGACGGCATGACTTTCGAGCTTTGAAACGCGCAACACGAGACAAAGGAACCCTCGATGAACAGTACAAGCGCAACACGCGCAACCGACATACGAAGCCCGGATCGCGGCACCGCATGGACCCGCGAGGAATTCGAAGCGCAATTGCGCGCGAAAGGCCGCGCGTATCACATCCATCATCCGTTCAACGTGAAGATGAATAGCGGCGGCTGCTCGCGCGAGCAGATCCGCGGCTGGGTCGCGAACCGCTTCTACTACCAGATCAATATTCCGCTGAAGGACTCGGCGATTCTGTCGAACTGCCCGGACCGCGAAACGCGCCGCCGCTGGGTTCTACGGATTCTCGATCACGACGGCTATGGCGACGACGAAGGCGGCATCGAAACCTGGGCGCGCCTGGGCGACGCCGTCGGCCTGGCGCGTGACGAACTGTGGTCGCTCAGGCACGTGGTGCCCGGTGTGCGCTTCGCGGTCGACGCGTATGTGAATTTCGCGCGCCGCGCGCTGTGGCAGGAAGCCGTGTGCTCGTCGCTAACCGAAATTTTCGCACCGCAGATTCACAAGGACCGTCTGTCGACGTGGCCGACGCACTACCCGTGGATCGAGCCTGCCGGCCTGAACTACTTCCGCTCGCGCATCTCGCTCGCGCAGCGCGACGTTGAACACGGGCTCGCGGTCACGCTCGATTATTTCCGCACACGCGAACAGCAGGAGCGTGCGCTCGACATTCTGCAATTCAAGCTGGACATCCTGTGGACCATGCTCGACGCGATCGAAAAGGCTTATCCGGTATGAACGAGACGAACGACGATGCTTCACAACACGCGCTGCGCCCGAAACTGAACAAGCTGTTCCGGATGCAGTGGGAACCCGCCCAGGATGCGCACGTATTGCTATATCCGGAAGGCATGGTGAAACTGAACCAGAGCGCCGCCGAGATCTTGAAGCGCTGCGACGGCACACGCGATGTCGCGGCCATCGTGACCGACCTCGAAGGCACTTTCAACGCGACCGGCATCGCCCCCGAGGTCGAGGCGTTTATCGCCCACGCCATCGAGCGCGGCTGGCTGGAGCCCTCAGCATGACTGATCTTTCGGTTGCAGCGCAGCATACTCCCGAGCGTTCCGCACGGTCTGGCATTGCGCCGCCGCTGTGGCTGCTCGCGGAGCTGACGTACCGCTGCCCGCTGCACTGCGCGTTTTGCTACAACCCGGTGGACTACACCGCGCAAAAGGACGAGCTTGATACCGCGCAGTGGCTCAATGTGCTGCGCGAAGCGCGCGCGCTGGGCGCCGCGCAGCTCGGCTTTTCGGGCGGCGAACCGCTAATGCGCGACGATCTCGAGGAGCTCGTCGCCGAAGCGCGCAAGCTCGGTTTTTATACGAATCTGATCACATCCGGCGTCGGCCTCACCGACCAGCGCCTGCGGGTGCTGAAGGAGAACGGTCTCGACCATATCCAGCTGTCGTTTCAGGACTCGACGCAGCAGCTCAACGATTTCCTCAGCAGCACGCGCACGTTCGATCTGAAAAACCGCGTCGCACGCTCGATCAAGGCGTATGGCTTTCCGATGGTGCTCAACTGCGTGCTGCACCGCTACAACCTGCCGCATGTCGACAAGATCATCGACATGGCGCTCGCGATGGGCGCCGAATACCTCGAACTCGCGAACACACAGTACTACGGCTGGGCGCATACGAACCGCGCGCAGTTGATGCCGACCGCCGAGCAATTGCGCGAAGCGGAAGCGGTCGTCGAGCGGTATCGGAAGGAGATCGGCAACCGCTGCAAGATTTTCTTCGTCGTACCCGATTACTACGAAACGCGGCCAAAACGCTGCATGAACGGCTGGGGCTCAGTGTTTCTCGGCATCGCGCCGGACGGCGCCGCGCTGCCCTGCCATTCCGCGCGCTCGCTGCCGGGGCTCACATTCCCGAATGTGCGCGATATGCCGGTTGCCGATATCTGGTATGAAAGCGATGCGTTCAACCGGTTCCGCGGTTTCGACTGGATGAACGAGCCGTGTCGCAGTTGCGAAGAGAAAACCCGTGACCTCGGCGGCTGTCGCTGCCAGGCTTATCTGCTCACGCAAGACCCGGCCAACGCGGACCCTGTGTGCGACAAGTCTCCGCATCACGAAGCGGTCGTGCGCGTGGTGCGCGACGCGGCGCAACGCGGTGCGCCGCTCGGTCCCGGCGAGCAGACGGTGATTTTCCGCAATGACGCGAACTCGCGGCAATTAACGAGCCAAATGAGCGGCCAAATGAGCGGCCAAACGAGCGGGCAACGAAAGGCCGCCACGGATAAAACCAACGATCAGGGAGCGCACAGATGACCACCGCCGATATCTCCGTGTTGCTCGTCGACGATCACGCTGTCGTGCGTGAAGGCTATCGACGCCTGCTCGAATTGAGCCCCGATGTGCGCGTCGCCGGCGAAGCGGCCGACGCCGCGCAAGCGTACCAGCGTTTCTGCGCGCTGCAACCGGATGTGGTGGTAATGGACCTCGCGTTACCTGGCGCCAGCGGCATCGAGGCGATGCGTCGCATGCTCGCCCGCACGTGCGCTTCTATAGCCTGCAAAAAGGTCCCGCCACACAGCAACTGCGCGAGAGGACGGATCTGGCCGCACGCATCGTCGATCATACCGACGAGTTTGCCGACTTCGCGGACACCGCCGCCTTCGTCGACAATCTGGATCTGGTGATCACCGTCGATACCGCCGTCGCCCACCTTGCGGGCGCGATGGGCAAGCCGGTGTGGATCATGAACCGTTTCGACACCTGCTGGCGATGGCTGCTCGATCGAGCCGACAGTCCGTGGTATCCGAGCGCGCGGTTGTTCAGGCAAGCGGCGCTGGGCGAGTGGGATAGTGCGGTCGAAGCGGTGCGCGATGCGCTGGCGGCACGAGATTATCAGTGACACGACAATAAACAAACAACGCGACGGGGTTTTACTCACCAGGCGTCACTGTAAGCGACGAAAGCAACGTCGGATTCATTGCTGTATCGTCGCCAATCAGTACGCCCGATTACTCTAGCGGACGCAAACTACAGGTTCCGACGACAACCACATCAGACGTTCAAATCTGGATTCTCTTTAGAGAGACCCCGGTCTATCGGCTGCCCCTTTCTTCATTTCGCGCACGCGCCCACATATCGATATGCCATTCATCACGATCGCAGGACAGCAATTGCATTACCAGACTCGCGGCAACGGTTTTCCGGTGCTGCTCGGACACAGCTTTTTGTGGGACTCGGCGATGTGGCAGCCGCAAATCGAAGCGCTGTCGCAATCGTACCAGGTGATCGCGCCTGACCTGTGGGGCCACGGTCGATCCGGCCGCATGCCCGAGAACACCCGCAACTTCGGCGACCTCGCCGCGCAAGCCAGCGAACTGCTGAACGCGCTTGGCATCGAACAATGCGCGATGATCGGTTTGTCGCTCGGCGGAATGTGGGGCTCCGAACTCGCGTTGCGCGAACCGAAACGCGTCAAGGCGCTCGTGATCATGGACTCGGACCGCGGCGCCGAACCCGCGGCGACGCTCGCGCAATACCTCCAGATGGTCGACACGATCGAGTCGCTCGGGCAAATACCGGCACCGATGATCGATGCCATCGCCCCGTTGTACTTCCGCCGCGGCGCGCCGCTCGACAGCGAACTGATCGTGTCGTACAAACGCGCTTTGGCATCGTTTTCGGCGGATCAGCTGCGACAGTCCATCGTGCCGCTTGGCCGACTCTTCATGAAACGTGCGGACGAAGTAGCGAAGCTTTCCGCGCTCGACGCGGCCACCACGCTGATCATGTGCGGTGAGCTTGATATTCCGCGTCCACCGGCGGAAACGATCCGCATGGCCGAGACGATCGGTTGCAAGCACGTGCTGGTGCCTGAAGCGGGCCATATCTCGTGCCTCGAGAATCCATCGTTCGTCAACCGCGAGCTTCTTGGATGGCTCGATAAGCACGTGGGAGCAAACGCGTAACGCGTGGTTCGATAAACAGTGACGGCCGGCGGTCTTTGCAACGCGAGACCGCCTCCGCTCACATCATCAGCACCACGCGCCCGCGCGTTCCGGCCGCGACGGCTTCGTATGCGGCTTTCGCATCAGCCAGCGGGAACGATTGCGCAATCACCGGCGGTTCGTACCGCCCTCGCTCAAAGCCTTCCACCAGCGCACGAAGAAGCGGCGCCGATTCAGCGACGCCGAGCTTCGCGCTATCCGTGCCGAACAATTGCGTCTCGTTGTGATAGAAGTCGATCAAGTCGAACTCGACACGACGCTTGCCCGTCGCACTGATCTCGACGACCCGTCCACGCCGTTTCACGAGACCGAGCGCGACTTCGAACGCAATGCCGCCCACTGCGTCATACACGACATCGACACCGCCATCCGTCAGCGCCTTCACGCGCCCGGCCGCGTCGTCGCCAATCTGCACATACTGGTCGATCAGGCGGCCCGCCGGCGAG
Organism: Paraburkholderia humisilvae; assembly: GCF_902859855.1. Lineage (GTDB taxonomy): Bacteria > Pseudomonadota > Gammaproteobacteria > Burkholderiales > Burkholderiaceae > Paraburkholderia > Paraburkholderia humisilvae. The sequence goes on from NZ_CADIKH010000003.1 coordinate 302,570, forward strand.
TTCGGATCCGGCTCGTGGCGATCCACCGCAATCACGCGCGCGCCGCGCGCCTTCGCAATCTGCGTGACCGCGCCACCGACTCCGCCCGATGCGCCGATCACGGCAATCGTCTCGCCAGCGGCGAGCTTCGCGTGTTCAACCGCGCCCAACCACCCCACGACGAAATTCACACCAATCGACGCCGCCTGCTCGTGGGTTAGATTCGCTGGCTTGCGCACGAGCGCCGAGACCGGGACCCGGATGAACTCCGCATGGGTGCCATCACGCGTAAAGCCGATATCGCCGCCGGTGCCCCATACTTCGGCCCCGATCCACTCCGCAGGACCTTCAGCGACGACACCGCTAAAATCGCGGCCCGGCACGCGTGGCGGCACGGTATGTCCGAAATGCCCGGCCACGTTCTTGACGTCACTCGGGTTAACCGACGCAGCCTTCACCCGCACGACCGCGTTTTCAGCGTCAGCCCGCGGCGTGTCAAGGTCGAGATACTCGAGCACGTCCGGCGCACCGAACGATTTGAATTGAACAGCTTTCATACGTTGCTCCTTGCATGATGGCCACACTTGGCGTTGAACGCTCAGGTGTTAACTCCCCCGTCGATGCCACGGTCTGCGCCGGTCACGAATGCGCTTTACGCTGTTTCGCGCGGCTTGCCTCGCCTGGCCACATCGCGGCCAGCACAGCGGTCACGATCTGGCGAAGCCGGCGTCGCGTTGCGCCCCCTTTTGCCTGAACTGCAAGACCTTGAATGAACGTCGAAATAAATGCAGCGGCAGCCTGACTGTTCATACCGTTGGGCAGCGGCCCCGCACCTTTGATGGTATCGAAGCGCTCACGCAACAGCCGCTCAAATGCATTACGGCTCTCCGAAAGCGCTTCGCTTAGCGGACGTACCTCGGCGCTGCAGGAGAGCGCGGACAATGTGACGAGACAACCGGAAGGCGTATTTCGTCCCGTGTGCAGGTTGACGGTGCCGGACAGCAGCGCTTCTGTCACGAGTTGCGGCGTGGCTTGCGCCAGCGCAACTGCGCGAAAAGCCAGATGGTCGCGGTTGTACCGTTCAAGCACCCGGCGAAACAGCCCTTCCTTGCTGTCGAACGCCTTGTAAAGGCTCGACTTCGTCAGCCCTGTCGCCTCCTGAAGATCGGCGAGCGATGCAGCCTCATAGCCTTTGTCCCAGAAGACGTGCAAAGCGCTTTCCAGAACATCGTCTTCGTCGAATTCTCGCGGCCGTGCCATGATGTACTCCCCGATGTCTGCCGAAACATTATATACCGCTTGGTACATAATCTGCGTCGTCGCGTCTCTGTGACATGAAGTCGTCGAATTCGGCGAATGCATGCCACGACGTCTTCGCAAGAAAACGGCTTGCCACGCTGAACCGCTTATATGCGAACCGCATCGCTATGCTGCGCATCCAACGAGTTCGCATGAATATGTTTCCATTCATGCTGCTGCTTTCGTTCGCCTTGACTTCACAATGGCCTAGACCTATCGTGAAATGGCTTAACGAGCACACAATTAGTATTCCGTACTCTTAATAGCTCCTCGTCGCGAGATGATTGACCTCGCGGCTTCGCGGACTGAATTCCCCGTGGTCCGCCTCTTCTCCCTACGCCCCGTTGGCGGCCGTTTTGCCTGCCGTTGATTTCGCCTTGTCAGAATTGAATGCGCGCTACGCGTCTGGTATGCGACGCGGAACGTTGCGCGTGCCCAGGAACTTTCGATTACGTGCTGCGCTTCAATAGCGGAGACCATCATGCCGAAGACACCCATCATTGAGGAATTGCCAGCCGGCCCCACGGAAGGCGGCGGAGGCCGCCCATTGCCGCACCGCCCGGGCTGGGCAGAGTTGCCTGCGGGGCCCGATTATGCGTTCGCGAGGGAGGCGGCAAACGAACTATTCCGCCTGCGCGATCGGGTGCACGCAATGGAGACACAGTTTCTTGCCACGAGACTGAGAATCCACAATCCGAACATTCATGAGATACCGCGGGTCGAAGCTCTGTCTCGCGTTGGTCTGCCGAACGAGTTGCCTGAAGGCGGTGAGTTCGGAGGCGGTGGGCTTGGGGGCGGTGGCGTGGGCTACCACCCGGTCCCGTGGCCAGGAGAATTGCCGCCGTGGGAGCAGTTGCTCGCCCGCAATCTCGAGGCGATCCTGCAACGCCTGAGCGCGGTTGAAGCAGGGCTCTCCGCATTGAACACAAAGGTCAACGCTGGCGGCTAGGCTCGCGCCACACAACCCCATGACTCCACACCGCGACCTGCTGGCCACGTATTTGCGCGCGCGCGGAATTCTCTACGCGTCACTCGATCAACCGATCCGCCATCGGGACGGCAGCCCCGCGCCGTGGGCGTTCTATAGCTGGAACACGACGCTCACGGCCGAAGGGCTGCGGCTGGCGGCACTTTGCATCCTCGAGCGGCTGCAGGGTTTCCGAGCCACACAACTCGCCACGATCGGCTACACCGGTATGCCGTTGCTGTCCGCCTGCGTGTTGCTCGGCGAAGGCCGCTATACGGGACTGTGTATTCGCGAACAGCGCAAAGCCTATGTGTCATGTCGCCGCGTCGAAGGTCCGTTCGACAAAAGCGCGCCGGTGGTGATCATTGACGATTCGATCAGCTCCGGCACGTCGCTGCGCAAAGCCATCCAGGCAATCGAAGACGAAGGCGCGGAAGTCGAAGGCGCCGTCGCGCTCGTGCGGTTCCCTTATCGCGGCGGCCTCGATTGGGCAAACGCTGCCGGCTATCGCACGGAGACGCTGTTCGACATCTGGACTGATCTACGCATGGTGGAAACCCTCGCGCCTCCGCTTTGTCGGCCTACGCCGACAACCGGCGATCTTGTCGCGCCGGAGTTGCTGCATCCCGCTGCGCTCGCCCGGCTGACTGCCGCCACCTATCTCGCGACCGGCGCGGTCCCGATTGCGCCGCAAGCGATGGATCGCAGCTATGACTGCGCCGGCGGCGTCTTCGTTAGTTTTCGCGAGCGACGCAATGAGTATCGAATCGCACGGAGTGGGTTCTGGCATTTCGACCCAGCCGAGGCGCGACCCGCGAGCGATGTCATCGCCGCCACCGTCGCGACCCTGGATGAGGCGAATGGCCAGATCACGGCGAGCAACCTGGCCCAGTTGAAAATCGCCGTCACGTTCTTTTCGGCGCTCGAGCCAATCGGACCTGGCGGCCTCGACTTCAATCGCTTTGGCATTGTTGCGCAAAGCCGGGTCTGGCCGCATAAGCGTGGCGGCGCGTTGCCCAATACACAGGTTTTTATCAGCGAAATCGAACAGTATCGTCAGGCACGCGAAACGAATGCGCGAATCCTGCCGGGTGAACCGCATGACCTCTTCCGACATGAAGTGACCAAGTACGTCGAACCCGGTGAAATGTGGTTGCCATACGGTGCACGTGAAGACACGGACACCACATGGTGGCGCGATGCAGCCTTGGGGACGCGGATTACCGCACGTGCACGTACGTTGATCGCTCAAGCGTTAGGGCGCGGGAATGCTGAATCGGCTAGTCTGCCCGGCAACGCGATACCGTGTCCCGTATCCGGTGTCGCGGTGCGGCTCTATCGGTCCGGGCTGGTCGCGTACGGCCTGGCGCTGGGCCATTCGCTCGACACCGCGCTGCTCGCTGCGTGTGCCCAAGCGGCAATCGATGCCCGGCTTGCACGCGATATCGATCTCGCCAGTTGTGCGATTGTCGTGTCGGCCCTGCATCATCCCGAACCGCTTGGCCTGGCCTCGATGCGAATGGTGGCGCACAAGCTGCGGCGTGGACTCGACGCGCTCGGCGTCACCCACGCCGGTCACACGACCGTTCTGTTACCGAGCGTGCTCACTTACAACAACCTCTCACGGGAGGACTTCGTCAGAACGGCAGCGCGACACGCGGATGCCGAAGCCGAGGCCGAAGCGTGCCAGGTCGAATGGAACACGTTCCAGTGCACAGAGTGGGTAGCAGCCGGCGCACGCGCTCTGCCGCTTCGCTTCGGCTTCCCGGACAGGACAGCACGCAGCGAACCGCCCGTCGAAACCCATACACTGATCCGCTTGCTCGCGACGTACATCGCGCACTCGGTCAACGCGGATGGATTGCCATGCTACCTTCTGCTTCCTGCATCCGATGACACGCAAACGCACGGCACCGCTGGCCGCGCAATTCATGCGCTAATGGCGCTCGACCTCGCAGGCAGGCTGCTCAACGAAAAAACGTGGCTCGATACCGCGCAGTCCGGCCTTCGGCATTGCCTCGAGCATGTACGCGACGGCACGATCATGCTGGCCCACTGCGCAGGCGGAACGCTGGCTGACGCGGTGCTATTGAGCGCGGTTGCTGCGCATTCAACGCTTGCCACGAGCGCGGCCGCACGTTCGATCGCGCATCGTCTGACGCAGATGTTGCGGCCGGACGGGCGATTCGGCAGCGCCCGCAGAAGGCTCGCCCTGCCTGAGGATCACGAGTTCCTGCCCGGCGCGGCGCTCGCCGCACTCGGACGTTTTGCCGCCGTCGATCCGTCGGCTCTACCTTCATCACTGACCGCGTCCATCGCCTGGTATGCCTACCGATTTTCCGCGTGCCCAGGTTGGGGTTCCGCCGGCTGGCTGCCGCAAGGTATGCAAGCGGTACACCTGGTCACCGCGGACCCCGCCGCCGCGCAGCTTGCCTTCGCCGCCACGGATTGGTGCATCGAACGGCAATTGACAAGCACCGGTGCTTTTCTCGAAGACCTCAGTCCCGACGAACCCAGCTTTAACACCGGCTTCATCGCCGAAGGCGTGGCCGCGTCCTGGGCAATCGCACTCGAAACCGGCGACACCTCGCGCGCGTCGCGCTACGCTGCATCGTGGTCCAATGCGATGCGATTCATAACACGCCTGGTCCTCTTTCCAGAAGACGTCTTCGCGATGCGCGCGGGGCCCATCGCCGTGGGTGGCGTGCGATGCACCTTGTCACGCTCCGATATTCGTATCGACCAGGTAAGCCATTGCCTGCACGCACTCGTGAAAGGTGCGCAACTCGAACAACTGACGCGCTCGCCACTTCCTCAACGCGCGGCGTTTCTGGAACAACAGAAATAGCGGCCGTGCCGTGCCCCAACCCCGGATTCATCGCGGGAACTGTGGTTTACTTGTCAATCGTCCGTCATCGAAGCAAGTCAGATGACCGTCATTGGCAAACGGCCCAATATGAGCACCCGACTTTACCGAACTGTCGTTCGTACCCCCACTCGCACCCGTCAAGCATCCGAAAGCGAACTCGACGAAGCGATCACCCACAACGACACAGCGAATGATCTGCGTCGCGCGGGCCGGCTTCAGGAAGCCGAACAGCACTACCGGATCGCGTTGCGGCACTGGCCGGACTGCCCCGAGATTCACGCCAATCTCGCCGATACGTTCGAAGCACTTGGGCGCATCGACGAAGCGGAAGCGTCCTACCGGAATGCGATCAAATTCAATCCCGAACTCCACGAAGCCCGCTTCAATCTGTCGTTGCTGCTGCTTTCGCAAGGGCGATACCTGGAAGCCTGGCCGCTCTATGAAGCGCGCGGCCCCCTGTTTCAGGAGCATGGCACGCTGCCCTTCCCCAAATGGGCAGGCGAAGCGCTGAGCGGCAAATCCCTATTGTTGCTGCCGGAACAAGGGTATGGCGACACGATCCAGTTCGTCCGCTATGCACCGCTGCTGAAGGCGTTAGGTGTTGCGCAACTGACCGTCGCGTGCAAGCCCGAACTGGGGCCGCTTCTGCGAACGGTGCAAGGCATCGACACGGTTGTCACGGACCCGCACGAATTGCGGGTGCACGACTATTGGGAATCGCTGATGAGCTTGCCGCGCCACTTCGGCACGACACCGCAATCGATTCCCGCGCAGATCCCGTACGTCGGGGTGTTCACGCAGCGGATGGACCGATGGAAAGCGCGCCTTCCCGATCGCGCGCTGCGAGTGGGACTCGTGTGGAAAGGCAACCCCGGACACGACAACGACGCCGCCCGCTCGTTGCCGCACTTTGCCGAACTCGCGCCGCTGCTGTCCGCCGATGGCGTGTCGTTCATCAGCCTGCAGACCGGCGACGCCGAACTCGAAGTCGCCGCCAGCGGCCATCATCAAAACATCGTTTGTCTGGGCAAAGACATCGTCGACTTCGCCGACACGGCGGCGATCGTCGCGCAACTGAACCTCGTCATCGCCGTCGATACGGCGATCGTCCATCTCACTGGCGCGCTGGGTGTCGCGTGCTGGCTGATGCTGCCGAAGACCGGCGTCGACTGGCGCTGGCATCGGACCGGCGCTCAGTCGCCGTGGTATCCGCAGGACATGTACCTGTTTCGACAAGCGTCCGGGGGCTGGGCGGAACAGATTGCATCGGTCAGAAGCGCGCTCGACGAGATCGTGCGTGCCAGGGGCTAAGGAGCGATATGAGAGCGAGCAGCGAAAATCTGTCCAGTGGAATCGGCGTATTTGCCGCCGTCATTGATGCGGGGACGTTCGCGGCAGCCTCCGAGTTGCTGGAGATGACACCGCCCGGTGTGAGCCGCGCGATCGCGCGCCTCGAAAAGAGGCTGAACATCCGGCTCTTTCATCGAACGACGCGCTCCGTTTCGCTCACCGAAGAGGGCCGGCGTTTCTACGAGCAGGTGATGCCGCACTTGCGCGGCATGGAGGAAGCCGCAGCCGCGGCAGCCGGAGGTGCAGCAGTTGTGCGCGGCAAGCTGCGCGTCAATCTGGATGCGGTCACTTCGCGCACCGTCCTCGGGCCGCCTCTCGACGCATTCATGGATGCGCACCCCGAGCTCGACCTCGAACTCATCACACGCGACCATCTCGGCGATCTGATTTCAGATGGCTTCGATCTCGCGCTGCGCTTTGGCGAAGCGCGCAGTTCGAGTCTGGTTGCGCGCAAGCTGCTGGATACGCCAGTGGTCACCGTCGCCGCGCCTGCGTATCTCGCGCGTCATGGACATCCGGCTGAACCGCAAGCATTAAGCGAGGGCCAGCACCGGTGCCTAGAGTTTCGCAATCCGGAGACTGGCAGGCCGTATCAATGGGAATTTCACCGGAAACGCAAAAAGCTCGTTGTCCAAACGAGCGGGCGCTTGATGGTCAACGAACCGGGCGCACTGCTCCACGCCTGTCTGTCCGGTTCCGGCATCGCCCAGATGCTGATGCTTGCCGCCGAACCGCTGATACGCGAAGGGCGCCTGGTCAATCTCTTTCCGGACTGGTCGGACGAGCGTTTCCCGCTGTATGCGTATCACCCATCGAGGCATCACGTACCGGCCAGGACGCGCGCGTTCCTTGACTTTGTCGTCGCTTTGACGAGAAGCGAGTAGGTCTCGCGTACCCTTCGGCTGGCCGCAATCGCGACGCACAGGATCACAAACCGAAAGGTCATTGCCAGTTTGGTTGTCCTTTTGAAAACTGATGAATGCTCGCACCACGATGCGACGAAAGGCGGGTATACCCGTTCTGACAAATAACACGCCGTTCGACAGGCGAATGCACCGGCGTCCGGGAGGAAGCCAGAAAGCAGTCCGCTTTGCACTACCATTCTGCCAACGACCCCGAAAGGAGAGCGTCGATGGCCAATCCGCAAATTGACGCCATTCGCGAATGGCTTGCGTCAAAGCCCCGCCCGACAGCGCTCGCCGAACGGCGCGCTCGTATGTTGACGCTGGTCGACCGGTACACGATTGCACCCGACGTGCGGATCGAAGCCACCGACGCCGACGGCGTTCCCGCCGAATGGACGCTGACACCCGTGGCCGACCCGAAGCGAGTCGTGCTGTTCCTGCACGGTGGCGCTTATATCGCCGGCGGCATCGCGACGCATCGACATATGGTCGCGCAGATCGGCCGCGTCGCACGGGCACGCACGCTTGCGCTCGACTATCGGCTCGCACCCGAGCATCCGTTCCCCGCGGCGCTGGAAGACGCGCTGACCGGCTATCGCTATCTGCTTTCGCGAGGCTACGCGCCCGCGCACATCGCGATTGCCGGAGAAAGCGCAGGCGGCGGACTGGCGCTGGCCATGCTTGTTTCGTTGCGGCAGATCGGCGTCGACCTGCCTGCCTGCGCGTGGCTGAGCTCGCCGTGGACGGACCTCGACATGACCGGCGCATCGATGGAATCGAAAGCGGACGTGGACCCGCTGATCCAGAAACCGTATCTGCTCGAAGCGGCCGCGGCCTATCTGAACGGCGCGGACCCGCGCACGCCGCTCGCGTCGCCGTTGTACGCGGACCTGGCCGGCCTTCCGCCGCTGTTCATTCAAGTCGGCACCGCCGAAACACTGCTCGACGATGCGATGCGGCTCGCGCGCCGCGCGGCACAAACCGATGTGCGCGTGGTGCTCGATGTCTGGCCAGAGATGATTCACGCGTGGAGTCTGTTTTATCAGCAACTCGATGCGGGGCAACAATCGCTGGAATCGATGGGGGCGTTTGTTCGATCGATGCTTGAGCGAAAGTAATTGCCCCGCTCCGCAGCAGTCCGATTGCTCAACTCAGCGCAGTGCTTGCATACGCATCGATCTCCCCGGACTGAAGCGCGGCAATTGCTTCGGCCTGTTGATCTGCCCATTCGATACCCGCCTGCTTCGCCGATCGATCGGCGCCGACCCAGCCATATCGAGGTCCGGAATAACGCAATGATCATTTTCACGGCCTCGCCTCCCCCAACGAGGCAATTGCACAGCCTGATCGTCCAAACGGCCTGGACTAAATTCCCCCGCCACGTGTTATCAAAAACAGGAACCGCTCGCCCGCCCCCCGCCCCCCGCCCCACTGTCAGCCTCGTTCACGTAGAGGAGTCGTCTTATGCAAAAGAGCCCGGCCAACCCGTCCGCTTACCTGTCCAACCCACTGCAAAAACCGGAGGGTGTGACTATCGGAATCGGCGTCACGTCGCCTTCGCCCGAACTGGTGCAGATGTTCGCGCATGCGGGCTTCGATTACGTGCTGATCGATATGGAACACGGCCCCATCTCGATCGAAACGGCTTACAGAATGGTCACCGCGACCATCGGCACACCCGCCGAGCCGTGGATTCGCGTCACGCACAACGACGCCGCGCAGATCAAACTCGCGCTCGACACAGGCGCAAAAACCATCGTCGTACCGATGATCACGTGCCTGAAAGACGCGGAAGACGCGGTGTCCTACGCGAAGTATCCGCCGCAGGGCATCCGCGGCTGGGGTCCGTTCCGTACGCAATACCAATGGCAGACCAATATGCTCGACTACGCGAAGCGAGCCAACGCGGAAACCAGCCTGTATGTGCTGATCGAACATCCGGGCGCGGTGCGCGACCTCGATGCGATCCTCGAGCTCGAAGGCGTCGCCGGCGCGATTCCCGCGCCGTTCGACCTGTCCGTGAACATGGGTTTCAGCGACGGCCCGAATCATCCTGAAGTGCGCAAGACCATCGAAGAAGTGATGCACAAGATCAAGGCAAAACGCGCGCGGCTGCCTTCGTTCGCGATCACGCCCGAGCAGGCGGCCGAAGCGCTGCGCTTAGGCGTGAACGACCTGTTCCTCGGCTTCGATCCAATGTATATCCAGGCATCGGTACAATTGTTTATGGCCTCGCTCGCGAAACTGCGCAACGGCGCCTGAATCCGGCGGCCAATCGCCGCGCCGCGTCGTCGGATTCGCCGTGCAACGAGAACACCCAGGCGCGCGCCAGACCAACAAACAACACGCGTTGACGCTCTCTATGAATCCGAATCTCCCAACGACGGCCGGCATCAAACTTCTCCATACCCCCGGGCCCACGCATGTGCCCGACCTTGTGCGCAACGCGATGAGCGCGCAACCCTTCGATCTGAACGACCCGCGCCTTGGCGCGGTCGTCGAAAACTGCGAGCGCGGCCTGCAGCGGCTGCTCAACACCGCGCACGCCGATGTGATCATGTACACCGCAAACGGCCACGGCGCGTGGGAGGCCGCGATCGTCAATCTGTTGCCACCGGGCGGCAAGGTGCTGGTCGCCGGCACCGGGCATTTCAGCGAAACGTGGGCGCAGGCCGCGGAAGGCTGCGGCGCGCACGCGATTCGCACCGAAGCGCGCGTCGGCGCGCCGCTCGACCCCAGCCTCGTCGAAGCCGCGCTACGCGCGGACAAGTCGCACGAGATCATCGCGGTGTTCGCGGTTCAGACCGATACATCGACCGGCGTGACGAGCGATATCCAGAAAGTGCGGCAAGCGATCGACCGCGCGCAGCACCCGGCACTGCTGGTCGTCGACGTGGTCGCGTCGCTCGGCGCGACGCCATTCCAGATGGACGCGTGGGGCGTGAATGTCGCGATCGGCGCGTCGCAAAAGGCGTTGATGCTGCCGCCGGGCATGTCGTTTACCGCCGTCGACGAAAAAGCGCTCAACGTCGCGCACGACAACCGCACGCCGCGCGTGTACTGGGACTGGACTGCACGCAAAAGCCCGATCGGCTACCGCAAATTCTGCGGCACGCCGCCCGAAAGCCACCTGATGGGGCTCGAAGTATCGCTCGGGCTGATCGAACGCGAAGGCTACGACGCGGTGTTCGCACGGCACGCGCGGATCGCGCGCGCGGTCCACGCAGCCGTCGAACGATGGAGCGAACATGGCGCGCTGTGGCTGATGGTGAAGGACCCAGCGGCGCGATCGACGTCGATCACCGCGATCGGCGTGCGCGAAGGCATCGATCCCGCCGAAATCTATACCGTTGCGCGCGAACGTTTCCATATCGGCCTTGCAGGCGGCCTCGGACCGCACGCGGGCAAGGCCTTCCGCATCGGGCACCTGGGCGACATCAACGAAGCGATGATTCTCGGCTGTCTGTCCGGCGTCGACGCAACGCTGCGTCTGCTGAACGTGCCGATCGGCGACGGTGCGCTGGAAAGCGCGATCGCCGTGCTTAACAAGCACATGTCACCCGTGTGGTGACGGTGGATTTCGCGTCCGCAACGAGGGCCCCGATGAACTCAGACGACCTGGAACTGTTCGCGCACGTCGCCAAGGCGGGCAGCATTTCACGCGCGGCGATGGAACTGGGCGCCAACCAGTCGACTGTCAGCCGGCGCATCGGCATGCTCGAAACCGAGCTCGGCGTCCGTCTGTTCAGACGCAGCGGCCGTGGCGTATGGCTCACCGAACACGGCGAACAGTTGCTCGGCTACGCGACCACACTGGAACGCACGCTGCTCGAAGCGCGCAACGCGATGCGCCACACCGTCGGACTCGGCCCCGCGCGTTTTTGCATCGCCGCGCAGCCGACCATCGCGCGAATCATGTTCGGCAGTCTGGGCCATACGCTGAAAGCGCATTATCCGCACACCCGTGTACGCTTTATCGAGGGTCTGGCGAGCCATATTCTCGGCTGGCTCGCCGACGGCGAAGTGGATCTCGCGATCATGTATGTGCCCGAGTATCCAGGCGCGATGCAGTTCGACCCGCTGCTATCGGAACAGGTCTGTCTGGTCACGCCGCCTGATTTCCCGCAACCGGAAGGGCCAGTCGATGTGAGTGCGCTCGCCACGGTCCCGCTGATTTTGCCGAGCACCCATCACGGCTTGCGCGTGCTGGTCGAAACGATAGCGGCCAGACACGGCTTTACACCGGACATCGCGCTTGAATGCGATGGTTCGATTTCGATCACCAAGCGCCTCGTGCTCGCCCATTGCGGATGCACAGTGTTGCCGTCGGCCTCGGTGATCGAAGAGGTCGCGGCGAAGCGGCTGAAGTGTTATCCGCTGCAAAACCCGGTCATCAAGCGCGATGTTGCGCTCGCATGGCCGCAGAACCGGGTGATGCCGGATGGGCTGTGGGACGTCGCACACCTGATTCGCGAGCAGGCCGAACAGTTGGTCAGCCATGGCGCATGGCCGGGCACGACCTTGCATGCGGCGACCGGCGCGCAGGACGCGCGCCGGCGGTTTCCAGCAAGCTAAGCGGCGCACAGCGCGCCGCCGCGGGTTGAGCTTTAGCCTTAGCCGTTCAAACGGTTGACTGGCGTGATCTGCCGCGGGTCCGTACGCAGTTCGATCAACGCGGCCACACCTGCGCGCTGGGCGCGTTGGAACGCAGCCGGAAAATCCTCGGTCCGTTCGACACGCTCCGCATGCGCACCGAAAGCCTTTGCAAATGCAACGAAATCCGGATTGGTCAGATCGGTGGCCGACACGCGCCCCGGATACTCGCGCTCCTGATGCATCCGGATCGTGCCCAGCATGCCGTTGTTCACGACGAGCACGATCAACGACGCGCCAAACTGCACGGCAGTCGCGAGTTCCTGCGGGTACATCATGAAGCAGCCGTCGCCGGCAAACGCGACCACCGCGCGTGTTGGGTCCCGAAGCTTCGCCGCAATCGCCGCCGGGAACCCGTAGCCCATCGCGCCGTTGGTCGGCGCAAGCTCGGTGGCCGGCTGACGATAGCGATAGAAGCGATGCACCCACACCGTGTAGTTGCCCGCGCCATTCGCAATCACCGCATCGTCGGGCAGCACGTTGTCCAGATGCGCGACCACCTGCGCCAGATCGACGCCCTTGATGTCGGCGCCCGGCTGCGGCGTCGAATGCGCGACATAGTCGGCACGCGCCGCTTCGGTCCACACACGCCACGGCGCGACAACCGGTTCGACCTTATCGAGCGCATGCGCAAACTCACGCATACCGGCATTGATCGGCAAACGCGCCTGATACGTGCGCCCCAATTCCTGCGGGTCCGGATGAATATGAATCAACGTCTGCGTCGGCGCCGGACTTTGCACAATGGTGTAGCCCGACGACGTCGTTTCCGCGAGCCGCGAGCCGACCACGAGCAGCAGATCCGCTGCGCGCGCACGCTCCGCGAGCTTCGGCGACACCCCGAGCCCAAGCTGACCGACGTAATGCCGATCGCGATTGTCGAACAGATCCTGACGGCGGAACGACGCGGCCACCGGCAAGTTGTTCGCGACAACGAAGCGCTTGAATGCCGCACTCGCGTCCGCATCCCACCCCGTGCCGCCGACCACGACGAGCGGCCGCTGCGCAGCCGCCAGCAACGCGCGCAATTCGTGCATCGTGTCGGCTGCCGGCGCCGCCTGCGTCACGCGCACAGCCGGCGCATCGTGGACTGCGGCGGACCCGAACAGCACATCCTCCGGCAACGCGACCACCACCGGACCCGGCCGTCCGGATAGCGCAACGCTGAACGCCTTCGACACAATCTCCGGAATCCGCTCGATGCTGTCGATCTCGGTGACCCATTTCGCGAGTCCGCCGAACATCTGCCGGTAGTCGACTTCCTGGAACCCGCCGCGCCCGATAAAGCCGCTCTCGACCTGGCCGACGAACAGGATCATCGGTGTCGAATCTTCGCGCGCGGTATGCACGCCGTTGCTCGCATGCGTCGCGCCCGGTCCGCGCGTGACGAAGCAGATGCCGGGGCGGCCGGTCAGCTTGCCGTACGCGTCGGCCATATTCGACGCGGCGCCCTCGTGACGCGTGACGATCGTGCGCACACCCTGCGCGTCATGCAGCGCGTCGAGCACCGCGAGATAGCTCTCGCCGGGCACGCAATAGACGGTATCCACACCGTTGCGAACGAGCGTATCGACGAGAATCTTGCCGCCGTTGCGCGAGACTGCTGTGTCAGACATGAACTTCAAGCTCCTGGTTACGGGTTTCCGGAAGGAAGATCGCGACGATAAACACGACCACGTACGACGCGGCGGCCCATACGCCGATCGACGGCGCCAGTCCGAGCGACAGGCTCGTCATGCCGACCGCGGCCGGCACCAGCGAGCCGATACCGCGGCCGAAGTTGTACGAAAAGCCGCCGGCCGTCGCGCGGATATGAGTGGGAAAGAGTTCGGTGAAGCACGCGCCCATGCCGGACACGATGCCCGACTGGAACAGCCCAAGCGGAAAGCCGAGCACGAGCAGCGCGGACATCGGCAGATGCAGACGCGTGTATGCCAGCACGGTCAGCGTCGCGCCCGCGGCGGACAACGCGAACGTCGCGCGCCGCCCGATGCCGTCGCTCAGATACGCCATGCCGATATAGCCGCAGAACGAGCCGAAAATATTCACCGCGAGGTACATCGTCGTCAGGTTCACCGTGAGGCTTTGCGTCTCGCGCAGATAGGTGACGAGCCACGTGAGGATCGTATAGTTGCCGCCGAGTGCGCCCGCTGCCATCAGCGACGCGAGCACGGTGCGCGTGATCATCCCTTGCGAAAAGATCAGGCTGAACGTCTTCAGTGAGTTGCTCTTTTCGCGGTAGTGCGCGGCCGCTTCGAACGCTGCCGATTCTTTGATGTTCCGGCGCATCCACAGCACGAGCAAACCAGGCGCGAGACCGAGCAGAAACAGCGCGCGCCACGCCAGATGCTCGGGCAGCAGGCTATACAGCACCCAATACGCGAGCGCGGCGAGCGCATAGCCGACCGGCCAGCCGCTCTGCACCGAACCGACCGCGCGGCCGCGAATGCGCTTGTCGACCACTTCGCCGATCAGGATTGCGCCGGCCGCCCATTCACCGCCGAAGCCGATGCCTTGCAGGCTGCGCGTCAACAGCAGTTGATGAAAGCTGTTCGTGAATGCGGAAAGACCGGTGAACAGCGAGAACCATAGAATCGCGAGCTTCAACACGCGTACGCGGCCGATCCGGTCAGCCAGCAAGCCGGCGATCACGCCGCCGACTGCCGATGCGACGAGCGCCGAGGTGCCGATCACCCCTGCCTGCGCCTTCGACATCCCCCACGTGGCAAGCAGCGTGGGGATCACAAAGGCGAACAGCTGGACGTCCATCGCGTCGAGCACCCAGCCGAGAAAGCAAGCCCAGAAAGTGCGGCGCTGGGCGGGCGCCATCGTGCTGTACCACGGCTGCATCAAGTATCTCCGTCGCAAACTGGTTGCTTATTGTTGTGCCTGGTCCCGAACGCTGTGCGTTCGCAGTCGACTGCTGCGGGCGCGTTAAGGTGCTCGAAAGTATGAACGCGATTCGCATTCCTGCTCACGGCGCCGCGTGCATAGCAGCTATGAATTCCGTGCAACAGGCATGGAAAGGACGCGGGCGGGCCTGGCCGGCACCCGCCGCCGCGTGGCGTGGACGATAAGAAGAAGGGAAGAGACGGCAGATTCGCCTAAGGCCGATCCGATCCATTCAACGACAATGGCCCGGATGCGCAGTCACTGCTGACTGCTTACTACCCACCGCTTACTGCTCACTGCGCGCTCGAAGAAGGCTGCTTTGCCGCGCCGGCACTCGCCATCGCGTGCAGATACTTAAGTAACGCGTCGACATCGGCATCCGATATCACGGACGGTTGGAACCCGACCATCCGCTGTTCGGGCCATGTGCGCACCTTGTGCGGATCGCGGATCAACGCGCGCAGCCCGGCATCCTTGAAATACTGCGTGACGTTCATCGGCTGGCCGAGATCGGGGCCGACATTGCCCGCGCCGCCGCCGTTCATCTTGTGACACGCGATGCATTGCACGACGAACACATCGTGGCCGCGCTTGACCCCCGCATCGCCAACGAACTTCGCCGGCACCGCCAGTTGCGGCCAGCGATGATCCGGGCTTTCGACCAGCGAAATACGTGTGACCTTATACGGCCATTGCTCGCGGCTCACGCCGGAGCGCTCCGGGAATTGCCAGATCAGATAGAACGGCCCGGCCGATGCGGTCTCTTTCGGCAGCGCGGGCCACGGGTGCGCCGGGTCTTCGACGGCCAACCATGCGACCGCACCATTTTTTGCGCCTCGTTCGACCAGCGCGAGCGGGATCTCGCTGACAAAGCCATCGCTTGCTTGCAGTTCGACGGTATCAAACTGTGCGTCCGGGCGATTGCCGAGCAAGGCCAGCAGCGGCACTGCGCGATACTCGACGTGGTGGTGATACACATCTCCGATCACCGTGCCGGTCAGCGTCACGCTCCGGTTATCGGCTCTGGCCAGCAAGTCAGCCGCGGTGAAACTGTGTTCGCCGTCGCCGTTCCTGACGAGCAGCGCCGACACTTCCGCATAGGCCGACGTGCCGATGCCCATGCCGAAGCCACCGCAGCACAACGCGAGTACGGCAATCTTCACTATGTTCTTCATGGTATTCGACGCGTTCACAGTGGGGCTGCGCAGCAGCGGGACAAGCACGCTCGCAGCAGTAACTTAGCTGGCCGCGAGCACCGGATCAAGTTCGACGCGCTCACCGCTCGACGCCGACCTGACGATCGCTTCGAACACGGCCACACCATGGTAAGCATCCGCCAATGACACCGGAAACGGCGCCTCACCTTTCACCGCGTCGGCAAAGGCTTCGAGTTCCTTGCGCTCGATATCGACCGGCGCATAGTCGAACACCTGCGCGGGCGAGTCGTTGCGCCGCGTCACTTCGAGGCGTGCGATACCGCGCAGCTCGGCATGCGCGGCGGAACCGAACGCATGCAAGCGCCAGCACATCGGCGTCGCGAGCGATGTCGTCAGCGAAGCGCTAGCGCCGCTAGCGAACTCGAACAACACCGCGGTAACGTCGTCGATCTCGCGCAGCATTCGCCTTGATGACACGGCGACCACGCTCCGCACCGGCCCGAGCAGTTCGATCATCGAGTCGACCATATGGATGCCAAGGCCCGCGAGGCCGCCGCAGGGCACTTCCACCGGATCGAGCCGCCACGATCCTTCGCTGTAGAAGCCGATCGCATTCGCCGAATAGTTCGCCTCGACGTGCAGCAGCGTGCCGAGGTCACCCGAATGCGCACGCGATACCAGGTCGCGCACCGCCGGCAGAAAGCGGCGGTTCATGCCGACCGCCAGCACCACGCCCGCCGCTTGCGCGGCTTCAATGCAACGCGCGGCCGACGCGCAATCGAGCGTGAACGGCTTTTCGCAAAGCACGTGCTTGCGGGCAGCCACGGCCTTGAGCACCTGGCTGGCGTGCACGCTATGCGGTGTGGCGAGCACGACCGCATCGATCGAGGGATTCGTGATCACATCGTTGAGCTGATTCGTGAGCGGAATGCCAACCTGATCGGCAAATTCCTGCGCTCGCCCGACGCGCCGTGTGACACCGGCGACAAATTGAATCTTGCTGCTTCCCTGAATCGACAACGTCAGCCGTCGCCCCCATCTACCCAAGCCTACGATTGCCGCGCGAACCGTCATCCACACCTCCCCGCATCGCATTGATCCACACACACGAAATTGCGCGCCAGCACCCGCGCGCGCAAACGCACGCCGATGTGGCGCGAACGACCGCTTCTTCAGGAACATCGCTAAGGATGCGCGTGCACCGACGCACGGACCACGACCGATGCACAAGACTTGCGCATCGCAGGCATCAAGCCAGGCATCAAGCGTCTTCTCTTATCGTTCCGGCTTTATTTTAAACACTTGATGCTGATATTTATTCCGACGAATGCGAATGCACAGCCCGGAGTGGCATTCGTATAGCGCGAGGCAATGTGTAATTATTCGACGCTCCACGACATTCCGCGCACCACCGTTCTCACGCGGCCGGTCACCGCAGGCTGTCCGCACCGTTACCGTTATCGCAGCCGCGAACCGCCGTGACGATCGCGTCCTCACTGCCGGTCAGCGCGTCGACGACCGCGTAGATGCCGACCGGGTGGTCGCCGGTATCGACACGACCGCCCCACACCTGGTCGCGCAGCAACAACGCGGACGATGCCTCAATGCGCGCCGCGTGCACTTCATGCCAAAGCGCCGCACCGCCCGCAACCGCGAGCACCACTGCACCGGCCGCACCCCAACCAAGCAAACGCTGAATACAAGTCTTGCCCTTCTGCCGCAAAACCGGACTGACGTGATCGATCAACATGTCCCGACTCCACTGCAATGCAATTGACTGACAGGCAACGCCCCCACAGCCAGGTATTTGCAATAAACGGGCGAAGTCGAGTCAATTTGAAGCGGCGCGTTACGTGGCGGGCGTGAGCGGCGACGTGGCGAAATACGCGGGACGCGTTGGCGACCGCAAAGCGTTTTGCGTTCAACAACAGTTCGTAACGCAGTGTTGGCGCGTGGCATACACACCCAACCATTCAGCAAACAATCGATGTTAGCCCGCATCGCCGTGCGCCGATGTTCAGTTTCACCGGCCATCGCGGTGCACGTCGCGGCATGCATCTGCGACATCACGCCGGGCTTCGAACTGCTTCAATCGGAAGCTGAACGTCCGCCCACGCGCCACCGTTCGACCGCGCATGAATATGAAGAACACCAACCCGGACGAATCCGCATCAAGGAGTGCAGCATGAAGTTCGACCGGTATGCGGCCGCGGCCACGGCGGCGGCGCTGCTCGCGGCGTGGCCCGGCCTCGCGTACGGGCAGACCACGTACGACGATGCATCGCCCCTGCCGGAAGAGCGTTCGATCGGGCACATCGAAGCGGTCCACGAGTTCTACGGCGCGATGCCGTCTGGCGTCGCGAAAGCACCGAACGGGCGGCTCTTCGTCAACTATCCGCGCTGGGGCGACGACGTGCCGTATAGCGTCGGCGAGATTGTCGACGGCCACGTGGTGCCGTATCCGAATGAGCAGATCAATCGGCCCGACCCGACGCATCCGGCAACGAGCCTGCTGAGCGTGCAGAACATCGTCGCCGACTATCGCAACCGGCTGTGGATTCTCGATACCGGTGCGCCGAAGTTCGCGCCACCGGTGCAAGGCGGTGCCAAGCTCGTCGCCGTCGATCTGACCACCAACAAGGTGGTGAAGACCATCGTCTTCAAGCCGAACGTGCTGCTGCCGATGTCGTATATCGACGACGCGCGGTTCGATTTCCGCTACGGCAAGGAAGGCGTGGCCTATCTGTCCGATTCATCGCCATCGGGTCCGGGCGGGATTATCGTGGTCGATCTCGCGAGCGGCGACGCATGGCGCACACTCGAAGCGCATCCCGCGACGCAGGGCGACCCGTCGTTCATTCCGGTCGTCGAAGGCATCGAGATGATGGAGGACGGCCCTGACGGCAGGCCGCAACCGGTGCGGCTCGCGGCAGACGGCCTCGCGCTGTCGCCGGATGGCGACATCCTCTATTTCTCGCCTTTGTCGAGCCGTCATCTGTATTCGGTCTCGACGAAGTTTCTGCGCGACCGCAACGCTGAAGACGGCGAAGTGGAAGCGAGCGTGCGCGACCTCGGCGAAAAAGGCGCGTCGGATGGCATCACCTCCGATGCGAACGGCGCGGTCTATGCGGGCGACTATGAGCGCAACAGCATCCGCAAGATGCTGCCCGACGGCACATGGGTAACGATCGCGCACGACCCACGCATTCTGTGGCCGGATGCGTTATCGATCGGCACGGACGGCTATCTGTATTTCACCGCGAATCAGTTGAACCGCCAGGCGCAGTTCAATCACGGCCGCGATCTGCGCAAAAAGCCGTACACGCTGTTTCGCATCAAGATCAACGCGCAGCCGCTGCAACTGAAGCCTTGAACGGCGGCGTTCATTCTTCTTCGATCGCCGTATCGTTTTCGAGAAACTTCTCGAACAAGCGCATATCCGCACGGCCTACGCCCCGCGACGCGAGGTCGGCGACACGGTCGACGCGCTCGACACTTTCCCAACGCACGATTTCCGCGCCCGTCGGAAACGGCGTGCGCACGACATCGCGATAGACCACGCGATACAACTGCGGATCGCGCACGCCACCACTACGCCATAAATCGCTTGCTGAACGGACACGCCCGTCGAACCAGAAACGCGTCCACATCGTGACGTCGCCCTTGCGATGCTCGGCGATAAACCCTGCGAGCACGAGCAGCACATACGGCAAATCGCGCTGATCGAGCAGCGGGAAGCCCCACAGGTTCATCACGTCCGCATACTTGACGACAGCGATAAAGCGTTCGAGCGTGAGCGCCGGCGCCATATGCCGCGCAATGCGAAAGTGCCGCTTCCAGTTGAACAGAAACTGCGCACGGTTCATACGCACCGCATTCAGGTCGGGCGTATGCAGGCTGATTTCAAAACGATCGAGCTGATAATTCGGCGTGGTCAGCGGACAGCGCGCGGTCTGCTCTTCGTGCCGATGCTTGAAATAACGATGGCCGCGCCGCTGATGATGCGTCGGCAGCAGTTCGCCCCCACAAAGCGGGCAGCGTACTGTGCCAGTACCAGGGTCGTCGCTACCGTTGCCCTCCCGAATACCATAGGCTTCGATATAGCGTTCATCGAGCGGATGAAGCTCATTATCCACGGTCATCGCGTTGACGAAAAAGAACGGTTTCTCAATGGCGAACTAATGTAATTGGAATACCTAGTTATCCAGAATAATTGTCGACAGATAAATGCTTTCGGCTTTTCTGTCCAAAAGATCATATCGATTAAAGGTGTCAGTTTTTTGCGAAATGTTCCGTAGCATTTTGTCAGTGGCATTTGTCACGCTAAAGCAAAGCGGCAACCTATATCATCAAGCATCTGATGCAACGGAGCCGGTAATGCATCCCTTGACCAAGATCATCGACACACAACCGCGCAAGCGGGAACGGGGTATCGCCATCGTCACCGTGCTGCTGGTGGTCGCGCTCGCGGCAACGCTCGCCGCCAGCGTGCTATGGCGCCAACGCGTCGCGACCCGCGACGTCGAGAACCAGCGGCTCGCGGCGGAGACGATGTGGGTCGAGCGTGCCGCCGTCGAATGGGCGCGCGCGACATTGCGTGCGCAGAGCTCGACATCGAACGTCACGTTCGACGGCCAGGAGTGGTCGGCCCCCGTCAGCGACATACAGCTGTCGAACCTGCTGCCGCGCGATGCGATCGAGGTCAATGGCGAGCTGGCCAATGCGTGGATCTCCGGCCAGGTGGAGGACGCGCAAGCGAAGTTCAATCTCGCGAATCTCGTTTCGCGGCCGGCGCCCGCGCAGCCGTGGCGCATCGACGGCAATGGCATCGCCGCGTATCGCAGACTGCTTGGTGAACTGTCGCTCGATCCGGCGCTCGCGCAAGCCACCGCCGACTACATGCTGCGTTCGCTGCGCGACGGCAGCGGCACCAGCGACTGGCCGCTGCAACTGGTATCGGCAGCGGACTTGCGACGCATTCCGGGCTATGACGCAGCAGCGGTTCATGCGCTGACGCCGTTCGTCACCGTGCTGCCCGACCTCACCGCCGTCAACGTGAACACGGCACCCGAACAGACGATTGTCGCGGCGATTCCCGGCATTTCCGCGGGTCAGGCGCATACGATCGTCCAGCGCCGCAATACCGCTTACTTCGTCAGCACCGCCGAAGTGGCGATGCTGCTGTCGCCTCCGCAACAAGCGACCGCGACGCTCGCCGATGGCGCACAGATAGACGTGAATAGCGGTTACTTCATCGTGCACTGCCGGATTCACTCAAAGCGAATCAACACGCGCATCGATACGCTGATCGCGCGCTACGGCATCGGCGATTACTCCTGGACCTCGGTCATCTGGGTCCACCGCGTGACGACGTAATTCAAAAAACTCAATTCACCGAGGTCTTTAGCGGCGGTGGCTCGAGCACCTCGCGAGCCACGCCCGCGTAACCCATCGCAAGCCGGTCGAGACTGCTTTCGCGAATTTCCGCCTTCATCCGGTTCCATTCTTCGACGGAAATCAGAAACGCGATCGCCTGCCCGTATTTCGTCACCATCACCGGCGCTTCAACCGCATCGCGCAGCGCCTTCGACGGGTTGCTGCTGAAGTCGCGCGTCGCCATCGCAACGGCCCGTTGTTCGGCAAGCGGCTCGGTATCGAGATCGATTTTTCGTTCGCAGCCCAATAGCAGGTCGATGGTCGCGGCGCACATCATCTGCGCGGTCACCGGCGATACTTTCGCTTCGCGTTGCTGTTTGCGCGTGCTGCGCGTGTCGACGTGCGCGGCGATCGCATCGACGAGTTCCCCGAGCTGTTTCGGCGCCATCCGTTCATAGCGCTGCCACTGGTCATCCGGCAGCGCGACCATCATGCCCGCATAAGTCGCACTGACGCCAGCCGCGACATGCGACGGCAAGCGCTCGAATTCGCGCTCGCTCAATTCCTGCTGCGCGCTGACGACACGCACGATGGTACTCAACACGTTATAGGCAAACGCGGCCACCCCAAAGGTCAGCAATGCGGCGCGCGGCGGCCCCGCCGACAGCATCTCGCCATTAAAAACCGGTTCGAGCGGCACCGGCAAGGTCGCGCTCCAGTGGCGGCACGACAGACGCGCGACCTCTTGCGCATCCAGTTGCGTGGCGGGCACGTTCGTCAGAATGCGGATCAGGCGCTCGCCGCCTTCACTGCTGCGATCGAGGCGCACTTCGATGCGCCTGAACACGATCGGCGTGCCCAATTCATCGGCAATGCTCACCGACTGTTCATACACCACGCCGCTTTCGATGCGCCCGTGTTCGACAGGACTGTCCAGTTCGCGATGCTCCGGCGTGCAACCGTGCTCCTGCACGATAAACGCGCTGCCGCGGCGCGGCCAGCCATTCAGAATCGCACGCGTGCTAAAACGCCGGTCGACAATCCATAACTCGCCTGGTTGAACCGAATCGAGCAGCGAGCCGGTCAGCGCGCGCTCATGCGCGTCGTCGCGCTCGCACGGCACGAGATCGACAATCATCGCGAGATCGGGGTCGTACACAATCAACGATTGCGCCGCGAGCGCAGCGCCACGCAGCGCGTTGAGCGGTGTCACCACCGGCGCGCAGCCGTCCGGGCCCGGCGCGCACTTCACGCCCGCCGGCAAATGGCTGCCATGCAGCACGCGCAGCCGATAACCCTGCACGGTCGCCGGCAGCGAGCGCTGCGGCGCCTGAGCGAGCGCACACAAACGCTGCGCGCTATCGCGCACCAGCGCACGGCCCCAGCCGGAACGCGTGCGGCTGATCCGGTCGTGCAACACGGTAATCGACGCGGGCCATTCGTGCGGCACGCGTGCGGCCTCGCTAGCCGGCCGCCGCAAGCGCGCCGACAGCGTCGACATCACTTCGACCGTCGTGCTGAACAGCGACTCGCGCAACTGCACGGCACCGCGCACGTCTTCCTGCTCGAACAGATCGCCGACCCATTGTGCGTCCAGCGCGCATTGCAGCATCAGGCGCGCCATCAACGTCATCGGGCTATGCTCAACAAAGCGTTGTATCACTGCGCGCATCACGTTATCGCCCCGTCTCTATCTGGTGAAGCATGCGAATAAACTGACACTGCCTGTTCAAGTTGCCGCCCGGTTTCGCGTGGTTCCCAAACCGGCAGCGCCGGCCCAATCCTGAATGACCACCATTGACGATTCGTTTTCAGCGACTCAGCATCCGACCTGAGCGGACCGTCCTGGAGGAACCTGCATGTTTGTCGACCCGCGCGTGGCACATGGCCGCGCGAAATTCGAACTCAACCGCTCGCCTCGCCTGTTTGCCGACGAACGCCGCGGCAAGCTGACCGACATCGTGATGAAAAGCCTCGACGACTTCACCGGCGCACCGAACCGTCGCGCACTGATGCGGATGCTGTCGCATCAGGTCGCGCCGAAGATCGCGCGTCTCGGCCTCGAGCCCTACGTCGGCACGGTCGGCAGCGCCGAGGGCCTGTTCGTCAGCTTCGCGACGATGAGCGCCGAACACGGGTTGCGCGAATTCCAGCTGCAAGTCACCGTTCCCGGCCTCGTGCTCACCAGCTTCTCGTCTACTGCGATCAAACCGCACGCGGTCGCGCGCTGCATGCAGCGCAACGGCGTGCTGTCTCTTGACGGCATCGAAGGGGAAACCAGCACCGCGTTCGTGTTCGCACGCACCCTGCGTGCGCTGGCGAAGGTCGAGCATTGGAAGCAGGCCGCGGTGCCGACCACGAACGGCCTGTTCGTCGGCGACGTGATCGATAACGGCGACTTCCATCTCAAGACCTATCTGCGCCCATCGGCGAACGGTCGCGCTTCGCGCTGGAGCGGCTTCTGCGAGCTGTTCTCCCCCATGCCTGCCTGGTCTCTCTCTCAGATTCATGACGGCAGCGATCTATTGCATTGGATGATCGACCAGATCGTCGCGTTGCGTAAAAGCGGCGCGCTGACCGAACGTTTCCCTTTTCTTCTCAAGCCCTACGAGAGCGTTGACGATCCGCTCGATGCTGCATGGGATACCGCGCCCGGCGTTGCCGCACCGCATGCAGCAAGCGGAGACGCGCAATCGTTGCCGCCGGCTACGGGCAGCAATCGTGAACCCCATCGGTGATCGTGAACGCGTAAAGCGGGCTTACATAGACAAGGTCGAAACGAGGGCGGCCTAACCCGCAAACTTTTCAGCGGATGCCGTGACGATGCCGGTTTGCGCGCGAGGGAAGGGACAAGGAGAAGCCGTGCGGATAAGCACCACGCATGGCGCGCGTTGCGAATTGAATAGCGCGGCTTCGTGAATAACCAAGCTTCGCCGATGCGCGAATCCGCATCGTCAAAAGCGAAAGCGCTTTAGCTCAGCAGCACGATATTGCCCGGCAACTGCGTGATATGCGCGCCATACAGCTTGCCGAGCATGCCGACCACGTCGTCGAGCTTGGCGATCGGGAATTGCGCCTGAATCCGGTTATCGCCCAACGACGCGTTGCGCAGAATAATCTTGCCGGGCCGATAACGGTTAATCTCGTCGACCACCTGCGACAGCGGCACTCCGTTAAACACCAGCACACCGCGACGCCACGACGTGACGACGCCCGGATCGACGTCGGTCACCGGGTGCACGTCGCGATCGTCATAGACGATCTGCTGCGACGGTTGCAACGTCAACTTACGGCGCGGATGCTCAAAGGCGACCGTGCCGGATATGCACGTCACGCAAACCTGATCGTCGGTCCGCTTGATATCGAAGCGCGCGACCTGCGCCTGCAGGCGGCCCTTGCCGGCCATCACTGACACCGCCCGCATCGGACCGATATACCCGGCCGGCGGCTGCGCGGCGACAATCTCCGCTTCGCCGGCCACGAGCTCGACGCTATGCATCGTGTCCTGCAAAGCCAGCTTGTCCATCCGCGTCTGCGTATTCATTTCGATTGCGACGCGGTCCGACAACACGACCCGGCGCCGCTCGCCGGTGCCGGTGCGCCAGTCGGCGGCGAAGTCGCCGAGCGCGGGCCACAGCTGCATCGGCGGCTTCAGCGCGAGCCACGACGCACCGGCAGCCAGCGCAAAACCGACGAACGCGCGCCGCCCCGGGCGCAACGGATGCGCGGTTGCGCGACGCTTGGGCTCGCCGCGCCACGCAGTCCCGTTCGCGCGCTCTTCTTCGGCCAGCTCGGCAGCCGCGCCGCGCAACGACGTCCATGTATCACGCAGCAGTTGCGCGGTCTGCGGATTGGCTTCGCACCACTGTTCGAACGCCTGTGTTTCGTCCGCGCTCGCGTCGCCGGAGCGCAGACGGACGAGCCACGCACTGGCTTGTGCGTGGACGTCGGTCGCGGTATCGGCGTCGGCTTTGTTCATCTGTAGCGTGCTCAAAATTTTCTCGGCCCGGCGGTCGAACCGGCGTACGGATCGCCGGTTTCCTGCATGCGCTTGAGGCAGTACTTCATTGCCGCACTCAATTCGCTTTCGACAAGCCGCAGCGAAATGCCGAACTGTTCGGCAATTTCACGGTTCAATAGCCCTTCGACGCGCGCGGCAATCAGAATCGCGCGGCGCCGGGGCGTCAGGCCACGCATAATATCTTTCAGCGATTCGACTTTACGGCGTGCTGCTACGATCCGTTCCGGGTCCGCAAGTTCATCGGGCACGTCGAGCAAAAGCTCGGCATCTTCGTCGTGCTCGTGGCGCCGCTCGCGCCGATGCTGGTCGATCACGACATTATTGGCCATGCCGAGCAGATACGCATCCCCATTCGCGACCGGCGTGGCAATATTCGCGCTTTCGAGACGCAGCCAGGTTTCGTGCAAAGCGTCGGCCGCACCGTCCTTCGACCCGGTCACGCGTTCGAGCCGTTTGGCCAGATACGCATAACGCGAGACGAGCAGCTTCCTGAGTGCCTGCGCGCGACTGGTGTCGGACATGGCCTCTAACCTCGCTTTCCGAGCGGCGGGCAATTGATATGCACGCCATTGCCGGACGGCCGCAGCAGAATCGTCACCGGTTCGGGCAAGCCGGGCGGCGGCGCCGAATCGAGCTTCAATGAGCGCAGCGCCTGTTCGATCGCCGCGTCGCGCCGCGGCGAACCGCTGGTCGCGATCAGATCCGTGTCCGTCACCGCGCCATGGTCGTCGATGCGCATCTGGGCAACCAGCCGGTAATTGCCGGGGCGCGTCACGTCCTGCGCGCATAGCGCCTCGGTCATGCGCTCCTGAATCATCGCGGCATAGGCGCGCTGCTCGTTGTCATCGGCAAGGCCGTCGACCGGCAAAGCGGTCGGCACCGGTTGCGTCTGCACGAGCCCGGCCGTGGCGGTGTTAGGCGCGGCAGGCGCGGTCTGCGCGACGATCATCGCTTCTTCGGGACCGGCGAAGTCGGCTTGCAGGCCGGTGCCTTCCAGCAATTGAATCAGCGCATCGTGCGGCGTGTAGTCGCCGCTCACGGCCGTGCTGGTTCTTCCTTCGAGCAGCGGCGCGGGCGCGAGCAGAACCATCTCGGTCATGCTGCCGAAGGCCTGAAGCGTCAACGCGAGCGGCTGAGCCGGAAGATCGAATTGCATGGTTCTTGCGGACTGACTCCCGGCGGGCGCTGCGTCCTGTGCTCGCGCACCTCGCATGGTGAGCGCGCACAGCATCAGACATACGACCAGTGTGACGACACTGGTCGGCGCCCGGGAGTCGGTCATGAATGAAAAGCCGGAAATGAGGGGACGGTGTGCGATGCCGTCGCGACAATCTCGACAAAAGTGTCGACAAAGAAGCTGGACGACGTATCGTATGTACTGAATATGACAATCAGAAGTCAAGGAACGAGGCGTTTTGACTTGGCTCGCATAGTGGGACGAAGCATCGGCGCTGGCCGATTTCCGGGTCGGCCGCACGGTGTTAGTGCTCCAGAGTGGGCTGTAGCGTGGCCGAAATCGTCACGAGCCCGGGCTTGTCTTCGGCGCTGGCGCGCAGGTTGATCGCGCGCACGTGGTCTTCTTTGCGCACCTGGTCGAGCCAGGTCATCCATGTCGCGAACGGCACCGCTTTCGCATCGATCTGCACGCCTTTGCCGAGCACGGTCAATTGCGCGTTCGCGATGCCGGTTTGCGCAAGCGAAGCGTCAAGCGCGTCGCGCAATGCGGCGCCAGTGGGCGCTCGCTGCGCGGCCGCCGCTTTCAGATGGCGCGCTTCGTCGACTTGCATGCGGATATCCGCGAGTTGCGCTTCGAGTTGCGGCAGGCTCGCGGCAATCTGTGCGCGGCCTTCAAACGCCGGCTCCCACAGCGCGTTATAGACGAGCGCGGCAGCGGCGACTGCGCCGCCTGCGAGCAATAGCTTCCGCTCGCGCGGTGGGCGCGCGTCGAACCAGCTTTTCAGTGGGATGAGCGCTGCGCGGATCTGATTGACCATTTGCCGTTGTCCTCCTGTGCGGAGAGGCCCTGCGCGGCGAGACGCCGGGTCAGCCCGTCGCTGTCGATCGTCGTGCCGGGTTTGAAGGTGACGTCGAGTGCATTGCCGCTGTAGTCGAGGCCGGCGATCGCGCTGGATGGGATGGTGCTTAGTGCTTTCGACAGACCGGTCGCAAGCACCGCGAAGTCGTCGGCGCGCAGTTCGCCGGCCGCGCTGCGCAGGCGCGCGAGGCCTGCGGCCATTTGCGCGTGCGGGTCGAGAATCACGGTCGCGTCGGGGAACGCGGTTTTGACGAGCTCCGTCATTTGCGCGTTGAGTGCGTCGCGGCGGTGGCGCAACTGGAACCATTGCACATTCATTGCGCCGATCGACACGATCACCGATGCCACGACCAGGCCGATTGCCACGCGCCATGGTTTGAGACCACCGGCGCCGGCGCGCGAGCGGCCCGCGTTGGCGAAATCGAACTGGCAGAGGTCGAAGCGGCAGGCGAGCGCGTCGCGGGCTAAAGCGGACCACGGCAGCGTCAACGCAACGAGTGGGAACGCGGTGGACGTTGATGCCTGTTGAACGTGCGTAGCGCGAGCGGCGGGCGGGTTGTTGTGCGATGCGGCCTGGCTTGCGTTTGAGTTCGAGCTTGCGTTTGCGGTGCTGCCGTTCGTGTGCTCGCCAGATGCCTCGAACGCGAGCGAATAGACCGCTAATGGCTGACGTTTCGCGAGTTCCGCAATCGTTGCGTCCAGTTGCGGTGCGCGGATCGTCATGCCGAAGCCGAGCGTGTCTTGCCGGACGGCGATTTCCACGCGTTCTTCGTCGGGGCCCGTCATCGTGTCGGTCGGGTCGGTTGTCCCGGTCTGCGTGCTTTGGACGCCAGTGCGTTCGCGCGGCCGGATGTCATACCGCACAATCAGTGCGCTTGCGATTAAGTCAGTGTTCGCTTCGGCGGTTTCCGGCGGCGACGTCCCGGTTGCGTCGTCTTCTTCAGTTTCGAACGGGGTGTCGCCCACTGCGGCCGTCGCTTCCTCGTGCCGCTGGACCTCGTTAGCGGGCCGCGGCGCGCGCGCGGCTTCCAGCTTCGGAATGCAATGAATCAACGGCACCGCGCGCAGCTTGCGATGCCCCGCCGCGACGAATCGTTCGATCACGCCCGCAAACCACTCACGGTCGACAATCGCCGCGCATCGCTCGCCTGGCTCTCCGGCATCGGGACCGACCGCAATATGACTGCGCTGCGCATCCTGAATCAGATGTTCTTCGACCACATTCGGCAACACGCGCTTCAAGCGCGGACCCGTGACCGGAGGCAGCGTAACCTTTAGCAATAGCGTGTCGCGCGCGGCAACGATGAGCACCGTCGCAAGCGCATGAGGCAGTTCAGCGAGCGGCGCTTGCCCGACACGCAGAGTTTCGCCGCCGCGATGGATCAACGCGAAATGCAAAGGCATCGCGTCAACGTCATGGGCACCCGCTGTTTGCGCATCGGCGGACGGCAACAGCACGATCAGGCTCGACATGGCGAAGCCTCCTCCCACTGAAACTCGCGCCGCACACGGCGATATCCGATATTCATGGCCTACGCACCGCGAAGTTGCCGATGCCCGTGCCCACCACCAGCAAGCTCACCGCACCGGAATACAACGTGATCGTCACCGGCACCTCGATGCTCTCCTCGCCGAACACGACGCGTTGAATGCCCGCGCCGCCGGTATAGCGAATCGACACACCGGTCACATCGGTGCCCCAGCGGTGCGGACCAAGCACGTCGTCGGTCAATGGCAGCCACTTGCCGTTCTCCGTGCGCTGAAAGAAGCGATAACCGCCGTCCATCGGCTCCCATGCGATCGACGTCGAACGCACCTGCGCTTCGTCATCCGCGGATTCGAGCAGCGTCGCAAGACGCTGCGCTTCTTCGTTGAGATCGGTGCGGCGATTGCGCGACGGCGCAAGCGCGACGACCGCGATCAGCAGTCCCGCGATCATCAGCACGACGAGCATCTCCAGCAGCGTAAAGCCGCTGGACCCGCGCAGCGTGATGCGTGGCCCTACGCGCCGCGCAACGCCACGCATATCGCTACTGCCATGAGCCGATATCGGCATCGTTAGCCTCCCCGCCTGCCTTGCCGTCCGCGCCGTAGCTGAACACGTCGATTTCGCCGTGCACGCCGGGGTTCAGAAACTGGTACTGATTCCCCCACGGGTCGTTCGGCAAGCGTTCGAGATAACCGCCGGATTTCCAGTTATTCGGCACCGGTTCTGTCGTCGGCTTTTCGATCAGTGCGCGCAAGCCCTGCTCGCTAGTCGGATAGCGGCCGTTATCGAGCCGGTACAGATTGAGCGCCTGCATCATCGTGCCGATATCCTGTTTGGCGGCGACGCGGCGTGCCTCATCCGGACGGCTCATGATCTTCGGCACGATCAGCGCGGCAAGAATGCCGAGAATCGCGATCACGACCATGATTTCGATCAGCGTAAAGCCGCGCTGCGCGCGTGCGCGCGACGCGCGAACCTGCGCACGCACGCGTGATACGTCACGTATAGTCGAACCAGTCATCACAAGTTCACCCTCTCGCCCAAAAATACGGTTACGCGGTAAGTCCGTCTTGCACACAGAGACAAAAGCGTGGCATGGGGCGCTTCACTCGGACCATCCACCCATGCCGTTCACACGGTTCACACAGCGGGAATTCACGTCATGCTTCGCATCAACGTCATGCATCGGTTTATGTCCTTGCCCACGCTCGGCACCGTTGCGGCCATCGCGCTGTTCGTTGCGGTGCTCGCGTGGTGGGCGCATGTTTTCACCGCAGCGGCACCTGCCGCACCGGCGCAACCCGCGCCGCCCGCCGCACTCGATACGACCGCCGGGGGCACGCTGTTCGGCTCGCAGCCCGACCAGGGGCCGCGCGATACGGTTCAACTGCTCGGCGTACTGTCGTTCGATGCGAATCACGGCGCGGCGATCGTCAGCATCGGCGGCGAGCCGGCGCGAGTGATCCGCGTGAACGGCAAGATCAACGATTCGACGACGCTCGCTGAAGTGCGCGCGCGCTCGATCGTCGTGAAGCGCGGCAGCTTGCGGCGCGAGATCGCATTGCCGGCTGTCGAGAATCCGAGTGCGTTCGTGCGGTGAAGCGTGGGTTGAAGCGCGCATCACTGCACCATGTTGTTGAGTTCGATGATCGGCATCATCACCGCCAGCACGATCACCAGCACCACGCCGCCCATCGCGAGAATCAGCAGCGGTTCGAGCAGGCTCGTCAGGAACATCGTGCGGCGCTCGAGTTCGCGCGATTCGCCTTCGGATGCGCGGTCGAGCATCGTCGTCACGTCGCCGGTTGCTTCGCCTGAACGGATCAGGTGCACGAGCACCGGCGGAAATGTCTTCGTATTGCCGAGCGCGCGCGATAGCGACGTGCCTTCACGCACGCGCACGATGGCGTCGTCGATATTGGTGCGCATCGCGCGATTGCTGAGCGTTTCGCCGGCCGCCTGCAAGGCGCGCAGAATCGGCACGCCAGCCGCGGTCAGAATGCCGAGCGTGCTCGCAAAGCGCACGGTGTTATAGCCGCGCACGAGTTTGCCGAATAGCGGCGCGGTCAACGCCCATCGATCAAACGCGAGCCGCGGCCCCGCTTGCGCGAGAATGCCGCGCACAATCCACACTATCAGCGCCACCGCGATCAGCGCAGCCCACCACCAATGGCGCACGAAATCGGAAAGCGCGAGCATCGCCACCGTCAGAAACGGCAGCTCCTGCTTCGTGCTGGTGAACACGTTCGCCACTTGCGGCACCACATAGCTCAGCAGAAACGTGACGATGCCAAATGCGATCAACGTCACCACGGTTGGGTACGTGAACGCGAGCAGAATCTTCTGCTTTAGCGCATTGCTTTGTTCGATATAGTCAGCGAGGCGCGACAGCACGATGCCGAGCTTGCCGGTATGCTCGCCGGCCGTGACCAGTGCGCGATAAATGTCAGGGAAATCCTTCGGATGCTGCGACAGCGCGTTCGCCAGCGAATGGCCGCCGACCACTTCCGATCGGATCGCCGCCATCAGTTCGCGCACGTAATCGCGCTCACCCTGTTCGCTGAGCACCGTCAGCGTTTCACTGAGCGGCAGGCCCGCGATCAGCAGGCTCGCGAGCTGGCGCGTGAGAATCGCCTGTTCACGCTGCGACAGCTTGCGGCCCAGCGACAGGCGCTGGCCGCGCTCGCCCTGCGAGCGCTGTGCGGCCAATTCAACGATCAGCGGCGTCAACCCTTGCGCACGCAGCTGACTGCGCCCCGCTCGCGCGCTGTCCGCATCGAGTACGCCCTTTAGCGTTTTGCCCGCAGCATTGATCGCTTCATAACGGAATGCCGACATGTCATTCTCCGCCTGTCACCCGCAGCACTTCTTCAAGGGAAGTGAAACCTGTTGCAAGCCAACGGTTCGCATCCTCACGTAGCGTGCGCATGCCCGATGCGCGGCCGGTCGCGAGGATTTCCGCGTCGGACGCGTTGCGGTGAATCAAGGATGTGATTGCGTCGTCAACCAGTAGCAGTTCGTAGACGCCGCGTCGTCCCGCATAACCCGAATGCCCGCACTTCTCGCAGCCGACCGGGTGCCACTGCTTGTGGCCTTCTTCTTC